>DASVDC010000087.1:0-28510 GCA_036381275.1 Pseudomonadales bacterium | reverse complement strand
TGTTCCGTTCCGAGGGGAGCGACGTCCACGGATACCGGCCGGAATGGTTCGAAGGATCCGGCGGCAGGCAGAGGCACGCGCAACTGCACAAAGACGTCAGCGACTTCTTACCGCACCTTCAGCCATCGCCGGCATCGCCGCGATGAACAGCGCCCTAATCTGGGCGCATGACAAAGGCGTGCGGACGGCGACCGAAGCAGACCGAGCTGGTGCTGATCCCGTCGGGACGCGGCGGCTGGCGACCGGGCGCGGGCCGGAAGGCGCGGCCGAACGCGCGCGTGCTGCACCGGCGCCGCGAGAACATTCCCGGCCACTGCCCCGTGCACGTCACGGTGCGCCTGCAGCGGGGTTTGCCGAACCTGCGCAGGAAGCGCTTCGTCGCAGCCTTCCGATACAGCCTCGCCCAGTGCGCCGAGCGTCCGGGCTTTCGGGTGGTGCACTACTCGATCCAGCACAACCACCTGCACTTTCTGATCGAGGCGCAGGGGAAGCGTGCGCTCGCGTGCGGGATGAAGAGCCTCGCGGCGCGGGTCGCGCGGTGCGTGAACCGGGTGTTCGCCCGGCGCGGCAGTGTACTGGATGGCCGATACCACCACCGGCTGCTGAGGACGCCGAGGCAGGTGCGCCATGCCCTCGGCTACGTGCTGCTGAACGCGCGACACCATTACTTCGAGCGTCACCGGAAGGCGCCGCCTGTGGTGCGGCTCGATCCGGCGAGCTCGGCGGTGTGGTTCGAGGGATGGAACCATCCGCCGTGGAACCCATGCGATTCACCGCCGCGAATACGCGAAGTCGCATCCCCGGCGACCTGGCTGCTGACGAAAGGCTGGCGCCGCCACCGCCTGATCGATCCGGCCGAGATCCCCGGCCGCTGACGCGACGTACCCGGCTCGGGTACGACCCCGGTCCGGTCCAGGTGTTGCCTATGTGGCGGGTTCGTACCGGCCGCGAAGGTCCGGAAGATTCGCGGCCGGAGGCCGCTCCCACAGAAGATCAGTGCCTGGCGATCACGTCGAGGAAACGCGCGCCGTAGCGTTCCAGCTTCGCCTCGCCGACACCGTCGAGCGCGAGCAGTTCTTCCGGCGTCGTCGGCCGGTGCCGCACCATTTCCTTCAGCGTTCTGTCGTGGAAGATCACGTACGGGGGCACACCCTGCTCTTCGGCGAGCGCCTTGCGGCACGCGCGCAGCGCGTCCCACAGCGTCTGATCGAAGTCGTGCTCCGCCGCGTCGGTTCCGTCACCGTGCTCCGCCGCGCGGGTCCCGGGCGCCGCGGCGCGCCGCGGCGCCGGACGCGTCTCCTCGCGGAGCAGCAGGCGCACCTCCCCGCGCAGCAGCTCGCGGCTGCGCGCGGTGAGGCGCAGCGCGCCGAAGCGTTCGGGATCGGCCGTGAGGAACCCTTGCACGATGAGCTGGCGCACCACCGAGCGCCAGTGCGCGACGCTGTCGTCGCGGCCGATCCCGAACGTGCTGAGGCGCTCGTGACGGTACTGCCTGACCTTGTCGGTCGCGTTGCCGCGCAGCACGTCGATCACGTGGGCGGCGCCGAAGCGCTGGCCGGTCCGATACACGCACGACAGCAGCATCTGCCCGGCGACGGTGCCGTCCCAGGTGCGCGGCGGCGCGAGGCAGACGTCGCAATTGCCGCAGTTCCCCGGATGCGCTTCGCCGAAGTACTCGAGCAGCGCCGCCCTCCGGCAGCGGGTGACCTCGCACCAGCCGAGCAGCGCGAACAGCTTGTCGCGTTCGACGCGCTTGTGCTCCTCGGACGCCTCGGACTGATCGACGAGCTGCGAGAGCCGCACCACGTCCTGCAGCCCGTAGATCATCCAGGCTTCCGCCGGCTCGCCGTCGCGGCCGGCCCGTCCGGTCTCCTGGTAGTAGGACTCGATGTTCTTCGGCAGGTCGAGGTGCGCGACGAATCGCACGTCGGGTTTGTCGATGCCCATGCCGAACGCGATGGTCGCGACCATCACCAGGCCGTCTTCACGCAGAAAGCGCGCCTGATGCTCCGCCCGTACCGCGCCCGGCAGCCCCGCGTGATACGGCAGCGCCGGGACGCCGCGCGCGTCGAGCCACGCCGCGGTTTCCTCGACGCTGCGCCGCGACAAACAGTAGACGATGCCGCTCTCGCCGCGGTGGTCGGCGAGAAACCGTTCGAGCTGCGACTTCGCCGACGTCTTCGGCTCGACCCGATAGCGGATGTTCGGCCGATCGAAGCCGGCCACGAAACGCGCCGGCTCGTCGAGCGCCAGACGCCGGACGATGTCCTCCCGGGTGCGCGGATCGGCGGTGGCGGTCAGCGCCATCCGCGGTACGCCGGGAAACACCTCGCGCAACCGATCCAGCGCGAGATAGTCCTGGCGGAAGTCGTGCCCCCACGCGGAGACGCAGTGCGCCTCGTCGATCGCAATCAGCGCGATCGGGTGGCGTTGCAGGAAGCCGAGCGTCTCCGCCTGCAGCAATCGCTCCGGTGCCACGTACAGCAGCTTCAGCGCACCGCAGGCGATGCGCCGGAACACCTCGGCGCGCTCGGCCGGGGTCTGGCTCGAGTTCACGAACGCCGCCGCGACGCCGAGCTGGCGCAGCGCCTCGACCTGATCCTGCATCAGCGCGATCAGCGGCGACACCACGATGCCGAGACCGGGCCGCAGCAGCGCCGGAAGCTGGTAGCACAGCGACTTGCCGCCGCCGGTCGGCATCAGCACCAGACAGTCGCGGCCGTGCAAGGCGGCCTGGACGATTTCCTGCTGGAGGCCGCGAAACCCCTCGTAGCCGAAGACCTGCCGCAGCAGCTCGAGCGGCTCCACCGCAGGCGCGTCCGCCATGGATCCGTTGACCCTCCTGTCAGCCGCCCGTCAGGTCGAAGCCGAGACGCAGGTAGACGAATCGGCCGTTGAACCCGAACGGCGAGTAGCTCGAGTACGGCAGCACGCGGTTCTCCACCGGATCGCTCGGCTCGCGCGAGCGCACCTCCGGATACTCGTCCAGCAGGTTGTAGACGCCGAAGCCCATGTGCCCGCGCGCGGTCAGGCGGTAGCGCACGTGCAGATCGAGCAGCCACGGCTCGCCGAGATCGAGATCCTGCTCCGGCACCGGACCGAGGTCGGTGACCCGACCGTAGCGCGTCAGGCGCGCGTCCAGCGACAGCCGTTCGCCCTGCCACCGGGCAGAGAGGATCAGCTTGCTGTCGGGCGTCCACTGCTCGAGCTGCGCCGCGTCGCGCTCGCCGAACGGCTCGGCGCCCGCGAGCCCGGCCAACCCCGCCGGGACCGGCGCGCTGCCGGTGACGTCGGTTTCGCTCACGTTCCACCCGGCGCCCAGCTCCACCGGTCCCCACCGGCTGTCCCAGCGATAGCGCCCGGCGAGGTCGGCTCCGCGGGTGCGGGTATCGGGGCCGTTCAGCAGATAACGGACCGCCTGCACGCCGGTGATGCCCTGCTCGGCGAGCAGCTCCGTCACGTCCGGGCCGCTGAGCCAGTTCGACAGCACCACGCGGTCGTCGACCTCGATCTGGTAGAGGTCGAGCGACAGTGCCGCGGCGTCGCCGAAGCGCCACTCGGCGCCGATGCCGAGGTTCAGCGCCGACTCGGTGTCCAGCGTCTCGGCGCCGAGCGCCTGCGCCACGGGATGATCGGCCGGGTACGTGCCCTGCTCGAGGTAGCCGTCGTCCGCCGCGACGAGCTCGGTCGCGTGGAAGTAGGTCTGCGCGGCGGACGGATGACGGTAGTCGCGGGACACCGCGCCGCGCAGGTCGAGCCGATCGGTCACGTGCCAGAGCGCGCCCAGCTTGCCGGAAACCTCGGTGCCCTCCTCCTCGTCGTCCACCCGCACCGCGGCCAGCGTCTCGACGGCGCGCGTCGGCGCGGCCTCGAGCTGGAGATAAGCTCCGACGTTGGTGCGCGGAGCGTCGAAGTCGTCCGGCGGACGCACACCGAAGAAGCCCTGGGATCCGGGCGGACGCAGCCGACCGTCGTCGGTGCGCGCGCCGGACGCCGCGATGGAAGCCGGGTCGCCGACCTCGTTCTCGTATTCGGTGTCCAGGTATTCCACGCCCCAACGCACCGTCACCGGCTCGGCGAGACCGAGGTCGAGCTCGCGCGCGAGATCGAGACCGATGATCAGGTGCCGCCCTTCGTAGTTGGCCACCTCGAAGTCCGTGGGACTGATCGCGCCGAGGGACGGGTTCAGACTGCTCTCGAGCGCGAAGTCCATCTCGTGTTCGTCGCTGGTGTACGCGAGGTCCCAACGCCAGCCCCAGTGCTCGCCGCGCAGACCGAACGTGAAGTAACGGCTCTCCACGTCGGAGTCGATCAGCGGCAGATAGCCGTCCGGGTGGATCGCCGGGACGTTCGCATCGCTCCCCGCCGCGACGAATTCGCCGGCGCTCTCGGCATTGCGGGCCGTGTAGCCGATGTGGCCGTAGAAGTCGGTGCGCTCACCGATCGGCGTACCGAAGTTGGTGAGCAGCTTCACGTCCTCCTGATCCGGATTGCCGTAGCGCTGCGTGCGCCGGTCGGCGAAGGCCTCCCGCGGATCGAACTCCCCGCCGGGCAGCGCCGGGTAGATCGGACGCGGATCGAAGCCGGAACGATCGGTCGGGTCCTGACGACGGAACTCGGCGGTGAGGTCGATGAAGCCGGCGTCGAAAAGCTCGAAGCCGCCGTGGGCGGCGACCGTCAGGGTATCACCCTCGCCGTCGTCGGTGTTCAGATCGCCCGCCTCGATCAGCTGGAAGTCGCTCGGCGGACGCGCGCGGACGCGCAGCAGATCCGGCACGCCTTTCATGTGGGTCCGATACTGGCCGAACGTCGCGACGACGCTGCCGCCGGCGCTCGCGTCCTTCAGCACCACGTTGATCACGCCGGCGATCGCCCCGGAGCCGTAGCGCGCGGAGGCGCCGCCCCGCAGGATCTCGACGCGCTCCACCGCGGCGAGCGGAATCAGGCCCATATCGACGCCCACCGAGCCGCGTCCGTAGGTGTCGGCGCGGTGCAGCCACGCGGCCGGCATGCGGCGCCGCCCGTCGAGCAGCACGACCATCTGGTCCGGCGCGAGGCCCCGCAGCGCCGACGGCCGCGCGTGGTCGGTGCCCTGCGCGAGCGCTGGCTCCGGATGCACGAAGCTCGGCACCAGGTTCGCGAGGACCTGAGGCAGCGTGGTGTAGCCCTGGGCGATGAGCGCCTCGGCCTCGATCACGTCGACGGGCGAACCCGTGGTGGCCGCCAATGACCGGTTCTCGAGACGGCGCGACAGCGCCTCGCTCGATTGCGTCGGCGGCGAGACCGCGAGCACGCCCGCTGCGGCGGCCGCGATCAGAATGGACCTCACGTAAGCGGGTGGCTTCACCTGTTCCCTCCAGCCCCTCCGAAATTGAACGACGGCCCGCTCCCGTGGCCGCGAAGCCGGGCATTATGAGGGCAATCGCGCGCGGATACACCGCGGGCGTTGCCGTGACAGTGCCGGCCGACGCTTGGCACAATGCGCGCCCGAACGAGGCGGGATGGAGATCTCGGCATGCACGATCGCTGCGCACGCAGGCCAGCACCTTGAGCGGCTCGGCGCCTCTGGCGGGGCTGCGCGTGCTGGAGCTCGCCAGCATTCTCGCCGGACCGGTCACCGGGCAGTTCCTGGCCGAGCTCGGTGCCGACGTCGTGAAGGTCGAGAACCCCGCGACCGGGGGCGATCCGACGCGTAGTTGGCGGCTTCGCCAGGAAGATCCTGCCAACCCGATCGGCGCCTACTTCTCCTGCGCGAACTGGGGCAAGCGCTCGATCGCGCTGAACGTCGCGGTACCCGCCGGGCGGGCGGTGGTTCACGACCTCGCCCGTGCCGCCGACGTGGTGATCGCCAGCTACAAGCCGGGCGACGACGTGAAGCTCGGGCTCGATCCGGCGACGCTGTGCGCGGAGAATCCGCGGCTGATCTACGCGCAGATCTCGGCCTACGGCAACGCGGACCCCCGGCCCGGATTCGACGCGATCATTCAGGCCGAGAGCGGCTTCACCTACCTGAACGGCGAGGCGGACGGGCCGCCGGTGAAGATGCCCGTGGCGCTGATGGATCTGCTCGCCGCGCACCAGCTCAAGGAGGCGATCCTGCTCGCACTGCTCGTGCGCGAGCGGACCGGCGCCGGACGACACGTGCACGTGTCGCTGCTCGAGGCGGCCGTGGCGTCGCTCGCGAACCAGGCGAGCAACTATCTCGTCGCCGGCGTGGTGCCTGAGCGGATGGGCTCCGAGCATCCGAACATCGCCCCTTACGGCTCGATCTTCCGGCTCGGCGACGGCCGCGAGCTGGTCTTGGCGGTGGGAACCGAGCGGCAATGGCAGAACATGGTCCAGGTCATCGAGCGTCCCGAGCTCGCGCGCGATCCCCGGTTCGCCGACAACGTCGGTCGAGTCGCCCACCGGCAGGCGCTGCGCGACGAGCTCGAGCGCGCGTTCGCCGCGCTGGACGGCACGGAGGCCGCCCGGCGGCTCGGCGCCGCCGGCGTACCGTTCGGCTTCGTGAACGACATGGCAGCCGTGTTCCAGCAGCCAACGGTGCGGCAGCGGCTGCTGCAGGCCGCGGTCCCCGGGGCGGGCACGCTGCAGGGCGTGCCGACCTTCGTCGCCGACGGGTTTGCGGCCGGCGCGCCGAGCGCGCCGCCGCCGTTCAATGCGCACGGCCGACAGATTCTCCGCGAGCTCGGCTACGGCGACGAGCGGTTGCGCGAGCTGATCGAGCAAGGTGCCTGGCCGGGGGATACGAACGACGGTGCGCCTTCAGCCGATCCGGGGCAGTAGCCGCACGATCAGGGTGGCTCTTCGAACGGCGGCTGGCCGCGCCGGCGGCGCAGCCAGTTCAATGCGCGCAGCACCCCGGGGCGCCGTACCAGCCAGCGCTCGAGGCGGTACTTTCCCGGGAAGTTCAGCATCAGCAGGCCGATCAGCAGCGTCAGCAGGCCCTGCCCCGGCGTGATGAGCATCAGCACGCCGAGCAACACGAGCACCGACCCGAGCAGGTTCTTGCCGACGCTCACCGCGAGCGCCAGCATCGGCCGCTCGGCGCTGCGGCGCCACGAGGAACGCCGCGGGCGGGTGAAGTAGTCGCTCGGCAGGCGCGCCACGACCCACGGCACGCCGACGGCGGTGGCGACGAGCGCCACCAGCGACAGCCCCGTCGCCCATCCCAATACCTCACCCGCCTGATCGAGATCGAGCTTCATCGACGCATCTTAGGCGATGCGCCGGTACGTTGCCTCGCCATCCGGCAGACGAGAGAATTCCGCCCATGAGCCGCCGCGCCTTACCGATCCCTGCGCTCGTCAGCGACCCGGGCCCTCGCCGGTGAACCGGCCTCGTCTCGCGAACGGCAGCGCCTGGCTGGCGAACGTCGAACGGCTCGTCTGGGAGGACGGGGAGCGTACGCAGCGCTGGCGCGGCCTCGGCATCCGGCTGCTGCGCCTGCTCTGGGCCGTCGGCCGTGACCTTGCCACCGGGCAGCTCACGCTCCAGGCCATGAGCCTGGTCTACACGACGCTGCTGTCTCTGGTGCCGCTCCTCGCGATCAGCTTTTCGATCCTGAAAGGCTTCGGCGTACACAACCAGATCGAGCCGTTTCTGCTGAACGCGCTGGAGCCGCTCGGCGAGCGCCGCACGGAGATCGTCGCGCGCATCATCGGCTTCGTCGACAACGTCCAGGTCGGGGTGCTCGGCTCGGTCGGCTTCGTGCTGCTGTTCTACACCGTCGTGTCGCTGATGCAGAAGATCGAGCACGCGTTCAACGACGTCTGGCAGGTCGGCAGCAAGCGCACGCTCGCGGAGCGCTTCAAGGACTACCTGAGCGTGATCGTGATCGGCCCGGTGCTGATCTTCGCGGCGCTCGGCATCATGGCGACGGTGATGTCGGATCCGCTGATGGAGCGCCTGCTTCGCATCCAGCCGGTCGGCGTGCTGGTCGAGCTCATCGGCCGTCTCGTGCCGATCGCGATGGTCACGCTGGCGTTCACGTTCATCTACACGTTCGTACCGCACACCCGGGTGCGGCTCGGGCCGGCAGCCACCGGCGGACTGGTCGCGGGCGTGCTGTGGAATGCGGTGGGCTGGATGTTCGCCGCGTTCGTCGCGCGCGCCAACCAGTACACGGCGATCTACTCCGGCTTCGCCACGCCGATCCTGTTCATGATCTGGCTGTACGTGAGCTGGCTGATCCTGCTGGTGGGCGCCTCCATCGCGTTCTACCGCCAGCACCCCGAATACCTGTCGGGGCGTCAGCTCACCGGCAACCTGAGCTCGGCGGAGCGTGAGCGCCTGGCGTTGCACGCGCTCTGTCTGATCGGCGAGCGCTTCTACGGGCACCGGCCCGCCCCGGACGTCGAGACGCTGAGCCAGCACCTGCAGGTGCCGTCGGGCGCGATCGAGCAGGTGCTCGGCCCGCTGGAACGGCACGGCGTGCTGGCCATCACCGACGCCGACCCGCCGGCGTACCTGCCCGGCTGCCCGTGGGAGAGCTACTCCGTCGGCGACCTGCTCGAGGTCATACACCAGTCGCGGCGCGGCGAGGGCAACAAGCGTCCGCCGGCGCTGCCGCATCCGGCCGTGGACACGCTGCTCGCGAAACGGCGCGAGCTGACCGAGCAGGCGCTCGGCGCGCTCACGCTGAAGACGCTCATTACAGAGGGACCGTAGGAGCGGCCTCTGTGGGAGCGGCCTCCGGCCGCGAATACTTCCGATTCGCGGCCGGAGGCCGCTCCCACAGGATCAGCCGAGGAACGCGCGCTCGAGCCCCTTCCTGACCAGCCGGTTGCCGGTGGTGAAGGCCTCGATGCGGCCGAGGTCGAACGGCTCGCCGGAGAGGATCGCGCGCGCGGCCATCAGCCCGCTGCGCACGGCCGGGCCGATCCCCTCGCACATGTCGCGGGTCGCCATGCCGGCCGCGTCGCCCACCACGAACGCGTTGCCGAGCCGCCCGGGGTCCCGGCGGTCGCGCAGGAAGTAGCTGTAGCCGCCCGGCTGATCGGGCGGCTCGTCGACCAGCCCCTCGTCCACCAGCCGCTCGCAGAGCCGGTCCCAGTGTCGACGGATGTCGTCGCCCCGGCGCTTCAGCTTGTCGGCCATGCCGCCGACCCCGACGTTCAGGTAGCCGTCGGCCTTCGGCACGTACCAGGCGTACCCCGGCAACCCCTTGTCCAGGAACCAGAGGTGGCAGCGCGGGTCCTTCCAGTCGTACGGGAACTCGAGCTCCAGCGTGACTGCCTGCAGGTTCTTGTCGCGTGGCTTCGTGTCCCGGAACAGCTCGCGGTACACCGGGCAGCGCGTGCCGCCGGCACCGATCAGGTAGCGGCACCGGTACATGTCGTCGATCACGTAGCCGTCGTCGTCCGCGACGATACGGCGTACGTTGTGGCGCTCCACCGGCGCACCCGAGCGCTCGAGCAGCCACGCGTCGAACTCGTAACGGCGCACCGAGTGCTGCGGCGAGCGGAACGGCAGGTGAATCCCCTTGAAGGCCACGTCCAGCACCTCGAAGGTGAGGAACCGGTGCGGATAATCGGCGGCCGTGAACTCGAGGTCCTCGAGCACCTCCGGCGTGATCCAGCCCGCGCACAGCTTCTCCCGCGGGAAGTCCTCGCGGTCGAGCACCAGGCAGGAGCGGCCGTGGCGGGTGAGCTCCCACGCCGCCGAGGAGCCGGCGGGGCCACCGCCGACGACGATCACATCGTGCTGGCGCATCACTGCGCCCCGCTGGGTGTCAGCCGCTCGAGCTCGGCGAGATCGACCCCGAAGTGATCGCGCGTGAGCGGCATCGTCCAGCCCGGGCGCCGGAACAGCACCTGGAAGAGCTGTAGCTGGCCCTCGGTGAACGCGGCGACCGAACCGGACAGGTACAGCCGCCAGGCGCGTACGAACTGCTCGTCGAACATCTGCGTTATGCGGTCGCGATTCGCCTCGAAACGCTCGAGCCAGTGACGCAGCGTCTGCGCGTAGTGCGGGCGCAGGTTGTGCACGTCCACCACCGAGAACCCGAACGGCTCGAAGATCTCCATCATCTCGCGCAGCGTCGGCGGGTACGCGCCGGGGAAGATGTACGTCTCGATCCATTCGTTCAGCGGCCGCGGCAGGTCCTGGCCGATCGAGTGAATCAGCCCCCGCCCGTTGTCCTTCAGGCAGCGGTCGATGGTGCGTCCGAGGGTCTGGTAGTTGTCGGTGCCGACGTGCTCGAGCATGCCGACGGACACGAACACGTCGTAGCTGCCGGTGACGTTACGGTAATCGTCTTCGATGTACTGCAGCGCATCGTCGTCGAAGCCCTCGCGCCGCGCGCGCTCACGGGCGTACGCGACCTGCGCCGCGGAAATGTTGTACGAACGGACCTTCACCCCGTAGTGCCGCACCAGGTAGCGCGCCAGACCGCCCCAACCGCTGCCGGCTTCGACCACGGTCTCACCGGGCTGCAGCGCGAGCTTGCGGCACACGAGCTCGAGCTTCGCCGCCTGCGCCTGCTCGAGGGTCGCGTCCAAGGTGGGATAGTAGGCGCACGTGTACTGGGTGTAGTCCCGGTCGAGCCACAGCTCGTAGAACTCGTTCCCCAGGTCGTAGTGGGAATGGATGTTGCGGCGCGAGCCTTCCAGCGTGTTCGCGTTCGCGCGCTTCGCCACCAGCCGGCGGGCGAGCCGCCGAGCGCTGCCGACGCGACGGTCGGCCTCGGCCATCGCTGCGTAGACACGTTCCAGCACCGTGACCAGGTCGCCCTGCACCGACAGTCTGCCGGACGTGTACAGCTCGCCGAACGTGCGGGTGGGCTTGTACAGCAAGCGGTACAGTGCGCCCCGGTCGTTCAGGCGGACCCACAGATCGGGCCGGCTCTGGCCGGCAGCCACCAGCCGCTCTCCGTCCCAGAGCTCGACGCCGATGGCGGGCCGGCCAATCACGTCGAGCAGCCTGTTCAGGAACCACTTCTCGGCCTCGGTGGCGCCCGCCGAGGATTGCGCCGTGCCGAGCGGGGCGCTCTTGCTCAGCTCCTCCTGCGACTTCCCCGTCACGGACTCCTCCTTAAGCGCTGCGGCAGCTTTGCTCACGGCAATGATACCCACGCCCCGGGCAACATCTCAAAGGAGCCCGGCCGTTCCGGCCGCACGACCGCACCGGGGTGCACTCGCGCGACCGGACAACGGCTCAGGCCACCAGGCGACCCGGCTCCTTCGGCACTTCGGCCGGCGGAGCCGGCGGCCGTTCAGGCTCCGGCGGCAGCGCGCGCCAGGCGGACGGCGTCATCAGATCGCCGCCGAGGAAGCGCATCGCCTCCAGGGTGTCCTTGGCCCACTGCTTGCCGGCGAGCGCGCTGCGGATCAGGACCACCGGGTAGACGATCATCGTCAGCACGACTACGAGCAACCACAGATATTCCATTGCGCCTCTCCAGCACCTGCGTGCCGGCACGAATGACCGAGCACGCGTTCCCGATGACGGTGCCGCCGGCAAGAGAGGAAGGGATCTCGGGTAACTGCTTGGGAGAACTCTCGACGTCTCACCGGCGTTGCACCGGTGAGTGAGCCAATGCAACGCTTACTGCCCTGCGCGCTTCGTGCAGGTCAGTCCGTATACGGAATGGTTCATCCACTGGCTCATAGCGCGCGGACCATACACCTTTATCTGGAAATGTCAAGAGGAAGCACGGAACGCCGGCGCTTCACCAGTCGGCCTGCAGACGGCCGTCACGCTCGGCGAAGCCGACACCGAAGCGCCGGCTCTGCGCCCCGAGCCGTTCGGCCAGCCAGGCCGCGTCCTCGGGCGCGGGTCGGTTCAGGCGCAGGCGGCGGATCTGCACCGGCACCACCACCAGCGCGGTCAGCTCGCCGGTGCGTGCATCCAGCTCCGGAAAGTACATCGCGGTGAGATCGCTGCGGAACGACTCGTAGCCACTGATGCCTTCGTAGTCGTTCAGCAGATCACCGCAGCCGTAGAGGATCAGGCGGTCGCGGTAGACCTCGATGCCGAGCGGATGGTGCGACGAGTGCCCGTGCACCAGGTGCACACCGGCCTCGTCGACGAGCCGGTGCGCGAGGCGCACGTGCTCGTCGGGGACCGCATAGCCCCAGTTGCCCCCCCAATGCAGCGAGGCGAGCACCAGCGCACCGTCCACGTGCCGATCGACGATCCATCCGACAAGCTGGTCCACGCTCGCGCGGCTGCAGTCCGGAACGTACTGCACGCCCGGCCGCTCGGGAGCCGCCGCCCAGTTCGCCGGGATGCCGCTCGAGCCGACGCCGCACGCGAACACCTCGAGACGCCGCCCGGCGCCCGCGGTCAGCACCGCCGGACGCGCTGCCTCGGCGTCGTCGCGGCCGGCGCCGGCGACCGCGATGCCGGCCCGCTCGAGCACCGCGAGCGTCTCGATCAGCCCTTCCCGGCCCCAGTCGAGCACGTGGTTGTTCGCGAGCACGCAGCAGTCGATGCCGGCGGCGGTGAGGCACGGCAGATTGTCGGGGTGCATCCGGTAATGGATGCCTTTGGCCGGGGCATGGCGGGCGCTGCGGGTGATGCTGGTCTCGAGGTTGACGATGCGCAGCGCCGGCTGCTGCCGCTCGAGCTCGGCCAGCGCGTCGCCCCAGACGTAGTCGAACGGAGCACCGCGCGGAATCGGGCCGCTGACGCGCTCCGCCAGCGCCACGTAATCGCCGGCGTCGCGCACCCAGCTCTCGTACAGCTCCGGCGAGCTCGGATGCGGCAGGATCTGGTCGATGCCCCGCCCGGTCATCAGGTCGCCGCCGAGGAACAGTCTGACGCTGCCGTCCGCCGACATCGCGGTGCCGAGCTTCAATACGCACGCCGGATGCTATAACTTCGGCCCCGTAGCGACCAGTCACGGGGAGACGATGCCAAACGATGACATGCCGGCGGCCGCGCACCGGGAGCGATTCGATGCGATCGTGGTGGGTGCGGGCTTCGCCGGGCTGTACATGGTCTACCGCCTGCGGGAGCTCGGGCTCACCGTGCAAGGCTACGAGGCCGCCGACGGCGTCGGCGGCACCTGGTACTGGAACCGCTACCCCGGTGCGCGCTGCGATGCGGAGAGCCTCGCCTATTCCTACTCGTTCTCGCCGGAGCTCGAGCAGGAGTGGCAGTGGACCGAGCGCTACGCGACCCAGCCGGAAATCCTGCGCTACATCGAGCACGTCGCCGAGCGTTTCGACCTGCGCCGGCACTTCCGCTTCGGGCATCGGGTGACGGCCGCGCATTTCGACGATCGCCTCGGCCTCTGGCACGTCGACACGGACGCCGGCGCGCGTGCATCGGCCCGCTTCTGCATCATGGCGACCGGCTGCCTGTCGGTGCCGCACCGGCCCGAGATTCCCGGCCTCGACGAGTTCCGCGGCGAGCTCTACCAGGCGAGCCTGTGGCCGCACCATCCGGTGCCATTCGACGGCAAACGCATCGGCATCATCGGCACGGGCTCGTCGGCGATCCAGGCGATCCCGATCATCGCCCGGGACGCGGGCCACCTCACGGTGTTTCAGCGCACGCCGAACTTCAGCGTGCCGGCCCGCAACGGGCCGCTCGATCCGCAGTTCGTCGAGGAGTTCAAGCGCCACTACCGGGAGCACCGTCGGCTCGCCCGGCTCGGCAAGATCTCCGGCTTCGGCGGCCTCGAGCCGGTGCCGCGGGAGCAGGCGCCCGCGGCCGAGAGCGGCGCCGAGCTTTCCGACGCCGAGATCCAGACGATTCTCGAAGAATACTGGGAAACGGGCGGCGCGCGCTTCATCGGCGCGATCGGCGACATCCTGCTGTCCGAACGAACGAACGAGGTGGTCGCCGAGTTCGTGCGCGAGCGCATCCGCCGGCTGGTGCACGATCCGGAGACCGCGGAAGCGCTCTGCCCCACGTCGCACCCGATCGGCACCAAGCGCATCTGCGTCGACACCGACTACTACGAAACCTACAACCGGCCGAACGTGACGCTGGTGGATGTGAGGCGTGATCCCATCGAGCGCGTCACCGAGACCGGCTTGCGCACGGCGAGCCGTGAGCATCCGCTCGACATGCTGATCCTCGCCACCGGCTTCGATGCGATGACCGGTGCGCTGCTGAACATCGACATCCGCGGCAGCCAGGGCCGGCGACTTGCCGACAAATGGGCCCACGGTCCTGTCACCTACCTCGGGCTCGGCCTGTCCGGCTTCCCGAACCTGTTCACGATCACCGGACCCGGCAGCCCGTCGGTGCTGAGCAACATGCTGATCTCGATCGAGCAGCACGTGGACTGGATCACCGACTGCCTGCGGCACATGGTCGATCACGGCCATCGACGCGTGGACGTGGACCCGGAGGCCGAGGCGGGCTGGGTCGAGCACGTCAACGAGGTGGCCAACGCAACGCTTTTTCCGCGTGCGGGGTCCTGGTACATGGGCGCGAACGTGCCGGGCAAGCCGCGGGTGTTCATGCCCTATGCGGCCGGAGTAGGCCCCTACCGCGAAATCTGCGATCGGGTAGCTGCGGCCGGCTATGAGGGGTTCCGGTTCGCCTGACGCGGTTCTGTTTCGTCTTTGCCGCTGAACGACTTCTGGCGGGGATGGCCGCCGATCTCTCGACTGGTCAGGAGCGGGTCTAGTGAGCGGGTGTCGGCCGGGGGCGGGAGTGCGATGGGCTGCGCATTTGAGCGACGCCGAGGAGGTCGGATTGACTCGCGTAGTTTGCGAGGCAACTCCGGCCGACGAGGGAGACCGCGGGCGAACCGAAGATTCGCTAAGGCGAGCTTCGCTCGCCCGAGCGGCTGAGCGTGCGCAGCGAAGCTCGATGCCCGCCCCGTCGGCACAGCGCTCGACAGAACCTGATTACCGACCGTCGTCGCCGGAAAGCTGGCGATACCGCCGGAAGTGGCGGAGAGCGGCGACCTCGTCGCCGCGAATCTCGAAGATACGGCACAGGTTGTAGTGCGCGTCGGCGACCCGGTCGGCCTTCCGATAGCAGTCGACCGCGGCGTCGAGCTCGTCGGTCTCGTCGAAGGAGGTGCCGAGGTTGTAGAGCGCGAGCTGGTGATCGGGGACGCGCTCGAGCGTGAGGCGGTAGTGCTCGCGGGCTTCGACGATGCGCCCCTGGGTCTGCAGCAGGC
The DNA here is from genome assembly GCA_036381275.1 of Pseudomonadales bacterium. GTDB lineage: Bacteria > Pseudomonadota > Gammaproteobacteria > Pseudomonadales > Azotimanducaceae > UBA7803. Next base: position 13,419 of record DASVDC010000087.1, on the reverse strand, counting down.
GGCCGAGGTTCACGTGCGCGTCGACGTTGCCCGGGTCGAGCTCGAGCGCCCGGCGATACGCTTCCTCGGCGCGCGAGGGGTCGACGTCTTCGAGGTCGATCCCGAGGTTGTAGAAGTCGTCGCTGTCGAGCTCGATCGGGCCGTCGAGCAAGGGGCGGCGCAACTCGGCGACGTCACCCGCGAGCTGCCGGGTCGAGAAGCACAGGTAACCCTGCCCGGATTGCACGTCCCACAGTGCATCGTCTTCCTGCACTGCGACGCGGGCTCCCTCCGCGGTGATCCGCAGCGACGCCAACGAGCTCGCGCTGCCGAGGTCCTCGCGCAGGCGGCGCAATGCCTGCGCGGCTCGGCGCGCCGGCACGCGCGCGTCCCGCAGCCCCTTCGCGGTACGCAGCAGCACGATGTCCTGGAAGTCGAATCGGAGCTCACCGCGCGGCCCGCGGCGAGCATCGAGCAGCCCCTGCCGAACCCAACGGCGGATCTGCTCGGCCGTGAGGCCGACGAGCTGCGCGACCTCACGGGTGGTGTATCCGCTCATCCGCTCTTGCGTTTACCCGTTCGCTTGGCGGGCGCCTTTTTCTGAGCGCGCGCGGCCGGCTTCGGACCCTTCGGCGCGGCCTTCTCGCCCACCGACGCCCGGAGCGCCTCCATCAGGTCGATGATCTGCGCCTGCGGCTCTGCCTCACGCGGCATCGCGACCTGCTTGCCTTCGACTTTCTGGGCGATCGCCTCCTCGAAGCGCTCGCGCACCTCGTCGTGGTACTTGTCGGGCTCGAACCGGTCGCTGACGCGCTGCTCGATGATCCGAATCGCGAGGTCCAGCTCGGCATCGGCCACATCGGTGTGCTCGAGCGGCACGTCCGCGAAGCTGCGCAGCTCGTCGGCGTGCTTGAGCTGCTCGAGCACGAGCCCGTCGTCCATCGGCCGCAGCAGCACCAGATAGCTCTTGCCGCGCGTCGCGTAGCGGGCGAGCGCGGCGCGGCCGGTCTTGCGGAGCGCTGCCTTCAGCAGGTGATAGGAACGCGCGGCGCCCTTGTCGGGCCCGAGGTAGTAGACCTTGTCGATGTAGATGCGTTCGACGGTGTCGAGCGGCACGAATTCCTGGATGTCGATCTCGTTGGTCGCGGTCGCGTGCAGCGCCTTCAGCTCGTCCTTCTCGAACAGCACGAACTGACCCTTCGCGAACTCGTACCCCTGCACGAGCTCGTCACGCTCGACCGGCTCGCCGGTGCTCGCGCGCACGTACTGCTGCTTCACCCGGTCGCCGTCCGGTGTGAGGTAGTTGAAGTGAATCGATTTCGTGGTGTCGACGGTGGAATAGAGCTTCACCGGAATCGACACGAGTCCGAAGGAGATGGTGCCGGAGGCCATCGCGCGGGCTGCCATGTGCCGCTTCCCCTAGCAAGCGCTTTCCTGGGAATATAGCTGACGACCCCTACTTCCACAACACGACCCCGGCCGCCGAACAAGCATGCCCAAGCAGCCCCGCCGTCACCGGAGCTCCGCCGTGTCGACCGCGCTCGAGCGTTATCGGGCGAAGCGGCGTGCCGGCGCGACGCCCGAGCCGTTCGGCGGCAGCGCCATCGCGCCGGACGCCGGCCGGCCGATGTTCGTGGTGCAGCAGCACGCCGCGCGGGCATTGCACTTCGACTTCCGTCTCGAGCTCGACGGAGTGCTGAAGTCCTGGGCGGTGCCGAAGGGTCCGTCGGCGGATCCGAGCGACAAGCGCTTCGCCCGCCGGGTCGAGGACCATCCGCTCGAGTACGCCGATTTCGAAGGCACGATCCCCGAGGGCAACTACGGCGCCGGCTGGGTGATCGTCTGGGATCGCGGCACCTATCAGCCTCTGAACGACCTGCGGCAGGGCCTCGCCGACGGCAAGCTGCTGTTCGAGCTCCGCGGGTTCAAGCTGCGCGGCCGCTGGACGCTGGTGCGGATGCGATCCGAGCAGGACTGGCTGCTGATCAAGGAACGCGATGCCGCCGCCCGCGAGGGCGATGGCGGCTATCCCGACGGCTCCGTGCTGTGCGGCCTGACGCTCGAAGAGATGCCCGAGCGCGCGCGGATCGCGGAGCGTTTCGCCCGGCGGGTCGCCCGTCAGCCCGGCGCCGCGGCCCTCGGCGGGACGCTCGAGCCGAAGCCGATGCTGGCGAGCGCGGGCGAAGCGTTCGATCGCGCCGGCTGGCTGTTCGAGCTGAAATACGACGGCTACCGGATGCTGGCGCGCCGCGAGGGCGACAGCGTCACGCTGTACTCCCGCACCGGCCGGCCAATGAACGCGGCATTCCCCGAGATCGCCCGCGCGGTGAGCTCGCTGATCTGCGACGACCTGCTGCTCGACGGCGAGATCGTCGTGCACGACGACGCCGGCCGGCCGAGTTTCGGTCTGCTGCAGCAACGCGCCGGGCTCTCCGGCGCGCTGGAAACCGCCCGTGCGGCACGCCATCTGCCGGCGACCTACTACGTCTTCGATCTGCTCGCTGCCGCCGGCAAGGACCTGCGCCGCGTACCGCTCCACGCCCGTAAGCGCCTGCTCGCCGACCTGCTGCCGGCCGCCGGGTACCTGCGCTATTCGGAACACGTCGAGCGCTACGGCCGCCGGGTGTTCGAGACGGCCCGCCGGCTCGGGCTCGAAGGCATCGTCGCGAAGAAGGCCGACAGCCCGTACCGTTCCGGCCGCTCCGACGACTGGATCAAGGTGCGCGCGCGCAAGAGCGGCGACTTCGTCGTGGTCGGCTGGGTGGCCGAACGCGGCAATCCGAATGCCGTCGGCGCCCTCGCGGTGGGTGAGTATCGCGCCGGTACGCTCTGTTACGCGGGACGGGTCGGCTCGGGCCTGAAGAGCGCCGACCGCAGCAGGCTGAGGGCGCTGCTGACCGGCGAGCCGGCGGCGGAGCCGCTGGCCGATGACAAGGAGATCCACTGGATCATACCCCGCTACGTCTGCGAGGTGGAATTTCGCGAGTACACCGGTCAGGGGCACCTGCGCCAGCCGGTGTTCCTCAGGCTGCGCGACGACAAGCGGCCGGAGGAATGCGTCGCCCACTTCGATGCGCCGCCGGTACCCGAAGCCGCGGCCGTGGCCGATACCCCGACAGCGCCGAGCGCCGTATCCGCGCCGCCTCCCGACGAGGTGCCGATCAGCAATCCCGACAAGGTCTACTTCCCCGAGAAGGGGCTGACGAAAGGCCAGCTCATCGACTACTACCGGCGCATCGCGCCGTGGATGATGCCGTACCTGAAGGACCGCCCGCTGGTGTTGACCCGTTTCCCGGACGGCATCCACGGCAAGCGCTTCTACCAGCGCGATGCGCCGGGCTTCGTGCCGGACTGGGTGGAGCGGCACGTCCTCTGGAGCGAGAGCGCCGAGCGCGAGGTGCACTACTTCGTCGCCAACGACGTCGCTACGCTGATCTACCTGGCCAACATGGGCACGATTCCCATCCACGCCTGGCACAGCCGCACCACCGATCTCGAGCACCCGGACTGGTGCGTGCTGGACCTCGATCCGAAGGGCGCGCCGTTCCGTGCCGTGGTGGAGGTGGCGCTGGCGGTGCGCGCGCTCACCGAAGAGATCGGGCTGCCTGCGTTTCCGAAGACCAGCGGCGCGAGCGGCCTGCACGTGCTGATCCCGCTCGGCGGCCAGCTCACCCACGACCAGGCGAAGACGCTCGGCGAGCTGCTCGCCCGGGTCGTGGTGTCGCGGCTGCCGGAGCTCGCGACGATCACCCGCGCGGTCCGGCGCCGCGAAGGCAAGGTCTACGTCGACTACCTGCAGAACGGCCACGGCAAGCTGCTGGTCGCGCCGTTCAGCGCCCGGGCCGAGCCGGCCGCATCCGTGTCGATGCCGCTCACCTGGCAGGAGGTGAACGGCCGGCTCAGCAACGACCGCTTCACGATCGAGAACGCAGTGCGCCGCATGAGCCGGCTCCGCACCGACCCGATGGCCGACGTGCTGGGGCTCGAGCCCGACCTGCACCGCGCGCTCGGCCGCCTGCTCGAGCTCACGTCGCGTTGAGCGGGAGCCGTCCGTAGGCGGCGAGCGTTCCGAGCGCTTCCAGCGTCCAGCGTCCGCGCCACTCGAGCCGCGCCGCGTCGCTCGGCGGCTCGAAGCGGATCGGCCAGCCGCCGTCGCCCTGCTGTGCGTCCAGGAGGTCGTCGACATGCGCATCGAGCCGTGCGGCATCGAAGCAGGCGGCCGCCGGGTCATCCGGAGCCGGCGCGAAGTGCAGCGGCGTCAGACCGTATTCCGCCACTGGGGCATCGCGGACGAAGAACGCCGCGCGATCGAGCGCCTGGCGCAGCCGCTTCAGCTCGCGCCTGCGACGCTCGCCATCGAGCAGCGTCGCCGCGAAGCGGAAGCGGTACAAGAGCCCGTGCGCATCGCCCGCCACCGGCCGCTCGAGCGCGGCGAGGCAGGCATCGCGGGCGGCTTCGAACCAGGGATGGCTCGCGCCGTGCCAGTGGAGCTGCGCGGCCAGACCGTAGGTCCAGGAGAGACTCGGCTCGAACGCGAAGTCGCCCTGCCAGTGGGCCGCCGTCGGCCAGTCGAACGCGCCCGGCCGCAGCGCCGGCACGGCGGCGTCCTCCCGCGCGACGGCGGCGAGAAAGCGGCAGCAGCCGTCGGCGAGCTCCGGTGCCCGGATGCCGGCCTCGCGCAGCAGTTCGAGCGCGGTCAGCGTATGCAGCGGCTGGCTCGCCGGTGACCGCACATCCGGCTCCAGCGCGTGACCGAAGCCGCCGTCGGCGTTGCGGTACGCATCGAGCGCGGCCAGCACGCGCTCGGCCGGCGCGCGCTCCCATCCGTGTTCGTAGAGCGCCCGCTCGAGCGGCCGCGCTTCGGCGTAGAGAAAGCGCCGCGCGGCGGCGACGCGCTCCGCGCCGTCGGCGAATCGCGGCGTGCTGCCGGGCGCCGCATACACTTCCAGCAGATTGCCGTCCGGATCGCGGAAGTAGAGCGCGGCGTCGCCGTAATGATCCTCCTCCTCGTAGCCGATGCCGGCACGTTCCAGAAACTGGCGTACGTCTCGAAGCTGCCGGTGCCCCTCGACGAGCTCGAACGCGACGTGATGAATAGCGCCGGCGCGGGGGCCCTCTGCGGCGCGGCTGTGCAGCAGCAGGTGGTCGCCGCGGCCGACGCCGAGCAGGATCTCGCCGTCCTCCGGGTACCGATCCACCACCTCGAAGCCGAACGTCCGCCGGTAGAACGCTTCCGCGGCGGCGAGATCCGTCACTTCCAGCCCCGCGTGCCCGAACCGTTGAATGCGCATCTCGCTCTCCGTCTGTTGCCGATTGCGCTACGATAGGTCCGAAATACGACAGGGCATGTCCGATTTTCATGCGCGCCGAGCGGCTGCTCAATCTGATGATCCTGCTGCAGAACCGGCGCCGGACGACGGCGGCCGACCTCGCGGCGCAGCTCGGCGTGTCGGTGCGGACCGTGCAGCGGGACCTCGACGCGCTGTCGCTCGCGGGGGTGCCGGTCTACGCCGAGCGCGGCCGCGGCGGCGGCGTGCGCCTGCACGACGGCTACGCGACGCGGTTGACCGCGCTTTCGCCGGCCGAGGCCGAGGCACTCGCCTTGGTGACGCCGCCCCCGGGAGTGGCGGATCTCGACGCCGAGCGCGATCTCGGCGCCGCGCTCGAGAAGGTGGCCGCAGCGATACCGGCCGTGCACCGGCTGCGCGCCCGCGACGCGCGCAATCGACTGATGGTCGACACCGTGCCCTGGTTCCACGAGGCGGCGGCCGACGCGCTGCGCGGGCAACTCGACGTGCTCCGGCGGGCGGTCTGGGACGGCGCCGTCTGCCGCCTCGACTACCGCCGCGGCGACGGCCGCCGCAAACGCTACCGGGTCGAGCCCTATGCGCTGGTCGCGAAGGTGGACCTCTGGTACCTCGTGGCCCGCACCGGCCGCGGGATGCGCGTGTTCCGGCTGTCACGGATCGTCGCGCTCGAGGTCACGTCCGAGCGCTTCACCCGCGATGCGGGCTTCGACCTGCACCGCTTCTGGCGGCGCTGGTGCCAGCGCTTCGAAAGCCGCCCGATCGGCCGCTACTGGGTCACCCTGGACCTCACCGCCGAGGCGCGCGCCCGGCTGCTCGACCGCTACGGCGGCTGGCACGCCGAAGCGCTCGCCGCCTGGAATCCGGCGGAGCCGTGGAATCGGGTGACCCTCGACCTCGAGAACGAGGAGATCGCCGCCCGGGTACTGTTCGATCTGGCCGGATCGGCCCGGGTGCTGGCGCCGGAAACGCTGCGGCGGGCGCTCGCGGAGCGCGCCCGCGTGTTGCTCGCGGACCTGGAGTCGGTGCACGATGGCGCCTGACGCTTCCGGTCCGCCACGGACGCTGGTATCCTCCGCGGCCCCGAGGGCGCGTAGCTCAGTTGGTTAGAGCGCTGTCTTCACACGGCAGAGGTCGCTGGTTCGAACCCAGCCGCGCCCACCAGGAAATCAGTCACTTAGCCGGTCTTTCTGATCCATCGCGTTAACCCCTGAGGTCCACACCTACCGCAGCATGCGGGTACGCCGCTGCAACGCGGCCCGCCAAACGTGCAACAGCACCGATGCGAGTGCCGGGCGCTGCCTTCATACCTCGTGCTTCAGCTCCCTGAGCAGGGTCATGGGTTGCATCTCGAGCCGGCTCTCGTGAGTCTCCAATGCCAGGGCAGATCCGGCGTTGACAGGTGACAGATCCGGCAAAGCGCCGCGCCGGCGTGCGGGGCGGACGGTGCGCATAAGCGATCCCGCCCCCTCGCCCATCGGGGAGCGCAACATGGCCCGAATCAAAGCGCAACTCGCAGGGATCGAATCGCGAGCATCGCCCGAATGAATTCGCGACATCGCCCCGATCAGAGAGGTTCGAGGTACAGCGCCGGATCTCGATTCGCCCGGGCTTCGTCGATCGATCGATTCGGGCCATGTTTCGGTCCCGATGTGAACGAGCTCGAGGGCTTCGAAAATCCGGTTCGCGAACCATCGAAGCTCAGCCCGCTCGCTGTGGTCGGAAAATGTGATGACAAGTGAACCATGCTGGCGTCAATTCACCAATCGGGTTCATGCCGCAGAGGTCGATGGTCCGAATCCGCCCGCCCTCAGTCCCCGGCAGATCCCGTGTTCTCGCGCAACCCCGATTCCTGTGACCTCCGTCACACTCGCACATCCGCCCTCACCCCCCTTACATACCCACCCGCTCCGCGTTTGCGCCCCTGTCTAGAATCAGGTCATGGAGAAGGGCCGTCAGAGAGTCGGAAGCGAAGCCGTTGCGAGGGCGCAGCGGCTGAGGCTGCGGCGGATTCTGGGTGGGTGCCTGTCGTTCGCGTGCACCGGGCTCGTGGTCGTCTGCAGCTGGCTGTTCGGCTACCTGGAAGGGGCGCGGGTCCTGCACTTCGCGCTCGCGGTGATCGCGATCAATGCGGTCGCCATCACGCTGCTGCTGACCAACCTGAACCTGCGCCTGAAGGACCCGAGCATGACCGGGCCGCTGATCATCGCGTCGATCGGGCCGTCGGTGTACGTGATGCTCTACGTCGAGGAGCCGATGGTGCGGGCCGCGTTCCTGCTGATGGGCACGGTGGCGATGCTGTACGGCGCGCTCGCATTCGATTTTCGCCGGATGCTGCAGATCGGCGGGATCGCGCTGGTCACCTACCTGCTGATGGTGCTGGCGCTGTACAACTTCGCGCCCGAGCGCGTGGATCTGCGGGTGGAGCTGGTGCTGTCCATCGCGTACGGCGTCGTTCTCAGCCAGATCGCGTTCCTCGGCAGCTTCATCGCGGGTCTGCGCAAGACACTGCGCGAGAAGAACGCATCGCTCATGAAGACCATGGCCGAGCTCGAGGAGCTCGCCACCCGCGACCCGCTCACCCGGCTGCCGAACCGGCGCACGGCGATGCAGCAGCTCGAACGGGAGCTGACGCGCAGCGAGCGGCGGCGCAGCGGCGAAGAAGGGCTCTGCATCGGCCTGCTCGACGTCGACAACTTCAAGCGGGTCAACGACGAGCACGGCCACCAGGCCGGCGACGAGGTGCTGCGTCTGATCGGCGAGACCCTGAACGAAACCATGCGCCACGGCGACTTCGTGGCCCGCTTCGGCGGCGAGGAGTTCCTGATCATCCTGCCCGACACCGCTCTCGAGGGCGGCGAGGCCGCGGCCGAGCGCCTGCGTCAGGCGATCTCCGGCATCGGGCCGGACCGCCTGCCGGTACCTGGCCCCATTACCGTGTCGATCGGGCTCGCCGCGCACCGCGACGACCGCCGGATCGAGGAGACGCTGGGCCTCGCGGACCGCGCGCTGTACCAGGCGAAGAACGGCGGCCGCGACCGCGTGGCCGTCTGGCGAGAACCGCGGCCGGTCGGCGCGAGCGCCTTCGGGTGACGCCGGCGCGCGGAACGGTCACTGCATGGTAGAGTGCGCGGCTTTTCCGGCCGCGATCGCATCACGTCGACGGAATTCGCGGCCGGAGGGTACAGAGGGCATGGAGGCGCCATGAGCACCACGGTCACGGTCATCCCGGGCGACGGTATCGGTCCCGACATCGTCGCGGCCACGCTCGAGCTGCTCGAGGCGCTCGACTGCGGCCTCACGTTCGAGCAAGCCGTCGCCGGTCAGGCGGCCCTCGAGCAGGGTCAGGACCTGATCCCGCCGGAGACGCTCGCGGCCATCGAACGCAACCCCGCGACGCTGAAGGGGCCGCTGACGACGCCGGTGGGACGCGGATTCACGTCAGTGAACGTGTCGCTGCGCCAGCACTTCGAGCTGTTCGCCAACGTCCGTCCGATCCTGTCGATCCCCGGGATCAAGTCGCGCTACGAGAACGTCGACCTGATCCTGGTGCGCGAGAACCTCGAGGGCCTCTACTCCGGTGTCGGTCACGTGGTGAGCGACGACGGCGAGCGGGCGGAGCTGCGCAGCGTGATCACCCGCAAGGGTTCGCGCCGGGTGATCGACTACGCATTCCGGATGGCACGCCAGCTCGGCCGCCGCAAGGTCACGCTGGTGCACAAGGCCAACATCATGAGATCGACGTCGGGGCTCTTTCTCACCGTCGGCCGCGAAGTCGCGAAGGGCTACCCCGACATCCAGCTCGAGGAGATGATCGTCGACAACTGCGCGATGCAGCTCGTGCTGAATCCGAACCGTTTCGACGTGATCGTCACCACCAACCTGTTCGGCGACATCCTCTCGGACCTCTGTGCCGGCCTGGTGGGCGGCCTCGGCCTCGCGCCCGGCGCCAACATCGGCGAGAACAAGGGCATCTTCGAGGCGGTGCACGGCAGCGCGCCGGACATCGCCGGCCTCGGCATCGCCAATCCCACTGCGCTGATGCTCGCGGCGGCGTTGATGCTCGACTACCTGAATCTGTCCGGCCCGGCGCGGCGCATCCGCGACGCGGTGCGCACGGTGATCGGCGAGGGCAACGTGCTGACCCGTGATCTCGGCGGCAGCGCGAGCACCGCCGAATACACGGCCGAGCTGATCCGGCGGCTGCCGCCGGCCTGACGGTCAGCCCGGCGGCCAGCCGAGGCTGCGCCCGCCGAGCAAGTGCAGGTGGATGTGGTACACGGACTGTCCGGCGGCCCGGTTGCAGTTGAACAGCGTCCGGTAGCCGCTCTCGGCGATGCCCCGCTGCTTCGCGATCTCGGCAGCCACCGTGATCAGGTGTCCGACCATCGGCTCGTCTTCGGCAATCAGGTCGTTCAGCGTGGCCACGTGCTTGCGCGGAATGATCTGCACGTGGGTCGGCGCCTGGGGATTGATGTCCTCGAACGCGTAGCACAGCGCGTCCTGATAGACCTCGCGGGACGGCACCTCGCCGGCGATGATCTTGCAGAACAGACACCCGTCATTCGTCATCTTCCGTGGTCCTCCGGCTCAAATCGCGGAAGTATCGCGCCACCGCGGAGGATTCGCGACCCGCATCGCGCGGCTGCTGCGCGCGCACCGGCGGCGCATCGGCGGTCTCGAGCGCCACTTCCATCAAGTCGAGCTGCTCCAGCGTGAGGCGATACAGCGCTTCGGTGTTCTCCGGCGCCGTCCCGCGGATGTGGTAGACGCCGTCGTCGAGCGGAAGCGGACGGCGATCCACGCCGGGTCCGTCGACGGGGCCATCCACGTCCGACTCCGGCGCCAGGCGCGCGAGCTCGCGGGCCACCGCCCGCACCTGTGCCTCCGACAACGAACCGTCGTCGCTGCGCGCCTCGGCGAGACGGCGGCGGAGCGTGCGGATCTGCTCGAGCGGATCGGCCGGGTCCTCGGCTCCGGGCCGCGTCATCGCCGCCTCCGCCTCCGCGATGCGCCGGCCGAGACGCTCGAGGGCCTGCTCCACCAGCGTCTCGCTGCCGAGCACGTAGAGCGGCTGGCCGATCTCGAACGCTTCCGCGGAAGCGGTCAGGCGTTCGTCCAGGCGCACCTCGTCGACCTCACGCAGCGCCCGGTCGAGCAGCGCCGCTCCCTCGGATCCGCGCTCGCCGAGCGCCTCACTCAGCTCGGTGAGCTCCGCGCGCAGCTCGGCCAGATCCTGCTGCATCCGACGCTTCACCGCGCCGAACGTCTGCATGCCGTAATCGCTGTGGCCGATCCGCTCGCCGCTGCGGGCCCGCGCCAGGGCCGATTCCTGCAGGCGGTCGAGGGCTTCCATCACGCGCCGCTGGTCCGCCTCCAGATTGGCCACCCGCCGGCCGGCACGGCCGAGCCGCTCCTGCAGATCGCCGCGGGAAGATTGCTCGAGCGCCTCGGCGGCGCGGCGTAAGGCCTCGCCCGCCTGCTCGCGCCGCGTCGGGTCCGCATCCGGCTGCTCGAGCGACCGCTCCGCCGCTTCCAGCTCCGCGATCGCCCGCTCCAGCGCGCCCGGAGATCCCGCGCGGTTGCTGCCCCGGCGTGACTCGAGCTCCCGACGCATCGCCTCGAGCTCGCGCTCGAGCCGCGCCTGCTCCCAGCGCGACGGCAGGCTCTCGGGATTCTGGCGCTGCTGACGCGCGAGACGCTCCTGCCGAGCCGCGAGCTCTTCGAGCCGCTTCCAGTCGGCCTCCTGGTCGCGCGCCTCGGGTTCGGCGAATCCCGGCTGCTGCGGCATCTCGTAGCGGTTGCGCTGCTGGTCCATCTCGAGCTCCATCAGCTCCGCGAGGGAGCGTCCCGAGGTGCCGCGGGTGTCGGCCCGCGCCAGCGACACGTCCACGTCGCGGACGCTCGCTTCGGCGGTGACCAGATGCCTCAAGGCCTGCTGTTCCGGCGGCACCGCCTCGTCGAGCGCGAGCGCCTCGAGCCGCTCGGCCGCCGGCGCCATGAACGAGAGAGCGGCACCGAGCTCGCGCAGGAAGTCGGAAACGTCGTCACCACTGCCGAGCCCGCGAGCGCGCGCCCGCGTGACCAGCGTGTCGACCTGCTCGGCGAGGGTGCGCTGCAGCATCGCCAGCACCGCGGCACGGTCCTCGAGCACGCGCGGCGCGAGGCTCCGCCGTTCGTTGATCAGGTTCCAGGTGGCGGTCAGGATGTCACGCTGACGGTCGGCGATGTCGAGCCCTCCGCCTTCGCCGCCGTTCTGCCCTCCCCCCATCTGCTGCGACTCCCGGTACCGCAGGTCGAACGGCCGCACGTCCACGAAGTACAGCGCACTGCGCGTCGAGCTCGCGTGATCGCGCGCTTCCGCGTAGAGCGAGATCACGTCACCCGGCTGCAGCGGCCGCGCTCCACCCGGTTCGTTCACCGACAAGTCTTCCAATGCGAGCCGATGGCGTCCCACTTCGCCTTCGAGCGCCACCTCCTGCCAGTCTTCGCCGTTCACCGAATACTTGAGCGTCACCGCCTCGACCCGGTAGTCGTCGGCCGCCGCGAATTCGAGCGCGACCTCTTCGATCGGTGTCGCCTTGCGGTCGTGGCCGGGGAAGCGGTACTCGATGGTCGGCGGCTCGTCCTCCGCGATCCGGATCAGGAAGCTGTCGCTGATGCGCGCGAGAGCGCCTTCGTGGGGCACCGCCACGTGCCAGGTAGCGGGCCGCTCCACGTCGAATGCCGCCGAGAGGCGCCCCTGCGCGCCGTCCATCGGCACGCTCTCGTCCTCGAGCACCAGCACCGCTTCCGATACCGGCCGGTCGGTCACCACCTCCACGTCGACGCGCGTGCCCAGCAGCGCCGTCACGTCGCCGTCGTTCGAACGCTCCGGTGCCCGCCCGGTCCACTCCGGGAAATGCCGCGTCAACGTGAGCTCCCTCACCTCCGGCAGGTCCGCCACCCGGATGCGGTGGCGGCTCGACGTGAGGCCGCGGCCGCTCACGTAGTAGTCGATCGGTTCGCCGACACCGACGAACACGAAACCGTAGTCGCGCTCGCCGCGGCGGGTCATCGGCGCGCGCTCCCATAGGCCGCCGGCGAAGGCCGCGTTGACCTGCATGTCGTCCGGCAGGAAGCCGTGCGCCTCGGCGCGGATCGTCACGTCGCTGCCGCGGCGCACGACCACGTCACCCGGGTGCACCACGATACGCGGCTGTGCGTCCGCGAACAGGTTGCCGAACCAGACCCGTTGCGCCGCGAGTTGCCAGGGATGGCTGCCGCCGAGCAGCGCGGCCAGCGCCACGAACCCGGCCAGCGCGCCGGCGGCCGGCCACAGCAGTTGCCGCGGCGGGATCAGCCGATCCGCCGGATGCCGGGCGGCGATCGCCGCCGTCTGTCGGGACAGCAGCGCGAACAGCGCGGAACGATCCCCACGCCGTTCGGCATCCAGCCAGGTGACCAGGCGTCCCTCGAACGCCGGTACCCGACGCTCCAGCCCGAGCGCCGTCCGACCCGCATCCACCCGGCGCCGGAGCAGCCAGACGAGCGCCGCGCCGAGTATCGCGTAGAGCGCGAGGCGCGCGCCGAGCACGATCGACTCCGGCGGTACCAGACGCATCACCAGCCAGCCGGCCAGCGCGGTGGAAATCGGCAGCGCGAGCGCGAGCGCGGCGGCACCGCGTGCCCTACGGAGCCGCTCGAGTCGGCGCTGCGCAGCCTGCAGATAGCCGAGCGGGCTCATCGCGCCGCTCCGAGGACGCGGCCGCGGGCCAGGAGATTGGCAGCGAGCGGCTCGAGCACTGCGAGCACTCCCAGCACCGCCAGGAGCCAGGGCGCGAGCGGCAGCGCCCGGTCGCGCGGCGATGGCGACGCGAGCGGCTCGGCCGGCCGCGCGGCCGCGAGTGCCTGTCCCGCCGCCTCCCAGCGCGCCAGCACCGTCTCGTCAGCCGGTGTCGGATCCGATTCCCGCGGATCCGTGTTCACCGCGAGCCGCCGCTGGCTGCTCGGCGTGCGCAGCGTGTAGATGCCTGGCTCGGTCAGGGTCACGCTCGGCTGCCCGACGGTCTCGTCCAGCGCCAGCATACGCCGCCCGGCCGCGTCGAACACCTGCACGCTGGCGGACGGAATGGTGAGTGTCTCGCCGGCCAGC
>DASVDC010000086.1:0-32491 GCA_036381275.1 Pseudomonadales bacterium | reverse complement strand
GCAGGGACTGCTCGCCGGCATCAACGCGGCCCGCAAGGCGGCCGGCCGCGTGCCCTGGTGGCCGCGCCGGGACGAGGCCTACATCGGCGTGCTGGTCGACGATCTGGTCAACCTCGGCACCAACGAGCCGTACCGGATGTTCACGAGCCGCGCCGAGTACCGGCTGCGGCTGCGCGAGGACAACGCCGACCACCGGCTGACCGCGATCGGCCGGGAGCTCGGCGTCGTCGGTGACGGGCGCTGGCAGGCTTATCGGCAGAAGCGCGAAGCGGTGGACCGGCTCACCGCGCGGCTCGCGTCGATCCGCGTGCAGCCCGACTCGCCGCTCGCCGCGGAGCTCGGCGCCGCTACCGGCGAACGCATCGGCCGTGACGCGACCCTGGCCGCGCTGCTGCGCCGCCCGGAGGTGACCCTCGAGCGTCTCGCCGCGCTGGTCGATCTCGGCGAGGACGATCCCGCGGTGCGCCAGCAGGTCGAGATCGAGATCAAGTACGAAGGGTACATCCGGCGTCAGGAAGAGGAGATCGCCCGGGTGCGCCGCCACGAGAGCATCGAGCTGCCCGCCGATCTCGATTACGCGGCGATCCCGGGTCTGTCCCGCGAGCTGGTCGAAAAGCTGGGCGCGGCCCGGCCGGCGACGCTGGCGCGGGCGGCTCGCATTCCGGGCATCACGCCGGCGGCGCTGTCGCTGCTCCTCGTTCAGGCGCGCCGGCGCGCGGGCAACGACGGTGCAACCGGTGCCGGGGCGCCGGACGCCGTGCGCGGTGCCTGACCGATCCGGCGATGGCGCGCGGCTGGCCGATCAGGCCGCGCAGCTCGGCGTCGCCCTCGACCGCCGTCAGGCGGAGCGGCTGCTCGAGTTCGCGCGGCTGGTCGCGAAGTGGAACCGGGTCTTCAACCTGATCGGGCGCGGCGACGTCGAGCGTCTGCTGCCGCGGCACGTGCTGGACAGCCTGTCGGTCGCGCCCTGGCTGGTGGGCCGGCAGGTGCTCGACGTGGGTACCGGCGCCGGCTTCCCCGGTATACCCTTGGCCATCGCCCGGGAGGATGCGCACTTCACCTTGGTCGACACCCACGAGCGCAAGATCCGCTTCATCCGCCAGACGGTCCGCAGCCTCGATCTCGACAACGTCACGCCGTGCCGGAGCGACGTGGCGGCGCTGGACCCGTCCGTTCGCTTTGACAGCGTGGTGAGCCGAGCGCTGGCCGACCCGGGCCGGTTGTGGGAGCTGGTTCGCGACCGGCTGCGGCCGGGCGGACGGCTGGTGGCGATGACGCGCGCCCGCATCGCCGAATCCGACACCGAGGCCCCGGCAGGCCCGGCGCTGCCGGACGATGCCGAGCTCGAACGGCGCTGCACCGTGCGGATTCCGGGGCTCGCCGAGCGTCACGAACTGCTGCTGGTGCGCCATCGCGATTCCGCCGCGACGCGAAGCCGCGCATGAGCCGGGTGATCGCGATCGCCAACCAGAAGGGCGGTGTGGGAAAAACCACCACCGCGGTGAACCTGTCGGCGTCGCTCGCGCTGTCCGGGTCCCGGGTGCTGCTGGTGGATCTCGATCCGCAGGGCAACGCCACGATGGGCGCCGGGATCGACAAGAACGACCTCGAGTACAGCATCTACGACTGGCTGATCGAGGACCGGCCGCTCGATGCGGTGGTCAAGCGCTGCCAGGGCGGGTACCACCTGCTGCCCGGCAACAGCGACCTGACGGCGGCGGAGCTCGAGCTGCTGCGGCAGGAGCGGCGCGAGTTCCGGATGCGCGACCGGCTGAAGGACGTGCGCTCGCGCTACGACTTCATCGTGATCGATTGCCCGCCGTCGCTGAACATCCTCACCCTGAACGCGCTGATCGCCGCCGACAGCGTGCTGATCCCGATGCAATGCGAGTACTACGCGCTCGAGGGACTCTCCGCGCTGCTCGACACGATCGACGGAGTGCGCGGCCGGGGCAATCCGGATCTGGCCATCGAGGGGTTGCTGCGTACCATGTATGATCCGCGCAACAGCCTCACCCGCGACGTGTCCAGACAGCTCATCCAGTATTTCGGGGACAAGGTGTTCCGCACGGTGATCCCGCGCAACGTGCGCCTGGCGGAGGCGCCGAGTCACGGTCTGCCGGCGATTCTCTACGATCGTTACTCCCGCGGCGCCGTCGCGTACATGGCCCTCGCCGGCGAGCTCAAGCGCAAGTACGGAGAAGCGGCATGAGCCGGAAACGTCTCGGGCGCGGGCTCGATGCGCTGCTGTCGGCGGCGGAGGCGGTCACCGCGGAGCCGGCCGCCGGAACGGTCCCGAACGAGGTCGAGATCGACGCGGTGGTGCCGAGCCGCTACCAGCCGCGCCGCGAGTTCCCCGAGGAGAGCCTGCAGGAACTGGCGGCCTCGATCCGCGCGCAGGGACTGATGCAGCCGATCGTCGTGCGCCCGCGGCCGCAGGGCGGCTACGAGCTGATCGCCGGCGAGCGGCGCTGGCGCGCGGCGCGCATCGCCGGGCTCTCCCGGATCGCGGCGATCGTCCGGGAGGTCAGCGACGAGCAGGCCTCGGCGATGGCGCTGATCGAGAACATCCAGCGGGAGGATCTCTCGCCGCTGGAAGAAGCGTACGCGCTGCAGCGGCTGCGCGACGAGTTCGAGCTGACTCAGCAGGAGGTCGCCGACGCGGTGGGCAAGTCGCGGGTCGCGGTGGCGAACCTGCTGCGGCTGTTGAACCTGGCGCCGCCGGTGCGGGAGCTCCTGGCGAGCGGCGCGATCGAGATGGGGCATGCGCGGGCGCTGCTGGCGCTGCCCGCGCTCGACCAGGAGCGTCTCGCCCGGGAGGTGGCCGACAAGCAGCTGTCGGTGCGCCAGACCGAGGCGCTGGTGCGGCACTGGCAGGAACGCGGCAGCGCCACCGCGCACCGGCCGCGGCCGGTGCGCGATCCGGACACCGTGCGCCTCGAGCAGGAGCTGTCCGATCGGATCGGGGCCCCGGTCAGCATCGCGCACGGCAGGAGCGGCGGCGGCAAGCTGGTGATCAGTTACTCGAGCCTCGACGAGCTCGACGGAATCCTGAAGCACCTGCGCTGAAGGGGCATCGCTCGAGCGCCCGCCCGACGCGCAAAAAGTCGCCGGAAAACAAGCCTTTTCAATTGAACCGCGATGGGGGCGTCCCTATAATACGCGCCGCCTTTGGGGGCCTGCTGCAGCGCGGGATGGACATGACGGGCAGCACGAGGGCAGGCGGCCCGCAACGATTTCTGCCCCTGTGGATCGTGATGCTTCAGGTCATGACCTCGCTGGTAGTCGCGGCAGGGTTCGCCCTGATCGACACTTCCGAGGCGATGGCAGCGCTCACGGCCGGGGCGGTGTGCATCCTCCCTGGCGGCTGGTTCGCGTGGCGCAGCGCGACGGAACGCTCACCGGCCCGTTTGCTGGGCCAGGGGGTCATGAAGTTCCTCCTGACGGTGACGTTGATGGCACTGGCGATCGTGGCTTTCCAGCCGGCAGCGCTGGGATTCTTCACCGCCTTCGTGCTGATGCAGACGATGTACGTGGCCGGGCCGCTGGCGTTCGACGCCGCGCGCCGCCACTGAGTGGCCCGAATCCCGGGCCTTTTTTCTCGCGGGCGAGGAGCTGGTTGGAAGCGGCATGGCTGAGAACTCGGACGAATACATCAAGCATCACCTCACCAATCTCACCTTCGGCCGGAAGGTCGACGGCACGTGGGGGTTCGCGGAGAGCGCCGAGCAGGCTCAGGAGATGGGGTTCTGGGCGATCAACGTCGACTCGATGCTCTGGGCCGTCGGCCTCGGCATCGTGTTCCTGGTGTTGTTCGGCACCGCGGCGAGGCGAGCGACGTCCGGCGTGCCGGGCGGCCTGCAGAACGCCGTCGAGATGATCATCGACTTCATCGACGACAACGTCCGCAGCATCTTCACCTACAAGAACGACATGGTCGCGCCGCTCGCGCTGACGGTGTTCGTCTGGGTGTTCCTGATGAACCTGATGGACCTGGTGCCGGTCGACTGGCTGCCGCAGCTCGCCGCCGTGCTGGGCGTCCACTACATGAAGGTGGTGCCCACCACCGATCCGAACGTCACGATGGGCATGGCGCTCGCGGTGTTCGTGCTGATCATCTTCTACAGCATCCAGCGCAAGGGCGTCGGCGGCTTCCTCGGCGAGCTGATGTTCCATCCCTTTCCCAAATTCCTGGCGCCGGTGAACTTCGTGCTGGAGACCGTGACCCTGCTCGCCAAACCGGTATCGCTCGGTCTGCGGCTGTTCGGCAACCTGTATGCCGGCGAGATGATCTTCATCCTGATCGCGCTGATGTACGGCGGCGGTCTGATCATGGGCTTGTTCGGCGGCGTGCTGCAGTGGGCGTGGGCCGTGTTCCACATTCTGATCATCACGCTGCAGGCGTTCATTTTCGCGGTGCTGTCCGTGGTGTATCTGGCGCAGGCCCACGACGTGGCGTCGGAGCATTGAACGTCCGCGCAGGCGGATTCATTCAGGTGACCCCGACGGGAACGACATCCGGAAGGGCGACAACAACTCGAAAGATGGAGCAATCATGGATCTAGTGTACTTAGCGGCCGCATTGATGATGGGTCTGGGCGCCATCGGCGCTGCCATCGGTGTCGGTGTACTGGGCGGCAAGTTCATGGAAGGCGTCGCGCGGCAGCCCGAGCTGTTGCCGATGCTGCGTACTCAGCTTTTCATCATCCTCGGTCTGGTGGACGCCGTGCCCATGATCGCGGTGGGCATCGCCCTGTATCTGATCTTCGCGCTCGCGTGAGGCCGCGCCGAAGCTGATCACCGGGAATTCGAGGTGAGCCTATGAATCTCAACCTGACCCTCATCGGCCAGTCGATCACCTTCCTGGTATTCGTCTGGTTCTGCTGGAAGTACATCTGGCCGTACCTGATCCGCGCGATGCAGGAGCGCCAGCGCGTGATCGGTGAGGGCCTCGCCGCGGCCGAACGGGCGGAGAAGGATCTGGCGCTCGCGCAGGAGCGCGCGGCCGAGCGCTTGCGCGAGGCCAAGGAAGAAGCCCAGCGGATCCTCGAGCAGGCTCGCCATCAGGCGAACCAGATGATCGAGAACGCGAAGAACGAGGCCCGTGCCGAGGGCGAGCGGCTGAAGGAAGCTCAGCGCGCGGAGCTGGAGCTCGAGGTCAATCGGGTCAAGGAGTCGCTGCGCAGCCAGGTGGCGGCCCTCGCGATCGCCGGCGCCGAGAAGGTGCTGGGCGCGAGCATCGATGCCGCCCGCCACCGCGAGCTCATCGATCGGCTGGCAGCGGAGCTGTAAGGGAACGACCTCATGGCTGAACTGGCGACATTGGCCCGCCCCTACGCGAACGCGGTATTCGATCTCGCGAAGTCGAGCGGCGCGCTGGATCAATGGTCGGCGATGCTGACGGTGCTCTCCGAGGTGAGCCAGGAGCCCCGCGTGCGCGCGTTGATCGCATCTCCGGATCTGGCCGCCGAGGTGAAGGCCAGAAAGCTCACGGACCTCTGCGGCGAGGTGCTGAACGACAGGGCGCGCGCGCTGGTTCGGCTGCTCGCCCGCAACAAACGCCTGGACGTGATCGACGAGATTCGCGAGCAGTTCGAAGCGCGCAAGGCCGAGGAAGAGCGGGTGCTCGACGTCGAGGTGGTGACCGCCGTCGAGTTGACGCCGGAGCAGTCCGAAAAGCTGCGCGCGGCGCTCACGCGCCGGTTCGAACGGGAAGTGAATCTGACGGGACGGGTCGACCGTGCGGTGATCGGAGGGGCGGTGATCCGCGCCGGCGACACGGTCATCGACGCCTCCCTGCGCGGCCGGCTCGACAAGCTCGCCGAGGCGTTGCAACGGAACTGAATCTGAGGAATTCGCAAGATGCAGCAACTGAACCCTTCCGAGATCAGCGACATCATCAGGCGGCGCATCGAGAGCCTGGACGTCCACGCGGAGGCGCAGAACGAGGGCACGATCGTCGGCGTATCGGACGGCATCGTCCGCATCCACGGTCTCGCGCAGGCGAAGTACGGCGAGATGATCGAGTTCCCCGGCGCGCTGTACGGGATGGCGCTGAACCTCGAGCGCGACTCGGTCGGCGTCGTGGTGCTCGGTGACTACGAGGGCCTGTCGGAAGGCATGACCGCGCGCTGCACCGGCCGCATTCTCGAAGTACCGGTCGGCCGGGAGCTGCTCGGTCGGGTGGTCGATGCGCTCGGCAATCCGATCGACGGCCGCGGTCCGCTGAATGCCACCGAGACTTCGCCGATCGAGAAGGTGGCGCCGGGCGTGATCGCGCGCCAGTCGGTGACCCAGCCGGTGCAGACCGGACTCAAGGCCATCGACTCGATGGTGCCGATCGGCCGCGGCCAGCGCGAGCTGATCATCGGCGACCGCCAGATCGGCAAGACGGCGCTCGCGATCGACACGATCATCAACCAGAAGACCAGCGGCATCAAATGCATCTACGTGGCGATCGGCCAGAAGATGTCGACGATCGCCAACATCGTGCGCACCCTCGAAGAGTACGGTGCGATGGAGTACACCATCGTCGTGGCGGCCAGCGCCGCGACGCCGGCACCGATGCAGTACATCGCTCCGTACGCCGGCTGTTCGATGGGCGAGTACTTCCGCGACCGCGGCGAGGACGCGCTGATCATCTACGACGACCTCACCAAGCAGGCGTGGGCGTACCGGCAGATCTCGCTGCTGCTGCGTCGTCCGCCGGGCCGGGAGGCCTATCCGGGTGACGTGTTCTACCTGCACTCGCGGCTGCTCGAGCGGGCCGCCCGGGTGAACGCCCAGTACGTCGAGCAGTTCACGGGCGGCGCCGTGAAGGGGCGCACCGGCTCGCTCACCGCGCTGCCGATCATCGAGACCCAGGCGGGTGACATCTCGGCGTTCGTGCCGACCAACGTGATCTCGATCACCGACGGGCAGATCTTCCTCGAGACCGACCGCTTCAACGCCGGCATCCGGCCCGCGATGAGCCCCGGAACGTCCGTCTCGCGGGTGGGCGGCTCCGCGCAGGTGCCGTTCATGAAGAAGATCTCCGGCGGCATCAAGCTCGCGCTCGCCCAGTACCGGGAGCTCGCGGCGTTCTCGCAGTTCGCTTCCGACCTCGACGAAGCGACCCGGCGTCAGCTCGAGCACGGTCAGCGGGTGGAAGAGCTGATGAAGCAGCGGCAGTTCCATCCGATGAGCGTCGCCGAGATGGGCGTGAGCCTGTTCGCGGCGACCGAGGGCTACCTGCGCGACGTGCCGGTGAACAAGGTGCAGGAGTTCGAGGCGGGCCTGCTCGCCTACATGAACTCCGAGCACGCGGAGTTCATGCGCAACGTCAACGAGACCGGGGCCTACAACGACGAGATCGTCGCCGAGATGCGCCGGGCCATCGAAGCGTACAAGGCCACGGTGTCGTTCTGAGCGAGGCGCAAGACGATGGCAGTCGGTAAAGAGATCAAGAAGAAGATCACGAGCGTCGGCAACACGCAGAAGATCACCAGCGCGATGCAGATGGTGGCGGCGAGCAAGATGCGCCGCACACAGGAGCGGATGCAGCAGGGCAAGCCCTACGCGCAGAAGATCCGCGCGGTGATCGGGCACCTGGCCAACGCCAATCCCGAATACCGGCATGCCTACATGGTGGCCCGCGACGTCAAGCGGGTCGGCTACGTCGTCGTGTCCACCGACAAGGGGCTCTGCGGCGGGCTGAACGTGAACCTGTTCCGCGTGCTGCTGCGCGACCTGATGGAGTGGGAGCGCAAGGGCGTCGAAGCGGACCTGGGCCTGATCGGCAACAAGGCGGCCGCGTTCTTCCGCTCGGTCGGCGGCAACGTGGTGGCGGCGATGACCGGCGTCGGTGAGCTGATCACGCTGTCGGAGCTGATCGGCGGAATCAAGGTGATGCTGGATTCCTACGTGGAGGGACGCATCGACCGGCTGTTCATCGCGAGCAACGACTTCATCAACACGATGACCCAGCAGCCGGTGATCCGCCAGCTCCTGCCGCTCGATCCGGCCGACGAGGCGGAATACGCGCACCGCTGGGACTACATCTACGAGCCGGACGCGCGCGAGCTGATCGAGTCGCTGATGGTCCGCTACGTGGAGTCCCAGGTCTATCAGGCGGTGGTCGAGAACAGCGCCTGCGAGCAGGCGGCGAAGATGATCGCGATGAAGAACGCTACCGAGAACGCGGAGAAGCTGATCGACGAGCTGACGCTGATCTACAACAGCGCCCGGCAGGCGGCGATCACACAGGAGATCGCGGAGATCGTCGGGGGCGCGTCGGCGGTATAGCACATTCTCCTGTGGGGGCGGCCTCCGGCCGCGATTCCGGGGGTTCGCGGCCGGAGGCCGCTCCCACAGGGACAGAGAAACGGAACGAGGCTAGGAAGAGATGAGCAGCGGTCGAATCGTACAAATCATCGGCGCCGTGATCGACGTGGAGTTCCCGCGCGAGAACGTGCCCAAGGTCTACGAGGCCCTGCGGGTCACCGAGACCGGCCTGACCCTCGAGGTTCAGCAGCAGCTCGGTGACGGCGTGGTGCGCACCATCGCGATGGGCACGTCCGACGGCTTGTCACGCGGGCTGACGGTGGAGAACACCGGCCGGCCGATCAGCATCCCGGTCGGCGAAGAGACCCTCGGCCGTATCCTCGACGTGCTCGGTCAGCCGATCGACGAGCGCGGCCAGGTGAACGCCCGCGAGCACATGCCGATCCACCGCGATCCGCCGAGCTACGAGGACCAGCGCGGCGGCAACGAGCTGCTCGAGACCGGCATCAAGGTGATCGACCTGATCTGCCCGTTCGCGAAGGGCGGCAAGGTGGGCCTGTTCGGCGGCGCCGGCGTCGGCAAGACGGTCACCATGCTGGAGCTGATCCGCAACATCGCCACCGAGCACTCGGGACTGTCGGTGTTCGCCGGCGTCGGTGAGCGGACCCGGGAAGGGAACGACTTCTACCACGAGATGCAGGACTCGGGCGTGCTCGACAAGATCTCGCTGGTGTTCGGCCAGATGAACGAGCCGCCGGGCAACCGCCTGCGGGTGGCGCTGTCGGGCCTGACGCTCGCCGAAAAGTTCCGCGACGAAGGCCGCGACGTGCTGCTGTTCATCGACAACATCTACCGCTACACCCTCGCCGGTACCGAGGTGTCTGCGCTGCTCGGGCGGATGCCGTCGGCGGTGGGCTATCAGCCGACGCTGGCCGAAGAGATGGGCGTGCTGCAGGAGCGGATCACCACCACGAAGACCGGATCGATCACCTCGGTGCAGGCCGTGTACGTTCCGGCGGACGACCTGACCGACCCCTCCCCGGCCACGACCTTCGCGCACCTCGACTCCACGGTGACGCTGTCGCGCGCGATCACCGACCTCGGCATCTACCCGGCCGTGGATCCGCTCGACTCCACCAGCCGCCAGCTCGATCCGCTGGTGGTCGGCCAGGAGCACTACGAGGTCGCCCGCGGCGTGCAGCAGGTGCTGCAGCGCTACCAGGAGCTGCGCGACATCATCGCGATCCTCGGCATGGACGAACTGTCCGAGGAGGACAAGCAGCTCGTCTACCGGGCCCGCAAGATCCAGAAATTCTTCAGCCAGTCGTTCTTCGTCGCCGAAGCGTTCACCGGCAACCCCGGCGTGTACGTGTCCCGGGACGACACGGTGCGCAGCTTCAAGGCGATCCTGGACGGCGAGTACGACCACCTGCCCGAGGACGCCTTCTACATGGTCGGCACCATCGAGGACGCGGTCGAGAAGGCCAAGCGTCTGCAGGGCTAGAGCACGGGAGGCGCCATGGCCATGACCATGCACTGCGACATCGTCAGCGCCGAAGAGGAGATCTTCTCCGGCCGGGTCACGCTGGTCACCGTGACCGGCACCATGGGCGAGCTCGGCATCATGCCGGGGCACGCGCCGCTCCTGACCGGGATCCGCCCGGGTCCGGTACGGCTGAAGTTCGACAACGGCGACGAGGAGGTGTACTTCGCGTCGGGCGGCTTCCTCGAGGTGCAGCCCGGCGTGGTCACGGTGCTGGCCGACACCGCGGCTCGGGCCGAGGACATCGACGAGGCCGCGGCGGCGGAAGCGCGCAAGGCGGCGGAGCATGCGCTCGCGGAACGGGCTGCCGGAATCAGCTACTCGGTCGCGGCCGCCCAGCTCGCCGAAGCGATGGCGCGCCAGCGCACGGTGGAAGAGCTGCGCAAGCGCCGCGGGCGCTGACCGTCGTGATCGGGAGCGATTGCTCCCACAGGATTTCCGTTACAAACGGGGGCTGAAGCGGCCCCCGTTTTTCGTGGTCCCGCCGATATAATCCCTTTATTTGCCGGCCGCCGTGATGAAACAGCTTTCCGATCGCCTGGAGGTGGTGGTGCTGGCCGCGGGCCAGGGGAAACGCATGGCCTCGCGCCGGCCGAAGGTGCTGCACGAGCTGGCCGGGCGGCCGCTGTTGCGGCACGTGCTGGACGCGGTGGCGGACCTCGCCCCGCGGCGCCTGCACGTGGTGATCGGGCACGAGGGCGAGCAGGTGCGGGCGGCGTTCCCGGACCCGGTGGTCTGGATCGAGCAGACCGAGCGGCTCGGCACCGGCCACGCGGTCGCGCAGGCGCTGCCGGGCATCGCCGAGGACGCCACCGTGCTGGTGGTCTACGGCGACGTGCCGCTGATCGCGCCGCAGACGCTGCGTCGCTGCGCCGAGGCAGCCGGCGATGGGGGGATCGCACTGGTCACCGCGGAGCTCGAGCAGCCGGGTCAGCTCGGCCGTATCCTGCGCGACGCGGGCGGGGCGCTCCGCGGCATCGTCGAATACGCGGACGCCGGCGAGGCCGAGCGGCAGATACGCGAGATCAACTCGGGCATCCTGGCGGCGCCGCGGCGCGTGCTGGCGCCGCTGGTGGCGCGGCTCCGCACCGAAAACGCCCAGGGCGAGTATTACCTGACGGACGTGATCGGGTTCGCCGTGGCCGACGCGACGCCGGTGGCGGCGGTGCGCGTGTGCGATCCGGTGGAGGTGCGCGGCGTCAACGACCGGCGTGAGCTCGCCGAGCTCGAGCGCCTGTATCAGCGCCGGGCGGTGGACGCGCTGATGGCCGCCGGCGTCTCGGTGGCCGATCCGGCGCGGGTGGATATCCGCGGCCGGGTCCGCGCCGGGCGCGACTGCTTCCTCGACGTGAACGTGGTGCTCGAGGGGGACGTGGTGCTCGGCGACGGCGTCCGGATCGGTCCGGGGGCCGTGATCCGCGACAGCCGCATCGGCCAAGACAGCCGAATCCATGCCCATTCGGTGCTCGATGGCGCCGAAGTGGGTGCTCACTGCGATCTCGGGCCGTTCGCCCGCATACGGCCCGGAAGCCGGTTCGGCGACGGCGTCCGGATCGGCAACTTCGTCGAGACCAAGAAGGCCGTGCTGGGCCCCGGCAGCAAGGCGAACCACCTGGCCTACCTGGGCGATGCGACCATCGGCAGCGACTGCAACATCGGCGCCGGCACGGTCACCTGCAACTACGACGGCATCGACAAGCACCCCACGACCATCGGCGACCGGGTCTTCGTCGGCACCAACTCCACGCTGGTCGCCCCGATCGAGATCGGCTCCGACGCCTTCGTGGCCGCCGGCTCGACGCTGACGAGCGCGGTGGCGGAACAGGAGCTGGCCGTCGGCCGCAGCCGGCAGCGCAACATCCAGGGGTGGGTCCGGCCGGACCGGCGGAAGCCCAAGGAATAAGGAGTCGGAGGAGCTATGTGCGGCATCGTCGGCGCGGTGGCCGATCGGAACGTGCCTGCGATCCTGCTGGAGGGTCTGCAGCGCCTGGAGTACCGCGGCTACGATTCGGCCGGCCTCGCGGTGATCGCGGACGGGGCCGGCTTCGACGTGCGCCGCAAGGTCGGCAAGGTCCGCGAGCTGAAGGACGACCTGGAGCGGCACCCGGCCGTCGGCCGGCTTGGCATCGCGCACACCCGCTGGGCCACGCACGGTGTTCCGAGCGAAGTGAACGCTCACCCTCACGTGTCCCGCGGGCGCATCTGCGTCGTGCACAACGGGATCATCGAGAACTACGAGACGCTGCGCGAGGAGCTGCGCGCGCAGGGCTACCGGTTCGCGTCCGAGACCGATTCCGAGGTGATCGCGCACCTGATCGAGTCGTTCTACGGTGACGGCGCGGCCGGCGGACCCGGCGCGCTCCTCGAGGCCGTGCGCAAGGCGGTGCGGCGTCTCGAGGGGGCGTACGCGATCGGGGTGATCGCGAGCGACGATCCGGACACCATCGTCGCGGCGCGGATGGGCAGTCCGCTGGTGGTCGGCAAGGGCATCGGCGAGAACTTCATCGCGTCCGATCCGCTGGCGCTGCGGCCGGTCACCGACCGCTTCGTGTTCCTCGACGAAGGCGACCTCGTGGAGGTCACCCGGGACAGCATCCACGTCTGGAACGCCCACGAGGAGTCGGTGGTGCGCGCCACGGTGCGGGTCGCGCTCGGCCACGACGACGTCGACCGCGGCAACTACCGGCACTTCATGCTGAAGGAGATCCACCAGCAGCCGCGGGTGATCCGGCAGACGCTGGAAGGCCGCCTCGGCAAGCATCGCGTGCTCGAGGCGGCGTTCGGCGTGAAGGCGCCGGCGATCTTCGACCGGGCCCGCGCGGTCACGATCGTGGCCTGCGGCACCAGCTACTACGCGGCCAGCATCGCCCGCTACTGGATCGAGGAGCTCACCGGCCTGCCCTGTCAGGTCGAGATCGCGTCGGAGTTCCGCTACCGCAGGTCCGCGGTGCTGCCCGAGAGCCTGTTCGTGACCATCTCCCAGTCCGGCGAGACGGCGGACACGCTGGCCGCGCTGCGGGTGGCGAAGGGGCTCGGCTACTTCGCGACGCTGACGATCTGCAACGTCGCGACCAGCTCGATGGTGCGCGAGTCCGATCTCGCGCTGATGATCCAGGCGGGCACCGAGGTGGGCGTCGCGTCCACCAAGGCGTTCACCGCGCAGCTCACCGACCTGCTGCTGCTCGCGCTGCTGCTCGGCCGCCGGCACGGCCTGAGCGAAGAGCGGGAGGCCGAGCTGGTCACTGCGCTGCAGGGGCTGGAGGGCGACATCGAGCGCACGCTCGCGCTGGACGAGCCGGTACGGCGCCTCGCCGAGCGGCTGATCGACCGTGCGCACGCGCTGTTCCTCGGGCGCGGCCCGATGTATCCGATCGCGATGGAAGGCGCGCTGAAGCTGAAGGAAGTCTCCTACATCCATGCGGAGGGCTACCCCGCGGGAGAGCTCAAGCACGGTCCGCTCGCGCTGGTCGACGAGAGCATGCCGGTGATCGCGGTGGCGCCGAACGACGAGCTGCTCGAGAAGCTGCAGTCCAATCTGCAGGAAGTGCGTGCGCGGGGCGGCGAGCTGTACGTGTTCGCGGACGAGCACCTGCGCCTCGCGCCGGAGCCCGGCGTGACCGTCATCGGCCTGCCGCCGGTGCACCGGCTGCTCGCTCCCATCGTCTACGTGGTGCCGCTACAATTGCTCGCCTACCACGTCGCGGTGCTGAAGGGCACCGATGTGGATCAGCCGCGCAACCTCGCGAAGTCCGTCACGGTCGAATAGCCGCCGCGCGCAGTGGAGTCGCCGCCGCGCGATCGCCCTGCTCCGACCATCGCGGTAAGGTAGTGACATGGACGTCTCTCACATCCTCGACGGCTTGAACGACCGGCAACGCCAGGCCGTCACCGCGCCGGTAGGCAACATGCTGGTGATCGCCGGGGCCGGCAGCGGCAAGACGCGCGTGCTGGTGCACCGCATCGCCTGGCTGATCGAGGCGGAGCGCGTCTCGCCGCACGGGATCCTGGCGGTGACGTTCACGAACAAGGCCGCGGCCGAGAGGACGAGCCGCATCGAGGATCTGCTCGCGATCTCGGTGCGCACACTCTGGGTGGGCACGTTCCACGGCATCGCGCACCGGCTGCTCCGGATGCACTGGGAGGAAGCCGGGCTGCCGCAGAACTTCCAGATCCTCGATGCGGACGATCAGCTGCGCCTCGTAAAGCGCGTGATGCGCGCGCTCGACATCGACGAGCAGAAGTGGCCGGCCCGCCAGGCGGTCTGGTTCATCAACGCGCAGAAGGACGAAGGCCGCCGCGCGCGGGAGATCCCGGTCAGCGACGATCTGTTCCAGATCACTCACAAGCGCATCTACGAAGCCTACGAGGAGCTCTGCCAGCAGGGGGGGCTCGTGGATTTCGCGGAGCTCCTGCTCCGCAGTCACGAGCTGTGGCTGAACCGGGCGGAGCTGCTCGGCCACTACCGGCGCCGCTTCGGGCATCTGCTGGTGGACGAATTCCAGGACACGAACACGATCCAGTACGCGTGGCTCAAGGTGCTCGCGGGCGACACGGGCAAGGTGATGGCGGTCGGCGACGACGATCAGTCGATCTACGGCTGGCGCGGCGCGCGCATCGAGAACATCCACCGCTTCCAGCGCGACTTCGCCGGAACGAGCGTCGTGCGGCTCGAGCAGAACTACCGCTCCACCGGCACGATCCTGAAGGCCGCGAACGCGCTGATCGGCAACAACGTCGGCCGGCTCGGCAAGGAGCTCTGGACCGCGGGCGCCGAGGGCGAGCCGATCCAGGTCTACGCCGGGTACAACGACCTCGATGAGGCGCGCTTCGTCGCGGAGCGCATCCGCGAGTGGATCGACGGCGGCGGCAATCCGGACGAGGTCGGCGTGCTGTACCGTTCGAACGCCCAGTCCCGGGTGCTCGAAGAGGCGATGCTGCGCGCGCAGATTCCGTATCGGATCTACGGGGGCCTCCGGTTCTTCGAGCGTGCCGAGATCAAGAACGCCCTCGCGTACATGCGCCTCGTGCAGGACCGTCATTCCGACCCGGCGTTCGAGCGCGTGGTGAACACGCCGACCCGCGGCATCGGTGACAAGACCGTGGAAACGCTGCGGGAGATCGCCCGCAGCCGCGGCGTCTCGCTCTGGCAGGCGGCGAAGCTCGCGATCGCCGAGAAGCGCCTCTCCGGCCGCGCTGCCACGAGCGTCGCCGAGTTCCTGCGCCTGGTCGACGACATCGCCGAGATCGCGGCGGATCTGCCGCTTCACAAGCTGGCGGACGTCTGCATCCACGCCTCCGGGCTGATGGAATTCCACAGCCGCGAGCGCGGCGAGCGCGGGCTCGCGCGCAAGGAGAACCTCGAGGAGCTGGTCAGCGCATGCCGGCAGTTCAGCGGCGAGCTGGTGTTCCCGACCGAGGACGCCGACCGCTCCGGGATGTCGGAGCTCGCGGAGTTCCTCGATCAGGTCGCGCTCGACACCGGCGAGCGCGAGGCCCAGGGCGGGCCGGCGGTGCAGCTCATGACGCTGCACAGCGCGAAGGGGCTCGAGTTTCCGCTGGTGTTCATGGCGGGCATGGAGGAAGGTCTGTTCCCGCACCGGATGTCGGCGGAAGAGCCCGGGCGGCTCGAGGAAGAGCGGCGCCTGTGCTACGTCGGCATCACCCGCGCGATGAAGACGCTGTACCTGACGTACGCCGAGACGCGCCGCCTGCACGGCCAGGACACCTACAACCGGCCGTCGCGCTTCCTGCTCGAGATCCCGTCGGAGCTGGTGCACGAGGTGCGCATGGGCGGCGCGATCCACCGGCCGTTCGTCGCGCCGTCGCATGCGCGCGGACGGGGCGGTTACGCGGGCGCGGGCGGTCTCGACGCCGTCGACCTGCCGGGGCTGCGGATGGGGCAGCGGGTGCTGCACGCGAAGTTCGGCGAGGGCGTGGTGCTGCAGAGCGAGGGCAGCGGCGAGCGCGCGCGGGTTCAGGTGAATTTCGAGCAGGCGGGCTCGAAGTGGCTGATGATGGGGTACGCGAACCTCGAGCCGCTGGATTGAACGGCAACTTCCGGAGGGGGACATGTTCAGGTTGGTGATGGCGATCGTCGCGATGGCGCTGACGTGGGGCTGCTCGGACGGCGGCGGGCCGACCGCCGCGGGCAGCGGGACGGGCGATGCGGCGCAGCAGAAGGTGTTCCGCTGGACGCTGATCACCACCTGGCCGAAGAACCTGCCCGGACTCGGCACCGCGCCCGAGCGGCTGGCGGAGCGGCTGCGCGTGATGAGCAACGGCCGGCTCGACATCAAGGTCTACGGTGCTGGCGAGCTGGTGGGCGCGTTCGAGGTGTTCGACGCGGTCTCCCAGGGCACCGCCGAGATGGGCCACGGCGCCGCCTACTACTGGCGCGGCAAGATTCCGGCGGCGGCGCTGTTCTCCACGGTCCCGTTCGGGATGACCGCGCAGGAGATGAACGCCTGGCTGCATCACGGCGGCGGCATGGAGCTGTGGCGCGAGCTGTACCGGCCGTTCGGACTGGTCCCGTTCGCGGCCGGCAACTCCGGTGTGCAGATGGCCGGCTGGTTCAACAAGGAGATCCGCTCGCTGGAGGACATCCGGGGCCTGAAGATGCGGATGCCCGGCCTCGGCGGCGAGGTGCTCGAGCGCCTCGGCGGCGCGCCGGTCGCGCTGCCCGGGCCGGACGTGTTCTCGTCGCTGCAGATGGGCGTGATCGACGCCACCGAGTGGGTCAGCCCGTGGAGCGACCTCGCGATGGGGCTGCACACCATCGCGAAGTACTACTACTACCCCGGCTGGCACGAGCCCGGCCCCACCACCGAGCTGATCGTCAACCTGGAGGCCTGGGAGAGTCTGCCCGAGGATCTGCAGATGATGGTGGAGACCACGGCCCGGATGATCAACGAGGACATGCTCTCCGAGTTCACCGCCCGCAACAGCGCGGCGCTCGCGACGCTGCTCGAGGAGCACGACGTGCAGCTTCGTCGTCTGCCTGACGACGTGCTCGAGCGGCTGAAGGAGGTTTCGCGGCAGGTGGTGAAGGAGTCGACCGCCGGCAGCGAGATCGGCCGGCGCATCTACGAGTCGTACACGTCGTTCCTCGACGAGGTGCAGGCGTACGAGCGCATCTCCGAGCAGGCTTACGCGAACGTGCGCTGAGATGGAGCTCAAGGCCACCCGCTACGCGACGGACGGCGGCATCGCGCTGGTCACGCTGAACCGCCCCGAGCGGCTGAACGCGTGGACCGGGCGGATGCACACGGAGTACCGCGAGTGCCTCGCCCGGGCCGATGCGGATCCGGAGGTCGGCGTTATCGTCGTCACCGGTGCGGGCCGCGGGTTCTGCGTCGGCGGCGACGCCGAGGCGCTCAAAGGGCACGTCGCCCGCGGGGGCTACGATCCCGGCACGCCGGAGGCGCTGGCACGGCCCGGTTACGGAACGGCGGCCGAGTTCGATGCGCCGTTCGCGTACCACTTCGGTCTCTGCAAACCGGTGATCGCGGCGATCAACGGACCCGCCGCCGGCGTCGGTCTCGCCCTCGCCTGCTTCGCGGACCTGCGCTTCGCTGCCGCCGGCGTGAAGCTCACCACCGCACACGGCAAGCTGAACCTTCCCGCCGAATACGGGCTGTCCTGGCTGCTGCCGCGGATGATCGGGCTCACCCGGGCGACGGAGCTGCTGTTGTCGAGCCGCGTGTTCCTCGCCGAGGAGGCGCTCGCGCTCGGTCTGGTCAACGCGGTGCATCCGGCCGAGACGCTGCTCGACGAAACGCTGGCGTACGCGAAGAACCTGATCGCGACGGTGTCGCCGGAGTCGCTCCGGCAGACGCGCTGGCAGATCTACCGGGATCTGCACCGCGACATCGCGAGCGCAGTGGAGGATTCCGAGGAGCTGCTGCGCCGGATGATGCGCCAGAGCGACTACGCCGAGGGCGTCGCCGCGTTTCTCGAGAAACGCCCGCCCCGTTGGCGGGGCCGTTAACGGATCGGTGCGTCCGGGCGCATCGGCCGGCCGCGTGCCCAGACCTGGATCGGCCGCAGCAGCGCGCCGAGATCCGCGAGCGGATCGCCGTCGACCAGCAGCAGGTCCGCCACGCGGCCGGGCGCGAGCCGCCCGATCACGTGATCCAGGCCGAGCGCCCGCGCGGCGGCGGACGTGGCGCTCACCAGCACCCGTTCCGGCGCCCACTCCATGATCCGGCCGAACACCGCGAGCGCGCGCGGCAGGTCGTGATGGAACACGCCGGGAATGCCCGCGTCGGTGGAGGCGACGAACGGGATGCCGAGCCGGTCCATCGTCTGGAACGCGCCGCGGATGCGCTGGAGCCGGGTCGGGTCCGCCGCATCGAGATAACGCTGCCAGCCGGCGTTCACCGTCGGCGAGATCCAGACGCCGGCCATGCGCACGGTGTGCGCGACTTCGAGGTCGAAGTTGGCCGCCCAGCCGTCCGCGCCGAGCCACGAGCAGTGCTCGATCGTGCGTACGCCGGCGCGAGCGGCGAAGTCGATGCCCTCGGTGCCGTGACAGTGCGCGGCAACCGGCAGCCCGTGCCGGCGCGCCGCGTCGACGATGCCGGTCAACGTCGGCAGGTCGAATTGCGCGGCGGCGGGGCGGCTGCCGCGGGTGAAGAGGCCGCCGGTCGCCATCACCTTGATCAGATCGACGCGCCGCGCGACCTGGCGCGCGAGCACCGCTTCGGCTGCCGGCAGATCGGCGGCTTCGCCGCCCCAGAAATGGCAGTGTCCGCCCGGCGAGGTGACGGGTTGTCCGGCGCAGAGCAGCCGCGGCCCCGGCATCGCGCCGGCGGCGATCCGGTCGCGCAGCTCGATCTCGGTCCAGCTGCCGCCGCCGAGATCCCGGGCGGTGGTAATGCCGGCCTGCACCATCG
Source organism: Pseudomonadales bacterium (assembly GCA_036381275.1). Classification (GTDB taxonomy): domain Bacteria; phylum Pseudomonadota; class Gammaproteobacteria; order Pseudomonadales; family Azotimanducaceae; genus UBA7803. Next base: position 13,792 of record DASVDC010000086.1, on the reverse strand, counting down.
CCGCGGCGCGCGCCGCCAGCGCCGCGGGCGGACGCGCATCCTCCGGCGCGGGCGGGCGCGCCGCCTCGGGATCGAGCTCGAGGTGCACGTGGGCGTCGATCAGCCCGGGCAGCGCTGTGGCGCCCGCGCAGTCGACCACCCGATCCGCGGACCCTGGCACCAGGCCGCTGCCGATCGCCGCGATCCGGAAGCCCTCGAGGCGCAGGCTGTCGGCGTCGAGCAGGCGCTCGCCGTCCCAGATACGCAGGTGGGTCAGCAGCGTGCCCGCGCTCACGAGTACAGCATCCGCGGCAGCCACGTGGCGAGGGAAGGCCAGAGCGCCACGATCACGAGCAGCAGGAGCTGCATGGCCACGAACGGGACCACGCCGCGGTAGATGTCGACGGTGGCTACTGACGGCGGCGCTACGCCGCGCAGGTAGAACAGCGCGAAGCCGAACGGCGGGGTCAGGAAAGAGGTCTGCAGATTGACCGCGACCAGCACGCCGAGCCAGACCGGATCCACACCCATCTTCAGCAGCACCGGACCGACGATCGGCAGCACCACGAAGATGATCTCGATGAAATCCAGCATGAAGCCCAGCAGGAAGATGATCAGCATCGTGATGGCGAGCGCGCCCCAGGCGCCCCCGGGCATGTCGGCGAACGCCCGGTGCACGACCTCGTCACCGCCGTAGCCGCGGAACACGAGCGAGAACAGCGATGCGCCGATCAGGATGAAGAACACCATCGCCGTGGTGCGCAGCGTCGACAGGCAGATGTCGTGCAGCACCGGCACGGACAGCGCGCGATAGACGACGGCCAGCGCCAGTGCGCCCGCCGCGCCCACGCCGGCCGCTTCCGTCGGCGTGGCGAAACCGCCGAGAATCGAGCCGAGCACCGCGACGATCAGCACGAGCGGCGGTACCAGTCCGCGCAGCAGCGTCGCGGTCGGCGCGCGCGGCTCGCCGTGCGCGATCGCGGCCGGAGCCCGCGCCGGCGTGACGAGCGCGACCACGGTCAGGTAGATCCCGTACAGCGCGACCAGCACCAGCCCGGGCAGCAGCGCACCGGCGAACAGGTCGCCCACCGAGATCGTGCGCGGCGAGAACACGCCCATCGAGAGTTGAGCCTGCTGATAGGCGGTCGACATCACGTCGCCGAGCAGCACCAGCGCGATGGACGGGGGGATGATCTGGCCGAGCGTACCGGTTGCGCAGATCGTGCCGGTCGCGAGCCGCGGATCGTAGCCTTGCCTCAGCATGGTCGGCAGCGACATCAGCCCCATCGTCACCACGGTGGCACCGACGATGCCGGTGCTCGCCGCCATCAGCAGGCCGACCAGCAGCACGGTCAGGCCGAGCCCGCCCGCGAGCCGCCCCATCAGCGCCGAGAGGCTGGAGAGCAGAAGATCCGCGATCCGCGTCTTCTCGAGCACCACCCCCATGAACACGAACAGGGGCACCGCGATCAGCGTCGAGTTGGTGATGATCCCGAACAGCCGCCCCGGCAGGAAACCGAGGTCGCGCGCGTCGAACGCGCCGGTCGCCATGCCCCCCAGCGCGAACGCGAGCGATACGCCGCCGAGCGTCAGCGCGACCGGATAGCCGGCCATCAGCGCCGCGAACACCACCGCGAACATCAGGAGCGGAACGAGCTCAATCACGCCGCGCGTCCCTCAGCGTCCGGATGCCGCGCGCGATTTCCGCGAGACCCTGGAGCACGAGCAGCACCGCCAGCACCGGAATCAGCGTCTTCAGCAGGAACACGCCGGGAATGCCGCCGACTTCGGAGGAGCCCTCCAGGATCCGCCACGACCTCGCGACGTAGCTCTGGCTGTACAGCAGCAGGACGCCCGCCACCGGCAGCAGGAACAGCACGTGGCCGATCAGGTCGATCACCGTCCGGGCGCGCGGCCCGAGCCGGCTGTAGACGAGGTCGACGCGCACGTGGCCGTCCGCCTTCAGCGTGTATGGAATGCCGAGCATGAACACCACCGCGTGCAGATACAGCACCGCCTCCTGCAGCAGGATGGAGCCTTCGTTCAGCGCGTAGCGCAGCACCACGATCAGCGTGGTGCCGAGCACCATCGGCAGCAGCAGCCAGGCGATCAGGCGCCCGAGCCGCTCGATGAGCGCGTCGATCAGCGCGAACGGCTTCAGAGACCGGAGCCCGACGATCCGAGCAGGGGACGCAGTGCGAAGTCGAGCACCACGCCCGCGAACAGCGCGAACCCTACCCAGGTATTGTTGCGGAACGCCGCGAAGCAGCCGGATCGGCTGCGGTCGCGCATCAGGCGCTGCTGGTAGAGGAACAGTGCGGCGGCGATCCCGAGGCCGACGTGGAAGCAGACGCCGAGGCCCTGGCGCTCGCCGAGCAGCGCGAAGCTGAGCAGCGCGCTCGCCTGCAGCAGGCCGATCATGAAGCGGTCGGCGTTGCCGAAGAGAATGGCGGTGGATTTGATGCCGACCTGGATGTCGTCGTCGCGGTCCACCATCGCGTATTCGGTGTCGTACGCGACGATCCACAACAGGCTCCCGACGAACGCGAGCCAGCCCTCCGCCGGCACGCGGCCGAGCACGCTCGTGTAGGCCATCACGATCGCCCAGCTGAACGCGGCGCCGAGCACCACCTGCGGCAGATACGTCCAGCGCTTCGCGAACGGGTACAGCACCGCGAGCGCGAGCCCCACGACCGCGAGCACGCGGGTGATCGGATTCAGGAACACCAGCAGCAGCGCCGCCCCTGCGACCAGCGCGACGAAGAGCGTGAGCGCTTCACGCTCGCTCACGCGGCCCGTGGTGAGCGGGCGGCTGCGGGTGCGCTCGACGAAGCGGTCCCAGCCCCGGTCGGCGAAGTCGTTGATCACGCAGCCGGCGGAGCGCATCACAAACGTCCCCACGGTGAACACGACGATCAGCTGCCACGGCGGCCAGCCGTCGGCGGCGAGCCAGAGCGCGGCCAGTGTCGGCCACAGGAGCAGCAGCGTCCCGACCGGCCGGTCGAGGCGCATGAGCGCGATGTAGTCGCTGAGATGGGCTGCCATGGCGGTCTCCGGGGCGGCAGTGTACCCGCAACCTCGGGCCGCCGCGCGCGTTGATTTTTGCCACCCCGGCAAGTAGTTTAGCGCGCTGCTCAATCACCCCACGGGACTCGGGACGCGAATGCGGAAGTGGCAGTGCATCGTGTGCGGCTGGATCTACGACGAGGCCGAGGGCTGCGAGGCAGAAGGCATCGCGCCCGGCACACGGTGGGAGGACGTGCCCGAGGATTTCGTCTGTCCCGAGTGCGGCGTCAGCAAGGAAGACTTCGAGATGATCGAGGTCGGCTGAGCGCGGTTCAGCCGAGCGTGAAGATCGCAGTCCGGAGACCGCTCCTGCAGGGATACGGCGCGAGCGTCAGCGGGTCAGGCTGCCGGCCAGCTCGTCGAGCTGCGCGCTCGACTCGTTCAGGAGCTTGAGCACCGCGCGCAGGCTCTCCTCCTCGAGTCCGAGCGCGTCGAGCATCGCCGGATCCGGCAGCTCCGGCGGCTGATCGGTGAGCCCCTGGGTGCCGAGAAGCTGCCGCGCGAGCCGCAGCAGGCGCACGTACGTGATGTTCTCGCCCTCGTAGTCCGCGACGTACTGGAAGCGCACCGAGTCGGTCACGGCGCTCGGCAGCGACCAGCATTCCAGCAGCGCCGCCGTCAGCACTTCCCGCGGCATCTGCAGCACGTACTGATCGACGTACGTGTGGGGCAGGTGCCGGTTCGCCTCCTGCATCGCGCAGATCGTCGCGTACTGGTGGGGAAACACGTGACCGACCACCAGCGTGCCGAAGTTCGCGAGCAGTCCCGTCAGATAACAGAGCCCGGACAGCGGGCGCGTCGCCCGCGGCATCTGCCGGGCGAGCGCCTCCATCGCGGCGGCGGTGAACACCGCCTCCAGCCAGAAGCCCGGCAGCCCGCGCACGTGGCTCTCCGGCAGGCGCAGCGTCTGCCCGAGCGCCATGCCGAGCGCCATGCTCATCACGGTGTCGAACCCGAGCACCCGCATCACCGCGTCGTCGATCGTGGTCGCCGGCGGTTTCGGGCTGTAGAACGCCGAGTTCGCCCAGCCCATGATGCGGGCCGCGATGCTCGGATCGGTCTCGATGATCTGCACCAGATCGGCGAGGTCGTAGTCCGGATCGGCCTGCAGCGCGACGATGCGGCGCGCGGCTTCCGGCAGCGGCGGGATGTGCAGCGTCTGGTCGAGCCGCGCCTGCATGCGCTCGGCGGTGAAGCGCGACAGCGTCGAGCCGATGTGGCTGCCGTCGGCGCTGCGGTCCTTCGGCGTCGGATCGGGACCGATGCGCTGCGCGATCGCGCCCGATTGCACCTCGACGTCGGCGTTCAGCAGATCGGCGCCGCGCGCCTGCACGAACGCGCCGGGATCGCTGGTGCCGAGCGCCAGGCGCTCGGCCTGCAGCAGGCTGGAATCGATCACCACCGGCAGCCCGCAGGCGCCCGGCAGCGCCGGCACCGGCTCCTCGACGCGGTACGGGCGCGCCCGCAGCGCGCGTCCCGTGACCGCGCGCAGCGCCGCGAGATCGAGCAGCGCCTGCTCCGGCATCAGCACCTGAATCTCGCCGGCGCCGTCCTCCATGATCACGGCCCGGACCCGTTGATCCGCGGGCGGATTCGGGTAGGGCTTCCACGGGCGCGGTGCGCTCGCGGCGCCGGAGGCGGACTCGGATGCGGGCATGACGTCACCACGCGGTCGACTGGTACTGCTCGAAGTATAAGAGCCCGTCGACCGCTCACCCCGCGCGCGACGCGGCAAGTTGTAGCGGCTATACGGAAATGTGACCTGTGTCCGCCGGTGCCCAGGCCCGCAGCAGCGCGGCGGCCTCCTCGGGCGCTTCGGCGAGCAGCCGGTCGCCGCGCGCGACCACCTGCCCCATCAGGTGCGCGTGCCGGGACAGGTCCGCGACGCGGAAGCTCTGCTCGCCGGTCTGGCGGGTGCCGAGCAGCTCGCCGGGACCGCGCAGCGCCAGATCCTGCTCCGCGAGCCAGAAGCCGTCCTGACTGTGACGGATCGCCTTGAGGCGCGCCCGGGCCGCCGCCGACAGCGGCCCCTTGTAGAGCAGGATGCAGTGCGAGGCCGCGTGGCCGCGGCCGACCCGGCCGCGGAGCTGGTGGAGCTGCGCGAGCCCCATGCGCTCGGGATTCTCGATCACCATCAGCGTCGCGTTCGGCACGTCGACCCCCACCTCGATGACCGTGGTGGCGACCAGCGCGCCGGTGCGTCCCGCGGCGAACGCCTCCATCACCCGCGCCTTCTCGGCGCTCGGCAGGCGCCCGTGCAGAAGCCCCACGCTGTGCTCGGGCAGTGCCTCGGCGAGCGCCTCGGCGGTGGTTTCGGCGGCCGCGAGCTCCTGCTGCTCCGATTCCTCGATCAGCGGGCACACCCAGTACACCTGCTGCCCGGCGGCGAGCACCTCGCGCACCGTCTGCAGCACCTCGTCCCGCCGGCTCTCGGAAACCACGCGGGTCTCGATCGGCTGACGCCCGCGCGGCAGCTCGTCGATCACCGAGACCGCCATGTCGGCGTACAACGCCATCGTCAGCGTGCGCGGAATCGGCGTTGCCGTCATCACGAGCTGGTGCGGCGTGCGCCCCTTGTTGCGCAGCGCCATCCGCTGGTGCACGCCGAAGCGGTGCTGCTCGTCGATGATCGTCAGCGCGAGCTCGCGGAACTCGACGCCGGTCTGGAACAGCGCGTGGGTGCCCACCGCCACCAGCGCCTCGCCGCTGGCGATGCGGGCCACGGCCGCGCGCCGCTCCGCGGCGCTCTGGCTGCCGGTCAGCAGCACCACCGGAATGCCGAGCGGTTCCAGCCACGCGGAGAAATTCAGGTAGTGCTGCTCGGCGAGGATCTCGGTCGGCGCCATCAGCGCGGTCTGGGCGCCGTGCTCGGCGGCGCGGATCGCGGCGAACGCCGCCACCACCGTCTTCCCCGAGCCGACGTCGCCCTGCACCAGGCGCAGCATCGGCTCCTCCCGCGCGAGATCCTCCAGCACCTCGCGCACCACGCGCCGCTGCGCCCGGGTCAGCTCGAAGCCGAGGTTGTCGAGCAGCTGCCGCCCGAGCTGGCGCGCGCTCGGCAGCGCCAGCGTGGTCTGCCGTGCCCGGTCGCGTTGCCGGTGGCGCATGATCAGGTAATAGGCGGTCAGCTCGTCCAGCGCGAGCCGATCGCGGCGCTCTTCCAGATCGGCCTCGGTCGCGTCCGCCGGGGGATGATGCAGGTACTTCAGGTCCGCGTACGGCGTGCCCGGGCCGCTCGGCCAGTCGAGACGGACCAGCTCCGCGGTCAGCGACCGCAACCGGTTCTGGCCGAGGCCGCGGGTGGTGCGGTAGACGGGCGAGAGCGTCGCCTCCGGCGGCGGCGCCGGCCCCTGCAGCACCCGGTACTCGGGGTGAGCCATCTCGAGCCCGGCCGGCCCGAAGCGCACCTCGCCGAACGCGCGCACGGTGAGCCCCGGGCGCAGCGCCGCGCGCTGGCGTTCGTTGAAGTGGAAGAACCTGAGCGTCAGGAAGCCGCGCCCGTCGGAAACGGTCACCGCCCAGGTCCGGCGCCGGCCGAAGGTGACCCGCGAGTCCAGCACCTCGCCTTCCACCAGGCATTCGCTGCCCGCCTGCAGCCGGTTCATCGGCACGATGCGGGTACGGTCCTGATAGCGCAGCGGCAGGTGCAGCAGCAGATCGCCGAGGCGGAACAGCCCCAGGCGCTCGAGCTTCTGAAGCAGGCTCGGCCCCACCCCCTTCAGCGTGTCGATGCGCCGGTCCTGCAGCGCGCTGCCCGAAGCGCGGTCGCCCGCGCGCGAACCGGGTCCGGTCGAGCGCGCGCCGGGTGCGGTCACTTCCGCCCGGGGACCACCATCACGGCCTCGACTTCCACCCCGGCGCCCCGCGGCAGCGCGGCCACCCCGATCGCCGCGCGCGCCGGGTAGGGTTCGCGGAAGTGCCGGGTCATGACCTCGTTCACGGTCTGGAAGTTGTCGAGATCGGTGAGGTAGACGGTGAGCTTCACCACCTGGGACAACGAGCCGCCGGCGGCTTCGGCGACCGCGGCGAGATTGCGGAACACCCGCTCCGCCTGCCCGGCGATGTCGCCGCCGACCATCTGCATCGTCGCCGGATCGAGCGGAATCTGCCCGGACAGGAACACCAGCTCTCCAGCCCGGACGGCCTGCGAGTACGGACCGATCGCGGCGGGCGCCTGGTCGGTGTGCACGGGCTCGAACGGGCGGTCGCTCATGGGCGCGTGGTCCTCGCGGCGGTGGCTCAGGAGTTGATCCGGCTGATCGCGACGACGTCGCCGGTCGCGCGCAGCCGCCGCATCACCCGGGCCAGATGATCGCGGTTCTGCACCGACACGTCGAGGCTGATCCGGGTCAGCTCGGCGCTGCGCTCCTGGACGTTGACGGCCTCCACGCCGGCGTCGGCCTCCGCGACCGCCGCGGCGATGCTCGCGATCACGCCCTTCTTGCGCCGCACGTCGACGCGCAGGAACGTCAGGAACTCGGTGCGCGTGTTCGGCGCCCAGTGCGCCGGGATGATGTCACGCCCGCCGCGCCGGCGGCGGATCTCGACCATGTTCGGGCAGGTCTCCACGTGCACCACGAAGCCCTTGCCCGGCGTCATGTGGCCGACGATCGCGTCCCCCGGGATCGGGCCGCAGCAGCGCCCGTAGTTGATCACCAGGCCCTCGCCGCCGCGGATCGCCACCGGGCCGCCGCTGTCGACGGTGATGCCGGTCGCTCCGCTGTCGGTCGGGTCTCCGGCGGCGAGGAGCTGCTGCGCGACCACGTACGCCATCAGGTCGCCGTTGCCGATCGCGGCGAGCAGCTCGTCGAGCTTGCGGACGCCGAACTCCTTGAACACCCGGCGCAGCCGGCGGAAATCGAGGTCGTTGATGCTCTTGTCCGCGCTCGCGAGGGAGCGGTTCAGGAGCCGCCGCCCGAACGCGATGGAGTCCGCCGCCTGCTGCACCTTCAGCGCCTGGCGGATGCCGGTGCGCGCCTTGCTCGACACGACGAACGTCAGCCAGTCCGGGTTCGGGCGGGCCTCCGGCGCGGTGATGATCTCGACGCTCTGGCCGCTCTGGAGCTGCTGCGACAGCGGCGCGAGGTTGCGGTCGATGCGGCAGGCGACGCAGTGGTTGCCGATGTCGGTGTGCACCGCGTAGGCGAAGTCCACCGCGCAGGCGCCGCGGGGCAGCTCCATGATGTGCCCCTTCGGCGTGAACACGTAGACCTCGTCCGGGAACAGGTCGATCTTCAGGCTCTCGATGAACTCGAGCGGGTTGCCGGCCTTCTGCTGCAGGTCGAGCAGGTCGCGCACCCACTGCCGCGCGCGCTGCTGGCTCGACTGGAACTCGTCGCCCGACGACTTGTACAGCCAGTGCCCGGCGATGCCGTTCTCGGCCACCGCCTCCATGTGCCGGGTGCGGATCTGCACCTCGATCGGCACGCCGTGCATCCCGAACAGCGTCGTGTGCAGCGACTGGTAGCCGTTCACCTTCGGGATCGCGATGTAGTCCTTGAAGCGGCCGGCCACCGGCTTGTACAGGTTGTGCACCACGCCGAGCGCGCGGTAGCAGTCGTCCACCTGCTCCACCACCACCCGGAAGCCGAACACGTCCATGATCTCGGCGAACGACTTGTGCTGGGTCTTCATCTTCCGGTAGATGGAGTACAGGTGCTTCTCGCGGCCGACCACCTCGGCCTCGATGCCTTCCTGCTCGAGCGCTTCGGCAATCGACTTGCGCAGCTCGTCCATCAGCTCCTTGCGGTTGCCCCGCGCGGCCTTCACCGCCCGTTCGATGCGGTCGGCCCGGAGCGGATACAGCGCCCGGAAACCGAGCTCCTCGAACTCCACCTTGATGTGGTGGATGCCGAGGCGGTTCGCGATCGGCGCGTAGAAGTCCAGCGTCTCGCGCGCGATGCGCTTGCGCTGCTCGTCGGACATCACGCCGATGGTGCGCATGTTGTGCAGCCGGTCGGCCAGCTTCACGACGATGACCCGGATGTCCTTGGCCATCGCCAGCGCCATCTTCTGGAAGTTCTCGGCCTGGGCCTCGGCGCGGCTGCGGAAGATGGTGGACAGCTTCGAGACCCCGTCGACGATGCGCGCCACCGACTCGCCGAACCGCTCGCCGACCTTCGCGCGGTCGGTATCGGTGTCCTCGATCACGTCGTGCAGCAGCGCTGCCATGATCGTCTCGTGATCCATGCGCATCTGCGCGAGGATGTTGGCTACCGCGAGCGGGTGCGAGATGTACGGGTGCCCGGTGCGCCGCCACTGCCCCTCGTGGGCGGCCGCCGCGTAGTCGTAGGCTTCCCGCACCAGGCGGATCTGCTGGGGCTCGAGGTAGCCGGCGAGCTTGTCGCAGAGATCTTCGATGGAGACCGGATTGGCGATGGAGGGATGCTTCGCCTGCTCGGCGAGGCGCGCGACGAACCAGGATTCGGACTGAGTGGGACGCCGGGAGGGGTGGCGCCGGCGGCCGGTTGCTACCTGGCCGCGGATCGGATCGTCGCCCGTCGCCGTACCGCGCGAGGAGGCACTGCGACGACGGCTCGCCCGGCCCGAGCGCGACGCGGACCGCGAAGAGACCTTAGACGTCGCGGGCTTCGTCATCTCCTATGCCGAACGTTACTTCCAATCGCTCATCCTGGGAGGCGGCCTCCTGCTCGTCAAGCAGTTCCGGCGTGATGAGCCCGGCAGCGATCTCCCGGAGCGCAATGACCGTTGGCTTGTCATTCTCTTCCGGCACCAGCGGCTGAACGCCGAAGCGGCGCATCTGGCGTGCGCGCCGGGTGGCCAGCATGACCAGCTCGAAACGGTTGTCCACGTGCTCGAGGCAATCTTCGACGGTGATACGCGCCATGACGATCCTGATCCTGGGCCCAAAGGGAGCGCGAGTCTACCCGGCGCCTCCCGGTGCTTCAAGGGCCGCCCAGCAGCTCGTCGAGCAGCGGCCGGAGCCGCGCGCCCTGGCGTGCCTCGCGTAGCCGCTCGGCGCGCACGATGCAGTGCATCTCCTCGAGCGCGCTGGCGAAGTCGTCGTTCACCACCAGGTAGTCGTAGTCCCGGTAGTGAGACATCTCGAGCCGCGCCTTCGCGAGCCGTTCGCGGATCGTGGCCGCGTCCTCCCCGCGACCGGTGAGGCGCGCCTCCAGCGCGGCCCGTGACGGCGGCAGCACGAAGATGCTGACGGCCTCCGGGTAGCGGGCACGCACCTGCGCGGCTCCCTGGAAGTCGATCTCGAGGATCACGTCGCGGCCACGCGCCCGCGCTTCGTCGACGGCCGCCGCCGAGGTGCCGTAGTAGTTGCCGAACACCTCGGCGTGCTCCAGGAACTGACCGGCGACCACCATCTTCATGAAATCGGACTTGCCGACGAAGTGATAGTTCACTCCGTCGCGCTCGCCGGGCCGGCATCCGCGCGTCGTGTGGGAAATGGAAACCGTCAGATTCGGATCGCGCTCGAGCAGCGCGGCGACCAGGCTGGTCTTCCCGGCGCCGGACGGCGCCGACACGATCAGCAGGAGCCCGTTGCCGCCCGCCGAGCTCATTCGACGTTCTGCACCTGCTCGCGGATCTGCTCGATGACGACCTTGAGATCCACGGCGCGCTGGGAGGTCTCCGCCAGCACCGCTTTGGCGCCGAGCGTGTTGGCTTCGCGGTTCAGCTCCTGGGTCAGGAAATCGAGCCGGCGGCCGTGCGGGCCGGTGCCGCGCAGGCTCGTGCGGGCTTCCTCGACGTGGATGCGCAACCGATCGAGTTCCTCGGCCACGTCCGCCCGCTGGGCGAGCAGCGCCACCTCCTGCTCGAGCCGCTCCGGCGGCGCGGTGGCGCCGAGCTCTGCGAGGCGCTGGCGGAGCCGCGCCTGAATCTGCGGCGCCACGTCCGCGGTCTGCCGCTTGACCTCGTCGACCAGCGCGTCGATCGCGTCGAGCCGCTCGTTCAGCGCCGTCTGCAGCGCCTCACCCTCGCGCCGGCGGTGTGCGATCAGCTCGGCGAGCGCCGCCTCGAACAGATCCGTCACCGGCTCCTCGACCCGGGCCGGGTCGAGCCCTTCCTCGCCGCCGAGCACGCCGGGCCAGCGCAAGAGGTCCATCGCGTTCGGCGCCGCGACCTCGGGCGCATCCCGGCGGATCTGCTCCAGCGTGGCCAGCACCTGCAGCAGCAGCGGCCGGTTCAGCGTCAGCGGCCGCGCCCCGGCCACGCTGTCGGCGCGCAGGGTCGCGTCCACTTTGCCGCGCTTCAGATGCCGGCGGAGCAGCTCGCGCAGGCCCGGCTCCAGCGAACGCAGCGGGTCGGGAAGCCGGAACTGGATCTCGAGGAAGCGGTGGTTGACGCTGCGCAGCTCCCAGGCGAGCACCAGATCGCCGACCTGCTGCTCGGCACGGGCGAATGCCGTCATGCTGTGGACCATCGGAGACGCGGCGCCTGCTGACTCGAGAAAGGGATTCTAGCCGTTCCGGGGGCCCGCGTCCGGCCGGCTGCCGGCCGCCGTGCGGGCGCCTATAATTGCCCTTCATTCCCGCACGAGTGTGCTGATGACCTTTCATCGTCCCAGCGGCCGCGCCCCTGCCGACCTGCGCGAGGTACGCCTCACCCGCGGCTTCACCAAGTACGCCGCCGGCTCGGTGCTGGTGGAGTTCGGCGACACGCGCGTGATCTGCACGGCCTGCGTCGACGACTCGGTGCCGCCGTTCCTGCGCGGCAGCGGCACCGGCTGGGTCACCGCGGAATACGGGATGCTGCCGGGCTCGACCCACACCCGTACCGATCGCGAGGCCGCCCGCGGCAAGCAGGGCGGGCGCACCGTCGAGATCCAGCGGCTGATCGGCCGCTCGCTGCGGGCGGCGGTGGACACCGCCGCACTCGGCGAGCGCACGATCCGGATCGACTGCGACGTGATCCAGGCCGACGGCGGCACGCGCACCGCGTCGATCACCGGCGCCTGTGTCGCGCTCGCGGATGCGATCAACCGGATCGGCGCGCCGCACGCGTTCCGGGAGCTCGTGGCGTCGGTGTCCGTCGGCATCTACCAGGGGCAGCCGGTGCTCGATCTCGACTACGCCGAGGATTCCACCGCCGAGACCGACATGAACGTGGTGCGGGTCGCCTCGGGCGGCTTCATCGAGATCCAGGGCACCGCCGAGGGGGCGCCGTTCGACGACGACGCGCTGGCGGCGATGCTGACCCTCGCGCGCAAGGGCACCGACGAGCTGTTCGAAGCGCAGCGGGCGGTGCTCGCGGCCGCCGGGGTGCCGCGGTGACCGGCTCCGCGGGGCGCCTGGCGCTGGTCCGGCTGCTGATCGACGCGAACGTGCTGAAGTTCGGCGACTTCACGTTGAAGTCCGGCCGGCGGAGCCCGTATTTCTTCGACCTCGGCGCCCTGAACCGCGGCGCCGCGGTGCAACAGCTCGGCGATGCGTACGCCGAGCGCATCCTCGCCGCCGGGCTGGAGCTCGACGTGGTGTTCGGACCCGCCTACAAGGGCATCCCGCTCGCGGTCGCGACGGCCGAAGCGCTCGCGCGCCGCGGCCGCGACGTCGCCTGGGCGTTCAACCGCAAGGAGGTCAAGGACCACGGCGAGGGGGGCGCATTCGTCGGCGGCGACGTGCGCGGCCGGGTGGTGCTGGTCGACGACGTGCTGACCGCGGGCACAGCGGTTCGGGAGTCGGCCGGGCTGGTCCGCGGCGCGGGCGGCACGATCACCGGGGTCGTGGTCGCGCTCGACCGGCGCGAGCTCGGTGACGACGGGCGCACCGTGGTGGAAGCGCTCGCGGCGGAGCTCGCCGTGCCGGTGCTCGCGCTGCTGACTCTCGAGGATGTGATCGAGTACCTTGACGTCGCGGCGGCCGGAGACAACCATCACGCGGCGCTCAAGCGACGGATCGAAGCCTATCGGGAGGCCTACTGTGCCCGGGCGTAATCACCCCGCACTCCAGGCGAGATGGCGTGCCTGGCGGCGGCGGCTCGGGCCGCTGCCGCTGCTCCTGCTGCCGTGCCTCGCCACGGCGGCCTCGCCGGTGATGTACAAATACGTGAACCGGGACGGCAACCCGGTGTACTCCTATACGCTGCCGTCGGAGCAGACCCGTCTCGGCTACCAGAAGATCGACGCGGTGACCGGTCAGGTGCTCGAAACGGTGGCGCCGCAGCTCACCGGGGAAGAGCTGGCCGAGAAGCTGCGTCAGGACGCAGCGCTGAAGGCGTGCCGGGACGAGCTCGAGCGCATCTACCGGCTGTACGGCTCGGAGGCCGACATCGAGCGGGCGCTGCAGACCGCGCTGAACTCACTCGAGACGCGCATCACACAGCTGCAGACCAATCTGCGCCAGGCCGAGCGGGAGCAGGAGCGCCTGCGCTCCCAGGCGGCCGACGCCGAGCGCACCGGGCGGCAGATCCCGGCCCGGCTGCTCGACAACATCGAGCGGGGGCGGTCGCAGATCGCGACGCTCACGCGCGAGATCGAGCTGCGGCGGGAAGAGCAGGTCCAGGCGAAAGCCCGCTACAGCCACGAGCTCGAGCGGTTCCGGGACGGCACCTGCTCCACTTCCGCTACCGTCGCCGAGGCGAGCCAGACGCCCTGACCGCTGACTGCTGACTGCTGTGGGAGCGGCCTCCGGCCGCGAAGGCCACGGGAATTCCGCTCCGAATCACGCGCTCTTCCTGACGCTGGTTAATGCCGAGGCGGTCGAAGATGGGTCGGCGGGAGCGGGGAGCGCGCCTGGCCGGGCATTTGAGCGCAGCCGAGGAGGTCGGATTGACT
>DASVDC010000085.1:0-53632 GCA_036381275.1 Pseudomonadales bacterium | reverse complement strand
GCTGTTTGTTGCGACGATGCCGGCGATGGCTGAAGGTGTGGTACGAAATCGCTGACGTTCCTGCGCAGCGGCGCGCGGTTCTGCAATCAGCCGATCATGCGCACGGCCACGGCCGGCTTCCGCGCTCCTCGCGCTCATCTGCGCAACACCGCCCGAATCAAAGCGGCGGCGTTCGAGATACCGCGCCGGATCTAGACCGCCTCGGGCCTATCGATTGATTCGGGCCATGTGTTCAATTCCGATGCGGGCCGAGGCGGATGGTGCCGTGCGAGATCACGCACGCGCACCGCCGCTGCACGCCTGCGTTGCGGCCGACGGCACCACCCCGTTCCCGGGCCTTGATTCGGGCGATGTTGCGGACGGTACTCGCGGGAGACGGCCCGATTCATCGCCAGCCCAGCGTCCGCGGGACCACTTCTCTACCGCTCGGATCAGACCGACCACTCGGAATAGGCGCTGGTGGGCTCGAGCCGCCCGCCCTGAAAGGCCGGCTTTGCGGCTTGGACGGTCGGGCCGATGGGCAACAGTGGGTCCGATGAGATGGGTAACACCTTGCTGAGGTGGCCAGGTCATGCCGGCCGCGAAGATACCAGCAGGACGGCGCACGGGTGCGCGTATCGGGACTAAACTCGAACCATGGACGACGACGCCACCATCGTAGTCGATCGCGGACGGCAGGCCAGCCGTCCCTCCGACCTCAGCATCGGTTCCGTGGTCAACCGCCGCTTCGTGATCGAAGGCGTGCTCGGCCGCGGCGGCATGGGCGTGGTGTACCGGGCGCGCGACCTGCGCAAGGAGGAGACCGGCGACCGCGATCCCTACGTGGCGCTGAAGGTGCTCTCCGACGAGTTCCGCCGCGATCCGCGAATGGCGGTGGCGCTGCAACGCGAAGCGCGCAAGGCGCAGACGCTGGCGCACCCGAACATCGCCACGGTCTACGACTTCGACCGGGACGACCACATCGTCTATCTGACGATGGAGGAGCTCGACGGCCGGCCGCTCGACCAGCTCATCCGCGAGCACCCGGAGGGGCTCCCCCGAGCCGAGGCGCTCGCGATCGTGCGGGGGCTGTGCCTGGGTCTCGCCTACGCCCACAACAAGGGCATCGTGCACTCCGACTTCAAGCCGGGGAACGTGTTCCAGACGGCGTCCGGCCAGACGCGCATCCTCGATTTCGGCATCGCCCGGGCGGCGCCGGCGGAGCGCATGGAGGCGTCGGAGACCACGCGCTTCGACGCCGGAGTGCTCGGTGCGCTGACGCCGTCCTACGCATCCTGCGAGATGTTCGAGGGGCAGGCACCCCATCCGGCGGACGACGTCTACGCGCTCGCGATCGTCACGTATCAGCTGCTGACCGGCCGACACCCGTTCGACGGCATTCCGGCGCCGCAGGCGCGCCAGCAGGGTCTGGAGCCGGCGCCGGTCCGCGGTCTGAGGCGGCGTGAGTGGCGCGCGATCCGCCGCGGCCTCTCGTTCGACCGCGCTGCGCGCACGCAGCACGCGGCCGAGTTCCTGCGCGAGCTCGAGGGCAGCTCACGCTACCGGCTGGTTGCCGCGGCCGCGGTGCTGCTCGGGGTGCTGCTGGCCGGCTACGTGGGCTACGTGCAGTTCCAGGAGAGCGCCCGCGCGGCACCCGACGTGCCGTTCGAGCAGCTGCCGCTCGACACCCGCGAAGCGGTGAACCGCCTGCTCGACGAAGCCGACACGTTCCGCCGCTACGGCGATGCCGGATCGGCGCTGATGCTGTATCGCGAGGCCTACGCGCTGCACCCGCGCAATCGCCGGATCGTGGATGCGCTCGAAGCGCTGCTCGGCGACGTGACCGATCGGGCGCTCTCGGGCGGCGTGCGCGCGGACCTCGAGCGGCTGGCCGACAACTTCGCGGCGGTAATGGAAACCGACGACTTTCTCGGCAACCGGCCGAAGCTGGTCAAGGCGCGGCAACGCGTGCAGGAGGCGCTGGCTCGATGAGGCGGTCGACGCCGGCGAGACTCGGCCAGGCCTTCGTCCAGCAGCAGCGGTGGTCGAATCCGGGGACGGTCACGAACGCCTCCGCCGGCAGCCGGTCACGCAGGCGGTCGTGCAGGAAGGGCGGCACGTTCGCGTCCGCGTCGCCGGTCAGGTGCAGGTGGCGGAGCACCCTCCGGTTGCCGGCGGCATCCGCGGGGTTGAGTGAGCCCACGAGCGGGGAATAACCATGCAGAGCGGTCCAGGCGTCGGTGTCGAGGTTCGCGGCCAGCGTGATCACGGCGTCCACCGTCGGCTGCCGCTCGGCCACCAGCAGCGCCAGCGCGCCGCCGCCGCTGTAGCCCACCAGTACCACACGCTCGGCGCGATGCTGCGCGGCGAGCCGCGTGAGCGCCTCGGTCAGGCTCGCCACCACCGCCTCCGAGTACCGTGCGACGGTCCACAGCGCCGGGTCGCAGCCCGCGCGAAGACCGTGATAGCAGGGCCGGCCGAGATAGACGGCTGGACGCGGACCCCGTGCCATCAGCTCGAGCGTGAGCGGCCGCCGCGGAGTCGGGTCGCTCGCGATGCGGCTGCGGCCGAGGAACGGGGTGCCGTCGCCGCCGAGGTAGACGAGCAGCGTGCCGCGGTGGCCGTCCGGAGACGGTGCAGTGAACGTGCGGTGGCGGAACGTCGTGCCGGCGACTTCGCCCGCGATGAAGCCGGCGCGGGCCGCGGCGCGTTCGAAGCGCTGCGTGGGGTCGGTTGTCGCACAGCCTGCGAGCACTGCGGCGAGACTCACGAGGACCTTACCACAGGCGCGCACGAACGCTTTGACATCCATGGGCCGGCAACGCTAGCGTGCCGGCCAGCCGCTGTCGAGAAGAACCAAGAAAAGACGGAACACCGATGAAGCCATATCGCGCGTCGCGCTGGATCGCGAGCGTCGCCTTCGCCACGTCGTGCGCCTTGCCGGTGCCGACGGTGCAGGGCGCCGACGCGGCGAGGGAGGGATACGCCGAGGTCGCCGCGCTGCACGTGGTCGACTGTCTGTTGCCCGGACAGGTTCGCCGACTGGGCAACCGCACCTACATCACACCGCGCCGTCCGACCCGCACCACCGCCGCCGACTGCCGCATCCGGGGCGGCGAGTACACCGCGTACGACCGCGCCGACTACCGCTCGGCGCTCGCGGTCTGGATGCCGGCCGCGGAAGCGGGCGATCCCGAGGCTCAGACCAACGTCGGTGAGATCTTCGAGAAGGGGCTCGGCGATCAACCGAACTACGAAGCGGCCGCCCATTGGTATCGGCTCGCCGCGGATCAGGGCTACGCCCGCGCGCAGTTCAACCTCGGCACACTGTACGAGCAGGGGCTCGGCGTACCGAAGGATCCGCTCGCGGCCCTCAACTGGTACCGGCGCGCGTGGGGCATCGCCGAGGACGACCTGATCTACGCATCGGCGGCGGAGCGCGAGCGCGAGCAGCTCGAGCAGCGGCTGAAGACCGAGGTCGAGGAGAAGGCGGCACAGATCGACGTGCTGAACCGGCGTCTCGAGGAGCTGCAGCAGAAGCTCAACGTGACGTCCGAGCAGAGCGCCGATGCGCGGGCCGAAGCGCGCACGCTGCAGACGCTGATCGAGCAGCTGAAGGCCCAGCAGCGCGACAGCGAGCAGCAGCTCGAAGCGATCGCCGAGGCCACACCGTCGGCGAAGCCGCCCGTCGGTGCGGAGGTGGCGCGCACCCGCGAGCCCGCTCCCGGCCGACCCGTGGAGCGTCGTGTCGACGCGCCCGGGCGCACCTATCGCGATCTGTCGCTCGGCTCCTACTACGCGCTGCTGATCGGCAATCAGACCTACCAGGAGCTCGAAGACCTCAGCACGCCGCTGTCGGACGTGCGCCGCGCCGAGCGGCTGCTGAAGGAGAAGTACGGCTTCACCGTGTTCACGATCGCCGACGGCGACAACATCGAGGTGATGCGCGCGATCAACGACCTGTACGAGATCGTCGGCCCCGAGGACAACCTGCTGATCTTCTATGCGGGCCACGGCAACCGGCTGAACACCGGCAGTGCGGAGATCGGCTACTGGCTGCCGGCGAACGCCGAGCGTCCGCCGCGCAACACCTACTGGGTGGCGAACGAGTTCGTGACCGGACACCTCTCGCGCATCCGCGCCAAACGGATCCTGGTGGTCGCCGATTCCTGCTACGCGGGTCTGCTATCCAGCGAGCCGAGCTTTCTGTTGCTCGGCAACGACAGCCCGCGCTACGACGACATGGACTTTCTGCGCTTCAAGCTGAACAAGCGGGCGCGGCTGCTGCTGTCCTCGGGCGGCGACCGGCCGGTGCTGGATCTGGGCAGCGACGGACACTCGGTGTTCGCGAAGGCGCTGTTCGACGAGCTGGAAGCGAACGACGAGCTGCTGTCGAGCCCGGAGCTCTATCTGCGCGTGCGTGACCGGGTGCAGGCGGCCGCGGCCGAGATGGACTTCGAGCAGATACCGGAATTCAAGACGATAAAGGCGGCCGGGCACGAGGTGGGGGATTTCTTCTTCGTGCCGAAAGGACGGCTGTAGCGGCACCCGAAGGCCATCGGATTCGATGGTCCGAAAGGCTCACACAGGGGAACAGGGACGATGTTCAAGCGGACACTCGGCGCGCTCGTGCTGATGACGGCGGCTTCGGCCGCCCATGCCTATCAGGTTCGTGCGTTTTTCGTGGACTCGCAGCTCACCGAGAGCGCCGGCTTCCAGAGGGTTACCGTCGAGACGGTCTGGGAACAGAACGACGATCCGGCCGACTGTACACTGAACGTCTCGGTCAGCGCCGGCCCGTTCAGTGAACCACTTCTGACGGAGGCCACACCGGGTGAGGACTACCTGGAGGTGGACGCGAACGTGTCGATGACGGTGAACGGCTTCGATACACCGATCGATACGGCGACCTTCGACGTGCCCGTTCTCGACGACGACCTGGTGGAGGCGGACCAGGAATTCACCGCGCGCATCACCAACGTCGAGTTCGTCGGATGCATCGGCAATCCGGTCGCGAACGTCGATCCCACCGAGGATTTCTTTCCGATCTTCAACGACGATGTCGGCGCGTTGACGTTGTCGCTCGCTCAGCCGACGGTCCTGGTCGAGGAGGACGGCGGCTCGGTGACCATCCAGGCGACGCTCACGGGCGCCGAGACCATCGAGGGCGACTTCTCGGTGTTCGTGAACTGGCAACTCATCGACGGAACGGCGACGCTGCTGGTCGACTACGGCACCGACGAGTCCGGCGGCGGTTTCCAGTTCGACCGCAACACGCTGACCCAGACCTTGGTGGTCCCTCTGCTCGACGACGACGAGGTCGAGGACATCGAGACGTTCCAGCTCAGCCTGTCGGGCGCGGGGGGCCTTCTGGCGGCCAACGAAAGCTCTCTGGCGGTGGGCACGACGATCGCATCGACCACGGTACAGATCGTCGACGACGACGGCCCGGGGTCGCCCGTGTTCGCGAACGATCTGTTCCAGGTGAACGAGAGCGCCGGCAGCGCGACCATCACGCTGCTGCGTCTCGGCGGCAGTGCCGGGCCGCTCACCGCGTTCTACCAGGTGGTGGCAGGCACCGCGACCGCGGGCGCGGACTTCACACCGGTGACCGGGAGCGTGACCTGGGCCGACGGCGACGAAGCGGACAAGTCGTTCGACGTGCCGATCGTCGACGACGCGCTGACCGAGGCCAACGAAACGGTGCTGGTGCGGATCAGCACCGACCCGGATTTCGCCTCGTTCCAGGAGGCCGAGCTGACCGTGATCGACGACGAGGGTCCGACGACCGCGAGCTTCGCGGCGGGGGCGATGAACGTCGACGCGCAGGCCGAGCAGGTGGTGGTGACGCTGGTGCGCGGCGGCAGCATCACGGGTGAGGTGACCGTCACCTATGCCACCGAGGACGGTACCGCGGTTGCCGGCGAGGACTACGTCGCCGCGGCCGGTACCGTCACCTGGGCCGACGGCGACGGCGCCGACAAGACCATCGTGATCGAGCTGATCGCCGATACCGACGTGGAAGACGCCGAGGATTTCACGGTGAATCTGACCGGCATCACCGGCGTCGGAACGATCGGCAGCAACGCCAGCATCACGATCACCATCGGTGCGGACGAATCGAGGGACATCGCCGACATTCCCGGCCTGACGCCGAATCAGCTCGCGCTGGCGCAGTGGTTCGACACCACCTGTGAGCGCATCGCCGAGATCGATCAGCCGACCGAGGGTCAACTCGATCTGCTGACCGTCTGCGGTGAGCTGCGCAACGTCGCGACCGACGACGCCGCGGTACGCGAGGCGCTCGAGGCGATCAATCCCGAGGAGCTCCTGGTATCGACCTTCAATGCGCTGCGGCTGACGTCGCTGCAGCACGGCAACCTGTCGCACCGCCTGAACGCGCTGCGCAACGGCGCCACCGGCCTGAACCTGGTCGGCCTGAATCTCGAGGTGGACGGCCAGCAGATCGCCGGACACGCGCTGCAGGAGATGTTCGACCGGCTGACCGGCGGCGGCGCGAGCGCCGACGAATCACCCTGGGGACGCTGGGGAGCGTTCGTCAACGGCCGGATCGCGACCGGCGATCAGGACGAGAGCGACAACGAGGCCGGCTTCGACTTCGATCTGTACTCGGTGACGGCCGGGGTCGATTACCGCTTCCGCCCGAACCTGATCGTCGGCATCTCGGCCGGGTTCGGCAGCGTCGATACCGACTTCGAAGGCGGTGAAGGCGGCATGGACATCGACAGCTGGAACGGCGCGCTGTACCTGACGTACTTCCGTGAAGAGACGTTCTATCTGGATGCGCTGGCGACCTACGGCAGGAACGACTACGAATCGCTGCGGCGGATCGCGTTCGGCAACATCCAGCGCACCGGGCGCGGCGAGACCGACGGCCGCCAGTGGTCGCTCGGCGTGGGCGCGGGCTGGGACTTCAGCCGCGGCGGCGTGACGTTCGGTCCGCACTTCGGCGCCTATTACTTCGACGTCGCCGTGGACGGCTTCACCGAGACCGGCGCGCTGGGCCTCAGCGTCGCGGTGGACGATCAGAAATCGCAGTCGTTCACGGTCAACGGCGGCGGCCACGTCTCGTACGCGTGGCTCACCGACTGGGGCGTGCTGGTGCCGAACGCCCGCCTCGACTGGGTACACGAGTTCGAGGACAACCGCGAAACGCTGTCGTTCCGCTTCGTGAACGACCCGTTCACCGGCAACGGCAACGAGCCGTCATCGACGATCACGCTGCAGAGCAACCGTCCGGATCCGAACTACCTGATCTGGTCGATCGGCGTGTCGGCACAGTTCGTCCACGGCCTGTCGGGATTCGTGAACTACCAGGCCTACACCGGCTACGGCGACGTCAGCATGAGCGAGTGGAGCGTCGGTGCCCGCTGGGAGAAAGCGTTCTGACGGCGCACCGGACGCCGGCGGCGCTCGCGCCGCCGCCGGCGTTCAGACGAGCCAGCTCACCAGCGCCAGCACGGCGGCGGTCGCCGCCGCTGCCGCGACGGCGATCACCCAGGGGCGCCGGGTGGATCCGGCACGCGTAGCGCTTCGGCTGCCGCGCGCGGCGGCGAGCCGCACTTCGCATTCCACCTGCGCGAAACGCAGACGGTCGCCGTTGCCGAGGTAGCTGACGGTGACCTTTTCGCCGTTCACCCAGGTGCCGTTCGCGGACATCTGATCGATCACGCGCCAGCGGCCGGCGTCGTGGCTGATCTTCGCGTGGAATCCCGAAATGCCGTCGTCGTGCAGCTCGAGATCGCGCCCGGCGTCGCTGCCGATGGTCCACTCCTGCTTCCCGTCGAGGCGCAGCACCCGCCCGGCTGAAGTCCCCACCAGCACCCGCAGATGCGGTCCGTCGACCTCTTCTCCAGGGCTCGCCATGGGCGTGCCGGCGGCCATCGCGGCGAGCTCCTCGCGGCTCAGCACTCGCGTGCCGGCGGTCTGGTAGTCGGGATCCGCCCAGCTTTTCGGCACGTTTGCCGCCGGCGGCCCTTGGGAGCGCTCTCCAGCCGGCCCGCCTTGGGAGCGGTCTCCAGCGGGCGCGCTGTGGGAGCGGTCCCCAGACCGGGATTCTTCGGCGCTGTGGGAGCGGTCTCCAGACCGCGATTCTCCCGCACCCGCCGCGGGCACCGGCCGCACCACCGTCGCGTTCGGGTCCACCGGCGGCCGTCGGACCACGGTCGCGTCCGCATCCGCGCCGGCCGCGGCGCCGCCCACCGTGAACATGGCCAGGTCGAACGCGATCCGGTCGCCCGGATGCAGCTCGGTGCGGTCGGTGATCTGCCGGTCGTTCACGAAGGTGCCGTTCGCCGAGCCGAGGTCTTCGACCCACAGGCGCCCGTTCTCCACCGTCAGGCGCGCGTGGCGCCGCGACGGATGGCCGTCGTGCACGGTGAGATCGCACTCGTCGCTGCGGCCGACGAGCGTCTCGCCGGTGATGTCGATGCGGTCGGTCCCGGCGGGGTCGGTGCCCCGCACCAGGTAGAAGCTGCTGCTCATGGGGAAGTCGTCCAGTTCCAGATCAGGTAGGCCAGCACACCCGCTGCGATGCCGATGACGACCGGCAGCCAAGGTCCGCTGGCAAGCTTAGCCCGCGCCGGAGCGCGGATCACGACGACGCTGGCATCGTCACGCCCCTGCCGCGCGACCACGGCCCCGACCAGCTCGTCGGCCGCCTGCTGAGGCGAAGCCGCGGCGAGCAGGGTCCCGCGGATCTCGGCCTCGCTCAGCACGCCGGACAGGCCGTCGCTGCAGAGCAGCAGCACGTCGTCCGGCTCGATCGGCACGGTCACTACGTCGGCGGTCGGCTGCTCGAATCCGAGGGTCCGCACCAGCACGTTGCGGTCGGGGTGGTTGGCTGCCTCGGCCGGACCGATCCGGTTCTGCTCGAGCAGCCACTGCACCAGCGAATGATCCCGGGTCAGGCAGCGCAGCGCGCCGTCGCGCAGCAGGTACGCCCGGCTGTCGCCGACCCAGGCGATCCGCGCCGCGCCGTCGTCGAGCTGCACGGCGACCACGGTGGAGCCCATGCCCTGACGCTCCGGATCCGCCGCGGCGGCCTCGAGTATCGCCCGGTGCGCGGCATCGATCGCCTCGGTCAGCTCACGGCCCTGCGCCACTTCGTCGAGCACCCGATCGCGCACGACGCCGGCGGCGACCTCGCCCGCCTTGTGGCCGCCCATCCCGTCGGCGACCAGCCACAGGCGCCGCTCGGGATCGCTGCCGATCACGTCCTGGTTCACCGGGTGCTCGTGACCGCGCGCGCTCTGCGAGCCGACCAGCGGCGCCGTCATCGTTACAGCTCCCGGCCGAGACGCTGCATGGCCTGGCGCGCCGCGTCCGGATCGTAGTCACGGTCGCTCTGCACCGCCTCGAACAGCGCATCCAGCGCGCGCTGCAGCCGCTCGTGGTCGCCGAGGAAGAACGTCAGGCTCTCGATGCCGAGAAACGCCTGCTCGGCCGCGGCGAAATCGGTGAGCTCGCCCCGGGCGCCCATCTCGACGATCGCGCGGCGCACCGCGGCGACCTGCTCGCGGCCGACCGCGCGGGTCGTCCAGTCGCGCGCCGCGAGCCACTCGTTGAGCGCAGCGGCGGCGGCCCGCGCGCGCGCCACGCTCTGCTGGCCGCCGCGCAGCAGCGCGACCTGCAGCTCGCGCAGGCGCTCGCGCTCGTCGGGCGCGAGCACGCCGGCGACCGCCGCGAGCATGAACAGGTGCTGATCCTGAAGCCGCAGCCCGCCCGGCTCGAGACCCTGGCGGCGGCGCAGCTCCGACCAGCGCACGTCGTCCATCGGATGGTGGCAGGAATGGCAGTCGAAGAACGCGAAGTCCGCCAGCTCACCGCCGGCGGGCGCGAACAGATCGGAGGCCATCAGATCGAGATAGCGGCGCACGCTCTGCACCTGGCCGGCGCGCCAGACCTCGAAGCCGCTCGGCGCGCCCTTGCGCGCCCGGTAGTCGTCGTCCACCTGGTAGTGCGCCGGTTGGTTTGCGCTGTACGCCTCGAGCTCGAACGACAGCCGCGGATGCCCCGCCCCCATGATCCGGTGGGTGGCGAACTGGTCGCGGGTGCCGAGGTGACACGACAGACACACCTCGGCGCGCACGTCGATGTTCTCGGTCGCGAGCATACCGCGGCTCAGGTTGTCCTGGTGCGTCGCGGCCGGATCCGTGTGGCTCTCGATCCACAGCTCCGCGCCGCCATGGCACGCTTCGCAGCCGACGCCGTCGCTGAGCTGGAACTTCGGCCCGCGCTGCTCGGCCGGCACGTTGTCGGCGTGGCAGTCGAGGCAGATGTCGGCCGTGTGGGCGCTCGGCAGGCCGAGCTTCGCGGCCATCCGCTTCGACTCGTCACTGAGCAGCGTCTGGTAGGCGCGCGCGTGGCGGTCGTCGGTGGACCAGATGCGGTACTCGTTCAGCCAGACGTTGCTGTCCGCCTGCGGGGTCAGCTTGCCGTGGCAGACGCCGGTGGCGCAGCTCGCGACGCCGAGGTGCTGCTTGTCGTCGAGCGGGGCCGCGACGGCCGCGCCCGCCCACGCGAGCATCACTCCGTTCCGTAGGAGCGATCTCCAGATCGCGATCCGCGCTCCTGGCGCGCGATTCGCGGCCAGAGGCCGCTCCCACAGTACGGCCGGAGGCCGCTCCCACACGATCGCCCGGTTCATTGCCGCGGCTCCTCGTCGTTGCGCACGAACCACGGCTCGTCCTCGTGCAGGTACAGGCGCCGCATCTCGGTGATGGTGAGCGGCCGCGCGCCCTTGCGCCCGAACACGGCCACCTGACCGCCGGTCTCGTCGACCCCGCGGTCGCGCTCGAGCGCCCGCGACAGCGCGAGCGCCGGCTTGCCGGTCGGATACCAGGCGATCAGCCGCGGGTTCGGCGCCGGGCTGAAACCGTAGAACTTCGGCTGCAGCTCGGGCGAGGTGAGCTGCACCACCTTGAGCCCGCCGCTGCCGTCGGCCACGTACGCGAACAGCGACGCGTTGGTGGTCGCGACCGCGACGTCGTACGCGTCGCGGATCCGGCCGCCGGCGTCGAAGCGCTGGTAGAGCTGCATCGCTTCCGGCCGCCCCACGTCGGCGATGACGAGCCCCTCCGCACCGCCGGCGACGTACGCGTAGGTGCGCGCGACGAACACGCGCTGCGCGTTCGCGATCCGGACCACGTTGTCCGGCACGAGCCGCGGACGATCCGGATGCGTGACGTCCACCGCCTTCAGGCCCTCGGCGTCGGTCACGAACAGGTAGCGGAACTGCAGCGCCGCGCCGCGCGGGTCGTCGAGCGGCAGCTCGGCCGCGAGCCGCGGCGCGAGCGGATCGTCGAGATTCACCACCACCAGTGCATCGTCCGTGAGCACGTAGGCGTAGTAGCCGCCCATCGTGATGTAGCGCGCGCCGCTCAGAACCCCGTCGGGATTCCAGGTGACGGCCCGCTCGAGTCGGTTGTTGCGCGGCTCGCCGTCCGCCAGCGTGTCGACGTTCACGACGATCAGCCCTTCATCCGCGTCGGTGACGAACACGTAGGAGTAGATCGGGTGCATCGGCTGTTCGGCGTTGTCGACGCGCATCAGCTGGCCTTCGTTGCGGGGCCGGTGCACCGGCTGGTTGGTCGGCAGCGCGAGGCAGGTGGCGTTCTTCGAGCCGACCTGGGTGTCGTGGCCGAGCGGGCTGAACGGCGCGGTAATGATGCGCTGCGAGACGCCCTTGTTACCGACGGCGGCCACGTCGAACACCTGCAGGCCGCCGCGGCCCTGGGCCGCGTACAGGTACTCGCCGCGAAGCTGCAGGCAGGCGACCCGGCCGCTCGCGTGGCTGTGGCCAGTCGTCAGGCGCCCGCCGCGGTCCTCGTGCGCATCGAACCAGTCCGGATACGCGTAGCGGTGCAGGTAGCTGCCGATCACGGCCTGCGGCTCGTCCCATTCGGTGACCTGCACGGCGCTCACCTCGCCGTCGCCGCCGACGTACGCGTGGTAGCCCATGAAGTTCACGAAGTTGGTTCCGAACATCAGCAGCTGCGCCATGATCGCGTTGTTGTCGCCGTTCGCCGAGAGGTGGCAGTCCTCGCAGGTCTTGGTCTCGGTCCTGCGCTCGGTGTGCGGGTAGTGCGGGTTGAACGCCTGGGACGAGTAGCCGCTCGCGGCGATCGGCGGCTGCTGCATGTAGATCTTTTCGCGGTTCGCGTTGGTGGAGGAGAGCACCAGCGCCGAGCTCGAGCGCACCGGCGCGATCTTGCCGCCCTTCGCGTCGCCGCGCCGGCCGATCAGGAACATCTGATCCCGTGCGACCTGCGGGTTGTAGGTCGCGAAGTTGCGCGTCTCGCCGCCTTCGTAGTGGTGGCGCTCGGTCTTCCAGTTGGCTTCGATGGGCAGGTGGCAGCCGCCGCAGGACGTGGTCCACGACGTGTGGCAGGTGTAGCACTCCATCTCCTCGTAGGAGTGGGCGAGATTGGCGGGGGCAACGTCCGCGCCCCAGTGCTGATTCACCGGGTCCTTGCTCATCAGCTTCGCGCGCGCGGCCTTCGCGTTGTACGCGGGATGGCCCGGCGACACCGAATCCTTCACCAGCGACACTTCCCATTCGAGCTCGTGGTCGAGCATCGAGCGCTGGTAGAGCTTGCCGCCGCGCCATTCGAAGCGGCGCCGGCCGTCCGGCGTTCTGAGCAGCGTCATGTCGAGACCGCCGTCGAGCGCCGCCGGGCCGGAGGTGAACAGGTTCGGGTACTCGAGCGCCGTGCCGTGGCAATCCCTGCAGTCGATCTCGACCGCCAGCGCCACCTCGCCGTAGATGTGACCGTTGCCGTGATTGTCCTGGGCGAAGTGGCAGTCGACGCAGTGCATGCCGACGTCGACGTGGATCGACGACATGTGCACCGCTTTGTCGAACTTCTGCGGATCGTCGTCCGCAACCACGTTGCCGTCCGCGTCGAGCAGGTTGCCCGCGCGGTCGCGCTTGAACACCGCGCGGAAGTTCCAGCCGTGACCGTGGTAGTCGGCGAACTGGGTGTCGGAGAGCTCCGGGTTCAGCTCCGAGACCCGCTTCAGGAACTCGACGTCGGCCCATTTGCCGCGCGCGGCGGCGCCTTCGGGGTTGCGGTCGTTCACCGCTCGGATCGTCGCGTGATCCGGATACTGCTGCTCCTCGGGCCACATGTGCGGCGCGTCGGACTCGTAGTCCCACATCGTGTAGCCGAGGAACGAGTTCATGAACATGTTCGGCTGGTGCATGTGGCAGACCATGCACTGGCTGGTCGGGATCGCCCGCGTGAACGTGTGCTCGAGCGGGTGCCCGGTTTCGCTCTTCGGGATGGTCGGGTCGGCGCTGCGGCTCTTGCCTTCGTGGCCGAACGCCGCGTAGTGGCCGGAATGCCGCGCATCGCGGTCGTTCGCGTACACCACGTGGCAGGACGCGCAGCCGGAGTTGCGGTAGTCGCCGGGCTGATCGTTCGTCCCCATGAACCAGGTGAGGGGATCGTTCAGCCGGGTCTTCGTGATGTTGACGATCGGCACCGAGATGCGCGCGCCGGTACCGGGGCCGCGGTTCGACTGGCGGAAATCCGGCCGCCCGGGTTCCTCGAGCCGTTGGATCTGGCCGAGCGCGTTCGGCAGGCCGGTCTCCGGGAACAGGTTCCCGATGTTGCGCCCGCCGCGCTCGAACACCCGGAAGATGTCGCCCGGTTTCATGGTCTCCCACGCCGGCAGCGGATACAGGTAGGGCAGCACACCCTTCGCCGCGGCGGCGTCCGCGACGTCCTCCGGCAGCTTGGGGCCGTGCAGCAGCGCCGGCTCACCGTCCCCGGTGTAGGACTCGCCGACGATGTAGTTCTTGTACGGCAGAATGCCGTTGTTGTACGCCGCGCCGCCCCACAGCATCGCACCCGTGGCGTGCAGGCTGCGGATCGACGCCTCGATGATCGGCTGGTGACAGGCCCCGCAGGCGAGCTCCGCGACCCGATAGTCGGACGGGTTCGTGAAGCGGATGAACTCGCGCGCCTCGCGGTTCAGCAGCGTGTAGGTGCGCTCGGGGTTCGCGCTCGACGGCATGTGCCAGTCGTCCGGATAGCGCGGCAGCACGTGGGCCCGTTCCATCGCCGCGGCGTAGCGGGTGTCTCCCCGCTTGGCGCCGTCGGGTCGGACGACGTCGGCGTCCCCGCCGTGGCAGTCGGTACAGCCGAGGATCACCGCCCGGCTCGCGTGCATGCTGGCCGAGTCCGTCGCGCTGTGGCACGACAGGCACCCTTCGCTCTTCGCGTGCGCGTCGGCCGCGCTCTGCCGCGCCGGCGCCGGCGGCGCCATCACGTAGTCGCGCTCCACGGCGCGGGAGGCTTCGCTGGCCAGCGCCGCGGGTGCGGCGAGCGCCCCGAGCAGCAGCGCCAGCATGAAACCGATGTGGGAGCGGCCTCCGGCCGCGAATCTCCGGAAGTTCGCGGCCGGAGGCCGCTCCCACATTCGCGGCCGAAGGCCGCTCCCACAGCAGCGGATGCGGTTGGCGCCTGTGTCGAAGTGGTTCATCAGTAACTCAGCACCAGGTTGAGCAGCAGGTAGTCGGCATCCTCGTCCGGATACAGCGCATCCCAGGCGTCGCCCGGGATCAGCCGGGCGTACGAGGCGCGAACCACGATGTTCTGGGTCATCAGCGGCCGGTAGATCAGCGACATCGACACGTCGTGGCCGATCTCCTCGAAGATCGGGCCCTGATTGCGCGCGACCTCGAGCACGGCCGTGTCGTCGAAGCGCAGATAGTTCCAGTTGAAGCTGACGCGCAGCGACGGCAGCACGTCGAGGTCCGCGCCGACGCCCGCGAGCAGCAGGCCGGGGTTGGTGAAGTTCGACTGGCCTTCCTCCTTCGAGGCGCGCAGCGACGGCAGCACCGCGTTGCGCCCGGCGAGCGCGACCCGTCCGCCGCCGACCAGCGGCACCCCCTGGCGGATCCAGTAGCTGGTGTCGGCGCCGGCGAACTGCGGATTCTCGAACACCGCATCGAAGCCGTTCTCCTCGTCGTCGAACGGATCGTCGTCGCCGCTCGCCCAGAGCAGCGACAGCCGGGGCCGGATCCAGTCGAAGTCCATCGACAGCTCGGCCGCGGCGAACAGGCTGCGGACGTCGACCTTCTGCTGCACGAACGTGCCGGGCTCGTTCTCGCCGAACGCGAAGTAGAACGAGCCGGTCACGTTCAGCCGGCCGAAGTGGCCGTCGCCGTTCAGGCCGAGGTAGGTGACGTCGTAGCGCCGCGGCCGCTCCCCGCCGATGGTGGCCGGGCGCTGGATGAAGCCGTTCTCGTCGTAGTAGACCTCGTCGTCTTCGCGGTTGCGGTTGTGCAGCACCGTCGCCTGCGCGAAGACGCCGGGCCGGAGGAAGTCCTGCCAGTAGACGTTGGCGACGAACACGTCGTCGTCGCGCACGTCCTTGCCGACGTCGTTCAGCCCGCTGTTGGTGTCCTTCTCGAGCCGGCGGAACCAGCCGAGGTTGTACTGGAAGCGGTTGTTGTCGCGGGTGCCGAACAGGCGCACGCCGAGCTGGCTGTCCTGGAACAGGAAGCCGCGGAAATCGGACGAGAACGGCTGGATGCCGATCCGCAGGCTGTCGAAGTCGAAGCGGTCGGAGACGTTGCGCAGGTGCTTGTCGACGAACGCCGCCTGCAGCCCGACGTGCTCGTCGGTGCGGTCGTCGCCGCGGCTCGGCCGCACGTTCACGCCGAGGATCTCGTCGAGCTTCGTGTAGTTCACGTTCACCACCGGGGTCAGCCGGAACTCCCAGTCCGGTGGCAGGAACACCGTGTCGCCCTTGTAGTAGACGAACTCGGTGATCAGGTTCTGCGACACCGACCACTGGTCGGCCGAGCCGAACACGTCGAGGTCGCCGGGTTCGGCGGTGGAGCTCGAACCGACCGGCGTCGGCACCTCGCGCTGCTCGACGAAGGTGTCGGAGATCACACCGAGGTTGAAGAACCACTCGCCGTGGACCGGCTTGTCGGCCTTCAGTACGTTGCGGTTGTACGGATCCCACCAGCGGTCGCGGTAGCCGAGCGTGTCGACGATGCGCCAGCGGTCGGGCACCGGCACCCGGCTGACGTAGTCGCCGAGGCCCGGCCGCGGCACCGGCGAGACGGGATTCGGCCGTCGCGCCAGTGCCGGGTCGGCCGGCGCGGCGGGCGCCTCGGTATCGGCCGCATCCGGCAACCGGCGCCGTGCGGTGCGCCCCGCGGTGTCGGTTGGCGTGTCGGCTGACGTGTCGGCGCGCGGCTCTGCCGACGGGCACGGCACCGGTCGGTAGCCCGGGCGGCGCCGCTCGACGATGCGGCCGCTGTCGTCCTGGTAGCAGGTTTCCGCTCCCTGGGCGGGGAGCGCGCCCGTCAGCATCAGCACCGCGAGCCCGGGCAGCAGCCCCGCCGCTGCCCGGGAGCTCCGGTGCGTGGTCATTTTCCGGCGCACGCGTCGTCCTCGTCCGTGTCCACGAAAGGTGCCTGGGGGCATTGCACGTAGCGCAGCCGCACGTCCCGCGGCGTCAGCCGGTCGGCGCGCAGCTCCGGCGGCGCGTTGTTGACCGTCCCCAGAATCTCGCCGGCGTTGTGCACGCCGAGAAACGCGATCATGTCGTCCTGGTCGACGCCGTCGCCGGATACGCCGATGCCGCCGACGAGCTGCGTGCCGCGGAAGATCGGCACGCTGCCGGGAAAGATCTGGATGCCGTTGGCGGCGCGCGCGGAGGTGGCGGTGGCGACCGCCGTGGACAGATCCGCTGCGAGGTCGACTCCGGGACAGCGATCGCCGACGTCCGGCAGCGGCGCGCCGGCGGCGAACAGCACGTGCTGCAGAATCGCGTTGTAGACGAGGTCGAGCTGCAGCCCGGTGGAGAACGGGCTCCACGCGCCGGCCGGCTTGCTGAGCGGCCCGGGGACGCCGGTGGCGACGCCGTCCGGATAGGTCGGCCGCGACAGGTTGCCGCCGGCGCGGTCGGAGAACGCCACCGCGCCGTCTGCGAGCGCCGACGGCAGGCCGAGGAAGTCGCGCAGCGCCTGCACGTAGCCGCCGAGGTCGATCTCGTCCACCGCACCGGCGAAGCCGTCGTCGGTCGCGATGTAGCGCGCCGGCGGCAGCGATTCGAGGAACGCGGCCGCGTCCGCCGACGAGAACAGCGCCGCGGTGCGCGCCTTCTGCAGCGACACGTCGGCGCCGAACACCGGCGCGTCGCGGCTGCGCACCATGCCGAGCACTTCGCCGGTGGTGTCCACCACCGAGATCGTCACGCGGGCGGTGCTGCCGGTCGGCCGGCGGATCTGCGCGCGGGCGCGCTCGGCGACCGCGAGCGCTTCGGCGAGCAGCGTCTGCACTTCTTCGGCGGTCAGGTTGCCGTCGGGTGCATCCCGCGGGGGGAAACGGAGCTGCCCGGCCGCATCGACGAACACGAACGCGTCGAGACCCGGGAAGTGCGCACCGCCGTCGGGGCGGATGCCGGATGCAGGCGTTCCGAACGCGAGCCCCGCGCGGATCGTGCCGTCGCTGTAGCCGGGCACCGCGATCAGCTCGCCGTCCGCGGCGGCGAGCGTCGAGAATGCGGGCGCCGCGGCGGGGTCGCTCGCCAGATCGTCGAATCCGACGTCGGCGAAGCGCAGCGTCTTACCTTCGACGGTGATGCGGTCGGCGCGGCGGTCGAGCGGTGCGCCGAAGCCGAAGCTGGCCGCGGTGGCGATCAGTTCGTCCACGTCCCGGTCGACATCGAGGATCACCGGGTCGAGCCCGTAGACGCCATCGCTGATCACGCCGACGCCGCCGACCACGGTGCCGTTCTTGTACAGCGGCAGCCCGCCCGGATCGGCGGACAGGCCGAGCGGCGAGCGCTTCGGCCCCGCGTCGACGGTGCCGGTGTCCGCGAGCGTGAAGTCCGAGCAGGCGAGCTGGCTGAACTGCACCCCGAACAGCGGTCCGGCCGGCTGGTTCGCCTCGCCGGGGTTGAAGTGATCCTGGACGATCTGGCTCGCGGTGCGGGTGGTGAACGCGTTGCCCTCGGTGGACAGGTACGCGGCGGTGACCGCCTTCGCGATCGCGGCGGGGCCGTCCAGCGTCAGCGGCACGCCCGAGACCGGCAGCCGGATGCCCTCGAGCCCGCCGTCGACCGGCGCGTTGCCGTCGCCGTCGAGCGCCGTTGCCAGCACGACCGTCTGCGGTCCGGTGCGGTACACGGCGAGCACGTTGCCGACCCGATCCACCACCGCCAGAGTCGCGTCGCGCCCCTGCGCGGCGGCTTCCGCGACGCCCTGGGCGAGGACCCGCTCGACGTCGGCCACGGTGAGCAGCGACGCGGTGTCGGCGCAGCCCCCGGCGCAGTCGCCGGGTGTCGAATCGGTACCGCGGGGATCGCCGCCCGATCCGCCGCCGCAGCCGGCCAGCACCAGCAGCAGCGTGCCCAGGATCCAGCGTTCGCTACTCATTCCCATTGCTCGTCTCTTGTCACGCTGTCCGGATGAAACGCATGGCAGTCGATGCAGTGCAGCGGAACCCGGTCGGTCTGCCGGTGATCGCCGTGGCAGGCGACGCACTGCGCGATGTCCGGCATCAGCACGTCCGCGCTGCTCGTGGAGGTAGTGGCCGGGTGACAATCCAGGCACAGCGTGTCGCCGGTCGCGTCGCGCCGGGTCAGGTGCGCGCGGTGATCGAAGCGTGCCGCCGCGAAGAAGTCGGGCGTCAACCGCACCGGCACCACCTGGTAGCGGCCGAGCAGATCGGCGCTGTCGTGCACGGCCACTTCGTGGCAGGTCACGCAGCCGCGCCGGGTGAACTGCGCCTCGGCCTCGCGCGCGGTGCGATCGCGGGCGCAGACGTGGGCCGGCCCGTCACAGCGCTCGATGTCGCCCGCCGCGCGATCCGGCAGGCGTCGCCGCGGGCGCGCCGGCTCGCCGCTCGACGGGTCCGCGTACAGGCGCATGAAGTGGCCTTCCATCGTCAGCAGCACTTCGGCCGGGTTGCCGTGCGGCAGCTCGCGGTCGGGCGCCTGGCGGTCGAACTTCAGGTCGTGGCAGGCCCGACAGTGCCGTTCCATCGTGACGGGCACGAAATGCTCGTCGTCGGCCGACAGCTCGTGACAGCTGACGCACCCGAGCGCTTCGCCGCTCGCGAGGTCCTGTACCCGTGCCGGATCGAGGTGCACGTCGTGCGGAAAGCGCAGGTTCGAGCGGTCGATCGCGTCGGCGAGGCCGCTGCTCGCCAGGCGCCAGCGGTACGCGAAGCCGGTCCCGGCCGGCAGCGCCTCGCTGTGCAGCAGGTCGGCGCTGAACGGCGGGTGATCGTCGGAGGAGAAGCCCGCCACCGAAGCCAGGCGGTTGTCCGGCCAGGCGGGTGCGCCGTGACAGTCCGTGCACAGCGCGTCGGAGTCGACGGTCAGATGCACCGGCTCGTTGTGCTCCTTGTGACAGGATGCGCAGCGCGTCGTGTCGAGCCCGACGTGCGCCGCGAGCGTCGGTACCGCGTGATCGGCCACCGCCGTGTGACAGGCGGTGCACTGCGCGTCCTGCACGCGCTGGAACGGGCTCACGTGACACGCGCTGCAGTCGTCGCCGATCGCGACCGCGTGGGCCGGATGCAGCGGTCCTGACGACCACACGAGGTCGCTCGTCCACCACGGCACGAGCTCCCGGGGCAGCAGCCACGGCAGCACGAGGCCCACCAGCAGCACCAGGATCAGCCCGATCCACGCCGCGCGGCGGCGCGACAGCCCGGTCTGTCCGAGGTCCGTCAGATAGGCCGTTTCGAGGGCCGCGGGATCGATGGTGCGCGCCGCGGTCAGCCCGACCGCGGCATCGAAACCCGGCGGCGGCCGGCGCGCTTCCACGGTGTGCCCGGCCAGCGTGAACGATTCGCCGAACGCGAGCCGGCCGCGGCGCTGCTCCGCGCCGTTCACCGTGACGGTGCAGCCGTGTGCGCACTCGACCGCG
Source organism: Pseudomonadales bacterium (assembly GCA_036381275.1). Classification (GTDB taxonomy): domain Bacteria; phylum Pseudomonadota; class Gammaproteobacteria; order Pseudomonadales; family Azotimanducaceae; genus UBA7803. The sequence continues at coordinate 33,726 of DASVDC010000085.1, read as the reverse complement.
AGACCGGACGAGTCCGGGCGCAGCGTGCCGTGACGCCGGGCGATGCCGGGACCGATCAGCTGGATCGCGCAGTCCGGGGCGCTGCCGAACGTCAGCTCCCGGACGTCGGCTTCGCGCTCGTGATGACTGACCGCGCCGTCGGCACTGCGCGTCGATTCCCGGATGAGCAGTCGCATGCGCCGGCGCTACCAGTAGATGAAGGTCGACACGATGTGCGCGACCAGCGCCGCGAGCGTCGCGAACGTGAGCGGCACGTGCAGGTAGAGCCACGCGGACAGCCACGCGTTCAGGCGCACGTCCTCGCGCAGCCGGCGCAGCACCGTCTGACGGCGGCACAGCACGGCGAGCAGCTCCTGAAGGGACGTCACCTCGTCGCGGCGGTCGGCCCGGGTGATGCGCGCCGCGACTTCGTCGATCACGGCCGCCTGATCGGGATTCGGCCGGCGCCCCTGGGTGAGCGAGTCGTAGGCGGAGCGGTCGCGGCCCGAGAGCTGCTCCCAGACGCCGCCGCCGATCCGGGTGAGCTGGATGCTGCTGCGCACCGCGGTCTGCACGTCCGGCGCGCAGCGGCCGGCGAGCTCGAGGCCGCGGCGGTTCAGCTCGTAGAGCTCGGCGAACAGCTCGCGTCGGTTGCGTCCGCCGCGGTTCTGCGCGAGCCGCGACGGGTAGTTCAGATACGCGTGCAGGCCGAACAGCCCGCTCAGGATCACGATGCTCATCAGCACGTACGCGAGCGTGTGGACGTTCGCGCCGAACTGCACGCCGGAGTGCAGCGTCGCGAGCACCCAGACCGCGAGCCCGAGATAGACGTGCGCCGACGTCCAGCCCTGGGTGGTGCCGAGGCCCGATCGGTAGCTGCGCTTGCGGTAGCCGAGAAACGTGAGCCAGACGATCAAGAGCGCCGCCCAGGTGCCGAGCACGTAGCCCTGCCAGGTGCCGCCGTTCGGCGGTTCGCCGTCACCCTGCGAGACGTAGATGGCCCAGCCGAGCGCGATGCTGCCGAGCCCCCACCAGAGGTATCGGTAGCCGCGGTAACGGAGCAGGTTAGCGAACATCGCTCGTCAGCAGCCGGATGAAACGTTCCGGGTCGACCCGCTGCGCGGCGCCGGTCGGGCACGCGCGCACGCACGCGTAGCCGTGCGGGTCGTTCACGCAGGCGTCGCACTTGACGGCCCGCTTGCCGCGTTCGCGCGCGGCGGCGTCCGGCTCGAACGACGGCGGCTCGCCGGGGCCCGGGCCGCGGCCGAACAGCAGCCACTGCATGAGGCCCGGCTTCGGCGGCGCCGCGTAGCTCATCCGGATCACCCCGTACGGGCAGTTGACCTCGCAGTTGCCGCAGCCGATGCAGGAGTCGTCGATGAACACCTGGCCGTCCGGCGCGCGGTGGATCGCGTTCGGCGGGCAGTCCTTCATACAGTGCGGATGCTCGCAGTGCCGGCACGCGATCGGCACGTGCAGGTTCGCGTAGCTCTTGCCGCCTTCCCGGTCGAGGCGCGACAGGCCGCCGTGGGTCTCGGCGCAGGCCCGCTCACAGTTGTCGCAGCCGATGCAGAGGTCTTCGTCGATCAGCAGCGTGTCGGTGGCCTCGCCGAGCCCCTCGCCGAGCAGGAAGCTCATCACGTCGCTCCGCTCGGATCGGACCTCCATCTGCGCCGTCTCGGTCAGCCGGCGCCGCGCGCGGTCCTGCAGCCGCTCGACGTTCGCGCTCGGCAGGCTCATCAGCGCGAGGAACGCGTCGCGGCCGATCTCGACCGTTTCCGTCGCGACCGTCGCGACCGCGTCTTCGCGGCGCACCGGATCGCCCATCAGCGCCATCTCGCCGACCAGCTCGCCGGCGCGCAGCTCCGCCACCGTGACGCGCTTGCCGCCGCTTGCGCGGCTGAGCGAGACCGAGCCGCGCCGGATCAGGTGGAGGCTGGCGCCGCTTTCGCCGGCCGCGAACAGCCGCTCGCCGGCGCGGAACTGGCGGATGGTGGCCCGCTCGGCGATCGGGCGCAGGTCCGCGAAGCTCGCGCCCGGCGCGAACAGACGCTTCAGCTCCCGCACCACGAAGATCCAGTCGACGCCTTCGCGCACCTCGGCGTTGGAGTTGAAGATCTTCACCATGATGCGCCGCGGCGTCGCGACCAGGATGCAGTTGCGCCCGGCCCGCGCGCTCTCCTGGCGAGGGCGCCCGGAGATCAGGCTGGCCTCACCGAAGAACTGGCCCCGGCCGAGCGTCACGTCCGACTGATCCGGGTCGTCGCTCTCGAGCACCACCTCGCCGTCGACGATCGTGAAGAACGAGGTCGCGTAGTCGCCCTGCCGGTACAGGTAGTCGCCTTCACGGATCACCCGGGTCAGCCGCGGCGGCCGCCCGGCGGCCTCGAGCTCGGCGCGGTGGCGCTCGTAGCGGTGCAGCGCGTCGTCGAGCAGCTCGCCCTCGGGGTACGAGACCAGCACCTCGCTGTCGATGATCAGCTCGCGGAACTGCAGCGAGTTCAGCGTCGCGAAGAACGGAATCCGGCGCTGGAACAGCTCCAGCACGTCACCCGGCGGACGCTCGAACGGCAGCAGCCGGAACTGGTTCTCGAGCAGCGGATGGTCGGCGGGCTCGATGTCGTGGCCGTGGATGAACTCGACCACGTCGTAGCCCTGGTTCATCGCCTGCTTGATCAGCGGGTAGCCGGCGAGCGAACCGATCACGTACAGACCCGGCACGTTGCTCTCGTAGCGGCGCGACAGCTCGGGAATCGCATCCGGACGATCGTTCGGGAACTCGATGCCGGCGGCCTCGATGAACGCGCGGGGCGGAATGCCGCCGAGCCGCGCGATGATCCGGTGACACGGGATCGCCCGGGAACCCTCCGGCGTCTCGAGGTGCAGCGTAAGCGGGTAGTCGGCGTCCGGGGTGGCCTCCACCGAGCGGACAGAGGCGCTGTACACGCAATGGAAATCCTGCTCCGGGTCGCTGATCGCGCGCAGCACCGCGTTCAGGTTGCCCTCCTTCGCGCGGCTGAACTCGTCGCGGCGGTTGACGATGAACACCCGGTTCTGCGCGGCGAGCGCGAGCGCGTTCTCGATCGCGGAGTCACCGGCACCGACCACCACGATCGTCTGGCCGCGGAACGCGGCGGGGTCGTCCAGGTGGTAGTCGACACCGTCGAGGTCTTCGCCCGGCACGCCGAGCTTACGGGGCGTGCCCTCGAGCCCGACGGCCAGGATCACGTGCTCGGCGGCGATCTCCTCGCCGTCGGCCAGCGTCAGGCGGAAGTCGCCGCGGCTGCCGCGGATCGCCGTGACGGCCGCGCCGTAGCGGATGTTGAGCCGATGCCGGCGGATGTCCTCGGCCCAACGCTCGAGCACCGCCTCACGGGTGCCGGCCTCGAAGCCGACGTCGCTGCGCAGGTCGAGCCAGCCCGGCTCGGCCATCACGTGCTTGCCCTTCTGGTACCGTTGAATGGTGCGTGCGTGCGCCGGTGAACTTTCCAGCAGCACGTACGAGGGCGTTTCGGCACCTGCGGCGCCGTCGAGCGACGCCGCGCGGGCAGCCGCAGACAGACCGGCCGGTCCGGAGCCGACGACGGCGATGTGATAACTGCGCGAGATGTCCCTGTCCCCGAACGATGTGTGCCGGCCCCCGGCTTCCCTCCGGACGGCTCACGGTGTTGTCGGTCTTGTGCGGAAAGAATAGTGGTAAACGCGCCGCCCGCCAATGCGTGCGACGCCTGGATTGTGAGCGGCGTCAGGGGTCGCGGCCGACCAGATCCGTGAGCGCTTCGGCCATGTCGGGGTAGCGGAACTCGAAGCCGGCCGCTTCGAGCTTCGCCGGCCGCGCCTGCACGCCGTCGCAGACCATCGTGGCGGCCTCGCCGATCAGCGCCTCGATCGCCCAGCGCGGCATCGGCACCAGCGCCGGTCGCCGCAGCACCCGTGCGGCGATGCGCGCGAACTCGGCGTTGCGTACCGGCCGGGGAGAAGTGACGTTCACCGCGTCGGCGAGCGGTGAATGGATCAGGAACAGAATCGCGTTCACCGCGTCCCGCACGTGGATCCACGACAGCCACTGCCGGCCGTCGGCCACCGGCCCGCCGACGAACAGCCGGAATGGCAGCAGCATCTGCGGCAGCGCGCCCTGGCGTTCGTCCAGCACCGCGCCGAAGCGCATCGTAACGGTGCGGATCAGCGTCTCCTCGAGCGGGGCTTCCCAGGCGGCGGCCAGGTGCGCCAGGAAGTCGTCTCCCGGCGGCGAGGATTCGTCGCGCGGCTCTTCGCCGGTTCCGTAGTAGTTGACCCCGGAGGCCTGCAGGATCGCCGCGGGCGGCGTAGCGAGGCCGTTGGCGGCCGCGACCAGCGCGCGGCTCGGCACGACCCGGCTCTCGATCAGTTCGCGCTTGCGGGCTTCGGTCCAGCGTTTCGCGGCGGCGCTCGCACCGCACAGGTTGATCACCGCGAGGGCACCGGAGAGCGCCTCGCGCCAGGGCGCCTCGGTCGGATCCTGCCGGTGCGGGTCCCACTGCACGTAGCGGACGTTGCCGGCATCGGCGTGGCGGCCGCGGCTCAGCACGATCACCTCGAAGCCGGCCGCGTGCAGCGCCGGCACCAGATGGCCGCCGATGAAGCCGGTTCCGCCGGCCACCACCACGCGTGCGCGCTCGCCGGGCGTCATCCGATCGTCGGTGGCTGGTGCATGGCTCATGGTGGGGCACGATACACGCCCTCGGCCCGATTGTGACCGGCTCGTGGGAGCGGCCTCCGGCCGCGAATCTCAGAAGCTTTCGCGGCCGGAGGCCGCTCCCACGGGTCCGGTCCGCTCCCACCTCGGCGGCGGCTTCCTGTACGATGCCGGCTTCCTCCCGTCACGACCGCCTCATGGAAGCACGAGCGACTGTCGGGCCGCTCGAGGAGCTGATCCGGCTGCTCGAGCTCGAGCCGATCGAGCGGAACCTGTTTCGCGCCTACCACCCGGCCGGCCGGCGCGGGCGCCTGTACGGCGGTCAGATCATGGCCCAGGCGCTTGCCGGCGCGATGGCGACCGTGGCGCCGGAGCGGCGCGTGCATTCGCTGCACGGCTACTTCCTGCGGCCGGGCGATCCGCGCATTCCGGCGCTGGTCGACGTCGAGCGTCTGCGCGACGGCCGGTCGTTCAGCACCCGGCGCGTCGTGGTGATCCAGCACGGCCGGGCGATCTTCAACATGGACGCGTCGTTCCAGGCGGACGAGGCCGGCTTCGAGCACCAGGCCGAGATGCCGGACCTCGCGCCGCCGCCGGAGCACAAGATACCGGCCGCGCTGAAGGCGGCGCCGTTCATCGCCTGGCGCGTCGAGCACAAGGTGCTGCAGGCGAACCGTCCCCATCCGCCGCGCCAGCACATCTGGATACGCGCGAGCCGCCCGTTGCCGGACGACCCGCTGCTGCACACGTGCCTCCTGGTCTACGAATCGGACAACGCGCTGCTGTCGACCGGGCGGCTGCCGCATCGCGGCTCGTTCGTCCGGGAACGGATGCAGATGGCGAGCCTGGATCACGCGATGTGGTTCCACCGCCCGGCGCTCGACGCCTGGCGCGCGGACCGCTGGCTGCTGTACGCGCTGGACAGCCCGTCCTCGTCACACGCGCGCGGCTACAACCGCGGGCAGGTGTTCACCGAGGACGGGGTGCTGGTGGCGAGCACGATGCAGGAAGGGCTGATGCGTCAGCGCTGACCGCTGCGGCGGCCCGGCCGGCCTTTCGCTGCGCCGGCTCCGCTGCGTCGCGCCTTCGCCTGCCGTGGCCGGTCGCTGCCGGCGTCACGCCATTCGGCGTGCGAGTGCTGGGTCCGGAAGGTCGTCGGGCGGCGCGGGGTGCGCCGGCCTTCCGGCGCATCGCCGGTGCCCGGCGGCTGATGGCGCGGCACCAGATGGCGCTTCCCGTTGCCGATCAGGTCGGCGCGGCCCATCCGGACGAGCGCCTCGCGCAGCAGAGGCCAGTTGTTCGGGTCGTGGTAGCGCAGAAACGCCTTGTGCAGGCGCCGCTGCCTGAGACCTTTCGGCACGACCACCTGCTCGCTGTCGCGGCTGACCTTCCGGAGCGGGTTCGTGCCGCTGTGGTACATCGCGGTGGCGGTCGCCATCGGCGCCGGCAGGAACGCCTGCACCTGGTCGGCGCGGAAGCCGTTGGCCTTCAGCCACAGCGCGAGCTCGAGCATGTCCTCGTCGGTGGTGCCGGGGTGCGCGGCGATGAAGTACGGGATCAGGTACTGCTCCTTGCCGGCCTGCCGCGAATAGCGGTCGAACAGCTCCTTGAAACGGTAGTAGGCGCCCATGCCGGGCTTCATCATCTTCGACAGCGGCCCTTCGGTGAGCGCTTCCGGCGCGATCTTCAGGTAGCCGCCGGTGTGGTGCGTGACGAGCTCGCGCACGTACTCGGGCGACTCGACGGCGAGGTCGTAGCGCACGCCGGACGCGATCAGCACTTTCTTCACGCCCGGCACCGCGCGCGCCTTGCGGTACAGCGAAACCAGCGCCGAGTGGTCGGTGTTCAGGTTCGGGCAGATGGCGGGATAGACGCACGACGGGCGCCGGCAGGCCGCTTCGATCGACCGGCTCCTGCACGCGAGCCGGTACATGTTCGCGGTGGGCCCGCCGAGATCGGAGATCACGCCGGTGAAGCCCGGCACGGTGTCGCGGATGGTCTCGATCTCGCGCAGCACCGAGCTCTCCGAGCGGCTCTGGATCACGCGGCCCTCGTGCTCGGTGATCGAGCAGAACGTGCAGCCGCCGAAGCAGCCGCGCTGGATCGCGACGGAGAATCGGATCATCTCGTAGGCCGGGATACGCGCATCGCCGTAGGCCGGGTGCGGCCGCCGCGTGTACGGCAGCTCGTAGAGCGCGTCCATCTCCTCGGTCTCGAGCGGGATCGGCGGCGGGTTCAGCCACACCTCCTTGTCGCCGTGGCGCTGCACCAGCGCCCGCGCGTTGCCGGGATTCGCCTCCTGGTGGAGGATGCGCGACGCGTGCGCGTAGAGCACCCGGTCGCTGCGCACCTGCTCGAAGCTCGGCAGCCGGATCACCGAGCGCTCGCGGTCGCTGTTCTTCACGTCGCCGACGAAGCGCACGATTTGGACGGAAGAGGACTCTTCTGTGGGAGCGGTCTCCTCACCGCGAATCGGAGGTTCGGAATTCGCGGCCGGAGGCCGCTCCCACGAGGGCGTTGCGGCCGGAGGCCGCTCCCACGACGGCGTCGCGGCGCGCTCCCAAAGCTCCGACGAATCCACCTCGATCCACCCCTCCGGCACCCGGTCGCGCACGAACGCGGTGCCGCGCACGTCGGTGATGGTCCGGATCGGCTCGCCGGCGGCGAGCCGGTGCGCCACCTCGGCGAGCGCGCGCTCGGCGTTGCCGTACAGCAGGAGGTCGCCGCGCGCGTCGAGCAGGATGCTGCGGCGCACCTTGTCCTGCCAGTAGTCGTAGTGGGCGATGCGGCGCAGGCTCGCCTCGATGCCGCCGAGCACGATCGGCACGTCGCGAAACGCCTCGCGCACGCGCTGCGCGTAGACGATCACGCTCCGGTCCGGGCGCTTGCCGCCTTCGCCGTTCGGCGTGTACGCGTCGTCGTGACGGATGCGCCGGTCCGCCGTGTAGCGGTTGACCATCGAGTCCATGTTGCCGGCGGTGATGCCGAAGAACAGCGTCGGCCGGCCGAGGGCCTCGAAATCGGCGGTGCCGTGCCAGTCGGGCTGGGCGATGATTCCGACCCGGAAGCCGTGCGCCTCGAGGAACCGGCCGACGATCGCCATGCCGAAGCTCGGGTGATCCACGTAGGCGTCGCCGGTGACCAGGATCACGTCGCAGGCGTCCCAGCCGAGCAGATCCATTTCGGCCCGCGACATCGGCAGCACCGGGGCCGGCGTCAGCTTGTGTGCCCAGTACCGGCGGTAGCCGAACAGCGGGCGCGCGGGTTGTCGCTTGGCCTGGGACACGATGCGGACTTACTCTTGCCGAACGAGACGCGCAGGAGAGCGGCATGAGCCACGCCGGGTTCCCGCAACGGGGGTTGCGCCAGCGCGCATGGCGCGCGGCTGCGGGCATGGTACGCCAAGTGCGCCTCGGGAGCACCCTGGCGGCCGCGGCGGCGTTCGCCGTGCTGGCCGGGTGCGCGGCCCAGCCGGCGCTCGACGTGAACCTGATCGGGCTCGCGCCGGTGGAATCGACGCTGTTCGAGCAGCGTCTGCGGGTGGACTTCCGGCTGCACAACTTCAGCGACCGGGTGTTCCGGGCGCGCGGCTTCCAGGTCACGCTGGACGTGAACGGCCAGCGCCTCGCGCGCGGCGTCGACGACTCCTCGTTCCTGTTGACGGGTTTGTCCGATACCACGGCCAGCGCGGTCGTCAGCACCTCGCTGTTCGCCGTTGCGCGGCAGCTCCTCGAGATTTCGCAGCGTCAGACCTTCGACTACGAGCTGTCCGGGCGCCTGTACCTGGACGGCTGGCCGCGCAGCGTGCCGTTCTCGCGCCGGGGCGAGATCCGCCGTGAGGACCTCGAGCGGCTGATCGGCGCCGGCGGCCGGGAGCCCGCGGCGCTGACGTTCTAGGCATCCGTCGGCGGCTTGCCGCGCAGCCGCTTGACGGCGCCGCGCTGCTTCTTCTCTTCCCGCCGGCGGCGCTTCTCGGCGGGTGACGGCGCGGTCGGGAGGCGTCGCTTCGGCACGCGGCGCGCCTGCTCGAGCAGCCGTTCGAGCCGCTCGATGGCGTCCTCGCGGTTGCGCAGTTGCGAGCGGAAGCGCTGGGCGTGGATGATCAGCTCGCCGCCCCGGGTGATCTGCGCCGGCACCAGCGCCTCGAGCCGTCGCCGCACCCCTTCCGGGAGCCCTGCGCGCGCGAGATCGACGCGAAGCTGCACGGCGGTTTCCACCTTGTTGACGTTCTGGCCGCCGGGGCCGCTCGCGCGGGTGAACTGCAGGCTCACGGCGTCGGCGGGCAGACCGGCGATGGTGTCGGTGTCGGACATGTTCGATCGTGCCGCGCGAGCGCGGGCGCCGAGCCGCCGGCGGCCGCGGCAACCGCTCAATCCGGCAGGTACGCCCGCCCGATGGTGTTGGTGTCGGTACCGAACCAGATCGCGTTGGCGTCGGGTTCGTAGCTCATGTGCCGCACGGTGCCGCCGCCGCTCGGGATGTCCACCGGCTCTGTGAACGATTCCGTCACCGGGTCGAAGCCGACCAGCCGGTTCGGTGACGGCCCGGACTCCACGAACCAGATCCGGTCGCTCGAATCCACCGCCATCCCGTAGGGGCGGCTGTCCTCCCCGCCCGGCGTCGGGTACTCCTTGAACAGGCCCGTGTCGGGGTGCAGGAAGCCGAGCATCCCCTTCGCGTAGTCCACGTACCAGATCCGTCCGTCGCTGGTCGGCACCAGCCGGCGCGGCCGGGAAGCTTCCCGCGGCAGAATCACCTCCGAGAGCGCCAGCGTCTGGGGATTCAGCTTCGCCAGCTTGTTGCTGCCGAACTCGGTCGCCCAGACGACGCCGGACGGCGCGACCACGATGCCGTACGGCCGCGCGCGGGGCGTCGGCACCCCGATCAGCTTCACCGTCTCCTCGTCGACGTCGAGCTTGCCGAGGAAGTTGCCTCCCTGGACCGTGAAGTAGACGTCGCCGGCGGCGTCGAACACCAGCGTGTGCGGATCGCGGGCGGCCTCGTCCGGCATCGGGATCCGGTGGATGCGTTCGGTCTCCGGATCGATGCGGCCGATGTGCGCGGCGAGGTTGCCCGCGTAGTAGATCGTGCCGTCGTCCGCGACGATCAGGTTGTGCGGCCCGGTGCCCGGCTCGAGGTCGATGCGGTGGAACTCGCCCGTCTCCGGATCGAGGGACGCAACGTAATGTCCGCGTTGGCCGACGAACCAGACCTTGCCGTCGGGACCCGGATACGGATCCCTCGGTCGCGAGTCCGGCCAGGGCACCGGCCATTCCTGGATCGACGGCGGCGCGAGCGGGGCCTCGGCGGCGCTCGCGGCGGTAGCGAAAGCGGCCGCCAGCAGCAACAGCAGAGTCTTCATCGTTCTCCTCCGGGTCGAGCGAGGGCCGGGCCGCCGCAGGATCGTCGCGTGCCCGGCGGATCCCCAGTCGGCTCCGATGATACCGGCGGCCGGTGCGCTCTGGCGAGCGGTCGCAGGAACGGCCGCCGCGCCGCGTCCCTAACAAGCCGGCCAAAGTTGCATGTCGGCATGCCGCGACGATAATGGCGCTGCCCGGCCTCTTCGGAGTCGGGTACCAACAAGGCAGTAGAAAGGGGAGAGCAGTATGTCCCTATCATCCGATTTACGTTGGTCCATTGCTGGCTTCGCAACCGCAGTTTCCCTGACGATCGCAGCGGCCTCGGCGGTCGCCCAGCAGGGCGTCATCGAAGAAGTCGTCGTGACCGGCTCGTACGTTCGCGGCACGCCGGAAGACGCGGCCTCGCCCGTCACGGTGATGAGCCGGGAGGAGATCAACTACACCGGCAATCCCAGCGTCTTCGAGATGGTTCGCAACCTCGGCCCGGTCACCGGCGTCGACGGCGAGACCAACCAGTTCCAATCCAACGGCCTCGAAGGCTCCTCGAACATCAACCTGCGCGGGCTCGGGCCGGGCCGTACGCTGGTGCTGCTGAACGGCAAACGGATCGTGCCGAACCCGTACGCGGTCGGCGAGTCGGGGCAGCAGTTCGTCAACATCAACCAGATCCCCGCCATCGCGCTCGAGCGCGTCGAGCTGTTGAAGGACGGCGCGTCGGCGACGTACGGCTCGGATGCGGTGGCGGGCGTGGCGAATTTCATCACCCGCTCCGACTTCCGCGGCCTCGAGGTCATGGGCAGCTACACCGACATCGACGAGAGCGACGGTGACTACCAGGCGAACGCGATCCTCGGCTTCGGCACGGACCGGCTCGACGTGGTGATCTCCGGCGGCTGGCAGCACCGCAGTGAGCTCCGGGCACGGGACGTGGATTTCATCAACGACGTCGAGCCGGTGATCGGCCGGCGCGGCTACTCGTCGGTGCCGAATCCGGTGCGGCTCATCAACGTGCTGCCGAACGCGGAGGTTCCGATCGCGAACGACCCCGACTGCGAGGCGGTCGGCGGTCAGCTCGACGCCGCCGGCGCGTGCAACTTCCGCTTCACGCCGTTCGACAATCTGACGGAAAAGGAAGACCACTATCAGGCGATGGTGGAGGCGACCTACGCGCTGAACGACAACTTCGAACTGAACGGCTCGGTGCTCTACGCGTACGACGACGTACCGGAGTGGAAGACCTCGCCGTCCTATCCGCCGCAGCAGATCGTCGATTCGACCCGTTTCGTCGGTCCCGGCATTCCGCACTGGGACGATCTGGTCGAGCGGCACCCGGAGATCGGCGAGGCGTTTCCGGCCGGCGCGCTGGTGCTCGGCCGCACCTTCGGCGTGTCGGGGCCGCCGGCGGAAGGGTATCGCGAGCTCGAGACCCTGCGCGTCAGCCTCGGCGTCAGCGGCGAGCTCGACAACGGCATCGCGGTGGACTCCTCGATCACCTGGGGCGAAGCCAACGGCGAGCGCGGCACGCCCGATACGCGCATCGACAACCTCGCGTACGCGTACGCCGGCCTGATCGGCCCCGACTGTGATCCCGCCACCGGCGTGCCCGGGAGCGGCAACCTCGGCACCGGCGACTGCTACTACTACAACCCGTTCACCAGCGGCTACCGCGTCTCGCAGGCCCCGGGCTTCGAGGGCACCCCGTCGCCCGGCTTCACCGGCGACGAAACGCTGCTGAACCACCCGGACATGCGCGACTGGCTGACCGAGATCGTCGGCAGCGAGACGAAGAACACGCAGACGGTGTTCGACCTGGTGCTCAGCGGTGACTCCGGCGTCGAAGCGGGTGGCGGGACCGTCGGCTGGGCCGCCGGCGTGCAATGGCGTCACGACGAGCTCGACGTCGATCTGTTCGAGAACACCGACCTCACCGTCACGCCGTGTCCGTTCGGACTGCAGCCCGGCGAGACCGATCCGGTGTTCGGCTACACCTGCTCGCGCTTCCCGACCGGTCCGTTCCATTTCCTCGCCGGCGCATTCCCGGAGAGCGACAGCCAGGACGTCTGGGCCGTGTTCGGCGAGGTCGTCGTGCCGCTGACCGACCGGATGGAGGTCCAGCTCGCGACGCGCTACGAGAACTACAGCGGCGAAGTGGGCGATACGCTGGATCCGAAGGTCGCGATCCGCTGGGACGTGACGGACCAGGTTTCGCTGCGCGGATCGGTGACGACGTCGTTCCGCGGCCCGAGCCTGAACCAGCTCGGCGGGCGCGGCACGACGCTGCAGTTCGTTGCCCCGGCGAACGCGTTCAAGGCGATCGACACCGAGGGCAATCCGGAGCTGCAGCCGGAACAGGCGCTCACCACCAACCTGGGCGTGGTCTGGCAGCCCACCGAGAACCTGTTCGCGTCGCTCGACTACTGGCGTTTCGCGTTCGAAGAGCCGATCGTGATCGAGCCGTTCAACGACATCATCGCGCTGTCGATGAGCGACGACCCGGAGCTGCGCGACTTCGCCCGCTCCCGGATCGACTACGCCGAAGGCCGGGAGGGCGAACCGGCCGCGATCGAACGCGTGGTGGTGACCTACACGAACGGCCCCGAGATCGTCACCGACGGCTTCGACTACAAGCTCCAGTGGGACATCCCGACCGAAGGGGCGGGCGTCTTCACGGTGGGCACCGAAGGCACCTACATCAACCGCTACCGCGTGGGCTCGTGGACGTTCGCGGATTCGTTCGACGCCGCCGGGCGGCTCAACCGCGAAACCTTCGTGCGGCCGCTGCCCGAGTGGAAGAACGATCTGTGGGTGAACTGGTCGCTCGGCGGTCACAACCTGCGGGCCGATCTGTACTACACCAGCGAGTACGACGACACCGGCGTGCCCCCCGGCTTCGACGAGACGATCGACGATCACCTCACCCTCGACCTGCACTACAACTTCTATTTCAACGACGACCTGACGCGGGTGTTCCTGTCGGTGTACAACGTGACCGACGAGGATCCGCCGCAGGTGCTGCACGAGCTCGACTACGATCCGTACACCCACAACCCGTACGGACGGATGATCAAGCTCGGCATCCAGCACGACTTCGGCGGGCTGCTGCGCTGATCGTCCCCGTCCGATTCCGGCGGCCCCGGCGGGGGCCGCCGCCTTTCCGATGGGTATTGATCTTCGTCAATTCCGCGGCTCCGACCCTGAGGCAAGCTTCCCGCGCGTCAACAAGGGGAGAGTAGTGTCATGCCTTCCAGCGGAGCATGGTGCCGGGGCGCCTTTGCCGCAGGCGTCTTCGGCCTGTCGAGCATCTGGGCGGCCGCGGCCGTCGGCGCGGACGGTCAGCCCATCGAGGAGATCGTCGTCACCGGTTCCTACATCAAGCGCACCACGGCGGACTCGCCGTCACCGCTGTCCGTCGTGGACCGCGCCCAGATCGAGAACATCGGGGCGGTCGAGATCGCGGATGTCGTCAACCGGATGACGTACAACGCCGGCTCCACCAACGTCACGAACGCCTACAGCGGCGGCGACAACTCCACCGGCGAGACCAACATCAACATCCGCAACCTCGGCCTCGGCTCCACGCTGGTGCTGCTGAACGGCCGGCGCAGCGTGGCGGCGAACGCCGACAGCGGCGGCAACGCCTACGTGAGCACGTCGCTGCTGGTGCCCACCATCGCGATCGAGCGGGTCGAGGTGCTGAAGGACGGCTCATCCGCGCTGTACGGGTCGGATGCGGTGGCCGGTGTGGTCAACTTCATCACCCGCGAGGATTTCGAGGGCGCCTCGTTCGAGGCGCGGTTCGCGAGCGACCAGGAGACCTGGGACCAGAACGACCTCAGCCTGGCCGGCATCTGGGGCATCGGCAACGACCGCGGCCACGTGACGATCGCCGCGGAGTATCTCGACCGGGCGCCGCTCACCTACGACGACCGGTACGACGATTTCGGCCGCTCGGGCGTGTCGACGCTCGGGAACCCCGGAACCTTCGTGCCGCAGGACCCGAACGTGCTCGGCCCGTACCTGGTCGGCGGCGGGGCCGCGGTCGGGCTCGGGCCGACGGTGCCGATCGCCGGCGACATCGACTGCGATCTGGCCAGCGAGCTGCACCGCCAGAGCTTCCGCGCGCCGACGTTCGGCACGCCGTTCGCCGGAACCCTCGACGGGCTCGGCGGCTGCGTCTACGACTTCTCGCCGTTCTTCAGCATCGTCGGCGAGGAGACACGGTTCCTGACGCTGGTCACCGGCCGCTACGACCTCACCGACAGCGTCGAGACCTACCTCGAGTTCGGCTACACCGATCAGGAGTTCAGCCGCGGCAACAGTCTGTTCCCGCTGGTGCGATTCCCGACCATTCCGGTGGACAACCCCGGGCTGATCAACGACTTCGCGCGACGCAGCGCCGCCCTTTCGGAAGCGCTCGGTGTGCCCGTCAACCTGCCGCCGGTACCGACCACGTTCTTCGGCCGCCCGCTCGGTTTCACGCCGAGTGACGGCCCGGAGTCCCGGGTACGGCCCGTCGACACCGAAACCCGTGAGTTCGTCGAGCAGCATCGCGCGGTGATCGGCCTGCGCGGCGACCTGCCGTTCGGCGAGAACTGGACGTTCGATGCTTCGTTCACCCACAGCGAGCACGACGAGCAGGCGCGCAACACCGACACCCAGCAGCAGCAGTTGCAGCTCGCGCTGCACGGCTTCGGCGGGCCGGATTGCAACCCCACCCTCGGCGACCTGCCGGGGCAGGGCAACTGCGAATACTGGAACCCGTTCTTCAGCGCCTGGTTCACGCCGAACGGGCAGCCCCAGACCGACCCGTCGCTCGCGAACTCCCGGGAGCTGATGGACTGGATGGTCGGTGAGATCCGTACCGTGACCGAGACCCGCCTGTCGGTGGTGGACCTGATCTTCACCGGCGACCTGATGGAGATGCCCGCGGGGCCGCTCGGGCTCGCGTTCGGCTTCCAGTTCCGCCGCGAGGAGGTGTTCTTCGACGCCGACGCCGACTCCAACGCGAACAACTACTCGTTCATCTTCGGCGCGGCGGATTTCGATGCGCGCGAGGACGTGATGGCCGCGTTCGTCGAGTTCGCGGTGCCGCTCACCAGCCGGCTGGACGTGCAGGTCGCCGGCCGGGTCGAGGACTTCGAGGAGAACGACGAAACCACGTTCGATCCGAAGATCACGGCGATGTGGCGCCCCACCGACGAGCTGACCTTCCGTGCCTCGGCCGGGACGTCGTTCCGGGTCGGCTCGCTGCTGCAGCGCTTCGGCCAGTCCACCCAGCTCATCAACATCGCGGACCCGTTCAGCGGCACCGGCCTCGCGTTCCGGCCGCAGATCGGGCTCGGCAATCCGGAGGTGACGCCCGAGGAATCGGTCGCGTGGAACGTCGGGTTGTCGTGGGCGCCGACGGGGGCGCTCGAAGGCTTCACCTTCGACATCGACTACTACGACTACAACTACGAGGACCTGATCACGTTGCAGGGCCCCGTGGAGCTGGTGGAGCTGGACACGAGGCTGCGCTGTCCGGAGGGCCTCAACAGCAATCCGACCGATTCGACTCCCGACTGCGGTCTCCAGGGCGACGGCAGCATCATCTCGATCGGTGCGGGTATCCCGGACCAGGTGATCCGGGACCCGAGCAACCTGCAGCTCCTGCGCGTGCAGCCCACCTACTCGAACGCGCAGGAGCTGGACGTGTCGGGCATCGACTTCAGTCTCGGCTACCAGTTCGAGCTCGGCGACTTCGGCCTGTTCGGCGCGAACCTGAGCGCGAGCTGGGTGAACGAATGGGATCTGACGCGCGCCGACGGCACCGTGATCGACGGCGTCGGCAGCCGCAACTTCGGCACGACGATCGGTCGCTCGCTGCCGGAATGGAAGGCGAACCTCGCGCTGAACTGGCTGCTCGGCCGCCATTCCGCGTTCGTGCTGGTGCGTTACATCGATGCCTACGAGGACAACCAGCCGATCGACGATCCGGGAGCCGACGGGCAGAACGTCTGCCTAGGCTCCTGCGTGCGGGCGGCGGCCACCGGTCAGTCCGGCATCATGGCGGCGACGGAGGACGAGCTCGACCGTCGCATCAACAGCTGGACCACGGTCGACGTGCAGTACACGTTCGAGCTGCCGGCGTTCGGCATTCAGGCGGAGGGCAGCCGGATCTCGCTCGGCGGCACCAACGTGTTCAACCGCAAGCCGCCGAAGGTGAACGTGGACGGCCTGTTCGATCCGTTCGTGCACGACCCGCGCGGAGCGGTCTGGTACCTGCGTTACACGATGAATCTGTGACATTTCGCCGAAGCCGACTCCGGGGCGGGCGTCCGATGACGCCCGTTCTCGGTCCGCTTGCGCTGGCAGCGGCGCTGGCTTCACCGGCCGCGTGGCCCGCCGACGACGTTCAGCGCCTGCGGCAGGCGCTCGGCCGTTGCGCGGCCATCGAGGCGGACGACGCCAGGCTCGGCTGCTTCGATGCGCTGGCGGCGAGTGCGTCGCGGCCCGAGACGGCGCCGGAGCCGGCTGCGCGGCAGGTCGTCGCGCGGTTGCGCCGCGTCGAGCAGCGGCCGCGAGGCGAGTACGTCTTCTATCTGGACAACGGCGAAGTCTGGACCGAGTCGAGCCCGGGACGCCGCCGCTACCACGACGGTCAGCGGGTGCGGATCGAGCGGACGCTGACCGGCGGCTTCGTGCTGACCGCCGAGGACGGTGGATCGACCCGGGTCCGCCGGCTCGATTGACTCATTCGCCGAGGTCGATGCGGATCCGGGCGAGCGCCTCGCGGTCGTGCGGCAGCTTCCGCTCGCCGGCCGGCAGCCCGTTCAGCGCCAGCACCCAGGCGAGCACCGCCGCGTACTCGTCGGGCCGAAGCGAGCCGGGCGCGTCCTCGGGCATCTTCAGCTCGATCACGTCGTACAGCGTCGCGAGGGGTACGCTCTGCCAGGCGCTGAGGAAGCTGCCCTGGTAGTAGCCCGGCTCGTGACAGCGGGCGCAATGGCGGGCGTGGACGCGGCGGCCCTCGGCCGCCTGACTCTCGGTGTAGACGCCGTCCTGCGTGGTGCGCGCGCCGGCGGCGCCGGCGCCGGCCGCGAGCCAGAACACGGCGATCGGCAGCAGGCGACGGGACAGGACGGCGGCGGCGAATCGCACCCGGTGAAGCTCCACGGTGGGTTCGCCCATTAGGCCCCGACGGGACCCGGCGGTTCAAATCCGCGGCGTCTCCGCCGGTCGTGAGGAGCCGACCACCCGAGTCGGCACGGGGGCGTCGCCGCCGGGTGGTCGGCAGGGCAAAGCGATCAGTTGCCGGCGACTTCGATCGGCGTGGCGATGCGGCCGGCGTACTGGCCGAGGTCCACGCTGACGCCGAGCACCCGGTGTCCGCTCAGCGTGGTATCGCAGGCGATCTTCACCTCGGTGCTCTCACCGCCACGGAACGCGTAGCCGTTCAGGTAGTAGCGGCGCGAGTCTCCGTGATCGGCGATGTAGTAGTTGGAATTCACGTGGATCAGATGCGCCTGATCGCGGGCGCTGTCGACGCAGGCTCGATAGCCGCGGGACTCGGAGAACGAGCTCGGTGCGACCGCCCACGCCGTGCCCGTGAGGAGCAGCGCCGCGCCGGCGATGATCGCGCGTCCGGTATGGGTCATCTGGTGCATGTACGATCCTCAGGGGTTGCTTTTGGGTGTTACTAAAGGTAACAATCCCCGCTCGAGCTGGGAATGAACGTAACGTAGAATCCGGTTCTCGCTCCTGTGACGGGTGGCGCCCGCTGCAGCGGCCGGGAGGAGCAGGGCAATGCCAGCAGAGCACGGCGGTCACCTCGACTGGAACCTGGTACGCACGTTCGTGGCGGTGGCGGAGCAGGGCAGCCTCGCCGCCGCGGCCCGCGAGCTCGGGCTCGCCCATCCCACGGTTGCCCGGCACATTCAGAACCTCGAAGCGTCGCTCGGCATGAGCCTGTTCGACCGCCGCGCCAGCGGCCTCAGGCTGAACGACGCCGGTGCCCGCCTGGTGCAGTCGGCGCGCAACATGCTCGATGGCGCGCGCGCGTTCGAGCTGGCGTCGAAATCGGTGAAGTCACGCCACTCGGGTCTCGTGCGCATCACCGCTTCGGAATTCATCGCGGACGTATTCCCGGAGCTGCTCGCACCGGTGCGGCGGGTCGGCCAGGACGGCCTGATCAACATCGAGCTGCTGATCGCCAACGATCTGTTGAACCTGCTGCAGGGCGAAGCCGACATCGCGATCCGCCACGTCGAGCCGCACCAGCAGGAGCTGGTGTGCCGGCGCCTCGCCGGCCTGCCGTGCGGGCTCTACGCGAGCCGCGGCTACGTCGCCGAGCGGGGCATGCCGACGGCGGCCAACATGCGCGAGCACTGGTTCATCGACGGCGTCCGCGCCACGCGCCTCGCCCGTGAAGCCCGGCGTCGGGGCTATCCGCTGTCCAAGGACCAGTTCGTGTTCCGCAGCGACCACTTCGCCGGGCGGCTGAACGGCGCCGAAGCGGGCTGGGGTATCGCGGTGGTGCCGCTGCACGTGGCCAGGCATCGGCCGAACCTGGTGCGGGTGCTGACCGACGTGCCGTTCAACGAGGTGGAGATGTGGCTGGTGGCACGTCAGGACGTCCGCACCACGCCGTATCTGCGCGATGCGTTCGCGACGGCGGGCGACATGTTGAACGCGTTCGTCGGCCGGCTGATCGAGGAGCAGGAGCGGCGCCCGGCGGCGGTCGGGGAACACGCGCCGGCTCGTGCGAGCGCCGGCTTGACCTGAATCAAGTTGCCGCTCGGGGATCGGCGCATCATCGGGGCATCGCCCTCGATGGAGCCCGAGCCATGGCCGCAACACACCCGCAAACGCCGACGCCGCGATCCGAGTCGCCGCACTCGGAGACCTACACCACGCTGATGCAGGTCGCGTGGAATTTCGACTACCAGACCCAGGTCGAGAAGATCGGCGATCTGTACCGGCGCGCCAAGACCAACCAGTGGAACGTCGACGACCTCGACTGGCACCTGCCGGTGGATCCGTCCGGCCCGATCGTCGCCGAGTCGCACAGCCAGTACGCGCGCATGCCGTTCTTCCGCCGCCTGTCGCGCCGTCAGCAGGAGACGTTCACCGCCCATTCCACCGCGCAGCTCCTGTCGCAGTTCCTGCACGGCGAGCAGGGGGCGCTCTTGACCGCCGCCACCGTCGCCCACGGTGTGCCGGACATGGGAGCCAAGTGGTACGCCGCGACTCAGACGATGGACGAAGCGCGCCACGTGGAGGCCTACGACCGGTACGTGAACCGGATTGCGATCCACTACCCGATGCTGCCGTGGCTGAAGGAGCTGATCGACACCACGCTGCAGACCAACGACTTCTGCAAGGTGATGATCGGCATGAACATGATCATCGAGGGCCTCGCGCTCGGCGCGTTCAACAACATGTATCGCCAGGCCGTGGATCCGCTGCTCAAGCAGATCACGTTCAACGTGATGCGCGACGAGGCGCGCCACGTCTCGTTCGGCCACGTGTATCTGACCCCGACCGTCGCGGCCATGCATCCGGACGACCGCGAGGATCTCGCGCAGTTCGCGTTCGATGCGGTGAAGATCCTGCTCGACGGTCAGCGGGCACCGCTGGATCCGGGTTTCCTGAAGGTGCTGGAAGTCTCCGGGATCGAGCCGGCCGACTTCATCGCCGGAATGCAGGAGGCGGAGGCCGCCGGGATCACGCGCGAGCTGCCGCCGGGTCAGATCCATTCCGTGAACGACCTGATGCTGCCGGCGCTGGTGCGGGCCGGGCTGATCACGCCGCGCACGCGCGAGCTGTTCGAGCGCGCCGGCATCCCGGTGAACACCGATCTCACGGTGCTCGAGCAGATGGAGGATCGCCGCAGCGACCTGAACGTGCTGAACGCGGCGCAGGCCGCCTACTGAGCCTGCCGCGATGGAATTCCATCAGCTCGCGGCGCCGGCGCTCCTCGATGCGCTGCCGGATCCCGCCGTCGTCATCGACGGCGACGGCTGGATTCTGACGGGCAACAGGGCCGCCAACGATCTGCTGGCCACGAACCGCACCCCCGCCGGCGGCAACGTGGTGGACTTCCTGCCGGAGCACGAGCGCAGCCGCCTGAACCCGCTGGTCTGGCTGCGCCGCTGGGGCGACGAACCGCGGGCCCCGGAGCTCGCCCACGTGCGGCTCTGGTGCCGCGACGGAAACGGCGTGGACAAGCCGGTGCGGGTGCGGGTCGGGCGGCTGCCGACCGACCCGCCGAGCTATCTGGTGATCCTGGTGGACGTGACGGAGGAGCAGGCCCGCCAGTACCGCATCCGCTCCGCACACCGGCTGGCCGCGCGGGTAATGGCCGTCTCGGCGGATGCCATCGTCCACGTCGACGAGGGCGGGCGGATCATCTACGCGAACCCGAGCGCGGAAGCGCTGTTCGAGTACCCGGCCGGCGGTCTGCTCGGAGAGCCGCTCGCGAATCTGCTGCCGGAGCGGTTCCGGCGCGGCCACGAGGGGTTCATGCGCGCGTTCGCCGCGGCGCCGGCGCCGTCCCGGATGCTCGATGAGCGGGCGGAGATCCGCGGCCTGACCCGCTCCGGCGAGGAGATCCCGCTCGCCGCGTCGATCACCAAGGTCACCACCGACCGGGGCCTCGTGTTCAGCGCGAACCTGCGCGACCTGCGGCCGCAGTACGCGGCCCGGGCCGAGCTCGCGCGCTCCGAGGCGCGCTTTCGCACCGTGTTCGAGCACGCTCGCCAGGCGATGGCGCTGATCGCGCCGGACGGGCGCGTGCAGGCGATCAATCCGGCCGGGCGGCGTCTGCTGCAGGGCGGCGTCGAGCCGGTGGGCGCGCGGTTCGCCGAGCTGCCTTACCGCACGGCCGATCCGGCCGCGACGGCGGCGGCGCTCCGGCGCGCGATCGAGCGCGCGCTCGCAGGCGAACCGTATCGTGCCGGCGTGCGGGTGGTGCTCCCGGACACCGGCGAGCAACAGCTCGACTTCACCCTGTCACCGGTGGTGTCCGGCGGCAGCGCGTTCGCGGTGATCGCCGAGGCCCACCAGCTCCCGGACGGGCCGGAGTAGCTCATGCCGTCGATCACCTACGTGGAAGCCAACGGCACCGAGCACACCGTAGAGGTGGCGGTCGGGACGAGCCTGATGCAGGGCGCCGTCGACCACGCGGTGCCCGGCATCGAGGGCGACTGCGGCGGTCAATGCGCGTGCGCCACCTGCCACGTGTACGTCCCGGACGAGTGGCGCGGGTGCACGGGGGAAGCCGGCGAGCTCGAAGCGGCGATGCTGGAGTTCGCGTTCGGCGTCGACGAGACGAGCCGCCTCGCCTGCCAGATCCGCGTCACCGACGCGATGCACGGACTGCGCGTGCAGATGCCGGAGCGGCAGTACTGACTAGTGCACGCTCCGCCGCCCGAGCCATACCGTGAGCAGATACGCGACGAGCCCCGCTCCGACGATCGCGAGCCCCATCAACCCCTCGATCGGCCGGTCGAGCAGGATGTAGGTCAGCGTCCAGCCGGTGAAGCCGAGGTAGATCAGCGGCGGCAACGGGTACAGCGCCGCCCGGTAGGGCCTCGGTCGGCCGGGTGCGCGCCAGCGCAGCACGAAAACGCCGAGCACCGCGAAGAACGTGTTCAGCCCGAGCGTGAAGCCGGCGAACACGAGAATCGACTCGAACGACGCCGTGACGATGAACAGCAGCGTGATGGCGGTCTGCAGCGCGATCGCGACGTGCGGCACGCCGTGCCGATTGGTCCGGGCGAGCGGCGCGAACGCCGGAAAGTCTTCGCCGATCACCTGCAGCACGCGCGGCCCGGCCATCACCATCGCGCTGACCGTGGAGATCAGGAGCCCTGCGAGCACCACGCCCATCAGGTCGCCGCCGGCCGAGCCGAACGCGTGGCGGGCGGCCACGTAGCCGACCTCGATGCGGCCGGTCATCGCGTCGATCGGCGCAACCCAAAGGAACGTGAAGTTCAGCAGCACGTACATCGCCATCACGCCGAGGGTGCCGGCGATCAGCACGCGCGAGAGGTTCCTCTCGGGATCCGCGAGCTCGCTGGTGAGGTACGTGGCCGCGTTCCAGCCCGTGTAGGCGTAGTTCACGTAGATCAGCGACACCGCGAACGCGCTGCTGGTGAGGAGCTCGAGGTCGCCTTCCGCCGGCAGGAAGCGCACCGGCTGGCGCTCGTCCACGAGCAGCCAGGCGAGCGCGCAGAAGCCGAGCACCAGCAGCACCTTCAGCGCGGTGAACGCGCGCTGGACGCCGCCGCTGCTCCGCCGGCTGGTGGCGTGCGCGATCGCGAGTCCGAGCACCAGCAGGCAGGCGAGCCAGCTGGGTGACAGGCCGCCGAACACCGAACCGAGATAACTGCCGAAGGTGATCGCGGCCAGCGCGGTCGGGGCGGCGAAGCCGATCGTGGCGGATACCCAGCCCGAAACGTAACCGGCGGCCGGGTGGTAGATCTCCGTCAGGAAGTTGTACTCGCCGCCGGATCGGGGCAGCGCGGCGCCGAGCTCGGCGTAGCAGAGCGCGCCGCAGAGCGCGGTGAGCCCACCGACGACCCAGAGCATCATCAGCACGAAGCCGGACTGGATGTCGACCAGCTGGAAGCCGAGGCTGGTGAACACGCCCGTGCCCACCATGTTGGCGATCACCACGGCCACCGCGGTGCGCGGGCTGAAGCGGTCGTCGTGCATCGGCTGCCGCGGGCGGCCGATCAGCGGGGCTCGAGGCGATACACGAGCGCTTCCCTGACCCAATTGTCTTCCGGATCCAGCTCGTACTTGTCGGCGTAGGCGCGGGCGACCTGCTCCTGCTCCTCGCGGTCGGTGACCCGCACCGCGCGCAGCGGATAGAGGGTCTGCCCGACCCGGAGCCGCACGCGGGGATCCTGGCCGATGAACCCGGTCCACCGCGTGCCGTCGGCTCCGGTGGCGACGTAGACGTCGCGCTCGACGCTCACGGCCCAGATGTTCACCGAGTAGGGGTCGGCCGGGCGCGTCTCGAGTTGGACGGTTTCCTCGTCGGCGAGCGCCGACCAGTCCTCGGGCGGCGGACGCTCCTCGCCCGACAGCGTGCCGCCGGAGAACACGACGAACGGCTCCGAGCAGCCGGCGAGGCTCGTCAGCGCGATCAGGATCGTCAGCCATCGGATCATGCAGAGAGTCGCCGAACTGCCCCCGGACGCATCAATTAGCACCAAACCGGTGCGATAAGTAAACTGATTTCTGAACGGGAGGTCGTATGCGGGCGATGGTCCTCGATCGGCCCGGTGGCCGGTTCGAGCTGCAGGACATACCGGTGCCGGAACCCGGTGCCGGTGAAGCGCTGGTCCAGGTCGTCGCCTGCGGAGTCTGCCGAACCGATCTGCACGTGGTCGACGGCGACATCACCGACGGCCGTTATCCGGTGGTGCCCGGCCACCAGATCGTCGGCCGCGTGGTACGCGCGCCGGCCGGCAGCGCGCTCGCCGTCGGCCAGCGAATCGGTATCCCCTGGCTCGGCTACACCTGCGGCGAGTGCGGCTACTGCCGCAGCGGGCGCGAGAACCTCTGCGACCGCGCGGAGTTCACGGGCTATCAGCGCCCCGGCGGCTATGCCGAGTTCGTTGCGGTCGACGAGCGCTTCTGTTTCCCGCTGCCGGAGGGTTATCCGGACGCTCAGGCGGCGCCGCTGCTGTGCGCGGGCCTGATCGGCTACCGGGCGCTGTCGATGGCGGGGGATGCATTACGCATCGGCTTCTACGGCTTCGGCAACGCCGCGCACATCCTCACTCAGATCGCCGCGTGGCAGGGGCGGCGGGTCTACGCGTTCACCCGCGACGGCGACGACGAGACGCAGGCGTTCGCGCGCCGCCTCGGGGCGTGCTGGGCCGGCGGCTCTTCGGCCGCGCCGCCGGAGCCGCTCGATGCGGCGATCCTGTTCGCGCCCGCCGGCGAGCTGGTGCCGCGCGCGCTGACGCACGTCGTGAAGGGCGGCAGCGTGATCTGCGCCGGCATCCACATGTCGGAGATTCCGGCGTTCCCGTACGCGCTCCTCTGGGGCGAGCGCACGCTGCGGTCGGTGGCGAACCTGACCCGGGCCGACGGCCGGGCGCTGCTCGAGCTGGCGCCGCGCGCCGGCGTGCACACCGAAGTGCAGACGTTTCCGCTCGAGCGTACCGCGGACGCGCTGGCCGCGCTGCGCGAAGGCCGAATCAACGGCGCGGCGGTCGTGACCGTGTAGGAGCGGTCTCCAGACCGCGATTCGGGGAGCGGCCTCCGGCGCAGGTTCTGTGGGAGCGGCCTCCGGCCGCGAATGTCCGGGCGCAACGACCCGTTCGCGGCCGGAGGCCTCCCACAGTGTCAACGCAGTTCAGGCGCCGCCGCCGTCCGGCATCCGATCGAACACCCGCTTGTGCACCACGGTCGGCCCGCGATTCGGGTTCAGCTTCACCGTGACCAAGAGCCGCCCGTCCCGGCGCAGCTCGTACTGCTGGCTGACCTTGCGCCGCGTGGTCTCGTAGCGGCTGGTGAGCCTGGTGTCGCTCCAGCGCGTCACCAGACCCTGGTCGTCCCCCCGGATGAGCTCCTCGCCTCGCCCGCCGTCGTAGCCGAGTCGGATGCGGTCGTCGCCGAGCGCCTCGATGCTGAGCTCGGTGGTTTCCAGCACGGCGGGATTGCGCGGGCTGCCGATCGCCTGCGGCAACGGCGCATTGCCGGTTCGCGGCAGCGGCACTCCGCCGACGCTGACGCCGGCGCGCGGCAGCTTGTCGAGCAGCGCCCGCTGCTCGGGGCCGTCGGGCTGCTCTTCCCGGGTGAGGTCGTGGTTGAGCACCCAGCGTCCGGCCAGGCGAAGCTCGTCGGCGCCGGCACCGGCCGGCCAACCGATCAGTATGCTGAGCAGGACGGCGGCCGCGGCTCGCAGCATGGTTGTCCCCCGCTCGGTGTTGCCATCGCTCCGAAGGATTCTGCCAGCTTTCCGCCGCCGTCGCGTAGCGCTTGCCGGACGGCGCCGTTTCGGCAATCGTGGCGCATCGGGCGGCCGCGGAGGGGCGCCGTGAACGACCGCGAATTCGACGTCATCGTCTGGGGAGCTTCCGGATTCACGGGCCGGCTGGTGGCCGCGCACCTGCTCGAGCGCGACGCCGGCGGCCCGGCGCTCCGGTGGGCCATGGGCGGCCGCAGCGTCACGAAACTGGAGCAGGTCCGCGGCGAGCTCGGCGAGCGCGCGAGCGGCGTGCCGCTGGTGGTCGCGGATGCCGACGACCAGGCGACCCTCGATGCGCTGGCCGCACGCACGCGCGTGGTCTGCACCACCGTCGGCCCTTACGCGCGCTACGGCTCGAAGCTGGTGGCGGCCTGTGCCGAACGCGGCACCCACTACTGCGATCTCGCCGGCGAGGTCCCGTGGATGCGCCGGATGATCGACCTGCACCATCGCCGCGCCGAGGCGACGGGCGCGCGCATCGTGCACAGCTGCGGCTTCGACTGCATTCCCTCCGACCTCGGTGTGCTGTACCTCGAGCAGGCGATGCAGCGGCGCCACGGCACGGTCGCCACCGAAGTGAAGCTGCGGGTGCGGGACGCGCGCGGCGGCTTCAGCGGCGGCACCGTGGCGAGCCTGTTGAACACCCTCGACGAGGCGGAGCGCGATCCGGGCGTGCGGACGGTGATCGAGGATCCCTACGCGCTGAACCCGGAAGGGGAGCGCCGGGGTCTCGACGGTCCCGACCGCCTGCTGCCGGTGTTCGACGACGACTTCCAGAGCTGGGTCGCGCCGTTCCCGATGGCGCCGATCAACACCCGCGTGGTGCGCCGCAGCAACGCGCTGCTCGGCTATCCGTACGGTCACGGCTTCCGCTACGAGGAAGGCCTGCTGGTGCC
Source organism: Pseudomonadales bacterium (assembly GCA_036381275.1). Classification (GTDB taxonomy): domain Bacteria; phylum Pseudomonadota; class Gammaproteobacteria; order Pseudomonadales; family Azotimanducaceae; genus UBA7803. The sequence continues at coordinate 7,845 of DASVDC010000085.1, read as the reverse complement.
GTTCGGCCCGCTCGGCTTCCCCATTGCCGCCGGGCTCAGCGCCGGCGCCGCGGTGGTCGGCGCCGCCGCATCGATCGGCGCGTTGCGCCGCGCACTGACGCCGCTGCTTCCGCGGTCGGGCGAAGGGCCGTCCCGGGAGCGGCGCGAGTCCGGGTATTGGGAGATCGAGCTGCTCGGCCGGGATCCGGTGCGCCGCGAGGCAACACTCAGGGTGCGGGTCCGCGGCCGCGGCGATCCGGGCTACGCGTCGACCTCACGGATGCTCGGCGAGGCGGCGGTCTGTCTCGCGCGGGACGAGCTGCCGGCGCGCGGCGGTGTGCTCACGCCGGCGGCCGCGTTCGGCGAAGCGCTGATCGGGCGCCTCACCGCACATGCGCAGGTGACCTTCGAGGAGCTCTAGCCGGAACGGCTGGATCGAGAAGCTGCGGGCGGGCCCGTTCGAGCGTTTCCTCAAGACTTTAGGGGTAATCCCCGAGCGTTCATCGACTGAATGAGGCTGAAGGAACCCGCCCACCAGGTCCATGCTAGGCGGTAAATCGGGGGGCTGAGAAATCATCAAATCGAATATCCGGGCGGACGCAAATCAGCCTGCGCGATATGCCGCGTGCGCTGCTGCACGAGGCTCTATCACCGCGGCCGAAAGCTCGTAGAATGAGCGCAGGCCGACCCAAGGAGGAACCACTATCAACTCCATCGACATCGTTCCGAGCGACGTGGACTTTTCCGATCTGCACGAGCGGATGCAGTGGTACGTCGATCAGGAAATTCTGTCGTGCTGCGTCACGCTGGTCATGAAGGGCACCGACGTGGTCGACTTCGCGACGTTCGGCTACATGGACCTCGAGTCGAAGCGGCCGCTCACGAAGGACGCGATCTTCCGCATGTATTCCAACACGAAGATCGTCACCAGCGTGGCCGCGATGATGCTGTACGAGCAGGGCGAATTCGCGCTCGACGATCCGCTGTCGAAATTCCTGCCGGCGTTCGCCGAGCCGGTGGTGCTGCGGCCGAACGCGACCTCGCTCGCCGACATCGAGCCGCTCGCGGCGCCGATCACGATGCGCCACGTGATGAGCCACAGCGCCGGGCTGTCGTACGGCTTCATCGAGCCGGAATCGATCATCGACAAGGCATACATGGCCGCCGGCGTGAATCCGCTCGCGAACGGCGACATGACGCTCGAGGAGCTTTGCGACAAGCTGGCGAAGCTGCCGCTCGCGTATCAGCCGGGTACGAGCTGGCGCTACAGCTTCGCCACGGACGTGCTGGCGCGGGTGATCGAAGTGATCTCGAAGCAGCGCTTCGACGAGTTCCTCGAGGCGCGCATCTTCGGCCCGCTCGGCATGGTGGACACCAACTTCTTCGTCCCGCCCGAGAAGCAGCAGCGCTTCACCACCATGTACGCGCCGGTGGACGTGATGGCCCCGATGAAGAGCGGGCTGGTGAAGGCGGACGACCCGTTTACGGGCACCTACAGCCGGCCGCGCCGCTTCCTCTCCGGCGGCGGCGGGCTGGTCTCGACCGTGGCCGACTACCTGACCTTCCTGCGCGTGATCGTGAACGGCGGCGAATGGAAGGGCGTGCGGCTGCTGAAGCCCGCCACGATTCAGCTCATGCGCACCGTTCAGCTCCCGGTCGGCGTCGGCGTGCAGTTTCCGATGTGGGAGATGTCGAATACCAGTTTCGGACTCGGTTTCGCGATCAAGCTCGAACCGGCGCCCGACGAGCCGGAGACGGCGCGTGACGAGTACCACTGGGGCGGAATGGCGGGTACCCATACCTGGATGGCGCCGCGCGCGAACCTGACCGGTGTCTGCATGACCCAGCGCATGCCCGGCTTCTGGCATCCGTTCAGTCACGACTTCAAGCGCATGGTCTACGAGAAGCTCGGATGAGCGAGGCGTCGGCCGCGCCGCAGCCGAAGAAGGCCAACGCGCTGTTCCGGGTGGCCACCTGGCTGGTCACCGTCGCCTGCTTCTATATGGTCTATCGGCGTACCGACGGGGCGGCCGCGCGGGAAGGGCTCACGGTGATCGAGTACCTGGTGCGCTTCTTCGGCGAGGCGAACTGGCTCGCGTGGCTCGCGCTGATGATTCCCTACTCGGTGTTCTTCTTTCTCGTGGACTCGCATGTCACCTGGCGCGTGGTTCGCTGGTTCAACGCACCGTCGCTGCGCCTGCGCGACATCCTGCCGATCCGGGCGAGCGCGTACATCCTGTCGCTGGTGAACGAGCAGGTCGGCAAGGGCGCGATGTCGCTGTACCTGTACCGGCGCTACGGCGTCTCCGCGTGGGAAGCGATCTCGTCGATGCTGCTGCTCGGCCTGATGGAGATCTATCAGCTCCTGCTGTTCTCGTCGGTGGGCGTGATCAGCGGGTACGAGGTAGTGCAGGCGGCCTCGCGGCAGATCCCGCTCGACGTGATCCTGCCGGCGGTGTTCGTGGCCGCGACGATCTACCTGCCGCTGCACATCGCGTACTTCCGCGGCCACCTGCTGCCGAGGCTCGAGCTGCGCGAGCAGCCGGTGGTGCGCGCGTTCCGCGAAGCGCGGCCGCTCCATTACCTGCTGGTCGTGCTGTTCAAGGCGCCGAACCTGATCGCGGCGATCGTGGTCTACACGCTGTCGCTGTCGCTGTTCAACGTCGACGTCAGCTTCGCCGAGATGCTCGCGTTCCTGCCGGTGATCTTCCTGGCGGCCGCGCTGCCGCTGCCCTTCCACGCCGGCGCGCTGCTGTTGTGGACGGTGCTGTTCCCGGAGTTCCCGGAAGTGGGCGCGTTCAGCCTGGTGATGCACACGTTCTTCGTGCTGTTCAATGCCGCGATCGGCGTGCTGTTCCTGCCGAAGGCGAACCGCGAGCTATTCGGTGCCGAGCCAGGCCCGCAGGCGGTCGGCCATGGACGCGACGGTGGTGGCCACCAGCAGCCACGCGAAGGCCTCGAGTAACGCATCGTCCGGCCACGCGAGGCCGAGCGCGTTGCGGTACACGACCGCGGCGGCCAGCACGAAGTAGGCGATGCCGTTGCAGCGGCCGAGCCAGCTCGCGCGGAGCATCCGGCCGGCCAGCGCCCGGGAATCGGCCACGTACTGGAGGAACGAGGCCGCCACCAGCGCAGGCAGCAGCCACGGCAGGTAACCTAGGGTGGAAAGAGCGAGGAGGAGCAGGGTGACGAAGGCGGCATCGGTGCTGTGGTCGAGCAGGCCGCCGAGCGCGGACGTCTGCCTGAGCCGCCGCGCCAGAGGCCCGTCGAGCAGGTCGGTCAGGATCGCCGCGGACAGCAACAGGGCGGCCCACGCCCATTGCGAAGTCGCGGCGAACCAGGCGCTCGGCGCGGCCAGCAGCAGCCGCAACGCCGTCAGCCCGTTCGCCCAGGTGAGCCAGACGCCGGTCTGGTTGCCGATCCGGGTCGCCATCCGGTCAGCATACCCTACAACGTGATGCTCGCGATCACCGGCGCCAACGGGCATCTGGGCACGCGGATGCTGAAGGAGCAGGACCGAGGGGCGGTGCGGGCGCTGGTGCGTTCGCGGCACGCGGCGGAGCAGGTGAGCTCCGCGGCCGGCTCCGACGCGGCGGTTCGGGTGGTGGACTATCGGGACGCCGACGGTCTCGCGGCCGCGCTCGAAGGCTGCACCGGCGTCGTCCATCTGGTCGGCATCCTGAAGGAAACCGCGGCCAGCCGCTATGCCGATGCGCACGAACGCTCCTGCGCCGCGCTCGCGGACGCCGCCGCGCGTGCCGGCGTCGGACGCATCGTCTATCTCAGCATCCTCGGAGCGGCACCGGACGCGGCCAACGCCTGTCTCGCGTCGCGGGCCGCGGCCGAGCAGATCCTGCGGGAGGGTCCGGTGCCGGTTACCGTGATCCGCGTGCCGATGGTGCTCGGCGAAGGCGACTACGCGTCCCGGGCGCTCTGCGCGCGGGCGCGCCGGCCGTGGAACCTGGTGCTGCGCCCGTCGAGCCTGGAGCAGCCGCTCTATGCGGGCGACGTGGTGGCGGCGCTCCGCTTCGCTGTCGGGCGCATCGGCGCATCGGAGCTGTTCGAGCTCGCCGGCCCCGAGTCGCTGCCGCGCAGCGAGCTGATCCGCCGCGCCGCGGCCGCGCTCGGTCGGCGCACCCGGGTGGTGCCGCTGCCGCTCGGCGTCGGGCTGGCCGGGGCGGCGCTGCTCGAACGGCTGTCGGCGAATCCGCCGGTCACGCGGGCGATGCTCGGCGTGCTCGACCACGACGATTGCATCGATCCGAGCCCGGGTGCCCGGGCGCTCGAGGTCGCGTTGACGCCGCTCGACGAGACGCTGCGGCGCTGCGTAGCGGAAGCGTCGACGTGAAGCGCCTGGCATTGCTCCTCTGCGTGCTCTCGCTCGCCGCGGGGCCGCTCGCGGCAGAGACGTCGGTCGAGGGTCTGCCCGCCCCGGTCGCGCTCGCGGCGCGCTCGCTCGGTCTTGCGGAATCGTCGATCAGTCTCTGGGTTCAGGAGGTGGACGCGGCGGCACCGGAGCTGACCCACCTGCCCGACGTACCGCGCAACCCGGCGTCGACGCTGAAGCTCGTGACCACGTTCGCGGCGCTGGAAGCGCTCGGGCCCGGCTACACCTGGTACACCGACGTCTATCTCGGCGGACCGCTCGAGGACGGCACGCTGGACGGCGATCTGTGGCTGCGCGGCCAGGGCGATCCCTATCTGGTCGAGGAAGAGTACTGGAAGCTCGTGGAGGGGCTGCGCCGCCGCGGCGTGCGCCGCATCCGCGGCGACGTCGTTTTCGATACCACGTACTTCGCGCTGGAGCCCGAGGATCCGGGCGCGTTCGACAACCGCCCGAACCGCGTCTACAACCTGACGCCGCATCCGCTGCTGGTGAACTTCAACGCGGTGCGCTTCATCGTGCGCCCGGAAGCGGACGGCGAGAAGGTGTCCGTGCTCGCGGAGCCGCCGCTGCCGAACCTCGAGCTGGACAACCGGCTGCGCCTCTACGAGGCACCCTGCGGCGGCTTCCAGCGCGGCGTGGCGGTGGCGGTGCCCGATGCGGCGGAGCGCCATCAGGTGCTGCTCGAGGGACGCTTCCCGGCGGGCTGTGAGGAGTACAGCCTGACGCGCACCGTGCTGCATCCGGAGAGCTACGCGTTCGGTCTGTTCGATCTGTACTGGAGCCGGCTCGGCGGCGAGATCGACGGCCGCTGGCGTACCGGCACGGTGCCGGCCGCGATCGCCGGCACGGCGTCCGACGAGCCGTCGGACGCGCTGCTCGACGAGCCGTTCGGCAAGCCGTTCGGCAAGCCGTTCCATCGGCACGCGTCGCGGTCGCTCGGCGACATCCTCCGGCTGGTCAACAAGTTCAGCAACAACGTGATGACGCGACAGCTCGCGCTGACGCTGGGTGCCGAGCGCTTCGGGGCGCCGGCCACGACGGCGAAGGCGCACGATGCGCTGTTCGCGGTATTGCGGGAGCACGGCATCGACACCGGCGGGATGCTGATCAGCAACCCGGCCGGCCTCTCGCGCGACTCGCGCATCAGCGCGCGCCAACTCGCCGCGGTGCTGCAGGCGGCCTGGAAGAGCCCGTACATGCCGGAGTTCGTCTCGTCGCTCGCGCTGGCCGGCGTCGACGGCACGATGCGTCATCGCCTGAACGGCACCGCGGCCGAAGGCCGCATGCACCTGAAGACGGGCACGCTGGACCACGTCTCCGCCGTGGCGGGATACGTGCTCACCGCGAGCGGCCGGCGCCTGATCGTCGTCGCGCTGGTGAACGCGCCGCAGGCGCATCGCGGGCTCGGCGAGGATCTGCAGGACGTGCTGCTGCGCTGGGTCGTGGAGCGTTGACCTCGCCCACACGGGCCACGTACCGTGGGTCTTTTTCGGGAGGGGGAGCCATGCGTATCCATGCCTTCGCTTACCTGCTCGGCGCGCTGCTCGCGGGCTCGAGCCACGCGGAGCCCTGGCATTTCGTCGCGCTCGGCGACACGGCCTACAACCTGGACCGCGATCTGCCGGTCTACGAGCGTCTGATCGGCTCGATCAACGCGTCGTCGCCGGCGTTCACGATCCACGTCGGCGATACCTGGGGTGCGCTGGCCTGCACCGAAGAGAACTACCAATGGGTGCGCGGCTGGTTCGACAAATACCAGCACCCGGTGATCTACACGCCGGGCGACAACGAGTGGACCGATTGCCGGCATCCGCCGATCCTCGAGGCCTATACGCGAATCATGGAAGGCAAGGGCACTCCCGAGGACCGGGCGCTGATCGGCGAAGCCCGGCGGCTCGACAACGCGTTCGCCGCGACCAGCTACGCGGACACGCTGGGCAGCCTCGCGACGATCCGCCGGGTGTACTTCGCGACCGAGCAGAGTCTCGGCGCCCGGACGATGCCGCTGACGCGCCAGGGCCAGGCGTCGGATTCCGACGGGGTACCGGAGAATGCCCGCTGGGAGCGGGACGGCGTGGTCTTCGCGACGGTGAGCGTGCCGGGCAGCGCAATGGGGTTCACCATCAACGACGAGCGGCGCGCCGACGAGGCGATCCGGCGCAACCGTGCCAACGTCGCCTGGATAAAGGAAACCTTCGAGCACGCGACACAGTCCGACGCGAAGGCGGTGGTGATCGCGATGCACGCGTCGCTGTTCGAGGACGGCGCAGGCGGCACGGACTTCGGCAAACGCCTGCGCGGCGGGCTGGAAGGTCCGTTTTTCTGGGTCGCGCTCGCGATCCGCGATCTCGGTGCCGCATTCGGCAAGCCGGTGCTGCTGGTGCACGGCGACTTCCACGAGTTCGTGGTCGACCGCCCGTTCCTGGTGTCGCAGGGCGAATCCCGGCCGCCGAAGTTCGGCAACATCACACGGCTTCAGGTGTTCGGCGCCCCGGAGCTGAAAGCCGTGCGGGTGGACGTCGACACCTCCACGCCCTGGGTGTTCGGCTTCGAGCCGCTCTACTGACCACTGTGGGAGCGGCACTGACCACTGTGGAAGCGGCACTGACCACTGTGGGAGCGGCCTCCGGCCGCGAATCCCTGCGGGCCTAGAGCTGGACCCGCAGCCAGCGCTCCTGCGGCGGCAGCAGGTTCACAGCCGCGCCAGCAGCCACCAGCGCAGCGTGTCGGTCACGAGCTCGGCCGCGTCCTGCTGCACGAAGTGGCCGGCGCCCGGCACGGTGACCAGCGTCAGATCGGCGTCGAGCCAGTCCCAGGTGAGGCTGAGCGCATCCGAGTTCAGCGCCCGATCCTCCAGGCCGTGGAACATCAGCACCGGCATCGTGAGCCGCGGCGTCTCGGGCGCCGCCGGCTCGGCGCCCTCGGGCGGCAGGCGCGGGTAGTTGCGCTTGTAGTAGTTCAGCATCGCGGCGAAGTCCGACCGTTGGAACGCCTCCACGTAGCGCGCCCGCGCGGCCTCGTCGGTGACCCAGCCGGCCAGGTTCTCGGCGGTCATCGGCCCGCCGAACAGGATGTCGGGGTCGTCCGGCGAGCCTTCCTGGAAGCGCCGGGCATAGGCGCTGTCGGCACGCTGCTGCGGGTTTCGCGCCATCTCGCGCGCCATTCCGCGCGGATGCGGGAGATTCAGGATCACCAGGCGTTCGGTCATCTCCGGCCGATGGAACGCGAACTGCCAGGCGACGGCGCCGCCCCAGTCGTGGCCGACGATGGTCGCGCGGTCCGCGCCGGCGTCGCGGATCACCGCCGCCACGTCGGCCACCAGCAGCGCCATGTCGTAGTTCTCGACGCCCGCCGGCTTGTCGCTCAGGTTGTAACCCCGCTGATCGACGGCCACCACGCGGAAGCGGTCCGCGAGCCCCGCCATCTGGTGGCGCCAGGAGTACCAGAAGTCCGGAAAGCCGTGGATGAACACCACCAGC
>DASVDC010000084.1:0-16135 GCA_036381275.1 Pseudomonadales bacterium | reverse complement strand
CCGGATTCGCGGCCGGAGGCCGCTCCCACAGATTGGGGAGAGGTGAGAGCGGGAGCGGTTCCGGTTCGCGGCCGGAGGCCGCTCCCACAGGCGGGCTTTACATCATGCCGCCCATGCCGCCCATGTCGGGCATGCCGCCGCCGGCCGGCTTGTCTTCCGGGATCTCGCTGATCATCGCCTCGGTGGTGATCATCAGACCGGCCACGGAAGCCGCCGCCTGCAGCGCGGTACGGGTGACCTTCGCCGGGTCGAGAATCCCGAACTTGATCATGTCGCCGTACTCGCCGGTCTGGGCGTTGTAGCCTTCGTTACCCTTCATCTGCTTGACCTTGTCGAGCACGACCGCGCCCTCGACACCGGCGTTGATCGCGATCTGGCGCAGCGGCGCCGTCATCGCGCGCTGGGCGATGGCGATACCGACGTTCTGGTCTTCGTTGTCGCCCTTCAGGCCTTCGATGGCCTGCAGCGCACGCACCAGCGCGACACCGCCGCCCGGCACCACGCCTTCCTCGACGGCCGCACGGGTGGAGTGCAGCGCGTCCTCGACGCGGGCCTTCTTCTCCTTCATCTCGATCTCGGTCGACGCACCGACCTTGATCACCGCCACGCCGCCGGCCAGCTTCGCGAGACGCTCCTGGAGCTTCTCACGGTCGTAGTCGGAGGTGGTGTCTTCGATCTCCTGACGGATCTGCTTGATCCGGCCTTCGATGTCGGCCTTGGCGCCGTTGCCGTCGACGATCGTGGTGTTCTCCTTGGTGGAGGCGACACGCTTCGCGGTGCCGAGATCTTCCAGCGTCGCGCCTTCGAGGGTCAGGCCGACCTCTTCGGAGATCACGGTGCCGCCGGTCAGGATCGCGATGTCCTGCAGCATGGCCTTGCGCCGGTCACCAAAGCCCGGAGCCTTGGCCGCCGACACCTTCACGATGCCGCGCATGTTGTTCACGACCAGCGTCGCCAGCGCTTCGCCTTCGATGTCCTCGGCGATGACCATCAGCGGGCGGCCCGCCTTCGCCACCGACTCGAGGATCGGCAGCATCTCGCGGATGTTGGAGATCTTCTTGTCGACCAGCAGGATGTACGGCTCATCGAGCTCGGCCGCCATCGACTCCTGGTTGTTGATGAAGTACGGGGAGAGGTAGCCGCGGTCGAACTGCATGCCTTCGACCACTTCCAGCTCGTTCTCGAGGCCCTGACCTTCCTCGACCGTGATCACGCCTTCCTTGCCGACCTTCTCCATCGCCTCGGCGATGATCTTGCCGATGGACTCGTCGCTGTTCGCGGAGATGGTGCCGACCTGCGCGATCGACTTGGAGTCTTCGCAGGGAATCGACATCTTCTCGATTTCCTTCACCGCGGCGGCCACGGCCTTGTCGATGCCACGCTTCAGATCCATCGGGTTCATGCCCGCGGCGACCGACTTCAGACCCTCGGACAGGATCGCCTGCGCCAGCACGGTCGCGGTGGTGGTGCCGTCACCCGCCTCGTCGGAGGTCTGGCTGGCGACTTCCTTGACCATCTGCGCGCCCATGTTCTCGAACTTGTCCTGCAGCTCGATTTCCTTGGCGACCGAGACGCCGTCCTTGGTTACGGTCGGGGCGCCGAACGACTTGTCCAGCACGACGTTGCGGCCCTTCGGGCCCAGCGTCACCTTCACCGCGTTGGCGAGAACGTTCACGCCCTCCAGCATGCGGCTGCGCGCATCGTCAGCGAAGCGTACGTCTTTTGCGCTCATATCTGTTCCTCTGTCCTCGTACGAGTGGTGTTAGCCTTCGAGCACGCCGAAGATTTCGCTTTCGCTCAGGATGAGCAGCTCTTCGCCGTCCACCTTTACCGTGCTGCCGGCGTACTGGCCGAAGATGACCTTGTCGCCGACCTTGACGTCCAGTGCACGGACGTCGCCGTTGTCCAGCGTCTTGCCCGGGCCCACCGCCAGCACTTCACCCTGTGAGGGCTTCTCGGCGGCGGAGTCAGGCAACACGATGCCCCCGGCCGTCTTGGTCTCTTCTTCCACCCGGCGCACGACGACGCGATCGTGTAGAGGTCGAATATTCATTACCGATAACTCCCAATTGAGTCCCTAAGGGGTTCTGTTGGCACTCTCGGGGTGAGAGTGCTAAATCCGAGGGCCGCTATGATAATCGGGGTCGGCCCAGTTGCAATAACAGCCGCTTGCCGACCGGCTCGGATCGACCGGGAGGCGGATGCCCCCGGATACGCAGCGGGTTATGGGGACGAACGGGCGGAATTCAAGGGGCCGAACCACTGAAATCACTCCCGGCGGTCGTCCTCGAGCCACGACTCGAACTCACCCTCGATGACCTCGGAGCGCCCGCCCGGGGTCGGACCACGGGGGCCGGCGGCCGTGGCCCGAGCGAGCATCCGCCGCGCCAGCCACCGGCGCACCGGCGGCACCAGCAGCAGCAACGCCAGCGCGTCGCTCAGCAGCCCAGGAATCAGCAGCAGCACCCCCGCCACCGCCAGCAGCAGCCCCTCCACCATCTCCTGCGCCGGCAACTGGCCGCCCTCGAGCCGCCGCATTCCGCGGGTGAGCGTAGCGAGGCCCTGGGTCCGAACCAGCGCGACGCCGGCCACGGCGGCGAGCACCACCAGCGCCACGGTGGGCCAGGCGCCGAGGTAGCCCCCCACCCGAATCAGCAGGTACATTTCGACGATGGGCGTCAGCAGGAAAACCAGGAACCAGACTGCCATTCGCACCGGCCGATCGAAGCGGGCCGCCCAATCTGGTAGGTCCGGCGCCTCAAGTCAAACCGGGCCGGCCGACGCCCCGGGGCTCACCCCGGAAGAGCGGATCTGGCAGGTCGTGGCCGCGATCCCGCGCGGCCGGGTCGCCACCTACGGGCAGATCGCGGATCTGGCCGGTATGCCGCGCCACGCCCGGCTGGTCGGCCGAACCTTGTCTAACCTTCCCAAGGGCACCCGCCTGCCCTGGCATCGGGTGGTGAACGCGGCGCTGTCGATCTCGAAGCGCGGCGACGACCGGGCGATGCGCGAGCAGCGCCGGCGCCTCGAGCGGGAAGGCGTGACTTTCGTGGGGGCCAGGATCGCCCGGGCCCATCGGTGGGAAAGCTGAACGGACTCCTGAAACGGCTGAGCCGGCCGAACGGCGCACCGAGCTGGCGCGACGCCTGGCAGGTCTACCTGCACCCGCGCATCGCGGCGATGCTGTGCCTCGGCTTCTCCGCCGGCCTGCCGTTTCTGCTGGTGTTCTCGACATTGTCCGCGTGGCTCACCGAGGCCGGCGTCTCGCGGACCGCGATCGGGCTGTTTTCCTGGGTCGGCATCACCTATTCGATCAAGGTGTTCTGGGCTCCGGTGGTCGACCGGCTGGAGCTGCCGGTGCTGCACCGCCTGCTCGGGCGCCGCCGGAGCTGGCTGGTGCTGGCCCAGCTCACGATCGCGGGGGGGCTCGTCGCGATGGCGTACACTGATCCGGCCGAGGCCCTCGGCCGGCTCGCGCTGTTCGCGGTGCTGGTCGCATTCGGCTCGGCGACCCAGGACATCGCGATCGACGCCTGGCGTATCGAGGCGGCCCCGCCGGAGCGCCAGGCCGCGATGGCGGCCACCTACGTGTTCGGCTACCGGCTCGCGCTGCTGGCGGCCGGCGCCGGCGCGCTGCACATCGCCACGTTCCTGAGCTGGACCGGCGTCTACCTCAGCATGGCCGCGCTGATGGCCGTCGGCCTGCTGGCGGTGCTGGCGAGCGGCGAGCCGTCGTCCACGCTGCCCCGGGAAACGGTGTTCCTCGAGCAGCGGGTCCAGGACTTCATGACCCGCAACGCCCATCTGCCGGATACGCTCCGCCACGCGCTCGGCTGGCTGATCGGCGCGGTGGTCTGCCCGTTCGTCGACTTCTTCGCGCGCAACGGCCGGCTCGCGCTGGTGATCCTCGCGTTCATCGGCCTGTACCGGGTGACCGACATCACGATGGGGGTGATGGCGAACCCGTTCTACCTCGACCTGGGGTTCACGAAGGCCCAGATCGCCAACATCAGCGGCATCTACGGCGTCGCGATGACCATCGTCGGCGGGGCGCTCGGCGGTGCGCTGGTGCCCCGCTACGGCGTCATGCGCGTGCTGCTCGCCGGCGCGGTCCTGGCCGCGCTGACGAATCTGCTGTTCGCGCTGCTGGCGCTGCTCGGGCCGCGGGCGTGGATGCTGGTGGTGACGATCAGCGCCGACAACCTGGCCGGCGGGGTCGCGATCTCGGCCTTCATCGCGTACCTCTCCGGGCTGACCAACACCGCCTACACCGCGACCCAGTACGCGCTGTTCAGCTCGCTGATGACCCTGCCGGGCAAGGTGATCGGCGGCGCCGCCGGCGCGGTGGTGGACGCGCTCGGCTACCCACTGTTCTTCGTCTACTCGTGCCTGATCGGGCTGCCGGCGATGGCGCTGGTCGTCTATCTGATGGGCCGAATGCCGGTGGGGACATCAACTGTGGGAGCGGCCTCCGGCCGCGAACACTGAGGCCCGCCAGGGATTCGCGGCCGGTACGAACCGGCCACCGTTCTCTTCCAAAGCGCTCTATTCCAGGCGGTAAACAACCGCGCGTCGGCGTGCCGGGCTGACGATGAACCGGCGCGTCTTCCGCGCGTACGGTGCGCAACATCGCCCGAATCAAAGCCTGGGAACGGCTGCCGACTGGCCGCAGCACCGGCGTGCGGCCGGCGGTGCGATGGCTGCGGTGAGTGATCCCGCACGACACCATCCGCCTCGGCCACATCGCGACGGAACATGGCCCGAATCAATCGATAAAGCCTGCAGGCGATCGAGATCCGGCGCTGTGCCTCGAACACCGCAGCTTTGATTCGGGCGATGTTCGCGATTTCGATTCGGGCGATGCTCGCGATTTCGATCCCGGCAAGGTTGCGATTCGATTCGGGCCATGTTGCGTTTGCCGATGGGCCGAGGGACGCGGAAAGTCGGCTGTGGCCGGAGGCCGTCGCCCGAGGTCGGGCTCGATCCGGCGAGCCCGGCGGTGTGGTTCGAGGGCTGAAGTGCCGGCCGCGGAGCGGACGCCCGGGCGATTCAGCGCGAAGGACGCAGGAAGTCGCGTCGGCGGCGACCTGGCGGCCGGTGCAGGTGTTACCTATGTGACCGGTTCGTACCCCCGGAGGCCGCTCTCGCCCGCTCCAACAGCTTGCCCGTGTCAGTCGCGGAAGTTCTTGAAGTCGAGCGGGATCTCGAGCTCGGCCTTGCGCAGCAGCGCGATCACTTCCTGCAGGTCGTCGCGCTTCTTCCCGGTGACGCGCACCTGATCCCCCTGAATCTGGGTCTGGACCTTCAGCTTCGAGTCCTTCACCAGCTTGGTGATGGTCTTCGCGTCGTCGCGCCCGATACCCTGCTTCAGGCCGAACGTCTGGCGCTTCTGCTTGCCGGAGGCTTCCACCTTGCCCGGGTCCAGCGCGCGCACGTCGACGTTGCGGCGGATCAGCTTGTCCTTGAGGATCTGCAGCATCTGCTCGAGCTGGAACTCCTCCTGCGCGTGCAGGCGGATCTGCTCCCCGTCGAGCTCGAAACCGGCGTCCACGCCGCGGAAGTCGAACCGGGTCGAGAGCTCCCGGGACGCCTGGTCCACCGCGTTGCGGACCTCCTGCAGGTCCACCTCGGATACCACGTCGAAGGACGGCATGAAGGCCTCCGGAAAAGCGTGTCGCGGGTCAAGATTCACGGGCCCGGCGGCGTGATAGACTCGGCCAACTCCGGGTGAGGTCTCGCTAAATTACATGGCCCACGAAGACATTCCAATCCTCGTGGTCGACGACGCCAAGTTCTCGAGCGCGATCATCGCCAAGGCGCTCAAGGCCGGCGGCTTCCAGAACGTGCGGTTCACCAACAATCCGCTGCAGGCGCTGCGCTCCCTGGAGAAACGCCCCGCTCAGGTGCTGATCGCCGACTGGATGATGCCCGCGATGGACGGGCTCGAGCTGACCCGCCGGGTGAAGAAGCTCGACGAGGCGGCCCAGCACTTCACCTACGTGATCCTGCTCACCGCGCGCGACGACCTGGAGTCGATGCAGCAGGCGTTCGAGATGGGCGTGGACGACTTCCTGAACAAGGCCAACCTGCGCACCCAGCTCCTGCCGCGGGTGGTCGCCGCGCGGCGCCTGGCGTCGCGGCAGAACGAGCTGCTGCGCGCGAACCGGCTGCTGCGCAAGAAGCTCCGGGAAATGCAGGCCACCGACCTGGTGGACCCCGTGACCGGGCTCGGCAACCTGAAGTTCACGCTCGAGCGCATCACCGACGCCTGCCGGCAGGCGGAAGCCCGCGGCGGCGCCGCCTGCCTGCTGATGGTCGGGATCAGCAACCTGAAGGTGATCCGCGAGCAGTACGATACGCTGGTGGTGGACGAGCTGATGTCGGGCATCGGCGCGAAGCTGCGCCAGCTCGTGCGCCCGCTCGACCTGGTGACCCGGCCCGAGCCGAGCCTGTTCACGGTGATCACGCTGCAGCCGGACATTCAGCTCTGCACGTCGTCGAGCTTCCGGCGCATCTTCGACAACCTGTACATGCACTCCTTCAAGACCAGCGAAGGCTACATCCCCGTGGTGGTCGGCGTGTCGATCAGCGCCGCCGACGCGAGCACGGGCTTCCCGTCCGCGAAGGAATTCATGGAGCACGCCTACACGGGGCTGACCCGTTCCTTTGACACCGGGCTGATCACGGTGCAAGTCTACGGCCGCACGGAAGCCACGCAGACGACGGCGGTATGAAACACCGGATTTCGCGGGTCACGACCCGCAGCGGCGACACCGGCACGAGCGGTCTCGCCGACGGCAGCCGTTTGCCGAAGAGCGACCCGCGGTTCGACGCGATCGGCGACGTGGACGAGCTGAACAGCGTGCTCGGCGTGCTGATCACCCACCTGCCCCCCGGCGGGGAGCTGCAGGAACTCTGTCACCAGGTTCAGCAGGAGCTGTTCGACCTCGGAGCGACGCTGGCCACGCTCGGCAAGACGCCGCCGCCGGCGCTGGAGCGCGTCGAGCAGGAAGCCGCCCGGCTGAACGCCGCGCTGCCGCCCTTGACCGAGTTCGTGCTGCCGGGCGGCACGCCCGCGGCGGCCGCGGCGCACGTCTGCCGCGCCGTCTGTCGCCGTGCCGAGCGCTCGCTCTGGGCACTCGGCAGCGACGATGCCGCGCCCGGCGCGCAGTACCTGAACCGGTTGAGCGACCTGTTCTTCGTGATCGCCCGGCACTGCAACGCCGGGCAGGCCGAGCCGCAGTGGCGCGGCTCACGGCCGCCGCCCAAGTGACCGGGCGACTCGATGGCCGCCAAGCCCGCGGAACAGTCCCTGCGTGACCTCGCGCGGCTGCGCCGGGTGCGTGACCGGATCGATCGCGAGTACGCCGAGCCGCTCGACGTCGAGGCGCTCGCGCGCGGCGTGAACATGTCGTCGGGACACCTGAGCCGCCAGTTCCGCCAGGCGTACGGAGAGTCGCCCTACGCGTACCTGATCACCCGACGCATCGAGCGCGCGATGGCGCTGCTGCGCCGCGGCGACCTCAGCGTCACCGACGTCTGCTTCGCGGTCGGCTGCTCGTCCCTCGGCACGTTCAGCAGCCGGTTCACCGAGCTCGTCGGCGTGCCGCCGAGCGTCTATCGCCGCGAGGGGGCGGGAACGCCGGCGGGCCCGCCGTCCTGCATCGAGAAGCAGGTGACGCGACCGATCAGGAATCGAGAAGCGAAGCTGCCGAGCCGCGCCTAGCATCCCTGCCGTCCATTACCGACACGAGCAGGTCATTCAATGAGCATCACCATCCACTCGAGCTTCCTCCCGCACGACGACCCGGAGGCTTCGCTCGCGTTCTACCGCGACGTCCTCGGCTTCGAGGTCCGCAAGGACGTCGGCCGCGGGACCATGCGCTGGATCACGATCGGCCCGGCGGAGCAGCCCGACACCGCCATCGTGCTGCACCCGCCCGCCGTCGACCCCGGCATCACCGAGGACGAACGCCGGACCATCCGTGAGATGATGGCGAAAGGCACGTATGCGATGCTGCTGCTCGCGACGCCGGACCTCGCCGGCGTGTTCGAGCGGCTCCAGCGCCACGACGTCGAGATCGTGCAGGAGCCGACCGATCAGCCGTACGGCGTGCGGGACTGCGCGGTGCGCGATCCGGCCGGCAACCTGCTGCGCATCCAGCAGCGCCCCTGACGCGGTTACAGCGCGAGGCGCCGGATATCGCTCAGGATCTCGCCGAGGCGCGTGACGAACCGTCCCGCCTCGGCGCCGTTGATCGCGCGGTGGTCGTACGAGAGCGACAGCGGCAGCATCTTGCGCGGCACGAACGCTTCACCCCGCCAGACCGGCCGCACCGTGACGCGGCTGACGCCGAGGATCGCGACCTCCGGCGCGTTGATGATCGGCGTGAAGCCGGTGCCGCCGATCGCGCCGAGGCTCGACACGCTGAAGCTGCCGCCGCGCATGTCGTCCATCGAGAGCTTCTTGTTGCGCGCCTTGTCGGCCAGCTCGACGATCTCCTCGGAAAGCTCCCAGATGCCCTTCCGATCGGCGTCCCGGATCACCGGCACGACCAGACCGTCCGGCGTGTCCACCGCCATCCCGATGTGGTAATAGCGCTTCAGGATGAAGGTCTTCGCCTCGGCATCGAGCGAGGCGTTGAACGTGGGGAACTCCTTCAGCACCTGGCAGCAGGCCTTGATGATGAACGGGAGCGGCGTCAGCTTGACGCCGCGCTGCTCCGCCTCGGCCTTCAGGCTCGCACGGAAGTCTTCGAGATCGGTGACGTCCACCTCGTCGTGCTGGGTCACGTGCGGGATGTTGAGCCACGCCCGATGCAGGTTCTGCGCGCCGGCCGCGCGCGTACGCGACAAGGGCTGCTCCTCGATCTCGCCGAACTTGCTGAAATCCACGACCGGCAGCGGCGGAATGCCGGCTCCGGCCGCCGGCGTCGCGGCACCGCTCATCCGTTCCTTGACGAACGCCTTCACGTCGTCCTTGACGATGCGGCCGCGGTTGCCGGTGCCGTTCACCTGCGCGAGGTCGACGCCGAGCTCACGGGCGAGCCGACGTACCGCGGGGCCGGCGTAGATGTCCGAACGGGGACGCGCATGGGGCGGCGCTGCTGCGGGTGCCGCTTTCTCCTTCGGAGCGGCCTTCTCCTTGGGAGCGGCTGCCCCTGTGGGAGCGGCCTCCGGCCGCGAATCCTTTTGTTCGCGGCCGGAGGCCGCTCCCACAGAAGAAGAGGCCGCTCTCCCGGCCGCCAACAGCGTCACCAGCTTCGTCCCTTCCTCCACCTGGGTCCCGACGGCCACGTGCACTTCCTTGATCGTGCCGGCCTGGGTGGCGGGGATCTCCATCGACGCCTTGTCCGACTCCACCACCACCAGCACGTCGTTCTCGTCGACGTGATCGCCCGGCTTCACCGCCACCTCGATCACCTCGACGTTCTCGGCTTCGCCGATGTTCGGCACGGCGATGTCGATCTCCCGCTCCTCCGTCGGCTGAGCACCAGCGCCGTCCTCCGCGGGCTCGGCGGCGGCCGCTGGAGCCGCCTCCGCTTCGTCCGCCGTCTCGGCCTTCGCCGGACGTTTCCGCGCCTCCGGCGGCTCGGCTGTCTCGGCCTTCTCGCCCTCCGCGCCGGCTTCGTCACTGCTCGCGAGGCGCGCGATCACCTGCCCTTCCGACACCTTGTCACCAACCGAGACGGTGAGGGACTCGATCGTGCCGGCGACACCGGCCGGAACCTCCATCGACGCCTTGTCGGATTCGATCACGATCACCGGATCGTCGGCACCGACCTGGTCGCCGGCGGAGACGAGAATCTCCACCACCTCCACGTCTTCGGCGTCGCCGATATCGGGTATGCGGATCTCCTGGCTCACCTCGCCTCCCTCACGCCAGTCTGGGATTCGGTTTCTCGGGATCGATGCCGAGCTGATCGCGCGCCTTCCTGACCTCGTCGGTGGAGAGCTTCTGCGCGTCCGCCAGCGACTTCAGCGCGGCCAGCGTGACGAAGCGCCGGTCGACTTCGAAGAAGTGCCGCAGCGCCTCGCGGGTGTCGCTGCGGCCGAAGCCGTCGGTGCCGAGCACGTGGTACGGCGCCTTGATCTCGCCGCGGATCTGCTCGGCGAGCTGCTTGATGTAATCGCTCGACGCCACCACCGGCGCATCGCCGGCGAGCAGCTTCGCCGCGTGGCTCACGCGCGGCTCCTGGTCCGGGTGCAGCAGGTTCCAGCGCGCCACGTCCCGCGCCTCGCGCGCCAGCTCGTTGTAGCTGGTCACGCTGTACACCTCGGAGCTGACGCCGTACTTCTCGTAGAGCTCCTCCGCCGCCGCCTCGACCTCGCGCAGGATCGTTCCGGAGCCGAGCAGGCGCACGTGCTTGCCCTCGTCGTCGCCGACTCGGCGCAGCAGGTACATGCCCTTCAGGATGTCCTCCTCCACGCCTTCGGGCATCGGCGGCTGCGGGTAGTTCTCGTTCATCAGCGTGATGTAGAAGTACACGTCCTCCTTGTTCTGGATCATGCGCTTCAGTCCGCTGTGCACGATCACGGCGAGCTCGTAGCCGTAGCAGGGGTCGTAGGTGATGCAGTTCGGCACCACCGAGTACAGCACGTGGCTGTGGCCGTCCTGGTGCTGCAGCCCCTCGCCGTTCAGCGTCGTGCGCCCGGAGGTTCCGCCGAGCAGGAAGCCGCGGGCGCGGCAGTCGCCGGCGGCCCAGGCGAGGTCCCCGACCCGCTGGAAGCCGAACATCGAGTAGTAGATGAAGAACGGAATCAGCGTGTAGCCGTGGGTGCTGTACGAGGTGGCGGCGGCGATCCAGGCCGAGAACGCGCCCGGCTCGGTGATCCCCTCCTCCATCACCTGACCGTCTTTCTGCTCCCTGTACGCGGCGAGCTCACCGGCGTCTTCCGGCTCGTAGAGCTGGCCGACCGACGAGTAGATGCCGATCTGCCGGAACAGGCCCTCCATGCCGAACGTGCGCGCCTCGTCGGGCACGATCGGCACCACCCGCGGCCCCAGGGTCTTGTCGCGCAGCAGCGTCGACAGCATGCGCACGAACACCATCGTGGTGGAGTTGGCGCGCTTGCCGGTGCCTTCGAGCTGCTGCTTGAACATCTCGAGCCCCGGCACCTCGAGCGTCTCCTGCGCGGTGATGCGCTGCGGGATCGAGCCGCCGAGCGCCTCGCGGCGGCGGCGCAGGTAGACCATCTCGGGGGAGTCTTCCGGCGGCCGGTAGAAGGGAATGTCCTTGAGCTGCTCGTCGGTGAGCGGGATGTCGAAGCGGTCGCGGAAATAGCGGATATCGTCGAATTCGAGCTTCTTCACCTGGTGGGTGATGTTCTCGGCCTCGCCGGCGTCACCCATCCCGTAGCCCTTCACGGTCTTCGCCAGGATCACCGTGGGCTCGCCCTTGTGGTTTACCGCTGCGTGATAGGCGGCGTAGACCTTGAACGGGTCGTGGCCGCCGCGGTTCAACCGCATGATGTCGTCGTCGGAGAGGTGCTCGACCATCTTCAGCAGCTCGGGATACTTGCCGAAGAAGTGCTCGCGCGTATAGGCGCCGCCCCGCGCCTTGTAGTTCTGGTACTCGCCGTCGACGCACTCGTTCATGCGCTGCAGCAGCAGCCCGTCGGTGTCGCGGGCGAACAGCGGATCCCACAGCCGGCCCCAGAGCACCTTGATCACGTTCCAGCCGGCGCCGCGGAAGTTGCCCTCGAGCTCCTGGATGATCTTGCCGTTGCCGCGCACCGGGCCGTCGAGCCGCTGCAGGTTGCAGTTCACGACGAAGATCAGGTTGTCGAGCTTCTCGCGGCCGGCGAGCGAGAGCGCACCCAGCGTCTCCGGCTCGTCGCACTCGCCGTCGCCGACGAAGCACCACACCTTGCGGTCCTTCATCGGCACCAGCCCGCGCGAGTCGAGGTACTTCATCACGTGAGCCTGGTAGATGGCCTGCATCGGCCCGAGGCCCATCGACACGGTGGGGAACTGCCAGTAGCCGGGCATCAGCCACGGGTGCGGGTACGACGACAACCCGTTGCCGCTGACTTCGCGGCGGAAGTACTCGAGCTGCTCCTCGGTCAGCCGCCCTTCCAGAAACGAACGCGCGTAGATGCCGGGCGACGAATGCCCCTGGAAGTAGATCAGGTCGCCGGGATGCTCGTCCGTCGGTCCGCGGAAGAAGTAGTTGAAGCCGACGTCGTAGAGCGTGGCGGACGATGCGAACGAGGAGATGTGGCCGCCGAGATCACCCGGGCGCTTGTTCGCGCGCACCACCATCGCGAGCGCATTCCAGCGGATCAGCGAGCGGATGCGCCGCTCCATGAACAGATCACCCGGCATGAACGCTTCGCGCTCCGGCGGAATCGTATTGCGGTACGGGGTGGTGATCGTGTACGGCAGCCGCGCGCCGGTCTGGGTCATCCGGGACGACAGGCGCTCGAGCAGGAAGTTGGCCCGCTCGACACCCGCGTGCTCGAGCACGTCCTCGAGGGACTCGAGCCACTCGCGAGTCTCCGTGACGTCCGGATCGTGGATCGCGCGGGGATCGTTCATTGCACCGTTGGCCTCGTCCGAAGGTTGCTGTTGTGCACGGTTCATGCCTTCACCTCCCAGAGCTTCGCGGCACCACGTACCCCGCTGTCGTCGCCCCAGCGCGCCCGGCGCACGGTCACGCGCACGTCTTCGTCGCGGCGGCCTGCACCGCGGACGGAGCTGAACACGTACGCCGGAATGAGCGACTCCTGCGCGGGGTACAGCCTTGTCAGGTTCGACACGCCGCCACCCAGTACGATCACCGCGGGGTCGATCAGGTTCACCACCTGAGCGAGGCTGCGCGCCAGCATGTGCTGGTAGAGCGCGAGCGTGCTCTCGCTCCGCTCATCGGCCGCGTCGGCGATTTCCGCCGCCGTCTTCACCTCGCCCCACAGCGCCTGGTGGGTGGCGGCGAGGCCCGGCCCGGACAGGAACGTCTCGACGCAATTCATCCGCCCGCAATAGCAGCGGCGATCATCGAGCCGCGATTCTAGCCGAAACAGCTCTTCACTGCCGGGACCGCCGTGGGAGCGGCCGTGACTGCTGTGGGAGCGGCCTCCGGCCGCGAAGCCGGAATTCGCGGCCGGAGGCCGCTCCCACAGGGCCCGCGTCCGGAAGTACGGCAGCGGCATGTGCCCCCACTCCCCGGCGAGCCCGTTCGGCCCCTGCACCAGATGGCCGCGCACGACGAACGCGCCGCCGACACCGGTGCCGAGAATCACCGCGAACACGCTCTTCGCGTCCGCGCCGGCACCGTCGGTCGCTTCGCTGATGCCGAGGCAGTCGGCGTCGTTGGCGACCAGCACGCGTTCGCCCAGACGACGCTCGAGGTCGTGCAGCAGCGGTCGGTCGTTCAGCCAGGTGGAGTTGCAGTTCTTCATCACCTCGAGGCGCGGCTGCCAGGTGCCCGGCGTACCGATGCCGACGGTCGCGCTGGCGGGCGGCAGGCCGGCACTCGACTCGAGCGCCGCAACGAGCTCGGTGATCGCCGTCAACGTGCCCTCGTAGTCGTCTCGCGGCGTCGGGCGCCGCGCGCGCGCCACCTCGTTCCCCGCCGCGTCGAGCACCACGCCGGAGATCTTGGTGCCGCCGAGGTCGATGCCGATGCGATGGGTCATGACCGCGCTTCCGCGGAAGCGTCGCCGAGCAGCACCCGGCGCCAGTCGAAGCCCGCTCCGGGATCGGTCTTCCGGCCCGGCGCGACCTCGTAGTGGCCCACCACCGCATCCGGCGACAGCCGCGGGTAACGGCGCATCAGCGCCTCCAGCACCTGGCGGAGCTTCCGGTACTGACGGTCGGTGAACGGCCGGTCGTCGGCGCCTTCGAGCTCGATGCCGATCGAGTAGTCGTTGCATCCGGGCCGCCGGCGCCAGACCGATTCGCCGGCGTGCCAGGCACGCCGATCGAACGACACGTACTGGGTCACCGCGCCGCGCCGGTTGATCAGCAGGTGCGACGCGACGCGTACGCCCTCGAGGCTCGCGAACGACGGGTGCGCGCGCGTGTCGAGCCGGTTCAGGAACAGGTCGTGGATGTAGCGCTCGCCGAGCTCGCCGGGCGGCAGGCAGATGCAGTGCACGACCACCACCTCGAGCGCGTCCGGGTCGGGGCGCTCGTTCCAGTTCGGCGACTCCAGGCGCTTGGCCGGGATCAGCCAGTGATCGTCGGTGACGTGCATGGATTTCGGCTCACTCGCCGTCTCGTCCCAATGGTCATTATGGGCGACAGCGCTTGAATCTGCCGCCCCGCGGGGGCGCCATGGACCCGAGGCGCTGCGGTATGCTTTCCGCCTCATATCGAGGAGGTCCAGCAGGACATGCCCATCAGCGATGACCTTCAGGAAGCGGTCACCGCGCAGGTTCGCGCCGCGCTCGCCGAGGACGTCGGCAGCGGCGACGTCTCCGCCGAGCTGATCGACCCGGCGACGCGGGCCGAGGCGCGGGTGATCACCCGGGAAGACGGCGTGTTCTGCGGCGCGCCGTGGGTGCGGGAGACCTGCCGTCAGGTGAGCGGCGACGTGCGCATCGATTTCGGCGTGCACGACGGCGACCGGGTGACCCGCGACCAGGCGCTGTTCCGGCTGGAGGGCCCGGCGCGAAGCCTGCTCACCGCGGAGCGCACGATGCTGAATTTCGTTCAGCTCCTCTCCGGCACCGCCACCGCGACGCGCCGCTACGTCGACCTCATCGCCGGTACCCGGGCCCGGCTGCTCGACACCCGCAAGACGATTCCCGGGCTGCGCCTCGCGCAGAGGTACGCGGTGCGCTGCGGCGGCGGTCAGAACCACCGCATCGGCCTGTTCGATGCGTTCCTGATCAAGGAGAACCACATTGCCGCCGCGGGCAGCATCAGTGCCGCCATCGCCCGCGCGCGGGCTCTGCACCCGGACCTGAAGCTCGAAGTGGAAGTCGAGAACCTCGATCAGCTCGACGAGGTGATCGCCGGCGGCGCCGACATCGCGATGCTCGACAACTTCAGCCTCGCCGATACCCGCAAGGCCGTCGAGCGCGCCCGGGGCGCGATCGAGATCGAGGCCTCAGGCGGCATCGATGAGAAAACCATCAGAGAAATCGCCGAGACCGGTGTGGACTATATTTCCCTCGGGATCATCACCAAGCAGGTGATTCCGCTGGATTTGTCCATGAGATTCGTCTGAGGGTCAGCATGAATCGCTTCGGCGCTTTTCTGATCCATCTGGGGATCAGCCTGGTGATCTTTGCGGTACTGGCGTACGTGGTGCTGTACGTCTGGTACCCCGACTTCTTCTTCGCCTCCGACGGCGGCTGGCAGGGCATCCGCATCATCGTGATGGTCGATCTGGTGCTCGGGCCGACGCTGACGCTGGTGGTATTCAACAGGAAGAAGCCGCGGCGCGAGCTGCGGCGGGATCTGTCGATCATCGGAACCTTTCAGGCGATCTGCCTGGTGGCCGGGACGTACATCGTCTATATGGAGCGGCCGCTCGCGCTGGTGTATTCGGACGGGCAGTTCTTCAGCGTCAGCGCGGACGACTACCGCGATGCGGGCTTGCCGGTGCCGGACCTGAGCGGCCTGCCGGGGCCGTATCCGAAGCGGGTGATCGTGGAGCTGCCGGACGACTATAGGGCGCAGGCGGAGGTTCGTCAGCAGGCGATTCAGAATCGGACGCCGCTGAGGACGCTGGCTCAGTACTACGTACCCTTCGACTACGCGCGGCTCGACGCCGACAAGGAGGCGCTGACCGCCGAAGCACTGCAGGAACGGGAGCAGCGGACCGGGGATGTCAGCGCCTGGCTCGCCCGACATGGGGGCAATATCGACGATTACGCATTCTTCCGGTTCGGGGCCCGTTACCAGTACCTGATACTCGGGCTGTCTCGAGCCGATGGCAGGATCGTCGGCCTGATGGACACCGACCTGAAGCTGAAGCCGGCCAACGTCCAGGTTGCCGAGGCGGCGAGCGCTCGCTAGGCTCGCGGCGGGATGAGCTCATGGTTGCAGCGGCAGCCATCACATTCTGAATACACGGTCCCTCGTCTCCAAGGTGTAGGCTCTCAGAGTCACACATGGAGGTGGGATTACAACGTGGCTGCGCATGCTATCCAGACACGGTCCTGGCACGGATGGCCAGGACTG
>DASVDC010000083.1:0-27397 GCA_036381275.1 Pseudomonadales bacterium | reverse complement strand
CGTGTTGCCGTCACCGGGGCTCCAGCCCTGCACCAGCAGCGTGAAGAAGCGCAGCTGCGACTCGGAGGTGTCCTGGAACTCGTCGACGAGCACGTGGCGGATCCGGTAGTCGAGCGCGAGCGCAAGCTCGTTGGGCGCATCGCCGTCGGCTAGCGCGCGGCTCGCGGCCAGCACGAGCTGCGTGAAATCCGCCTGACCCCGCTCGAGCAGCGCGCAGTGCACGGCCGTGCCGGCGACTCCTCCCGCGTCCCTCCGCGCGGCGACCGCCGGGCTGTAGGCAACCCGGCCGAGGAGCGGGTCGTCGGCGGCACCCATCACGGCGGCGAACGTCGAGTTGTACCAATCCACCAGCCGAGGGCTCGCCCGGAAGTTCGCGCTGAGGCGTACCGGCTCGAGCGGCACCGGACCGATGCCGTGCTGCCAGGCGTCGTAGAACACGCGCACGTCCGCGTTCCGGAAGCGGTAGATCGACTGCATCGGGTCGCCGACCGCGAAGAACGTGTTGCCGTCACCGGGGCTCCAGCCCTGCACCAGCAGCGTGAAGAAGCGCAGCTGCGACTCGGAGGTGTCCTGGAACTCGTCGACCAGTACGTGACGGATGCGGTAGTCGAGCGCCAGCGCGAGCTCGGTGGGCGCATCGCCGTCGGCGAGCGCGCGGCTCGCCGCCAGCACGAGCTGCGTGAAATCCGCCTGGCCGCGCTCGAGCAGCAGCGCGTCGAGCTCGAGGGCCGCGAGCATCAGGGTGATGCACAGGCTCGTCAGCGACTCGGCGGCGGCCTCGTCCACCCCGTTCGCCGGCAGCGCCCGCAGGTTGTCGAAGAGCGGCGCGTAGCCGCGCGCGTCGAGCCGCTCGATCAGCTCCGTGAGCGCGGCCTTGCGCAGCGCATCCTCCGGCGGAAACCCTTGCTGCCGGGTGAGCCGCCGCCGCAGCGTCCCCTGGGACGTGACCAGCAGACGTCCGGCGAGGCGGTAGACGTCGTCACCGCCGCCCAAGCGCTCGCCGAGACGATCCGCCGCGTGCCGGACCGCGTCGTGCAGGATGCGGCGCTCGGAGTCGTCGAGGCACGCCTCGAGCTCGGCGACGACCCGCCGGCCGAGCTCGCGCACCGCGGATTCGACAAGCTGGCGCACGCGGCCGGGTTCGTGGCGGCCGAGCTGAACGACGCCGCGGACCAGGTCCAACCACTGATCGCGCCGCGCCAGCATCCCGGCGAGGAGGCTCCGCGTGGTGGCGTAGTCGTTGTCGAACAGCGCCAGCACCACCGCGAGCTCCGGGCCGAGCGGATCGTCCCGGTAGAGGCGCTGGAACAGCCGGTCTACCGCCTGGCGGTAAGCCTCGGAGGCGTCTTCCACCAGCTCGGCGCCCGGGCGGAACTCGGCGGTCAGCGGCAACTGGCGCACCAGCGCGCTGGCGAAGCTGTCGATGGTCTGGATCTTCAGGCGGTTCGGCTGCTCGGTGAGCCGCCAGCCCGACTCCTGGTCGCGGCGCAGCGCATCGGCGGCTTCCGGCGCGCCCCGGCGCAGCGCCTCGAGCACGCGCCCCCGCATCTCGGCCGCCGCCTTGCGGGTGAACGTGATCGCGAGGATCTCCTCCGGGCGGCTCGCGCGGCCGAGCAGACGCAGGTAGCGCTGCACCAGCAGCGTGGTCTTGCCGGACCCCGCCGGCGCCTGCACGATCACCGAACGGTCGACGTCGAGCGCGCGCTCGCGGGCGGCCTGATCCGGCGCCGGCGTCATTCCTGCCACGGCAGCGCCTGCTCGTGGATGCGGCAGAACGGCTGCAGATCGCAGCTTCGGCAGGCCTCCGGTCCCACCGGCGCCACGTCCGCGCGGCCGGCGAGGATCTCCGCCGCCAGCACCTCGAGCCGCTCGCGCCAGCGGGCGCGCAGCGCATCCCACGCCTCGGGCAGCGGCGTCAGACGGGCGGGCGAGAGCTCGAGATCGAGTGACGCCGCGCCCCGCAGAACCACGTCGTCGGCGAGCTCGACGAACAGCACCGCACGAATCGCCTCGTCCGCCATCGCGTAGAGCGGAAGCTGCGGTTCGGTGAGCCGTTCGTCGAGCAGCCGCTGCGGGCGAACCGCGCCGGTCTTGTAGTCGAGGACCGCCAGCGCGCCGTCCACCTGGTCGACGCGGTCGAGGCGCAGGCGCAGGCGGATTCCGCCGACGGCCACCGAGACCTCCTGCTCGAGGGCCCGCACCGCGAACGGCGCGCGGGCCGCCTCCAGCGCCGACCAGCGTTCGAGCAGCGTCCGCAGGCGGCGCCGTTCGATCTCGCACACCGCCGCCGGGAAGCGCCGGTAGCGCTCGGCGACGCGCTCCCCAACGATCTCGTCGAGGCGCGCCGGGTCGGGCCGGCCGGAGCGCACGGGGCGCCCGTCCGGGTCGAGCAGCGCCCGGTGCAGCACTTCGTGCACCAGCAGCCCCCGATCGCGTGCGTCCGGAAATGCGTGCGGCTCGGGCGGCGGCCCGAGCCGCAGCGTGTGACGCGCCCAGCGGCGGAACGGACACAGCGCCTGGTCGCGCAGCAGCCCCGCGCCGCCGGTGACCTGGTCCGCGGCCGGCGGCGCGGCGCGTTCGCAGGAATCGCCGTCCAGAACGACGTGCGCGGGAACGAACGCCGGATGCGTGGCGCTCTGATAGTCCGTCACGACCCACGCCACCGGCTCCGCGGGCCGGTGCGCGGTCAGCGGGCTCGGTCCGCGCTCGACACCGTCTTCCTCGAGCGCGTGGGAGAGCACGACCTCGTCCGCGGCGGCCTGCCAATGGGCGAGCCGGCGCCGAGCGAAGTCGAGCTCGCCGTCGGGATCCACCCGGGGGATGCCGTGGGCGCGCTGCACGGACAGCGGCAGCAGCGGGTTGGCCTGCACCGGTCCCGGCCACGATTCTTCAGCGAGGCCGGTGACCCAGAGGTGTGTGAAGCGCAGCCCCGTGGTTTCCAGCAGGCCGAGGATCTGCACCGGCGCCGGCGCGCGCTCGGCGGCGAACGGCCGTTGCCCGGCCAGGTGCTCGAGGCGCGCGATCGCGGCCGCGGCGTCGCACGGCGGCGAGCGGACGGCGGCGCCGCGCGCCTCGTCGAGCAGCTCGATCGCCTCCCGCCGGGCCTGATACTGCACCGATCCGGCTTCCCGGCCGGTCCAGCGGGCCCGCTCCAGCGCGCGCCGGAAGCATTCAATCCACGCGCCGAAGGATTGCCGGCTCGACGCCGCGTGACCGCGGAGGCGCAGCCACTCGGCGCCCGTCGCGGCCGCGAGCTCGGCGAGATCGAACGCATCGGGAAGCTCGGCGGGCAGCCGGGGCGCGGGCGGCAGATCGAGGTAGGGGCTCGCGAACAGCCGGCGCACCTCCGCCGCCGGCAGCCGGTCGAAGCACAGGCGCAGCCAGCGCATCGCGTCCCGCCAGACCGGCTGCTCCGCGAGCGGCCGGCCGCCGCCGAGGTCGAACGGCCGCCGCTCGGCGTGCGCGCCGAGCGGCTCGAGCCAGGCGGCGAACTGCCGTTCCACCGCGTCGCGCCGCCGCGCAAGGTCCGGCACGACCACGCCGATCCGGGCCTCGGGATCCGCGAGCAGCACCTGCCGGCACCACTGCGCGGCAGCGTTCAGCTCGGCGCGCGGATCGGGCAGCTCGATCCGGCGGATGCGGGGTTCGCGGACGCCCGGGTCCTCGAGCTCGATCAGCCGGGTGCCGGCCTGCCGCAGCGACTCCAGGTAATCGGCCACCGCGGCGGGGGTGGCCTCGAAGCCGAAGCAGCAGAGCTGCCCCGGGATCGAGCTCGCTGCGCGGGACGACGTCGCGACCCGGCGCAGCAGGTCGGGCAGCTCGGCGGGCGTGATCGCCCGCAGGTCGCGGAGCGCCTCGCGGAAGCGTTCGAGCCAGCGCCGGAACAGCCGGCCGTCCTCGGTGCGGCCGAGGGTCGCGGCATCGAGCGGCACGCGCCATTGCCATGCGAGTGTCCAAGCATCCCGCGCGAGCGGCGCGAGCGCCTCGAGTCCGTCCGGTGCCGCCGTCTGCCAGAGCAGCAGCTCTTCGGTGGCGCTCAGCAGCCGCGGCAGATCCGGCCGGTCGAGGCGCGCCTGTCGGTGCCGGTGGGTGAGCCAGCCGGTCACGCTGAACGCATCGACGCTCGGCCATGCGCGGCGGCCTTCGGCCAGCATCCGCGCGTCGTACGCGCGCACCAGCTCCCGGCGCAGGCGTTCGGTGGGCGTCAGCACGGTGCCGCGCCGGCAGGCGTCGAGCAGATCCGGCGAGAGGTGAACGGCGGGCTCGGGCACCGGCGGATTGTAGCTCGCCCGGTTCGAGCGATGGTCATCGCCGACGTCGATCGGGGACGGCGCGGCGCCTATTGCGGGGACGGCATTGGCAGTAGAATGCGCCGCCTCGCGTCCGCCATCGAGAGGAGCATTTCGCGCCGATGTCCGGCAAGGTCGGTTTCGTCAGCCTCGGCTGCCCGAAGGCATTGGTCGATTCCGAGCAGATTCTCACCGAGCTCACCCGTCACGGTTACACCACCGTCGAGCGTTACGAAGACGCGGACGTGGTGGTGATCAACACCTGCGGGTTCATCGACGCCGCGGTCGAGGAGTCGCTCGAAACCATCGAAGACGCGCTCGGCAGCAACGGCCGGGTCATCGTCACCGGGTGCCTTGGCGCCGACGGCGAGCGGCTCAAGGCACGCTTTCCCGAGCTGCTGTCGGTGTCGGGCCCTCAGCAGACGGCGACGGTGGTGAGCGCGGTTCGGATGCACTCGCCGCTCGACCCCGTGCCGGGCGTCGACGTCGAGGCGCTGATGGGGCCGGCCGGCGTCAAGCTGACGCCGCCGCACTACGCGTATCTGAAGATCGCCGAGGGCTGCAACCACACCTGTTCGTTCTGCATCATTCCGCGGATGCGCGGCAAGCTGCGCTCGCGGCCGATCGACAGCGTCCTCGCCGAGGCCGAACGCCTCGCCGAGAGCGGCGTGCAGGAGCTCTTGGTGATCGCGCAGGACACCAGCGCGTACGGCGTCGATCTGCGGTATCGGCCGGCGCTGTACGATGGCCGCGAGCTGCCGAGCGACCTCGTCACGCTGTGCCGCGAGCTCGGCCGGCTGGTACCCTGGGTGCGCCTCCACTACGTCTATCCGTATCCGCACGTCGACCGGCTGCTGCCGCTGATGGCCGAGGGGTTCGTGCTGCCGTACCTGGACGTCCCGCTGCAGCACGCCGATCCGCGCATCCTGAAGGCCATGCGCCGCCCCGCGGCGGCCGAAGACACGTTGCGCCGCCTGGAAGCCTGGCGGCGCATCTGCCCGGATCTCGTGGTCCGCAGCACGTTCATCGTCGGCTTCCCCGGGGAGACCGAGGCCGAGTTCGACGCGCTGCTCGATTTCCTGGAGGAGGCGCGGCTCGATCGGGTCGGCTGCTTCACCTATTCCGACGTGGACGGGGCGGCCGCGAACCGGCTGCCCGGCGCGGTGGAGGAGTCGGAGAAGCTCGACCGCCAGGAACGGCTGATGGCGCTGCAGGCGCGCATCAGCGAGGAGAAGCTGGCCGCGCGGGTCGGCACCGTGATCGAGGTGATGATCGACGAGGTGCAGGGCGATCGGGCCATGGCCCGCAGCCGCGGCGATGCGCCGGAGATCGACGGCGTGGTCCGCGTCGGCGGGGCGCGGGGACTCGTGCCCGGCGATCGGGTCCGGGTACGGGTCACCGGCGCCGACGTGCACGACCTCGACGCCGAGTACGTGGGTACGCCAGTCGAATTGTCGTGAGCATCGTTCTAGAATTCGCCGCTCGACCGGGTGAGGGTTTCCACGGATGTGGTATCTGATTCAGGATTTCTTCGACCAGAGCTGGGTGATGAAGCTGTTCGTCGCCTGGGGCTGGCTGTCGGTGGTCATCATGATCGCCAGCCTGCTCGATGCGTGGCTGAGCTGAGAGGGAAGGGCGATGTGGCTCTCTGCGCTGCGGCCGGAGCAGCGTGAGGCTCTGCTCGGCCTCGCGCACAACATCATCGTCTCGGACGGACTGCTCGACCCGAACGAGGAGGGGATGCTGGACCAGTTCAAGCGCGACATGGAGCTGAACCCGGCGGTCGAGTCCGACTATCTGGAGCTCGACGGCATCGAACAGATCTTCGACACGCGCAAGTCGCGCGTGATCGCGCTGCTGAACCTGATCCGCCTGTCCTATGCGGACGGCGCGCAGGAAATCGAAGAAGAGTGCCTGCTGAAGGAAATCAGCCGCACGTTCCAGGTCTCTGACGAGGAGTTTCTGCTGCTCGACAACTGGGTGCGCCGGCTGATCGCGCTCGAGCAGGAAGCGCGCGGGCTGATGTCGGCCTGAGACGGCGTGGGAGCGGCCTCCGGCCGCGAACCGTCCTGCCGCACCGTCGCGGCCGGAGGCCGCTCCCAGAGGTCAGGCGTCGGCGCTCTCCGAGACCATCAGTACCTGCTCCAGGCTCGCGAGCATGCTTTCCACCAGCCGGCGATCCTGCTGCAGACCGGATCCGGGCCGGAAGCGGATCCCGCTGCGGTAGACGGCGCCCTGGCGCACGCAGTTGTGCACCACGCCCACGAGATTGTCGAGGCGCACGCCGTCGCAGCGCAGGCTCAGGTACACCAGACGATCCTTCTCGAGCGGGGCGGCGGTGTGCACGGCCATGCCGTGACGGTTGAAGTCGACGGCTTCCGCCGCACAGGTGCCGAGCCGCCCGCGCGGCCGCAGCGTGACGGCGATGCGGCGCCCGTCCAGGCGGACCTTGCTGCGACGATCGTTGACGGATCGGCTGGAGCTCATGCGGAGATGCTACCGGAGCGCCGTGCGCCGCGACGTGACGGGGCTCTCAGGCCGAGACGGGACGGCGCCTCGGCGCGCCTGCGGCGGCGGGCGATTCCCGGCGATCGCGCAAGCCGTCCGGCGGAAGAGCCGCACAACGCGCGGCTTTGAACCCCCCGCGCAAGCTCGTATGATGCCCGGATGAGCCGTGCGCTCGCGGCAGCCCGACGGAGGCGAATGGATCAGGCTGAGATCGAACGATGGCTGGAGGAACTGCGCATCGAGCATCGCGATCTCGACGAGGTCATTCGGCACCTGATCGAAACCCGCCACAGCGACACGATGCGCATTCAGCGCCTGAAGAAGCGCAAGCTGAAGCTCAAGGACATGATGGCGAAGCTCGAGAGCGAGCTGATTCCCGACCTCGATGCCTGACGATTCCAACGGCACGGCCGCGATGAAGGCCGCCGGGCGGCCGCTGACGGTGGCAATCAGTTCCCGCGCGCTGTTCGACCTCGACGAGAGCAACCGGATCTTCGAGCAGGAGGGGCTCGAAGCCTACCGGCAGTACCAGATCGACCACGAAGACGACGTGCTGGAGCCGGGCGAAGCCTTCCACTTCGTTAAAAAATTCCTACGAATCAATGAGTTGCTTGGAAAACCTCGAGTCGAGGTGATCTTGCTGTCGCGCAACTCCGCCGATACGGGGCTGCGCATCTTCAACTCGATCAAGGCCTACGACCTGGCCATCACCCGGGCGGCGTTCTGCGGGGGGGAGTCGCCGTACCGGTACATCCAGGCGTTCGGCTGCAGCCTGTTCCTGTCCACCCAGCCGGACGACGTTGCCCACGCGCTCGAGCACGGGGTGGCGGCCGCGACGCTGCTCGGCCGCGCGGCCGGTCCGCGCAGCGCCGGCGAGGATCTCAGGCTCGCGTTCGACGGCGACTCGGTGGTGTTCTCCGACGAGGCGGAACGCGTCTATCAGGAGCGGGGGCTCGATGCGTTCAGCGCAATGGAGGCGGAGTCGGCCAACCGGCCGCTGGAGGGCGGCCCGTTCAAGGATTTTCTCGCGGCGCTGCACCACCTGCAGCGGGAGTTCGAAGGCCAGCACTGCCCGATTCGTACCGCGCTGGTGACCGCGCGCGGCGCACCGGCCCACGAACGGGTGATCCGCACGCTGCGCGCGTGGGACATCCGCCTCGACGAGTCGCTGTTCCTCGGCGGCATGGACAAGACCGAATTCCTGCGCGCGTTCGGCGCCGACGTGTTCTTCGACGACCAGAGTCAGCACTGCGAGCGGGCGCGCGCGCATGTCCCGGCCGGGCACGTGCCGCACGGCATCATAAACCGCGACAAATAAGTTATACTCGCCCCAGCCCTTATAACTTCCTCTGGGGCGAGGCGGATGAAGCTTCAGCAGCTCAAGTACATCTGGGAGGTAGCGCACCACGACCTCAACGTGTCCGCGACCGCTCAGAGCCTGTTCACCTCCCAGCCGGGCATCAGCAAACAGATCCGGCTGCTCGAGGACGAGCTCGGGGTGGAGATCTTCGCCCGCAGCGGCAAGCACCTGACCCACGTCACCACCGTGGGCGAGACGATCATCAACATGGCCGGGCAGATCCTGCGCCAGGTGGAGGCGATCAAGCAGGTCGCCCAGGAATACAGCGACGAGAAGCAGGGCAGCCTCTCCATCGCGACCACGCACACCCAGGCGCGTTACGCGCTGCCGCCCGTGATCAGCGACTTCCGCAAGCGCTACCCCGACGTGGTGCTGCACATGAACCAGGGTTCGCCTACCCAGATCGCCGAGCTCGCCGCGAACGGCGCGGTGGATTTCGCCATCGCGACCGAAGCGCTCGAGCACTTCCAGGACCTGGTCATGATGCCTTGTTACGCGTGGAACCGCTGCGTGGTGGTGCCGCAGAACCATCGGCTGATCGAGAAATCGCACTCGCCGGAGGGACTCACGCTCGAGGACGTCGCCGCGGAGCCGATCGTCACCTACGTGTTCGGCTTCACCGGCCGCTCGCGCCTCGACCGGGCCTTCACGGCGGCCGGGCTCTCGCCCCACGTGGTGCTGACCGCGACCGACACCGACGTGATCAAGACCTACGTGCGCCTCGGCCTCGGTGTGGGCATCATCGCGCGGATGGCGCTCGATCCGGAGAAGGACGCGGACCTGGTGGCGCTGGATGCCTCGCACCTGTTCGAGCCGAGCATCACCCACATCGGCTTCCGCAAGGGCACGTTCCTGCGCCGCTACATGTACGACTTCATCGAGCGGTTCGCCCCGCACCTGACCCGGGACCAGGTGGACAAGGCCGTGGCCTGTGCGACCCGGGTCGAACGCGAGGCCCTGTTCGCGGGGCTCGAGCTGCCGGTGCGCTGAGCGCACGCGAATTTCACCATTGGAGACCGCCTTGGACGTCCTGTGTCTCGATCTGGAAGGTGTGCTGATCCCGGAGATCTGGCAGGCGGTGGCCGACCGCACCGGCATCGATGCGCTGCGCAAGACCACCCGAGACATCCCGGTGTACGACGACCTGATGCAGATGCGCCTCGGCGTGATGCGCGAGCACGACGTCCGGCTCAGCACGATCCGCGACGTGATCGACGCGCTGGAGCCGCTGCCCGGCGCGCCCGAGTTTCTCGGCTGGGCCCGGCAGCACTTCCAGGTGGTGATCGTCTCCGACACCTTCTATCAGTTCGCGATGCCGCTGATGGCGAGGCTCGGTTGGCCGACGCTGCTCTGCCACCGCCTGGTGGTGCAGGACGACCGCATCGTCGACTACCGCATCCGCCAGCCGGATCCGAAGCGCCGCTCGGTGCAGGCGTTCCGGTCGCTCAACTACCGGGTGCTCGCGGCGGGCGACTCCTTCAACGACGTATCGATGCTCGAGGAGGCCGACGCCGGCTTCTTCTTCTGCGCACCGGACAACGTGCGCGGGCAGTTCCCGCAGTATCCGTTCGCCGGCGACTACGAGGCGCTCAAGGCTCTGCTCCTCGCCGCGTGAGCGCGCGTCAGGCGGCGTGGACGACGCCCTCGAAGTCGACCTCGGCGAGCAGCGAGTTGGTGATCAGGCAGGTTTCTTCCGCCTTCTGCAGGATCCGCTCGGCCCGCGTGCGGGCGGCCTCGGGCACGGTGACCTCGGCGCGGATGCGCATCCGGGTGAACCGGGCCGTCCGGTCCACCTTGTCGAGGGTACCCTCGACGTGGCAGGACAGCGTCCGCCAGTCGAGCGACGAGGCCCGGGCGATCGCGCGGAAGCTCAGCACGTAGCAGTCCGCGACGGCGCCGACCAGCAGGGTCTCCGGCGACCAGCGGTCGCCCGGACCGTCGTATTCGGCGGGGGCGTCGGTCTCGAGGTCCGGCAGGCCCGGCGACTGGAGGCGCACGTGCTCGGCGTCGGCCGCGAGGTCCACGGCGGCCCGGTAGTGGTGAGGAAACGGCTGCATGGCTCCTCCGGGAGTTGTGACACCGTTCATTGAACGACGCGGGCGTTTGGAAGCCCATAGGCGTTTGCCGAGACCCGGTCGGGCGGCCAGGGCCGCCGGCCCGCGACCCCGGGGAGCCCCGCCGGCTTTGGTTGCCGCCGCGGATGAAGTAGGCTCCTGTCGAGGGCCGCCCGCCCGGCGGCGCCGTCTTGCGGACCGTCAGCGAGGAGGCCTCCGTGGACAAAGAAGTCGAGTCGTTGTCGTTACCGGACCTGTGCGACGCCCATCCGGACCTCGTGCGGGTCGCGGAGCCGATCTTCACAGGCTTCGGCGGGCGCATGGCGTTCGGCGGCGCGATCCGGACCGTCAAGTGCTTCGAGGACAACTCGCTGGTCGCCGAGCGCGTGCGCGAGCCGGGCGAGGGCCGGGTGCTGGTGGTGGACGGCGGCGGCTCGATGCGCTGCGCGCTGGTGGGCGACAACCTGGCGTCGCTCGCGGCCGAGAACGGCTGGGCGGGCATCCTGGTCTACGGCTGCGTGCGCGACGTCGACGAGCTCGCCGCGATCGATGTCGGCATCCAGGCGCTCGGCAGCAATCCGCTTCGCAGCGTGAAGCGCGGCGAGGGTCAACGGGACGTGCCGGTGGATTTCGCGGGCGTGCGTTTCGTGCCGGACCAGTTCGTCTACTGCGACAACAACGGCGTGGTGGTGGCGCCGGTCAATCTGCTCGAAATCTGACCGCGCCGCCGGCGAGCGGCCGCCGCCGCGGCGCGCCGTCCCCGGCCGGGGGGCCGTCGGCATCCACTCGAACCCAGAAACGGCGGCCGTCGGGGGCCGCGACCTCCTGCCAGGCGCCCGCCGCGAGCGGCGTCAGCGTGGCCAGGTCGCCGTATCGGGTTTCCAGCGTCCAGCCGTCCGCCGCGGCCGAGAGCCGCAGGCCGAGCGGCGCCTCCGCCAGCTCCCGCGCGTCGAGCTCCACCGAACCGAGATCGATCCAGACGGCCGCCATGGGCGCGTGGGGTTCGAGCCAGACGTAGCGGTCCTCCGCGAGCCACACCTCGAGCTCCGGTGCCCGGGTGCCGAGGCAGCGGCCGCCCGCCCCCGGCAGCGCGGCGGGATCGTTCGGTACGATCGGCAGTCCCGGCGGGTGGCTGCACGGCGGGCGCTCTGGGCTGATCCGCAGGCGGTGCACCGCGGCGGTCCCGGAAGACGTATCCGCAACGGCGGGCTCGGCGCCGGGCGCCGGCATCGCGCCCACAGCGAGCCATACGGTCAGCCACGGCCCCACGCGGCAGAACAGTCGGCGTGCGTTCATGCAGCGAGTATAGGGCGAGCCGCCCGGCCGGAACGTGGCCGCGGTCCCGCCCGGCGGAGGGACGAGGGCTCAGAGCTTCAGTACGCGGAGCTCCGGATCGGGCGTGCCGTGCGCCCACAGCCCGTCGAAGCGCTCGCGCAGGCGCCGCGCCTGTACCGGGTCGTGCAGATTGACCAGCGCCGCGTACTCCTGGTAGTCGGGCAGGCGCAGGTAGCCGGCGTCGTCCCAGGTGACGAAGCTCTCGGTGCCGGGGTCCGCGTCAGGCGCGGTGCGCAGCACGGTGATCCGGCTGTCGAGCCGCCGCGCCAGCTCGACCAGCCGATGACCCCGGCTGACGATCGCGCTGGAATCCGAGATCAGCACGCGCACGTCGATTGACGGGCTGCTGCGGGCGAAGCGGGAGACCGCCTCGACCACCGGTTCCGGGTCGAACAGCGTGTGATCGAGCAACTGGCTCAGGATCGCGAGGCGCCGGCGCGGTGCCTCGAGACACCTCAGCAGCGCGAGCAGGCAGTCGGTCTCGCCGCGATACAGCTCGAGCCGGGCCGGCGGGTGATCGGGTGCCGCCTGCTCACGCACCGCCGGCCGCGCGATCCGGCCATCGCGCTGGAACGGGATCGGCAGCTCCAGTGTCATGCTCTGATGCGGTATGCCGGCTTCCAGGAATTCCGCGCCTTCGGGCAGGAACCCGGCCTTGCGGTAGAAGCCGATCGCCTGCGTCTGAGCGTGCAGATGCACGCGGGTGAAGCCCTGGCGTTTCGCTTCCTCGATCACCTCGTCGAGGATCCGGCGACCGAGCCCGGTGCCGCGCCGGTCCGGGAGCACCGCCATGCGTCCGATCTGCCCGTTCGGCAGCAGCCGGGCGCAGCCGACGGCCTCGCCCGCGTCGGTCAGGGCCAGGAAATGGGTGGCGTCGTCGTCCCGGCCGTCCCACTCGATCTCGCGCGGCACGTGCTGCTCGTCGATGAAGACCCGTTCCCGCACCCGGCGCAGCGCGTCCCGATGGGTTTCCCAGGATACCGGCACCACGTGCACGTGCACGGTCAGCGCTCCGTGCGGGCGAGGCGGGCGGCGAGGCCGACGTAGCCGGCCGGCGTCAGCCCTTCGAGCTCGCGCCGGGCCGCTTCCGGCAGATCGAGCGCCGCGAGGATCTCCTGGTACAGCGCGGCGTCGAGACGCCGCCCGCGGGTGACGCGCTTGAGCTGCTCGTACGGCTCGGGCAGACCGTGCTTGCGCATCACGGTCTGCACCGCTTCCGCGAGCACCTCCCAGCTCTGCGCGAGGTCGTTCGCGATGGCGGCTTCGTTCACCTCGAGCCGTGACAGGCCCTTCAACGTCGAGCGGTAGGCGACCAGACAGTGACCGAGCGCGCTGCCGATGTTGCGCAGCACCGTGGAGTCGGACAGATCGCGTTGCCAGCGCGACACCGGAAGCTTGTCCGCCATGTGGCTGAGCAGCGCGTTGGCGACGCCGAGGTTGCCTTCGGAGTTCTCGAA
Organism: Pseudomonadales bacterium; assembly: GCA_036381275.1. Taxonomy (GTDB): domain Bacteria; phylum Pseudomonadota; class Gammaproteobacteria; order Pseudomonadales; family Azotimanducaceae; genus UBA7803. Next base: position 14,394 of record DASVDC010000083.1, on the reverse strand, counting down.
GTCGATCGGGTTCACCTTGTGCGGCATCGTGGACGAGCCGGTTTCGCCCTCCACCTTGCGGCTCTTGAAGTAGTCGATCGCGATGTAGGCCCACGCGTCGCGGTCGAAGTCGAGCAGCACCTGGTTGTAGCGCATCAGCACGTGGAACAGCTCCGCCAGGTAATCGTGCGGTTCGATCTGGGTGGTGTGCCGGTTCGGGGTCACGCCGAGCGCGGTCAGGAACGCATCGCTCAGCGCCGGCCAGTCGACGGCAGGGTAGGCGGCGCAGTGCGCATTGAAGTTGCCGACCGCGCCGTTCATCTTGCCGAGGATGGCGGCGTCCGCGAACGCGCGCTGCTGGCGGCGCAGCCGCACCGTGACGTTGCGCAGCTCCTTGCCGAGGGTGGTCGGCGACGCCGGCTGGCCGTGCGTACGCGACAGCATCGGCAGCTCCGCGTGGGCATCCGCGAGCGCCTCGATCGCCGCGGCGAGCTCGTCCATCACCGGCAGCAGCACGCGCTCGCGGGCCTCGCGCAGCATCAGCGCGTAGGCCAGGTTGTTGATGTCCTCCGAGGTGCAGGCGAAGTGCACGAACTCGACGTGCTCGGCCAGGCCGTCGATCGCGCGCAGGCGCTCCTTCACGTAGTACTCGACCGCCTTGACGTCGTGGTTGGTCGTGCGCTCGTAGTGCTTGATGCGCGCCGCGGCGGCGTGGTCGAAACCGTCGATCAGCCGCTCGACGGCCTCGCGCTGCGCAGCCGTGAGCGGCGGCAGCTCGGCGATCTCTTCCGCATCGGCCAGGTGCGCGAACCAGCGGTACTCCACCGCGACCCGCTGACGCATCAGCCCGTATTCGCTGACGATCGGCGCGAGGTCGGCGACTTTGTCGCGGTAGCGGCCATCGAGTGCGGAGACGGCGGTCAGCGGCGTCAGCGAGTCGGTCATGCGTCGTGTGCCGTTCCGAGGGTGGATTCGCCCAGCGCCCGCAAGCCTACCAAGAGCGGGCGACGGCGCAAGATCAGGTGCCAGCGGCGGCCGCCGAGCTGCTGCCACAGCCAGCCGAGCCGGACGCCGGCGAGCAGCAGCGCGCGGATGCGGTCCGCGACCGCCTCCTGCTGCAGCAGCTTCGGCTCGCCGGTGACCTGAATGCGCTTGCCGAGGGTGCTGATGGTCTGCTGGTAGATCCGGCTGAGGCTCTCCGGGTCGGGATCGGCGGGATCCACGTGATCCAGCAGCCCCCCGAGCTTCTCGACGATCTGAGGCACGCGGGCGAGGAGCCGCGCCAGCTCGATCACCTGCAGCGTGTAGCGGAGCACTTCCGGCGAGCGTGCCTTGCCCGACAGTATCTCCATCGCGGCGCGGATGCCCACCGCGTACGCCGCCGGATCGGGGAACACCTCGGCCATCGAACCGGCGCGATGCGTCGGCACGCTGATCAGCAGCGCGTGCTCGGCCTCCCGGTCCACCGGCCGGCCGTGTGCGGTCGCATGCACGAGCGCCGCCGCCTGAGCCGCGCCGGCGAGGCTCAGCGCGTGGTAGTCGATCGGATCAGCCATGACCGGCTCGCGCCGCAGCGGCCGGCACGTCGGCCCCGGCCTGCTGCCTGGCCTGCCAGCCGTCGGCCTGGTCGATCAGCGCACCGCCGAGGCAGACGTCGCCGTCGTAGAAGCACACGTACTGACCCGGCGTGATCGCCCGCTGCGGCCGGTCGAACGTGACCTTCAACGAGTCGCCGCTGGCGCGGACGCGGCAGGGCTGCTCGTCCTGGCGATAGCGGACCTTGGCCCGGCACTCGAGCGGCCAGGTGATGTCGTCCGTGAGCCAGTTCGGCTCCCTGGCGACGAGCCAGCGGCCTTCAAGATCCGCCGCCTGCTGGCTGACCACCAGCGTGTTGCGCTCGCGATCCTTCGCGACGACGTACCAGGGCCCTTCGGCATGACCCGAACGGCCGCCGATGCCGAGGCCCTGCCGCTGGCCGAGCGTGTAGTAGGCGAGCCCCAGGTGCTCGCCGAGCACCTGCCCGCTCGGATCGATGATCGGCCCCGGCTGCGCCGGCAGATAGCGGGCGAGAAAGTCGCGAAAACGCCGCTCGCCGATGAAGCAGATGCCGGTGCTGTCCTTCTTGCGGTGGTTGTGCAGAGCCTCGCGGGCGGCGATGGCGCGCACCTCGCTCTTCTGCAGCTCGCCGAGCGGAAACAGGCAGCGCGCGAGCTGCGCGCGCGGCACCGCGTGCAGGAAGTACGTCTGATCCTTGCCGCGGTCGACGCCCTGACGGAGCCGGAACGCGCGCGCGTCGGGATCGGCCGCGAGCGCCCGAACGGGGTCGCTGGATCCGTCGAGCCACTCGCCCCGCGCGTAGTGGCCGGTGGCGATCAGGTCGGCGCCGAGGGCGATCGCGTAATCGGCGAACTGCTTGAACTTGATCTCGCGGTTGCACAGCACGTCCGGGTTCGGAGTGCGCCCCGCCGCGTACTCGGCGAGGAAGTGCTCGAACACGTTGTCCCAGTATTCGGCCGCGAAGTTGGCCGTGTGCAGCGTGATGCCGAGCCGCTCGCAGACGCGCTCGGCATCGGCGAGATCCTCGCGCGCGGTGCAGTACTCGGTGCCGTCGTCCTCGTCCCAGTTCTTCATGAACAGGCCCTGCACGTCGTAGCCCGCGCGCAGCAGGAGCAGCGCGGCGACGGAGGAGTCGACGCCGCCGGACATGCCGACTATGACTCGGGGGTGGGTCATGAGGCGGCGTATTCTACGCGATCGGGGGCTGGCGATCTCCTCGGACCGTCCTTTGAAGAATGGTCCTCGTGTAGCGTGTGTCGGCGGGCGGCGGAAGCGCTCGGCGCGGCGCACGGGCCGGCCCTCCGGACTGCCCTCGTCGGCCGGAGTTGCCCCGCTGGGCGGGTCAATCCGGCCTCCTCGGCGGCCCTCAAATGCGCCGTGCCGAGCGCTTCCGCCGCCCGCCGACGCATCCTTCGAGGTCCTTCCTTCATCGACGCCCCCGGGGAGATCGGCAGCTTTGGGTGGTGTGCCGCTGTGGGAGCGGCCTCCGGCCGCGAATCCGCTGTAGAAGCGGTCTCCAGACCGCGATTTTCGGCGCCGGAGGCCGTGCAGGTGTCGGGGCTGTATAATCGCGGGCATGAGCCGACTGAGTCATCTGAACGCGGCGGGTGAGGCGAACATGGTGGACGTGTCCGCGAAGGAGGACAGCGTCCGCACGGCGGTGGCGGAGGGGCGGCTGCGGATGCGGCCGGAGACGCTGCGGGAGATCCTGGAGCAGGGGGTGCCGAAGGGTGACGTGCTCGCGGTGGCGCGGGTGGCGGGCATCCAGGGGGCGAAGCGCTGCGCGGAGCTGATTCCGCTGTGCCACCCGCTGCCGCTCACGAAGGTCGGCGTGACGTTCGAGGCCGAGGGCGAAGACTGCCTCGCGATCCGCGCGGAATGCCGCGTGACCGGCAAGACGGGTGTGGAAATGGAAGCGCTCACCGCGGTCAGCGTCGCGGCGCTGACGGTCTACGACATGTGCAAGGCGATGGACAAGGGGATGAGCATCGAGCGGATCGCGCTCGTCAGCAAAGAGGGTGGCAAGAGCGGCACGTGGCGCCGGGAGGCGCCGTGAGGGTCGACGTGCGCTTCTTCGCGTCGCTGCGTGAGGCCGCCGGCGTCGCGAGCCTGACCGTCGAATTGCCCGAACGGGCCGGGTTCGATGCGTTGATCGCCGCGCTCGAAGCGCGGCTCGACGCGCCGGCATTGACGGCGCTGCGGGCGGAAAACGTGCGCCTCGCGCGCAACCAGGAACTGGTAGTGCCGCCGTTCGAGCTCGCGAACGGCGACGAGCTCGCGTTCCTGCCGCCGGTGACCGGAGGCTGATCATGCACCTCGACGTGCGCGTCCAGACCGGCGACTTCGACGTGGCGGGCGAATACGCGGCGCTGCGCGGCCGGCTGCCGCCGGGGGCGGGGGCGGTCGCGAGCTTCGTCGGCCTGGTGCGCGATGTCGCGCCGGCCGCGGGCGCCGAGCCGGTGCGCGCGCTGTACCTCGAGCATTATCCCGGCATGACGGAGCGCAGCATCCGCGCCATCGCCGGGCAGGCGCAGCAGCGCTGGCCGCTGCTCGATCTCGTGGTGATCCACCGGGTCGGCCGGCTCGAGCCGACCGAGCAGATCGTCTTCGTGCAGGCGGCCGCGTCCCATCGGGCCGCCGCGTTCGCGGCCTGCGAGTTCGTGATGGACTACCTGAAGACCGACGCCGTGTTCTGGAAGCGCGAAGACACCGACGCCGGCGGACGCTGGGTGGAAGCCACCCGTGACGACCGCCGGCGGGTCAACGCCTGGGCCGGCGCCCCGGACGACGGCTGATCGGGCGCCGGCGCGGCGGCTCCGCCGCCGGCCGCAGCGCGGCCGGGACCGGAATTTCCTGCCACTCACCCGGCGCGAGCCCGGTCAGGTCGATCGGGCCGATGCGCGCGCGGTGCAGGCGCAGCACCGGCAGGCCGAGCGCCGCGAGCATCCGTCGGACCTGCCGGTTCCGGCCTTCGGTGAGCACGACCTCGAGCCAGCTCGACCGTCGATCGCGGTGCGCCGTCACCGGGGGTTCGCGCGGCGGCAACGGCGGCGGCGCGAGCCGGCGCAGCGCTCGAGCGTGGGCCGGTCCGTCGCGGAGCCGCACCCCCGTGCGCAGGCGCTCCGCGAGGCGCGCCACCTCGGCCTCGTCGGGCTGCGCCTCGACCTGCACCCAGTAGTGCTTCTCCATCTCGAAGCGGGGCTCGGCGATGCGCGCCTGCAGCGGGCCGTCGTCGGTGAGCAGCAGCAGGCCTTCCGAGTCGCGGTCGAGGCGGCCGGCCGGATACACGCCGGGGCGGTCGATGTAGTCGCCCAGGGTCGGGCGCTCCGGGTCGCGGAACTGGGACAGCACGCCGTAGGGCTTGTAGAAACGGATCAGGGTCATCGACGGTTCGGGAGCGCCGCGCCTCGCACGGTTGCCGCACGCAAGGTGGTATCATCGCCGCTTTCACGTTCCGACCACACCTGACCTACACGGAGTACACGATGGCCTATCAGCACATCAAAGTGCCCGCCGGCGGCGAAAAAATTACCGTCAATGCCGACAACTCCCTGAGCGTTCCCGACAACCCGATCATTCCGTTCATCGAGGGCGACGGCATCGGGGTCGACATCACGCCGGTGATGAAACGGGTCGTCGACGCCGCGGTGGAGAAGGCCTACGGCGGCCGCCGCAAGATCCATTGGATGGAGATCTACTCGGGCGAGAAGTCGCTCGAGATCTACGGCGAGGATCAGTGGCTGCCGGAGGAGACGCTGACGGCCATGCGGGAGTTCGTGGTCGGGATCAAGGGGCCGATGACCACGCCGGTGGGGGGCGGCATCCGGTCGCTGAACGTGGCGCTGCGCCAGGAGCTCGACCTGTTCGTCTGCCTGCGCCCGGTGCGCTGGTTCAAGGGCGTGCCGAGCCCGGTGGTGCACCCGGAGAAGACCGACATGGTGATCTTCCGGGAGAACACCGAGGACATCTACGCGGGCATCGAGTGGCAGGCCGACTCCGAGGGCGCGAACAAGGTGATCGCGTTTCTGCGCAGCGAGATGGGCGTCAACAAGATCCGCTTCCCCGAGCACTGCGGAATCGGCATCAAGCCCGTCTCCGAGGAGGGCAGCAAGCGGCTGATCCGCAAAGCCCTGCAGTACTGCATCGACGAGGGTCGCAAATCGGTGACCCTGGTGCACAAGGGCAACATCATGAAATTCACCGAGGGCGCGTTCAAGGACTGGGGCTACCAGCTCGCGGTCGAGGAATTCGGTGCGAAGCCCCTCGACGGCGGCCCGTGGCACGAGATCCGCAATCCGAAGACGGGCGAGCAGATCGTGATCAAGGACGTGATCGCCGACGCGATGCTGCAGCAGATCCTGACCCGGCCGGACGAATACGACGTGATCGCGACGTTGAACCTGAACGGCGACTACCTGTCCGATGCGCTGGCAGCGCAGGTCGGCGGCATCGGCATCGCGCCCGGTGCCAACATCGGCGACAGCATCGCGCTGTTCGAAGCGACCCACGGCACCGCGCCGAAGTACGCCGGGCAGGACAAGGTCAACCCCGGCTCGCTGATCCTGTCGGCCGAGATGATGCTCCGGCACCTGGGTTGGCGCGAGGCCGCCGACCTCGTCATCAAGGGCATCGAAGGGGCCATCTCCGAGAAGAAGGTGACCTACGACTTCGAGCGCCTGATGACGGGCGCGACCCTGCTCAAGTGCTCGGAATTCGGCGAGGCGATGATCGCTAGGATGTAGAACCGACCGAACCCGAGTACACCTCTTCCGAGGCGCCTACGGGCGCCTCGGCGTGCTCGCCGTTCTGGTCGTTCCAGCCTGACGCGGCTACTGCCTCGACACCGATCGTCCGGATGTTGACGGCATGGAAGCCCTTCGGGCCCTCCAGCACGTCGAACTCGACGTCCTGTCCGGCCTTCAGCGTCTTGTAGCCGTCCATCTGTATGGACGAGTAGTGCACGAAGAGATCTTCGCCACCCCCTTCCGGCAGGATGAACCCGTATCCTTTAGCGTTGTTGAACCACTTGACCTTGCCTGTCGCCATAGAGAGCGTCCCCCTTACGACCAGGAATTTCCAGGCAACCCCCGCAGCGGAGTGGAGACGGTGTCCAAGCACCGATCACTCTTCGAGCGCGTCGAAGAAGCGGGTTTGGTCATGATCCCCGTCCCCCATCGTGCTGCCCCCAACGCGGACTCTCTACGCAAACCGGCAAAGAGTCAAGAGGGTTGCGGGGACGTCTCACGGTTCGGTGGACCGCATCTTGAATACCGATTCGGTGTGGGATTGTATTATCGGTCGGGCATCCCCATATACCGAGGTGCCGCTCGGTTGAACTAATCTTAGGTATGATTAGGGTATGAGGAACGACGACTGGCGGTACGTGCGGGGGCCGGCCGGCATGGAGCCGGGACGTGCGGGTTGTCGGGTCGAATCGGCAAGTATCGTGATCCGCGGCCAGCGGGACAGCGAGCGGGACGACGACTCCGGCCTCGCGGTCGAGACCGCGAAGCCCAAGCTGAAGAGGCCGCCCCTGTACAAGGTGATTCTACTGAACGACGACTACACCCCGATGGAGTTCGTCGTCCACGTGCTGGAGGTCTTCTTCGGCATGAACCGTGAAAAGGCCACACAAGTGATGCTGACGGTGCACACGCAGGGAAGCGCGGTCGTTGGTATCTTTCCGCGGGACATCGCGGAAACTAAATCCGAGCAAGTGAATCAATATGCGCAGGAGAATCAGCATCCGCTGATATCCAAAGTGGAAATGGCGGATTGACCCGTCGGTAAGGAAACGAGGCGACCGGCGCTGCACCGGCGAGTGGAAAATACGAGCATATGCTAAGCAAAGATCTCGAAGTCACCCTGAACGAAGCCTTCCGCGAGGCCAAGGCCAAGCGTCATGAATTCATGACGGTGGAGCATCTGTTGCTGGCGTTGCTGGACAACAGTGTGGCTCTGGACGTGCTTCGCAAGGTAGGCGCGGACATCGAAAAGCTGCGCGCCGATCTCAGGGAGTTCATCGACTCCACCACGCCGCTGATCCCCGCGGGGGACACCGAGCGTGAGACGCAGCCGACCCTGGGCTTCCAGCGCGTGCTGCAGCGCGCGGTGTTCCACGTACAGTCGTCGGGCCGCAAGGAGGTCACCGGCGGCAACGTGCTCGTCGCGATCTTCAGCGAGCAGGAGAGCCAGGCCGTCTACTTCCTGAAGCAGCAGAACATCGCCCGCATCGACGTGGTGAATTACATCGCGCACGGCATCTCCAAGGTCAGCGGCGAGAATGAGCCGGGGGCGATGGGCGGACAGGAAGCCGACGAGGAAGCCGCGCAGGCCGAAGGCGGCCAGCAGAGCGCGCTCGAGGCGTTCGCCACCAATCTGAACGAGCAGGCGAAGGCCGGGCGGATCGATCCGCTGGTCGGCCGCGACGCGGAGCTCGAGCGGGTGATCCAGGTGCTCTGCCGGCGGCGCAAGAACAACCCGCTGCTGGTGGGTGAGTCCGGGGTCGGTAAGACCGCCATCGCCGAGGGGCTCGCCAAGCGCATCGTCGACGGCCAGGTGCCGGAGGTGGTCGCGAACAGCACCATCTATGCGCTCGACATGGGCGCGCTGCTGGCCGGCACGAAGTACCGCGGCGACTTCGAGAAGCGCTTCAAGCTGGTGCTCGCGGAGCTGAAGAAGCAGGAAGGCAGCATCCTGTTCATCGACGAGGTGCACACCATCATCGGTGCCGGCGCCGCGTCCGGTGGCGTGATGGACGCGTCGAACCTGCTGAAGCCGCTCCTGACCTCGGGCGAGATCCGCTGCATGGGCTCGACCACGTACCAGGAGTACCGCGGCATCTTCGACAAGGACCGGGCGCTCTCGCGGCGCTTCCAGAAGATCGACATCGTCGAGCCGGACGTCGAGGACACCTACAAGATCCTGAAGGGCCTGAAGTCGCGCTTCGAGGATCACTACGGCATCCGCTACACGGACAAGGCGCTGCGCTCGGCGTCGGAGCTCGCGAGCCGGTACATCACCGACCGCTTCATGCCCGACAAGGCCATCGACGTGATCGACGAGGCCGGTGCCGCGCAGCAGCTCGCTGCGCCGAGCAAGCGCAAGAAGAGCATCGGTCCGGCCGAGATCGAGCAGGTGGTCGCGAAGATCGCGCGGATTCCGTCCGCTCAGGTCACGACCTCCGACAAGGAGGCGCTGCGCGACCTCGACAAGAAGCTGAAGATGGTCGTGTTCGGTCAGGACGAAGCCATCGACACGCTGGCGTCGGCGATCAAGCTGTCGCGTGCGGGCCTCAAGTCCGGTGAGAAGCCGATCGGCTCGTTCCTGTTCGCCGGCCCGACGGGTGTCGGCAAGACGGAAGTCTGCCGGCAGCTCGCGAAGATCATGGGCGTCGAGCTGCTGCGCTACGACATGTCCGAGTACATGGAGCGCCACACGGTGTCGCGGCTGATCGGTGCCCCTCCGGGGTACGTCGGCTTCGATCAGGGCGGGCTGCTCACCGAGGCGGTAACCAAGCACCCGCACAGCGTGGTGCTGCTCGACGAGATCGAGAAGGCGCACCCCGAGGTGTTCAACCTGCTGCTGCAGGTGATGGATCACGGCACGTTGACGGACAACAACGGCCGCAAGGCCGACTTCCGCAACGTGGTGCTGATCATGACCACCAACGCGGGTGCGCAGGACATGGCCCGAGCGAGCATCGGCTTCCTCGAGCAGGACAACACGACCGACGGCATGGAAGCGATCAAGAAGCTGTTCACGCCGGAGTTCCGGAACCGGCTCGACGCGATCGTGCAGTTCGGTTCACTGTCCCCCGAGGTCATCAAGACCGTGGTGGACAAGTTCCTCACCGAGCTCCAGGCCCAGCTCGACAACAAGAAGGTCATGCTGGAAGTGGACGACGACGCCCGCGAATGGCTCGCCCGCGAAGGCTACGACGAGAAGATGGGCGCCCGTCCGATGCAGCGCCTGATCCAGGAGCGCATCAAGCGGCCGATCGCCGAGGACGTGCTGTTCGGTGTGCTCTCGAAGAACGGCGGCACCGTCCACGTCTCCGTCGAGAACGGCGACCTGAAGGTCGAGTGCAAGTCGCCCGAAGGCGCCACCGCCGAAGAAGCCACAGCGGAGTAACCCCTCCGCTGTGGAACGGCCGCTCTACTGTGGGACGGCCGCTCTAGTGTGGGAGCGGCCTCCGGCCGCGAATCCCGCAAAGCCAGCCTCAGGCGAGCCCCGCTCGCCTGAGGCCATTGCCTCCCCGTTCGCGGCCAGAGGCCGCTCCCACAAGAGGGCGCTCCCACAAGAGGTTGATCCACAACGCTGGCCGCTGCCGCACCGCACGACACCTGCTCGCGAGAGCGACGTACTGAACGAAGGCTATTTCCGGAAAGTGATCCGCCCCTTGGTCAGATCGTAAGGTGTGAGCTCCACCTTCACCTTGTCCCCGGTCAGAATCCGAATGTAGTTCTTGCGCATCTTCCCCGAGATGTGCGCGGTCACGATGTGCCCGTTGTCGAGCTGCACCCGGAACATGGTGTTCGGAAGGGTGTCGATCACCGTCCCTTCCATTTCGATCTGCTCTTCTTTTGCCATGAGGCTCCTGGCCGAGAGAAAACGGAGCGGGATTCTGCCGCAAGGTCGAACCAAAGGCAAAACGCCGGAGGCCGGCGCGGGGGTACCCCGGAGGCTCAGTCCACGGCCACCCAGCGGCCGTTCAGGAACAGCTCCACCGGACGGTAATCGATCTTGTAGCGCATCTTCTCCGCGTCCCGAATCCAGTATCCGAGGTACACGTACGGAAGCTGCAGCCGCCGTGCCAATTCGATCTGCTGCAGCACGGACCAGACGCCGAGGCTGCGCTCCGGCAGCTCGGGATCGAAGAACGTGTAGATCGCCGACAGCCCGGCCGCCTGGCGGTCGGTGACCGCCACCGCCACCAGGCGCTCGTGGAGGTAGCTGCACAGGAACTGGGTATCGGCCCAGTGCGAGAGCAGGAACGAGCGGAACTGGTCCCGCGATGGCGGAAACATGTCGCCGTCGGCGTGGCGTCCGCCAATGTAGCGCGCGTACAGGTCGTAGAAGCGCGGCGAGAACGCGGCCCGGTGGACCTGCACCGTGAGGTCGGCGTTCCGTCGCAGCGCGCGGCGCTGACTGCGGCGGGGCTCGAACGTGGCCACCGGGATACGGGTCGGCACGCACGCCTGACAGGTGCGGCAATGCGGCCGGTACAGGTGCGCACCGCTGCGGCGAAAGCCCTGTTCGGTCAGGAGCTGGTAGGTACGCGGGGTGATGGTCTCGCGCGGGTCCAGGAACAGCGTCCGGGCCTGGCGCCGCGCGAGATAACTGCAGGCGTGCCCCGGGGTGATGAAGAACTGCTTGTTACCGAGCTCGTCCTGCATGATCAACCGTCCGACTGTTCGGGCTCCAGCGTCCACGGTCCCCGCCGGGTCGGCACACTCGCATTCGCCGCGAGCCGGTCGAGAAACTCTCGCCGGGTGATTTCCCGCGCGCCGAGCCGGCGCAGATGCGGGTTCATCACCTGGCAGTCTAACAGGGTGAAGCCCCAACGTTCGATCTGCCGCACCAGCGTGACGAGCGCGACCTTCGACGCATCCGGCTCGCGGAAGAACATGCTCTCGCCGAAGAACATGCCGCCGAGGGACACCCCGTAGACCCCGCCGGCCAGCGCGCCGCCGAGCCAGACTTCGCACGAGTGGGCGTAGCCGTGCCGATGCAGACGTTGATAGGCGCGTTGCATCCGCGGCGTGATCCAGGTGCCTCGGGAGCCGGCGCGGGGCGCGGCGCAGCCCTTCACCACCGCGTTGAACGCCGTGTCGAACGTCACCGTGAAGCCGGCGGTGCGCATCCGCCGGGCGAGGCGCCGGCTGACCCGGAGCTCTGCCGGGAACAGCACCGCCCGCGGATCCGGCGACCACCAGAGGATCGGCCCCCGGTCGTCGTCGAACCAGGGGAAGATGCCGTTCTGGTAGGCGGCCAGCAGCCACTTCAGCGTGAGCTCCCCGCCGACGGCGAGCAGCCCGTTGGGCTCCTTCAGGGCGGTCTCGGCGGGCGGGAACTCCGGTCGGCGCGGATCCAGCAGATGTATCCGCGTCATGTTCGTCCCGGTTCCCGGGCGTCTGCGCCCGATTGCTGCTGCCGCACCAGACCCTCCTCTCTGCCGCCGGTCCGGGGGCCGGACCGAGCCGCCGGCGAGTATGTTCAGTTGCCGCGCACCCGGCAACGCGGAAACTGCGATCGACCTTGAGATATATAAGGTAACGCTCTGATATCAAGGAGGATTTGTGCCACGCGGCATTTGCAGATAGACTTGCGACACGACCCTAGGAGGCGGGGATCAACCCGTCCGGACGCTTCGTGGCGGAGAAGCCTGTGACCAATTCCCATGTCCCGGTGCGGGAGATCAGCCTGATCGGGCTGACCGCGATCGCGCTGTTCGCGCTGCTGGCGATCGCCTCCTATTCGCCCGGCGATCCGTCCTTCAGCTTCACCGGCAGCGGCGGCAAGGTGGAAAACCTGGTCGGGCGCAGCGGCGCCTGGTTCGCCGACCTGATGCTGTACCTGTTCGGCTGGGTCTCGTACCTGCTGCCGTTCGCGCTGATCGTGGTCGGCGTACGGCTGATCCGCCACCGGGAAGAGCGCCTGAGCTGGTCGCTGGTCACCGTGCGGCTGCTCGGCTGGATCGGCGTGCTGCTCGCGAGCTGCGTGCTGATCCAGCTCCATTTCGTCTCGCCCGGGCGGCTCCCGGCGGGCGTCGGGGGCATCATCGGCGAATGGCTCGCGAACACGGGCGTCCCGGTGTTCGGCTGGGTAGGCCTCACGTTGCTGGCGCTCACCGCGTTGATCATCGGCCTGCAGGCGGCCGCCGGGTTCTCCTGGCTGCAGCTCGCCGAAGCCACCGGCCGCGCATTGCACGCGCTGGCGGCCGCGTTCGTCGGCTGGATCGACCGGCGGCTCGACGTCTGGCGGCACCGCCGCGAAGCGCGCCGGGCCGCGCGGGAACTGCGGCGGACGCGCCAGGCCAAGCGCGAGGAAGTCGTGCGCAAGCAGTCCGAGCGTCTCGTGCCGGAGCCCGAGCCCGCGAAGGCGGAGCGCCGGCCGCCCGAGATCCAGCCGCCCGCGCCGAAGGTCGTGCCGCGGCCGGGACGCCAGCAGCGCCTGTTCAGCCCGAGCACCGCCGACGAGTTGCCCGACCTCGACCTGCTCGACGAGCGTCGCCCGGAAGACGAGGGCGGCTACTCCGAGGCCTCCCTCGAGAAGATGTCGCAGCTTCTCGAGTCCAAGCTCCGGGACTTCGGTGTCGAGGCCGAGGTGGTCTCGGTGCTGCCCGGCCCGGTCGTCACCCGCTTCGAGCTGCAGCCGGCGCCGGGGGTGAAGGTTTCGAAGATCAGCGCGCTCGCCAAGGACCTGGCGCGGTCGCTGGCGGTGATCAGCGTGCGCATCGTCGAGGTGATCCCGAACAAGCCGTTCGTCGGTATCGAGATCCCGAACGAGCACCGCGAGATCGTGCGGCTGAAGGAGATCCTGGCGAGCCGGGCGTTCCAGGAGTCGAAGTCGCCGGTCACGCTCGCGCTCGGCAAGGACATCGCCGGCGAGCCGGTGACCGCGGACGTCAGCCGCATGCCGCACCTCTTGGTGGCTGGAACCACCGGCTCGGGTAAGTCGGTCGGCGTGAACGCGATGCTGCTCAGCATCCTGTACAAGTCGACGCCGGACGAAGTGCGCCTGATCCTGATCGACCCGAAGATGCTCGAACTGTCGATCTACGAAGGCATTCCGCACCTGCTCGCGCCGGTGGTGACGGACATGAAGGACGCGGCGCTCGCGCTGAACTGGTGCGTGGCGGAAATGGAACGCCGTTACCGGCTGATGGCCGCGCTCGGCGTGCGCAACCTCGCCGGTTACAACCGCCAGGTGACCGAGGCGGAGAAGAAGGGCGAGCCGCTCGCCGACCCGCTCTGGCCGGCGGATCGCGAGGATCCCGCGCCGCCGCTCGAGAAGCTGCCGGTGATCGTCGTGGTGATCGACGAGTTCGCCGACATGATGATGATCGTCGGCAAGAAGGTGGAGCAGCTCATCGCGCGCATCGCCCAGAAGGCGCGCGCCGCCGGCATCCATCTGATCCTCGCCACGCAGCGGCCGTCGGTGGACGTGATCACCGGTCTGATCAAGGCCAACATCCCGACCCGGATCGGTTTCCAGGTGTCGTCGAAGATCGATTCGCGGACCATCCTCGATCAGGGCGGCGCCGAGCAGCTCCTCGGCCACGGCGACATGCTGTACCTGCCGCCGGGCACGGCGATGCCGATCCGGGTGCACGGTGCGTTCGTCTCCGACGACGAGGTGCACCGGGTGGTGGCGGACTGGAAGGCGCGCGGCGAGCCCGACTACCGGCCCGACGTGCTGTCCGGCGGCGACGATGAACCCTTCCTCGGGCTGGAGTCCAATGGAGGTGGCGGCAACGCGGAGCAGGACGATGAGCTGTACGACGAGGCCGTGGCGTTCGTGCTGGAGTCGCGGCGGGCGTCCATTTCCAGCGTGCAGCGGAAGCTCCGGATCGGGTACAACCGGGCGGCTCGGCTGATCGAGGCGATGGAGGAGGCGGGGGTGGTTTCCCCTATGAACAGCAATGGCAGCCGCGAGATTCTGGTTCCCAAGCGTGACTAGCCGCGCTACAGCAACCGCCATGCGCCGGAGCGTTGGCTTGTTCAGCTGGCTGTGTCGAGTTCTCGCTGGCGGGTGTCGCTCGGTGGCGGAGGCCCACTCGGCTGCGCACGCTCCGGCCCTCCGGGCTTCCCTCGTCGGCCGGAGTTGCCTCGCAGACTGCGCGAGTCAATCCGA
>DASVDC010000082.1:0-72651 GCA_036381275.1 Pseudomonadales bacterium | reverse complement strand
CTCGACATACCGGATACCAGCGCCGGCCTGATGCCGACTCGGGAATGGAAGCGCGCGAACAAGGGCTTGCCGTGGTACCCGGGCGACAACGTCAACGTCGGCATCGGGCAGGGGGACGTGCTGGTGACGCCGCTGCAGCTCGCGACCGTCGCGGCCATCATCGCGAACCGCGGCCGCGTCGTGCGGCCGCGCATGCTGCTCGCGAGCGACCGGCCGCTGCCCGAGTTCGATCCGCCGCCGCCGCTGCTGCCGGTGCAGGGACCGGATCCGGAGGACTGGGAGCGCATGGTCGACGCGATGGAGGCGGTGGTGCACCGCGGCCGCAAGGGCTACGGTGAGAACGGCACCGCCTGGTACTACATCGGCCAGGACATCCCGTACCGGATGGCCGGCAAGTCCGGCACCGCGCAGGTGGTGGAGATCCGGCAGGGCGAGGCCTACGACGAGGAGGAGCTCGACGAGTACCAGCGCAAGCACGCCTGGTTCATCGCGTTCGCGCCCGCCGACGATCCGAAGATCGCGCTCGCGGTGCTGGTCGAGAACGGCGGCGGCGGCAGCGCGGTGGCCGCGCCGGTGGCCCGCGAGGTGATCGACGCCTATCTGCTGCCGCAGCTCGAGCTGGCGGCCAGCTCATGAGCAATCGCGACTTCGTCCGCAGCCTGCCGCACTACGCGCCGCTCAGCGCGCCGGCGCGGCTGCGCCAGATCCACCTGGATCCGCTGCTCCTGGTGACGCTGCTCGGGGTGATCGCGCTCGGTCTGCTGGTGCTCTACAGCGCCGTGGACCGCAACGTCACGATGTTCACGAACCAGGCGACGCGGATGTGCGCGGCCGTGGTCGCGATGCTGGTCGCCGCGCAGATCCATCCGCGCTTCTATCTGCGCTGGACGCCGGTGTTCTACGGCGGCGGTTTGATCATGCTGGTGCTGGTGCTGCTGGTCGGGGACATCGCGAACGGCTCGCAGCGCTGGCTCGACCTGCCGGGTCTGCCGCGGTTCCAGCCGTCCGAGATCATGAAGCTGGCGGTGCCGATGATGGTTGCCCGCTACCTGCACGAACGGCCGCTGCCGCCGAGCCTGAAGGACGTGTTCGCGGCGCTGGTGATCATCGGCGTGCCGATCGGGCTGATCGCGGAGCAGCCGGACCTGGGTACCGCGATCCTGATCGCGGCGGCCGGGCTGGCCGTGGTGGTGCTGGCTGGGCTGCCGTGGAAATGGATCGGGCTCGCCGGCGTCGGCTTCGCCGCCGCGGCGCCGGGGCTGTGGTTCCTGCTCCACGACTACCAGCGCCGGCGCATCCTGACGCTGTTCGATCCCACCAGTGACCCGCTCGGGGCCGGCTGGAACACCATTCAGTCGACCACGGCGATCGGCTCCGGCGGCGTGTACGGCAAAGGCCTGTTCGAGGGCACCCAGAGCCATCTCGACTTCCTGCCGGAGAGCCATACCGACTTCATCGTCGCGGTGATCGGCGAGGAGCTCGGCCTGATCGGCATCCTGACGGTGCTGGCGTTGTACCTGGTGCTGCTGATGCGTGGTCTGTACATCGCGACCCAGGCTGCGCACACTTTCGAACGGCTGACCGCCGGTGCGCTGATCCTGACGTTCTTCGTCTACGCGTTCGTCAACATCGGCATGGTGTGCGGCCTGCTGCCGGTGGTGGGCGTTCCGCTGCCGCTGATCAGCTACGGGGGCACCTCGGCGATCACGTTGCTGGTCAGCTTCGGCATAATCATGTCCGTTCGGACGCATCGGGGTTGGTAGGGGGCGTCGCAGGCCAGGGATGAGCTGGATGATCCGATTGCTGCTGCTGGGCGCGGTGATGGCGGTGGTGCTGAACGGTTCGGCCCGGGCCGATTACAGCCAGCGTGCAGACGTGCGTGACTATCTCGACCGGCTCGTCGCCGAGCACGGCTTCGTCGCCGAGGAGCTCGCGGCGCTGTTCACCCGCGCCGAGCGCAAGCAGAGCATCCTGGACGCGATCGCGCGTCCGGCGGAGCGCACGCTCGCGTGGCACGAGTACCGCGACATCTTCATTCAGGAAGAACGCATCGCCCAGGGGCTCGAGTTCTGGAACGAGCACGAAGCGGTGCTGGCCGAGGCGGAGCGGCGCTTCGGCGTGCCGCCCGAGTACATCGTGGCGATCCTCGGGGTGGAAACCCGTTACGGGCGGATCACCGGCCGCTATCGGGTGCTCGATGCGCTCACCACGCTCGCGTTCGACTACCCGCCGCGGGCCGATTTCTTCCGCGGCGAGCTCACCCAGTTCCTGCTGCTCGCGCGGGAGGAGGGCCGCGATCCGCTGGAGCTCACCGGATCCTACGCGGGCGCGATGGGCTACGGTCAGTTCATTCCGTCGAGCTACCGCGCCTACGCCGTCGACTTCGACGGCGACGGCCTGCGCGACATCTGGAGCAATCCGGATGACGCCGTCGGCAGCATCGCCAACTACTTCCGGCGCCACGGCTGGCGCCCCGGCGAGGAGGTGGCGCTGCGCGTGGAGGTGGACGGCGCGGCGGCCGATGCCGTCGCGAACGAATCCCTCGAGCTGACTCACACCGTCGCCGAGCTCGGCCGGCTCGGGGTGGCGGTGGACGGCCTTCCCGCGGACGAGCGCGCCGCGCTGTTCCGGATGGAGGGGGCGGACGGCGCGGAATACTGGCTGGGGCTCAACAATTTCCACGTGATCACCCGCTACAACCGCAGCCGGCTGTACGCGTTGGCGGTGCATCAGCTCGGCCAGATCATCAAGTCCCGCCGTCAGACGCTGGTGGTGGATCGCCGGCGGTGAGACCTGTAGGAGCGGTCTCGAGACCGCGATCGCCGTTCAGAATCGCCGCCGCGCTGGCGGCGCTCGCGATCCTCGCCGGCTGCGTCTCGGCACCCGGTCCGTCGCAGCCGCCGCGGCCGATCCTGAGGGAGCCGGCGGACGGCCCGCCGCTGCAGGTACCCCCGGGCCTCGCCGATCTGCCGGATCCGATGCCGCGCTGGGAGCCGCGGAGCGCCCGCGGCAATCCGCCGTCGTATACGGTGAACGGCCGCACCTACTACGTGCTGGAGTCCGCCGCCGGCTACTACGCGACCGGGCTCGCTTCCTGGTACGGACGCAAGTTCCACGGCCGGCTCACCTCCAGCGGCGAGCCGTTCGACATGTTCGCGCTGACCGCCGCGCACCGCACGCTGCCGATCCCGTGCTACGTGCGGGTGACGAATCTCGACAACGGCCGCAGCACGGTGGTGCGGGTCAACGACCGCGGGCCGTTCCACAGCGATCGGATCATCGACGTCTCGTACGCCGCCGCGGTGAAGCTCGGCTTCGAGAACCACGGCACCGCCCGCGTCCGGCTCGAGGTGCTGACGGAGCCCGAGCGGTTCGTGCTGCAGGCGGGCGCATTCCGGGATCTGTCGGCGGCGGACGCGCTGAAGGCGGAGCTGATCCGTCTGACCGGACTCCAGGCCTACGTCGTCAAGGTCGCCGACGACGCGCTGTACCGCGTGCGGCTCGGCCCGGTGGAAGGGCGCCCGGAAGCGCTGCGGCTGCAGGCGCTGATCGCCGAGGCCCAGCTCGTCGAGCCGCTGATCCTCCAGCACTAGCTGTCCTCTGTGGGAGCGGGCTCCGGCCGCGAATCCTGGGCAGTTCGCGGCCGGAGGCCGCTCCCACACGAAAGGCCACGCCCACAGCGACCGGGCGAGTCCTTTACACTACCGGGTGCTGCAGCAAGGGAATTCTCATGACCGGCCGACTCCGCTATCACCTCCTCGCGTTCGCGCTCACCGTTTTCGCCGCCGCCCCGGCGCACGCCGCCGCGCCGATCATCCCGCCGCCGCCGGACGTCGCGGCCACGTCGTACCTGCTGATCGACTTCGACACGCAGGCGGTGCTGGTCGAGCACCAGGCCCACGAGCGGGTACCGCCGGCGAGCCTGACCAAGATCATGACCACCTACATCGCCGCGGTGGAGCTCGAGGCCGGGCGGATCAGCCTCGAGGACCAGGTGCCGGTGAGCGTGAAGGCGTGGCGCACCGGCGGCTCGAAGATGTTCATCCAGGAGGGCACCCAGGTTCGGCTCGAGGATCTGCTGCGGGGGATCATCATCCAATCCGGTAACGACGCGAGCATCGCCCTCGCCGAGCACATCGCCGGCAGCGAGGGTGCGTTCGCCGACATGATGAACCAGCAGGCGCAGCAGCTCGGCATGAAGAACACCAGCTTCGCGAACGCGACCGGCCTGCCGGCACCGGAGCACTACACCACGGCCTGGGATCTGGCGCTGTTGACCCGGTCGATGATCGAGCGCTTTCCCGAGCACTACGCGATGTATTCGGAGCCGTCGTTCGAGTACAACGGGATCAAGCAGCCGAACCGCAACCGGCTGCTCTTGCGCGACCGCACCGTGGACGGCGTGAAGACCGGCCACACCGAGGCCGCCGGCTACTGCCTGGTGGCCTCGGCGCTGCGTGACGGGATGCGGCTGATCTCGGTGGTGATGGGCACCGACAGCGAGGAAGCCCGGATGCGCGAGACGCAGAAGCTGCTCTCCTATGGGTTCCGCTATTTCGAGACCCAACGGGTCTACGAAGGCGGGGTGCCGCTGAAGACCGCGGACCTCTGGTACGGCGAGGCCGATCAGATCGAGCTCGGCACCGCGGAGGACGTTTACGTGACGATTCCGCGCGGGCACTACGAGGATCTGAAGGCGGAGCTCGAGATCGCCCGCGTGATCGAGGCGCCCGTGGCAGCGGGGGACGAGCTCGGGGAGGTACGATTGATGCTGGAGGATCGGACGGTGTACCGGGCCCCGTTGGTGGCGCTGGCCGATGCGCCCGAGGGCGACATCCTCTCGCGCCTCGGCGACGGGATCTACCTGTTCTTCCACAACCTGATCAGCGGTGACTGACTCGATCCGAATCGAATTTCCGTGCGACTACCCGATCCGCATCATCGGGGAGCAGCGCGACGACTTCGAAGCCAGCGTGCTCGGCATCGTGCGCGCGCACGCCCGGACCGTGCGCGAGGAATCGGTCAGCGTGCGCCAGAGCCGTGACGGCACCTACTGTTCGGTGCGGGTGACCATCGTCGCGACCGGCGAGGAGCAGCTCGAGGGGTTGCACCGGGCGCTGATGGCCGAGCCCGGCGTGCGGATGGTGCTGTGAGCGGACCGTCGACCCCGCAGGTGCGGATCCGCGACCTCGGCCGGACGCGGTACGAGCCGGTGTTCGACGCGATGAAGGCGTTCACCGAGCGCCGCGGACCCCAGACGCTCGACGAGATCTGGCTCACCGAGCACGAGCCGGTGTTCACCCAGGGCCAGGCCGGCCGCGCAGAGCACCTGCTCGCGCCCGGCGCGATCCCGGTGGTGCAGAGCGACCGGGGTGGGCAGGTGACCTATCACGGCCCCGGGCAGATCGTCGGCTACCTGATGCTCGATCTGCGTCGGCTGGGTCTGTCGGTGCGCGCCCTGGTGCGCGGGATCGAGCAGGCGGTGGTCGCGACGCTCGCCGGCTACGGCGTGGCCGGCGAGCCGCGCGCGGATGCTCCGGGGGTCTACGTGAACGGCGCGAAGATCGCGTCGCTCGGGCTGCGGGTGCGGCGCGGCTGCTCGTACCACGGCCTCGCGCTGAACGTGGCGATGGATCTCGAGCCGTTCACGCGGATCAACCCCTGCGGGCTGCTCGGCATGCAGGTGACCCAGCTCGCCGACCTGGCGCCCGGCGTCGCGATCGCCGAGGTGCGCGAGCGGCTGGTGGACGCGCTCGCCGAGATGTACGGCCTGGACCCGCTGTGGGAGCGGCCTCCGGCCGCGAATCTTCTTCCGCGTTTCGCACCGTCGTAGGAGCGGTCTCCAGACCGCGATTCGCGGCCGGAGGCCGCTCCCACAGAGGTCTGGGGGATCAGCGACGCTGGCCGCAGGTCGGGCAATCCGGATCCCGGCGCAGCCGCAGCTTGCGCCAGTCCATGTGGCGCGCATCGAAGTAGAGCACGTAGCCCGCCAGCGTCTCGCCGACGCCGCAGATCAGCTTGATGGCCTCGAGCGCCTGACAGGTGCCGATGATGCCGACCAGCGGCGCGATCACGCCGTTCTCCGAGCAGTTCAGCGCCTCGTCGCTCCCTTCCCGGTACAGGCACCGGTAGCAGGCCGAGTCCGGCCGACGCGGGTCGAAGACCGCCACCTGGCCCTCCCACCGTATCGCCGCGCCGGAAACCAGCGGCGTACCGGTGGCCCAGCACGCGTCGTTCATCGCGTAGCGCACCGCGAAGTTGTCGGTGGCGTCGATCACCAGATCGACGCCGCCGGCCTGCTCGAGCAGCCGCTCGGGCGTCATCCGCTCGATCAGGGTTTCGACGCGCAGGTCCGGATTCAGCCGCAGCAGCGTCCGGCGGGCCGACTCCGCCTTCGGAACGCCGAGGCTCGTGGTGTCGTGCACGATCTGCCGCTGCAGGTTGGAGAGCTCGACTTCGTCGGGGTCCGCCAGCACCAGCTCGCCGACGCCGGCGGCGGCCAGGTACATGGCCGACGGTGAGCCGAGACCGCCGAGCCCGACGATCAGCACGCGGGCGTTCAGCAGCTTCTCCTGGCCCGCCACGTCCAGCTCCGGCAGCATGATCTGGCGGCTGAAGCGCAGAAGCTGCTGGTCGTCGAGCTCCCGGTTCATCGCGATCCTCCCGGCCAGCGGCCCTGGCTGACGCGCTCGTGCCCGGCGAGGTCGCGCCGGGTGCAGACTGCCTCGAACCCGGCCGCCTCGAGCAGCACCCGAACGGCCGGCCCCTGATCGAACCCGTGCTCCAGCAGCAGCGCGCTTCCGGGCTCGAGGTGCGCCGGGGCGCCCTCGACGATGGCCCGAATCGCGTCGAGCCCGTCGCACCCCGCGACGAGCGCGGTGATGGGCTCGGCGCCGAGCTCGGCGAGGTGCGGGTCCCCTTCGGGCACGTAGGGCGGATTCGACACGATCAGATGGAAGCGCTCCGGCACGTCATGGAACCAGTCGCTCCGGCGCCAGTCGATTTCGACACCGTGGCGGGCGGCGTTGGTCCGCGCCACCGCCAGCGCGGGCTCCGAGACATCGGTGGCGACGATGCCGAGGTCCAGGCCGCGGCGCGCCGCTTCCACCGCGAGCGCGATCGCGACGGCGCCGCTGCCGGTGCCGAGGTCGAGCAGCCGCTGCGACCCGGCGACGAGCTCCAGCGCCGCCTCCACCAGCAACTCCGTCTCCGGGCGCGGCACCAGCACCGCCGGGCCGACCTCGAGCTCGAGCCCCCAGAACTCGCGCCGGCCGACGATGTACGCGACCGGTTCACCGGCGCGGCGCCGCGCGGCCCAGGCGTCCAGCCGCTCCGCCACCGCCCGTTCCAGCGGCCGCTCCGGGTGGGCCAAGACCTGCGCGCGGCTCAGCCCCGCGGCACGGCACAGCAGCACTTCCCGGTCGCGCCGCTCGAGCTCCGGATGGGCCGCGAGCCAGCTTCCGACCGTGGTCACGAGGCTTCCGCCAGGCCCTTCAGCGCTTCGGCCTGGTGCTCCTGGATCAGCGGCTCGATCACGCTGTCGAGCTCGCCCTCGAGCACTTCGTCGAGCTTGTAGAGGGTCAGGTTGATGCGGTGATCGGTCACCCGGCCCTGGGGGAAGTTGTAGGTGCGGATACGCTCGGAGCGGTCACCGGAGCCGACCAGTGTCCGGCGCGTCTCGGCCTGCTCGGCGATCTGCGCGCGCTGCGCCGCATCGAGCAGCCGCGCGTGCAGCAGCGCCATCGCCCGGGCGCGGTTCTTGTGCTGCGAGCGCTCGTCCTGGCATTCCACGACGATGCCGGTGGGCAGGTGCGTGATCCGGATCGCCGAATCGGTCTTGTTGACGTGCTGGCCGCCGGCGCCGCTCGCGCGAAAGGTGTCGATGCGCAGATCGTTCTTGTCGATATCGACGTCCTCGATGTCCTCCACCTCGGGCAGCACCGCGACGGTGCAGGCCGACGTGTGGATGCGGCCCTGGGATTCGGTCTCCGGCACCCGCTGCACCCGGTGCGCGCCGGACTCGAACTTGAGCCGCCCGTACACGTCCTTGCCCTCGACCCGGCTGATGATCTCCTTGAAGCCGCCGTGCTCGCCCGGGCGCTCCGACAGCACCTCGACCCGCCAGCCGCGCGACTCCGCGTAGCGGCTGTACATGCGGAACAGATCGCCCGCGAACAGCGCCGCCTCGTCGCCGCCGGTGCCGGCGCGGATCTCGAGGAACACGTTCGCGGAATCGTTCGGGTCCCGCGGCAGCAGCAGCGTCTGCAGGCGCTGCTCCTCGCTTTCGAGCGAGCGGGTCAGCCGCTCGACGTCCTCCTCGGCGAGCTGGCGCAGCTCCGGATCGCTGTCGCGGGTCAGCTCACGGGCTTCGTCGAGCTCGCGGGCGAGCTGGCGCACACGCTGGAAGCTCTGCATCACCGGCTCGAGCTCGGCGTACTCGCGGCTGAGCGCGGTGAAGCGCTCGCGCGCGCCCATGACCTCCGGATCGGCCAGCAGCGCGGCGACCTCCTCGAAACGGTCGCAAAGGCCATCCAGCTTGGTCCGCATCGACGGGGACAGAGACATGGTGCTGCTCGCGGGGGACGGGTGGATCGGTCAATCGAGCCGGTACAGGCCCTTCAGGTATTCTACGAGATCGGCGCGACCGTCGGCACTCGCCTCGCGGATCGCGACGCTCGGTGGATGCATCAGCTTGTTCGTGAGCGCGCGCGCCAGCGACGCGAGCACGCGCTGCGGATCGGCGCCGCCCTGGAGCTCCTTCAGTGCCCGCTCGAGCTCGGCGCTCTTGATCGCTTCCGCCTGCTCGCGCAGGCGTTTCAACAACTCGTGGCTCTGCTGCGCGCGGCGCTCGCGCAGGTACAGCGTCGCGCCGTCGTCCACGAGCTGCTCGGCGGATTCCGCCGCGGCCCGCCGCTGCCGCAGGTTGTCTTCGATGACTTCGGTCAGATCGTCCAGCGTGTACAGATAGACGTCCGAGAGCTCGGCCACCTCCGGCTCGACGTCGCGCGGCATCGCGATGTCGACAATGAACATCGGCCGGCGCCGGCGCAGCCGGATCGCGTGCTCGACGGCACCCTTGCCGAGGATCGGCAGCGCGCTGCCGGTGGAGGCGATCACGATGTCATAGTCGTGCAGGTGCGCGGCGACGTCGGTGAGCTGCATCGGCGTCGCGTGGAAGCGCGCGGCCAGCGCCTCGGCGTTGGCGAGTGTCCGGTTCGCGACGCCGAGCGCGCCGATGCCGAGCTCGACCAGGTGCTCGGCGACCTTCTGGATCGTTTCGCCGGCGCCGAGCAGGAGCGCCCGCTTCGTGCCGAGGTCGGAGAAGATCCGCCGGGCCATCTGCACGGCCGCGTAGGCCACCGAGATCGGGTTCCGGCCGATGTCGGTGTCGGTGCGTACCCGCCGCGCCGCCGACAGGCTCACCTGCGACAGCAGCGTGAGCTCCGGCCCGAGCGTGCCCGCCTCGCGGGCGAGCTCGCAGGCGGCCTTCACCTGACCGAGGATCTGCGGCTCCCCGAGCACCTGGGAGTCGAGCCCGGAGGCGACCCGGATCAGGTGCCGCGCGGCATCGACGTCCCAGTAGGTGTACGCCATGCTGGCGAGCTCCTCGGGCTGCACCGGCCGGTAGCGGGCGAGCCATTCGGGGATGCGCGCTTCCTCGGCCGGGTCCAGCGCGGCGTAGAGCTCAGTACGGTTGCAGGTCGAGACGATCACCGCCTCCGACAGCGTCGGCACGCAGCCGCGGACGGCCCGGAGCGCCGGGACGATGCTCTCCTCCGGGAACGTGAGGCGCTCGCGCACTTCGAGGGGCGCCGTGCGATAGTTAACGCCGTATGCCAGTATCGCCATGGGTAGGGGTCTGGGTGCGCGCTCGAGTGCCTCGGACCGACCCGCCATCATACCAGAGTCCAGGGCCCGTGAAGTTACCGGCGGATACGCGTAACCACCTATTCCTTCTGCTGTTTTTCCTGGCGCTCGGCGGCTGCACCACGCTGCCGCGCCCGGCGCCGGCCGAAGGCGGGTTCAACCTGCGCGGCAAGCTCGGGGTCGTCTACGGCGAAGAGAGCTTCTCGGCGCAGTTCCTCTGGCGCCAGCAGGCGCAGGCTTTCACGATCGATCTGTGGGGCCCGCTCGGGCAGGGGCGGGTGCAGCTCATCGGCACCGACCGGCGCCTGGCGCTGCGCGAGGGCGACGGCACGCTGATCTCGGAGGGCCCGCCCGGCGTGGTGATGCGCGAGCACCTCGGCTGGACGCTGCCGCTCGACGTGCTGCCGCTCTGGGTTCGGGGACAACCGGCTCCGGACCGGCCGGTGAGCGACCGCGTGCTGAACGACGAGGGCCAGCTCACGAGCTTCCGTCAGCTCGGCTGGCGGGTGACGCTGGAGCGCTATCGGCCGGTCGTCGCCGAGACCGCCGAGGATCGCACCGCGACGGCGGGCGACGAGCCAGCGGGCGCCGCGCGAGCGGAACCGTTCGCGCTGCCGCACCGGGTGACCGCGGAGCGGGACGGCTACCGGGTCCGCCTCGCGATCGCCGACTGGCGGATCTGACCCCGCGTGTGGGAGCGGCCTGCGGCCGCGAACTTCTCGGAGATTCGCGGCCGGAGGCCGCACCCACGTCGGGCCCGCCCGTTTGACACTGCTGGGGCCCGCAAGGAAAATACCCGCCCTCGCGCGGCCGGCTGATCCTGGCGGGTGTCGGTGATCCCGGCGTCGAAAGGTCCGGCCCTCCGTTGGGGCGTCGCCAAGCGGTAAGGCACCGGGTTTTGATCCCGGCATTCCTAGGTTCGAATCCTAGCGCCCCAGCCAACACTCCGATGCTCACGAAGGCCAATCGAAGGTAGACACGTGGGGAATCTCAGGATCTTTGCGGGCAGCTCGAATCGGCCGCTCGCGGAGCGGGTCGCCCGTAGGATCGGCATGGGCCTCGGCTGCGCCACGGTGTCGCGCTTCAGCGATGGCGAGGTGAGCGTCGAGATCGAAGAGAACGTGCGCGGCGAGGACGTGTTCCTGCTGCAGTCGACCTGCGCGCCGACCAACGATCACCTGATGGAGCTGATGCTGCTCGCGGACGCGATGCGCCGCTCGTCGGCGTCGCGGATCACCGCGGTGGTGCCGTATTTCGGCTACGCCCGGCAGGACCGGCGGCCGCGGTCGGCGCGGGTCGCGATCAGCGCCAAGGTCGTCGCCGACATGCTCGAGACCGTCGGCATCCACCGGCTGCTGACCGTGGACCTGCACGCCGATCAGATCCAGGGCTTCTTCAAGATGCCGGTGGACAACGTCTATGGATCCCCGGTGCTGGTGGACCACATGCTGAGCCGCGGCTATGTGAATCCGATCGTGGTCTCGCCGGACATCGGCGGCGTGGTGCGGGCTCGGGCGATCGCGAAGCAGGCCAACGACCTGGATCTGGCGATCATCGACAAGCGCCGACCGTATCCGAACGAGAGCCGGGTGATGCACGTGATCGGCGACGTCGAGGGCAAGACCTGCGTGATGGTGGACGACATCGTCGACACCGCGGGGACGCTCTGCACCGCCGCGCAGGCGCTGAAGGAGCACGGCGCGGCGAGCGTGGTGGCCTACATCACGCATCCGGTGCTGTCCGGGCGCGCGATCGAGCGCATCAGCGAATCGCAGCTCGACGAGATGGTCGTCACCGATACGGTGCCGCTCAGCGCCGAGGCCGAGCGCTGCGGGAAGATCACGCAGCTCAGCCTGGACCGCCTGCTCGCCGAGGCGATCCGGCGGGTGAGCAACGAAGAATCCATCAGCGCGATGTTCCGCTGAATGGCCGATGCGGCGCCGGGTCTGGTCGCGGTCCCGGTGGCCGGAAGCAACGTCTGAAAACGGACAGGAGAATCGAATCATGCCTCAGCACTTCAGGGTCGAGGCCGAGCTGCGCAGAGACGTGGGGAAAGGTGCGAGCCGCCGCCTGCGTCGCGGCGACGATCGGGTACCCGGCATCATCTACGGCGGCGGCCGTGAGCCTCAGCCGCTCACCCTCAGCATCGCGGCGCTCAACAAGTCGCTGGAATCGGAAGCGTTCTACTCGCAGATCATCGACGTGGTGGTAGACGGCGAGACGCAGCAGGCGGTGCTGCGCGACGTTCAGCGCCATCCCGCCTCGCACAAGCTGCAGCACATCGACTTCCTGCGCATCACCGCCGACCAGCCGATCGACGTGCACATCCCGCTGCACTTCGTCAACGAAGACAAGTGCGTCGGCGTCAAACAGGGCGGCGGCAACATCGTGCACAACACGAACGAGGTGCTGGTGCGATGCCTGCCGAAAGACCTGCCGCAGTACATCGAAGTCGACATGACCGACGTCGCGGTCGGGCAGACCGTGCACCTGTCGGATCTGAAGCTGCCGCCGAACGTGCGCCTGGTGGAGCTGATCCAGGGCGAGGAGCACGACGCGGCGGTGGTTTCGGTGGTGCCGCCGCGCGGCGGAGCCGGTGAGGAAGGCGAAGAAGGCGCCGAGGGCACCGCGGCCGAGGGCACGCCGGGCGAAGGCGCCTGAGCCCATCGCTCGTCGTCGACATGGCGGCCATTCGCCTGATCGCGGGCCTGGGGAACCCGGGCCCGCGGTATCAGCACACCCGACACAACGCGGGCGCGTGGTTCGTGCGCGAACTGGCGGAACGCTATGGAATCGCGCTCGGCGAGGAGGCGCGCTTCAAGGGGTTGATCGGGCGCGGCCTCGTGGCCGGGCACGACGTGCGGCTGCTGCTGCCGATGACCTACATGAACCTCTCCGGCGAGTCGGTGGGCGCCGTGGCGCGCTTCTACCGGATCGCGCCGGAGGAGGTGCTGGTCTGCTACGACGAGGTGGCGTTCGAGCCGGGCGTGCTGCGCTTGAAATTCGGCGGCGGCGACAACGGTCACAACGGCATCCGCAGCGTGATTGCCGGGCTCGGCAACGAGCGCGGCTTCCTGCGCCTGCGCATCGGCGTCGGCCATCCGGGGGACAAGAGCCGGGTGACCGCGTACCTCACCTCGGTGCGCATGCCGGAGGCGGAGCGGCGCCTGCTGGCCGAGGCGTTCGACATTCCGGATACGGTGCTCGCGCACCTGCTCGGCGGTGATCTGCAGAAGGCCATGACGGCGCTGCACAGCCGCGATCCGCGCGCGGCGCCGGGAGACGACTGATGGGATTCAAATGCGGCATCGTGGGCATGCCGAACGTCGGCAAGTCCACGCTCTTCAACGCGCTCACGCGGGCGGGCATCGACGCCGAGAACTTTCCGTTCTGCACCATCGATCCGAACACCGGCGTGGTGCCGGTGCCGGACCCGCGCCTCGACGAGGTGGCGCGGCTCGCCGGCTCGGCGAAGACGGTGCCGTCGACGATGGAGTTCGTCGACATCGCGGGACTCGTGGCGGGCGCCTCGAAGGGTGAGGGGCTCGGCAACCAGTTCCTCGCGCACATCCGCGAGACGGACGCGATCGCGCACGTTGTGCGCTGCTTCGAGGACCCGAACGTGGTGCACGTGGCAGGACGGGTCTCGCCGGTGGACGACATCGAGGTGATCAACACGGAGCTCGCGCTCGCGGACCTCGACACCGTGGAGCGGGTCTACGACCGGGCGCGCCGCACCGCGAACGCCGGCGACAAGGAGGCCAAAGCGCTGGTGGCCGTGCTCGAGAAGGTCCGGGCGGGACTGAACGAGGGCCGGCCGGTGCGGGCGCTCGGACTTGCGCCGGAGGAGCTGGTGCGGCTGCGCGAGCTGCACCTGCTGACGGCGAAGCCGGTGCTGTACATCGCCAACGTCGCCGAGGACGGCTTCACGGACAACCCGATGCTGGATGCGGTGAGCGAGCTCGCCCGCGCCGAGGGTGCCGAGGTCGTCGCGATCTGCAACAAGATCGAGGCGGAGATCGCCGAGCTCGAAGAGCACGAGAAGGCCGAGTTCCTGGAATCCCTCGGCTTCGACGAGCCCGGGCTGAACCGGGTGATCCGCGCCGGATACAAGCTGCTCGGCCTGCACCACTTCTTCACCGCCGGGCCGAAGGAAGCGCGGGCGTGGACGATCCCGGTCGGCACCAAAGCGCCGCAGGCGGCCGGGGTGATCCATTCGGACTTCGAGAAGGGCTTCATCCGCGCCGAGGTGATCAGCTACGCCGACTACGTCGCCTGCGGCGGCGAGCAGGGCGCCAAGGATGCGGGCAAATGGCGTCTCGAAGGCAAGGACTACGTGGTCCAGGACGGCGACGTGATCCTGTTCCGGTTCAACGTCTGACCGTGAGCGAGCTCGGTTCCCCCGGGCCGCGCGGCGGCTCCATCGAGCGGACCCTGGCGGGGCAGGCGCAGCTCGAGATCCTGCCGGTGATCCGCGAGGCCTGGCAGCTCGTGCACGGCGTCCGGGCCATGCTGGTGGTCGGGCTGCTGCTGGTGTACACGGCCGTGCTCGTGGCTTCGCTGCTGCTCGGGTCGGTGCTCGGCGTGGACGAAACCACGGCGCTCGGCGGCGCGATCAGCCAGCTCGTGATCATGATGATCGTCTACCCGTTCATGGCGGGCGTGTTCCTGTTCGGGCTGCGCCGCAGCGTCGGCGAGCCGGTACGCTTCGAAGACCAATTCGGCTGCTACCGGCACGTGCTGCCGATTGTCGCGGTGGGCGCGCTGCAGAGCCTCGTGACGTTCCTCGGCCTGATGCTGCTGATCGTGCCGGGCATCTACCTGATGATCGCGCTGTCGCTCGCGGTGCCGTTGAAGGCCGAGCGGGACCTGCCGGTCGTCGATTGCCTGCTGGTCTCGATGCGGCTGGTGAACCGGAAGTTCTTCGAGGTCACGGTGCTGTCGCTGACCGCGGCGCTGCTCGCGGCGCTCGGCGTGGTGACCCTGATCGGCTGGATCTGGACCGTGCCCTGGACGGTGATGATCCTCGCGATCATCTACCGGCAGCTCGCCGGCTACACGCGCTCGCCCGACGCACCGCCGGGCGCGGACGGGCGCCTGGAAATCTGACCGTCCGCTGCGGCTGTGCCGTGAGAGCGGCCTCCGGCCGCGAACCCCCCGGACGCCAATTGACAACGCCGAGGCCAGCCCGGAAAATCCTGCGCCCCTGACACAATGGCTACGTAGCTCAGCTGGTTAGAGCACGGCATTCATAATGCTGGGGTCGTTGGTTCAAGTCCAACCGTAGCTACCAACTCTCCTGCCGTTCCGGCGAACACCGCCGTTTCGGCGCCGCGTTGCAACCCCCGTCTGTGGCGGATCTGTAGCGGAATCTGCGGCAGACGGGTACATCTCCGAGCGGATACCGCACAACGCAGCGCATCAGAGCGGAGACAATGGCGCTCGCCGCTCGAACGGCAAGCGCCGGTCCCGACCCCGGATTGCGTGAGGTGCGATGCAGTCCACTCCCGATTCGTCCTGTCGCACGGGGTCGGGTTCCGGGCGCCGTTCACGAGCCCGCGGCGACGCGGGCGAACGGACGCAGGGACTCGTAGTACACGCGCCGCGCCGGCACGCTCACCAGCTCGTTCTCCGGATACCGCAGCGCCGTCAGCGCGCCGCCGAACACGCAGCCCGTGTCGAGGCAGAGGGTGTTGTTGCGCCAGACCGCTTCGCTCACGGGCGTGTGCCCGTAGACCACGCGGGTCGCCCCGCGATAGCGGGCGGCCCAGTCACGCCGGACCGGCAGACCGTACTCGTCGCGCTCACCGTTGGTGTCGCCGTACAGCGCGAACGCGCGCACCGCGCCGGAGCTTCGGCCGATCTTCTCCTCGTCGAGCCCGGCGTGGGCGACGCAGAGCCGGCCCTGATCGAGCCAGTAGTGGTCGGCCAGCCCGCCGAGGAAGTCGCGCACACGGGCCCGGAACGCCGCCGACTCGCGCTCGAGCGGCTCGATGCTCGCTTCGAGCCCGTGACTGATCCGCACTTTGCGCCCGTCCAGCCAGCGCAGCAGCTTGTCATCGTGATTACCCATCACGCAGAGCGCACTGCCCTCCCGGGTCATGCTCATCACGAGCCGCAGCACGTCTGGGACGCGAGGGCCGCGGTCGACCAGGTCGCCGACGAACACCGCTTTGCGGCCGGGCGGCGGCCGTACCCGGTAGCCTTCGCCGGCGGCCGGATCGCGCTCTACCCGGTAGCCGAGGAGCTCCAGCAACTTCTCCAGCTCCTCGGCGCAGCCGTGCACGTCGCCGATGATGTCGAACGGGCCGAGGTCGGGCCGGCGGTCGACGCGCAGGGGACGCCGGCTGACCGCGGCGCTCGCGGTCTGGGCGCCGGCGAGGCGGTGAACGCGGCGGAAGCCCTCCCGGAGCAGCTCCTCCGTTGCGACACCGTCGTCGAGCACCACCGCGACCGCCGGCGCGTGTGCCGCGCGGGCGAGTTGCAGCCAGCGGCGGCGGTCCTCCGTGCACCGGTTTTCGCCATTGACGATCGTCAGGCGCCGCGCGCTCAAGCGCTCCGCCACCGCGGCCTCGGCGTGCTCGAGCGGCGCTGTCGAATCGGCCGCCCGCGGCGCCGATACCCGCTCGTCGTCCCGGAAGTGGCGCGCGGCGAACGCGGCGCGCTGCGGTGCCGACGCTCCGATCAGGATCACCAGGCAGAAATCCGGGATCGCGAGCGTGGTCACGATCGCAATGGCCTCCTACGTTCGATGGGTTCTGGTGCCGGTGATTCCGGCCGTGTTACGTTCGACTCGAGCGCCGCCGGTGCGTTCCGACGGCGTCGTGAATCGCTCGAGACCAGTATGGAACCCGCACAGCAGCATCGGGTGCGTTTCACCCACCCGCGTTACACCATTCGCAGCAAGTTCTTCCGATTGTTCGGCGGCGCGTTCCACATCTACGACGACCGCGGCAACCTGGTGCTGTATTCCGACCAGAAGCGTTTCCGGCTGAAGGAAGACATCCGCCTCTACGACGACGAGGACAAGCGCACCGAGCTGCTGCGCATCTCGACGCACAGCGTGTTCGACATCTCCGGCGCCTACGACGTGCACGACGTGCTCGCCGGCGAACGGGTCGGAACGCTGAAGCGCCAGGGCATCACCTCCGCGTTCCTGCGCGACCAGTGGACGCTGCACGACGCGAGCGGCCGCGAGATCGGCATGATCGTCGAAGACTCCGCGGTCAAGGCGCTGCTGCGCCGCTACGTCGACGTGGTGTCGGTGCTGCTGCCGCAGCGTTATCACGTCGAGGTCGGCGGCCGGACGGTGGCGGTGTTCAGCCAGCGCTTCAATCCGATCATTCTGAAGCTCGACGTGGACTTCGGCGGCGACTCGCAGGGTGTGCTCGATCGGCGGCTCGCGCTCGCGGCGGGCGTGCTGTTCAGCGCGATCGAAGGACGGCAGGACTGACGCCGCCGGCACACGAGCTGATGCAGCGGCGCCTGACGGCGCTGTACCGCCGCGACGCGCGGGGCCGAACTACCGAGCTGAATCAGTGGGACGGTGGAACGCCGCCGCGGTTTCACCTCGCGCGCACGCGCGAGGGAAACGCATGGCTGATTCGGGCGGACGTCTCCGACGAGACCGCCGAGGCGCTGGCGGCGCTCGCGGCCGACGAGGCCCATCCGCCGGATCCTTTCGCTGCGCCGCGTCATGGGGCGGCGTACCTGCATCTGCTCGGCGTCGATCCGGCGGCGCCGGGAGTTTCGAGCGGCCCCGCGTACTGGTTTCAGCGACTGCCGCCGGCGGTTCCCGGCACCGTGGCAATCGGCGCCGACAATGCGCATCTGCTGCGCGGCGGGCTGGAAGCCTGGCTGCCCGACGTCGGGCATCGTCAGCCGATGGTGGCGATGCTGCAGTCCGGGCGCGCCGTGGCGATCTGCGCGAGCGTGCGGATCTCGGCGGCGAGCCACGAAGCCGGCGTCGAGACGCTGCCGTCCCACCGGCGCCGCGGCTTCGCGGCGGCCGTGGTTTCGGGGTGGGCTCATGCGGCCCGCCGACGCGGCGTCGACACGCTGTTCTACAGCACCTCGTGGGACAACGTGGCCTCCCAGGGCGTCGCGCGGCGGCTCGGCCTCACGCTGATCGGCACCGACTTCAGCGTCCGCTGATCGCGCCCAAAGCAGCAGGTAAGTTGCGCTAACTCGACGACCTCGGCGCGCGTCAGTTGTGCCCCAATACCGGGTGCGGCTCGTACAGCTCCTCCAGGCTCTTCACGTCGTCCTCGGAGAGCTCGAGGTCCAGCGCCGCGACGGCGTCGTCCAGGTGGTGGGGCTTCGACGCGCCGATGATCGGTGCCACCACCCCGGGTCGGCCGAGCAGCCACGCGAGCGCGGTCTGGGCGGGCTTGACGCCGAGCCGCGCCGCCACCTCCGCATTGCGGTCGACGATCTGGAAGTCGGACGGGCGGTGGTACAGCCGCTGGGCGAACTCGTCGGTTCCGGCACGGACGGTCTCGCGGATCGTCTGGCTGGTGCGGGCGAGATAGCCGCGTGCCAGCGGGCTCCAGGGAATCAGCCCCACCTTCTGGTCCACGCACAGCGGGTTCATTTCCCGCTCCTCCTCGCGGTAGAGCAGGTTGTAGTGGTTCTGCATGGTCACGAACCGCACGCCGCCGAGCGCATCGGCGGTGAACAGGTACTTGGCCATCTGCCAGGCGTACATGCTGGACGCGCCGAGGTAGCGCACCTTGCCTTCGGCGACCAGGTCCGAGAGCGCCTCGATGGTCTCCTCGATCGGCGTGCGGTAGTCGAATCGGTGGATCTGGTACAGGTCGATGTAGTCGGTGCCGAGCCGCTCGAGCGAGGCGTCGCAGGCGGCCATGATGTGCTTTCTCGACAGGCCCCAACGGTTGCGCTTGCGGTCGTGGGTGCCGTTGAAGCACTTCGTGGCGATCACGACGTCTTCCCGGTCGACGCCCAGCTCGTCGAGCGCACGGCCGAGCACCACCTCGGACGCGCCGTTCGAATAGACGTCGGCGGTGTCGAAGAAGTTGATGCCGGCGTCCAGCGCCTTCTCGATGAACGGCAGCGCCTCGTCGTACTCCAGCACCCAATCGCGCCACTTCTTCGAGCCGTAGGTCATCATCCCCAGGCACAGGCGCGACACCCGGACTCCGGTATTCCCCAGATTGGCGTACTTCATGAAACCTCCCGGTCGCTTCGGCCGCTTTCGACGCAACAGGCCTTGAGACTAACATGGCCGCTCGCTCGAGGAGGGCACACGGCGAACCCGATGGCGGTGGAAGGCAAGGGCGTGCTCGGCTGGCGGGAGTGGCTGGCGCTCCCGGAGCTCGGAATCCCGCGGATCAAGGCGAAGGTCGACACTGGGGCACGCACGTCGGCGCTGCACACCTTCCGGGTCGAGCCGTTCGAGGCGGACGGAGTTGCGCGGGTGCGGTTCTGGGTGCATCCGCTGCAGCGCAGGGACACTCCGGAGATCTGCTGCGAAGCCGACGTGCTGGACCGGCGTGTGGTGCGGGATTCCGGCGGCCACGAGGACCTGCGATTCGTGATCCGCACCGTGGTGGCGCTTGCCGGCGACTGCTGGCCCGTCGAGGTGACCCTGACCGATCGCGACAGCATGGGTTTCCGCATGCTGCTCGGCCGCAGCGCGATCCGCGGACGATTCCTGGTCGATCCGGCTCGGTCGTATCTGTCGGAGCGGCTGAGGTAGTGGAATGAAGATCGCCATCCTGTCGCGTAACCCGCGCCTGTACTCCACCCGGCGGCTGGTCGAGGCGGCCCGGGAGCGGGGCCATACCGCGATCGTGGTGGACACGCTGCGTTGTTACATGAACGTGGCGATGGCGAGGCCGTCGATTCACTACAAGGGTGCCGATCTCGGCGACGTGGACGCGGTGATCCCGCGCATCGGGGCGTCGATCACGTTCTACGGCTGTGCGGTGGTGCGACAGTTCGAGATGATGGGTGTCTATTCAGTGAACGAGTCGGTGGCGATCTCCCGCTCGCGCGATAAGCTGCGCAGTATGCAGCTCCTGGCGCGGCGCGACATCGGTATGCCGATCACCGGCTTCGCGCACTCGCCGGACGACATCCCCGATCTGATCGACATGGTCGGGGGGCCGCCGCTGGTGGTGAAGCTGCTGGAGGGCACCCAGGGCGTCGGCGTGGTGCTGGCGGAAACGCGTCAGGCCGCGCAGAGCGTGATCGAGGCGTTTCTCGGCATCGACGTGGACATCATGGTTCAGGAGTTCATCCAGGAGAGCAAAGGCACCGACGTGCGCTGCTTCATCGTCGGTGACAAGGTGGTGGCCGCGATGCAGCGCACCGGCCGGCCGGGCGACTTTCGCTCGAATCTGCACCGCGGCGGCACCGCGCAGCTCACCAAGATCACGCCGACCGAGCGCCGGACCGCGGTGCGCGCCGCCCGCGCGATGGGGCTGAACGTGGCGGGCGTCGATCTGATCCGCTCGAACCACGGCCCGCTGGTGCTCGAGGTGAACAGCTCGCCGGGCCTGCAGGGCATCGAGCAGGCTTCGGGCAAGGACGTGGCCGGCGCGATCATCCGCTTCATCGAGGAGAACGCGAAGCCCGGCCGCACCCGCACGCGAGGCAAGGGCTGATGCCGTCCGCCAAGCGCGAGCGGCGCAACCCGGGTCTGTACATCGCCGGGGTTCACGCCACCGCCGGCAAGCGCACCGCGTTCGATCTGCCCGGCGCCCAGCTCTACACCCACACGCCGCTCGACATGCCCGTCGAGGTGATCTGCGGCCGGCTCGACGGCCCGGTGCTGCTGGTCTGCGCGGCGATTCACGGCGACGAGCTGAACGGCGTGGAGATCATCCGGCGCCTGCGCACGCTGAAGGTGCTCGACCGGCTTCGGGGCACGCTGGTGCTGGTGCCGGTGGTGAATCTGTTCGGCTTCATCCACCGCTCGCGCTACCTGCCCGACCGGCGCGACCTGAACCGCTGCTTCCCCGGCAACGCGGAAGGCTCCCTCGGCTCGCGGGTCGCGCACCTGTTCTTCTCCGAGATCGCGTCGAAGTGCACCCACATCATCGATCTGCACACCGGCGCGGTGCACCGGGAGAACCTGCCGCAACTGCGCGCGACCTTGGATCACCCGCAAGTGGCAAAGATGGCGCACAGCTTCGAGCTGCCGGTGATCGTCAACTCCGGGCTGATCGAAGGGAGCCTGCGCGCGGCCGCTCACAACGCGGGCATACCGGTGATCACCTACGAGGCGGGAGAGGCGCTGCGCCTCGACGAGCGCTCGATCGTCGCCGGAGTGCGCGGCATCACCAACGTGATGCGCGGCATCGGCATGCTGCCGTCCCGGCGCCGACCCTGGCTCGCCGAGCCGTACGTGGCGCGATCCACCACCTGGTACCGGGCGATCACCGACGGCGTGTTCCGGCCGCTGGCGCGGCTCGGCGCGCGGGTGCGGCCGGGCGACATCCTCGGGGTGATCTCCGCGCCGTTCGGCGGCCCGGAGAAGCCGCTCGAGGCGAAGGCCGAGGGAATCATCATCGGAATCAACAACCTGCCGCTCGTGAACGAGGGCGAGGCGCTCTTCCACGTGGCCCGGTTCGCGGCCTTCGACGCGGTGGAGGAGCAGCTCACCGCGCAGCAGGAGGCGCTCGCGCAGGATCAGCTCTTCGAGATCGTGCGCACGGGCGACGTCTGACACCGGTCGGCGTGGGGGCAATTTTGTTGCTGTGCGAGCAGGCCTATCTTGCTGTGTGGGAGCGGCCTCCGGCTGCGAACTCCCGATTCGCGGCCGGAGGCCGCTCCCACAGGCTTGCACGATTCAGCTTGAAATGGCCTCCGGGCCCCTCTATATACGAGGTTGGCGAACGTTCCTGCATCGAGGGAAGACATGGCTGAACCGAATCCCATCCGGCGCGTAGCGGCAACCGCTGCCTCGCCGGTCGCAACCCGCGAGATCCAGATCAACCGGGTTCTGCGCAACACCTACCTGCTGCTCGGCATGACCCTGGCGTGGAGCGCTGCCGTAGCCGGTGTGGCGATGGCCGTGAACGCGCCGCATCCGGGCTTCGTTCTCACCCTGGCGGGCTTCTTCGGCCTGCTGTTCGCGGTGCACAAGACCGCCAACAGCGCCTGGGGGCTGTTCTGGGTATTCGCCTTCACGGGCTTTCTCGGCTACACGCTCGGGCCGATCCTGAACCTGTATCTGGGGCTCGCGAACGGCGGGCAACTGGTGACGTCGGCGCTCGCGACCACCGCAGTCGCGTTCGTCGGTCTGTCGGCTTACGCGGTCATCTCGCGCAAGGACTTCAGCTTCCTGTCCGGCTTCCTGGTGGTCGGCTTCTTCGTGCTGATGGGTGCGGTGCTGCTGTCGTGGCTGTTCGACCTGTCCGGGTTCCACACCGCGATCTCCGCGGGCTTCGTGCTGTTCGCGAGTGCGGCGATCCTGTGGCAGACCAGCGCGATCGTGCACGGCGGCGAGACCAACTACCTGATCGCGACGGTGGTGCTGTACACGCAGATCTACAACCTGTTCCTGTCACTGCTGCAGATCTTCGGGGTGATGGGAGAAGACTGATCCCGCTGTGGGAGCGGCCTCCGGCCGCGAACGGCCGCTTCCACAATCCCCGATTCGCGGCCGGAGGCCGCTCCCACAGCCGTTGCGTCCTACGCCGTCAGCGTCTCGTAGACCTTCGAGAGCTGCTCCGGAAGGTCCTCCACCTCCTCGATCACCAGATACCGCGACTCCGGGCACATGCGCTTCAGGTAGTCGTGCCCCGAGCGGTCGACGGTGACGCAGAACGTTTCGACTCCCTTGTCGTGGGCCTCCTGTAGCGCCCGGGCGGTGTCCTGCACGCCGTATTCGTGCTCGCCGCGCTCGGGGCCGTAGTCGCAGTCCTGCGGGAAGCCGTCGCTGATGATCAGCAGCACCTTCATCGCGTGGCCCGAGGCCAGCAGCTTCTGCACCGTGTGGCGGATCGCGGGACCCATACGGGTGCTGCGCTTCGGCTGCATCGCGGCGATCGCGGCCAGCGTCGCGCGGCTGAAGCGCTCTTCGGGCTCCTTCGCGACGAACACTTCGACGCAGTCGCGGCCGTAGCCGGAGAAGCCGTAGATCCCGTAGCTGTCGCCGAGCTGCTCGAGCGCCGCGGACATCGCCAGCATCGCATCGCGCTGCACGTCGATGATGCGACGGGGTTCGGGAGGGTGCTCCGGCGGCTCCTCATGCTCCTGTGGGAGCGGCCTTCGGCCGCGAAGAGAGTCCATGTCAGATTCGCGGCCGGAGGCCGCTCCCACAGCGCGGCCCCACATGAACGGGTCGTCGTCCGGGTCGGACGGGGCCGGCGGCAGCGGCTCCACCGGATCGTCCGTGGAGGCGGAGAGGTCGACCAGGAACGCCGCGCAGACGTCGCGGTGCACGCGCTCGCGGCGGCTGTACACGCGCTCGTCGGGGCTGTGGCCGGTGCGGATGTCCTGGCGCGCGCGGATCACCGCGTTGAAGTCGAGCTCGTCGCCGTCCGCGAGCCGGAACACGCGCTGGTAGCCGAGCGGCTTGATGTGCTCGAGGCGCTTCTGCACCCCCGGCCGGTGCGCGCGGATGGTGGTTTCCAGCGCACCGAGGTCGGCGTCGTGATCCGGCTCGAGGCGTTGCTCGAACAGCCGGCACCAGCGCGGCAGGTAGCGGCGGTTCAGGTAGTCCCATTCGTCGTAGCGGAAGCTGCGCGCGTCGGGGCGGCTCGGGCCGAGCGCATCCCGGATGGCCGAGCGTTCCATGTCGATGCGTCGGGCCAGCGTGTCCCGTTCCTGCTGCACCTGCCGCAGGTCCAGGTCCTGAGGCCGCAGCTCGCCGTTTGCGAGCTTGTCACCCTTGCCGGCTTCCGCCTCTTTACCGAGCAGCTCCTCGACCGCGAGCACCGCGTCGAGCGCCGCGAGGTCCGCGCGCCAGTCGTCGAGCCGGGCTTCGCGCTGAGCCCAGTGCGTCGGATCGTCGAGCTCTTCCGGCAGCGGCAACAGCCCGTCGATCCGCTCGGTCGGGGCCAGCGGTGCGAGCAGATCGTGCAGCGCCGCGGCCGCGCCGGCCGCGGCGTAGACGTCGCCCGGCTGCCCCCGGAGCGGATCGAGCACCTCGAGGGCCCCCGGCAGTGCGCCCGTGAAATCCTCTTCCATCAGCGCATTCCGCGACGCGCCGTGCGCGTAGCAGTCGAGTCCGTGCAGCACCGTCGGCAGGTCCACCATCGGCTCCGGCGGCCGTTCGGTGAGCAGGTGCCCGTACCAATCGGCCAGATGACGGCGGATGCCGGGATAGCGCTCGAGCATCAGCGCGTCCACCCGGATCCGCTCGCAGAGGTGAAACAGCCGGCTCACGAGCCCCGGGTGGTCGAACTGGTGGTAGAAGCGCTCGAAGTCGCTGACCCGGCTGCCGAGCTGCGGAACCTCGCGGGCTTGCAGGCCCGGCAGCCGTTCGAGCGCGATGTCGAGCGAGAAGCGGTAGCTGTCGAACTCGCGGCGGCAGAGCTGCTGCAGCGCCAGCACCCGATACGCACCGCTGCTCGGGACGGGCAGGCGCTCGGGCAGATACAGCGTGTCGGCCGTCAACGCGGTGTCGTCCTCGGCGAGCGTCACGCGCCGGCCGGCGAACTCGCGCACGGGCTTGATGTGGATGTAGCGTCCGGCGATGCCCTCGGCGAACAGCGCGAGCCGTTCCTCGAGCGGCCCGAGCTCGATCACGGCAGCACCGCGTCGACGATGTCGCTGATGGCCTGCTGCACCGTGCCGTCGTCGGAGACCGCCTGCACCACCGCGATCTCGGCGGCGCGGCGCGGTGCGATGCCGCGGCGGATCAGCTCGCCCGTGTAGACCAGCAGGCGCGTGCTGACGCCTTCCTCGAAGCCGTGCTCGCGGAGGTTGCGGACCTTCTCGCCGATCGTCGCGAGGCGCTCGGCCATCGCCGGTTCCACCCCCGACTCGTGCGCGATGATCGCCGCCTCGCGCTCCGGGTCGGGGTAGTCGAACGCCAGGCTGACGAAGCGCTGCCGGGTGCTGGTCTTCAGGTCCTTCAGCACGCTCTGGTAGCCGGGGTTGTAGGAGATCACCAGCAGGAAGTCCGGGTGCGCGGCGAGCAGCTCGCCGGTCTTGTCGATCGGCAGCAGGCGCCGGTGGTCGGTCAGCGAATGGATCAGTACCGTGGTGTCTTTGCGCGCCTCGACGATCTCGTCTAGGTAGCAGATCGCGCCGGTGCGCACCGCGCGGGTCAGCGGCCCGTCGCTCCAGACCGTCTCGTCGCCCTGCAGCAGGAACCGGCCGACCATGTCCGTGGCGGTCAGGTCCTCGTGGCAGGAAACCGTGATGAGCGGCACCTCGACGTCCTTGCGCCGCCCGGCCCGGTACAGGCGCCAGGTCATGTGCTCGACGAAGCGCGTCTTGCCGCAGCCGGTGGGGCCCTTCAGCAGCACGGGCAGGCGCGCCTGGTAGGCGGCGGTGAAGATCTCCACCTCGTCCGCGAGCGGCAGGTAGTAGGGTTCGCTTTGGAGCTGGACCAGATCGGCGGCTTCGCTCATCTCGGGCGGTACTCCTCGTTGCCCAGCTGATAGTTCGTGATTCCGACGGCCGGGTTCCGGTTCACCAGCGGCCGCAGGAACATCGGATGACTCATCGCCCGCACCTCGTGCTCGAGCTCGGTGAGCGGCTCGCCGCTCAGCGGGTCGACGATGGATTGAAACCGATACTGGTACTGGTCGGACTCCTCGGTGATCAAATTCCGGTCGATCAGCCAGCGGTACGGGCGCGAGAACTCGCCGAGGTACACGGCCACGTGGTGGCCGTCGTAGGCGGGGAGCGGTCCGGCGGATTCGATGAAGTCGACGATCTGGTTGTGCCCGACCCGCACCCGGACCCGGCCGTCCTGCGGCTCCACCGGGCAGCCGATCACGTCGCGGTAGAACCGGCCGATCCCCGCGGCGGTGCCGGCGGGAACGTCCACCTCGAGGTGCGGCATGCCGAGCGTCATGCGCGGATACGCGTCCGGCCCGTGCACGGCGATTCGGTTCCCCCAAGGACAGGTGGCCGAGACGACGCCGTCCGCGGCGGTGAAATCGAAGCGCGTGCCGCCGAGACTGCGGCCCAACCGCTCGAGCCGGCGCTGCAGGCCGTCGAGGTCCGGCATCGCCAGGTGGATCCGGCCGCGGAACACCTGCGGCTCGCCGAGGGGCAGGTGGAACTGCTGGCTGCCGACGTTGATCCAGACGTTGCGCTGGCCGAAGTCGATGTACGGGTCGCGGGTGAGGCCGAGCCCGCTCACGTAGAACAGGGCGGCTGCGCCCTGGTCGGGCACGGTCACGTTGACGTGCTCGAGGGCGAGCACGTTGCCGACGTCCTCGGCGCTGCGGTCGTAGCGGCTCATCGCCCGACTTTAAAACAATTCAGCGCTCGGCGGCGACCGCAGCGGGGCCGGAACGGTGGTATCGTGGTGTTCACCGATTCGGGAACCGTCCGAGCGCCACCGCACGATGCCGGAATCCCCCTCCACCGACGAGCTGCTCGATGCCACCACGGCGATGCTGCCGCCGCTCCTGCGCGCGCTCGAGGCACTCGGATACGCCGGCCGGCACCTGCATCCGCCGGATCTGCCGGCGCTGGTGGCCGGCCTGCGGGGGTTGGCGGAGCCGCTGGCGGCGGGTTTGCGGGCGTTCGAAGCCATCGACTGGCCGGACCACCTGACGCTGTTCCAGACCCGCAGCCGGATGGCGGCGGCGGAGGCGCTCGGCGCGCTCGAAGGCCTCGCCGCGTGCCTCGAGACGCGCAATCCGGTGCTCTCTGCGTACCGGGCGATGGGCGGCGCGACCCGGGCGGTGGAGGCGCTGTACCCGGTGGCGTTCATGCTGCCGCCGGTGAACCGGTTCTTCCTGTGCGAGCCCGAGCGCGATGACCCGGCGCTGCAGCAGGCGCTGCTCGCGTCGGACCCGTACGCGGCCGGCGTCGGAGTGATGCACGCAGGCAACACCGCCGGCGACCGCGGCGGCTTCTCGCTGTACGTGCCGGAATACCACGCGCCGCAGACGCCGGCGCCGCTGGTCGTGGCGCTGCACGGCGGCAGCGGCCATGGGCGCAGTTTCCTGTGGACGTGGCTGAAGGAAGCGCGCAGCCGCGGCGCCATCGTGCTCGCGCCGACCTCGCGCCAGGACACCTGGTCGCTGATGGATCCGGCGGTGGACGCGGTGCACCTGCGCGAGCTGGTGGAGCACGTGAAGTCCGAGTGGGCGATCGACGAGTCGCGGATTCTGCTCACCGGCATGTCCGACGGCGGCACGTTCGCGTATCTGGCCGGCCTCGAAGACGACGCCCCGTACACGCACCTCGCGCCGGTGTCGGCGACGTTCCACCCGCTGCTGCTCGAGATCGCGGGCGCCGAGCGGTTGCGCGGACTGCCCGTGTACCTGGTGCACGGCGCACTCGACTGGATGTTCCCGGTGGACGTGGCGCGGCTCGCGCGTGAGGCGCTGACCGCGGCCGGGGCCGACGTGACGTTCCGGGAGATCGCCGATCTCAGCCACACCTACCCGCGCGAAGAGAACGTGCGCATCCTCGACTGGCTGAACTCCACGGTGGGAGCGGCCTCCGGCCGTGAATGACCGGAGCACCGGTTCGCGGCCGGAGGCCGCTCCCACAGGTGGCCGCTGGTCAGGCGGCGAGGGCGCTTCCCATCAGTTCCTCGAAGTTGTAGCGGTAGAAGCGCTCGCGTACGTCCTGATCCACCTCGCCGAGCGTCGTCTCGAAGCGTTTCACCGGATTGCGGCCGCCCTCGACGTGCGGGTAGTCCGACGAGAACAGCGGAATCTCCGGGCCCGCTTCGCGCACGATCCAGCCGACGTCCTCGGCCGGGTAGGGGGTCGCGCGGATCTGCCGGCGGACGTACTCCGACGGCCGCAAGGAGAGCTTCTGCAACCGCTCCTCCATGCGCTGGAACGCCGCGTGTGCGCTGTCGAGATAGCGCATCCAGCTCGGAATCCACGACGCGCCCTGCTCTATGACGCCGAACATCAGCCTCGGATGGCGCTCGAGGATGCCGTCGATGATCAGGGTCGCAAGCGTCTGCATCACCGGCGTCGGGATCGCCATGTAGTCGACCGAGCGGAAGTTCTCCGCGCCGCCGTGGAAGTCGGGCGGGATCGGCAGGCCGTTCTGGAAGTACATCGGATCGAGCAGCCGGCCGCCCCCGCCGACGTGGAACAGGATCGGCAGCCCGGCTTCCTCGGCCATCGCCCAGAGCGGAAACAGGCCGGTGTGGCTCGGCGAATGGGTGCGCGGACACTGCGACGGAATCAGCAGCCCGGCGAAGCCGTCGCGGATCGCCGCTTCGGCCGTCGCGCGGGTGCGATCGAAATCGGCCAGCGGCACGTAGGCGGTCGCGAGCAGCCGCGGGTCGACGCTGCAGAAGTCGAGCATCGCGCGGTTGTGCGCATCGGCCACGCCGTAGATCAGGTCGAGGTCGTCGCTGTGCTTCTCGAGGTGGGCCATATGGCCGTTCACGAACGTGTTGAACACGAGCTGGCTCGCGACGCCGATCAGATCGAGCGCCTTCGGCCGGTCGGCCTTGAACAGCGCACCGGTTGCCGCCCAGTTCTTGCGCAGCATGATCTCTTCGGCGTCTCGGGCCCGATACGCCGGGTCCGACTGCTTCGCCAGCACGGTCTTCAGTTCCTCGGCGCGGGTCGCGACCCGCGCGCTGCCGTCGATGCCGAGGATGTGCGGCTTGACCGCGGCGCTCGCGAACTCCGCGAGGAACTCCGCCGTCTCCATGATGTGGGCGTCGGCGTCGTGGACGATTCCCTGCTCGATGTACGGCATCGCAGCCTCCCGCTTCCTGTTTGCCGTCGATCTTAGCACCGGCCGCCGGCGGATCAGAGCCGGAGCCGGCCCGCCGCCTTCAGCACGAACAGCGCATCGGCCGTGACCCACGGGTTCATCCGGGTGCGGCTCGTGCCGCCCCAGTCGACGTGGTCGTTGCCGTTCGCGATCTCGGACGACACCCGGTAGTAGCGGCGCTCCGCGGGCCAGCCGCCGTCCGGCAGACGCTTGCTCGCCAGGAGGTCGAGGGCCCGCCTGCAGCGCCGGTCACCGATGAGGCCGGCTTCCGCGAGCACCTTGAGCCCGTGCAGCACGTCGTAGCGCCAGTAGAGTGGGTAGTGCAACTCGGTGAAGTCCTGACGG
This sequence comes from Pseudomonadales bacterium, assembly GCA_036381275.1. Classification (GTDB taxonomy): domain Bacteria; phylum Pseudomonadota; class Gammaproteobacteria; order Pseudomonadales; family Azotimanducaceae; genus UBA7803. The sequence goes on along the minus strand of DASVDC010000082.1, from coordinate 43,584 downwards.
ATCACCGAGCCGTCACTGCGGCGAAGAAACAGCTCTCGCTCGAGAAACGGCTCGGCTGCCCGGCGGCTCGCCTGCCGGGCCTTCTCGTCGTCGAACGTGCTGGCGTACAGTGCTAGCGCCCGCAGCGGCAGAATCGTTTCCATGAAGGACGACGAATCCGCGTCGGGGTTCTTGTCGCAGTTCCAGCCGCCGTCGGGCCATTGCCAGTAGAGCAGTCGCTCCGCCAGCGCGTGACTGCGCTCGTTCGCGAGACCGAGCACGAGCACCGACCAGAGCGCGTTGCTCTGCTGCGACGCACAGCGCCGGTGACGGCCCTGCATCACCGGGACCCCGCGCCCGGCGTAGGCCGCAGCCTTCGAGGTGGCGGCGAACTCGCGGAAATACTGCGGCGCCAGCCAGTGCTCCTGCACCTGATCGCGCAGCGGCTCGAGCGCGCGATCCCTGGAGGGATAGCCGATGTCCGCGAGCGCGGCGAGCACCCAGTGTGCGCCCTGCCATTTCGCGTAGACACCCGACGGCCGCGTGATGCGTCCGCTCGCATCGCGGCCACGCAGCAACGCCGCGACCTGCGGCGAATCCCGCACCTCGCGCTGCAGGCGGTGCATCGCGCGGGAGTCCGGATCTTCACCGAGCACGTGGACGTGGACCTTGTAGCGGATGGAGGGGATCGGCGGGCGGAGCAGCTCCTCGACAATGGCCTGAACGTCCAGGGTCGGGACGAGGCTCACGGCGGGGTCCTAGTAGGGGTCCCGTCGATATTACGCTGATGGGACTGGGAACTGCAGCAGTCTTCCGAGATTCTTCGGTGACGACGCCGTTCACCGCTCGCGGGCTGCGGTTCTCTTGGGCCGGCAGGCGCTTCGGGACGCAGATCTCCTGGCGCACTACTATCCGAGGTTTACTTGTCGTCACGCCGCGTCTGAAACCATACATCACCATCCAGCGCAAACTTTGGCTCTTCCTCTTGAACGAGTATCTTGTTGCTATCGCGCTCAATAATTCTGCTGAGAGACTCCAGAAGGTCCGGTCCGATATCTAGGGCCCACTGTGCTGCTTGTGGATCAACGGTCGCACCATGAACTGCTGCGTTCAGCAGGCCAGCTAGATCGTTGAGTGCTGCGATTTGATCCGGGGTCAGCTGCATCCAATGCTATTGGAACCTTGCGGTCGAACACTAGGGGTAGCGGTTGGATCCAGCTGGTTGCTGTTTCGCCCATCATCGCCGACTAAGAAGTGTGAATGATCTACGTGGCGGATGGGGGGTGGCCGGGTTGGCTACCGACTGCCTATATGACGTTGTGGTGCTCGTGTCTCAGAGGTCTTACGTCCTGGGCGCTGCCGCCCCATCCTCCACGAACTCCAGCTCCGCCTGCCGCGCGGCCGGGAAGTGCCTGAACGTGGCCATCGAGTAGTCCACCCGATCTTCGACCGTCACGTAGTAATCCTCGAGCTGCTCGATGTGCCTGAGTCTCGGCACCAAGCCTGCATTGTTCGCGATCTGGATCGCAAGCCCGGGCCGCGCGTTCATCTCGAGCAGCAGCGGTCCCTGCGTCTCGTCGATCACCATGTCACAGCCCATGTACCCGAGTCCGGTGACTTCGTAGCAGCGGGCGGCGAGCAGCAGTATCTGCCTCCAGTTCGGAACCTCGATCTCGTGCAAGTCCGCTCCGGTGTCGGGATGCAGGTGAATCAGCCGATTGTTCTGCACCGCGGCCACCGCGCGGCCGGTGCCGATGTCGAGGCCGACGCCGACCGCGCCCTGGTGCAGGTTGGCTTTGCCGTCGGAGGCGTGGGTGGCGAGGCGCAGCATGCCCATCACCGGATAGCCGCGGAACACGATGATGCGGATGTCCGGCACGCCCTCGTGCGAGTAGCGCGCGAACAGGGGGGCTACCTTCACCAGCGTCTCGATGATCGCGACGTCCTGCTTGCCGCCGAGGGAGTGCAGGCCGCTCAGGATGTTGGTGACGTGGCGCTTCACGTCGTTCAGGCTGATGCGCGCGCCGCTCGACTTGACGAAGTCGTCGCCGTCACGGCCGACGATCACCAGGATGCCCTTGCCGCCGCTGCCCTGGGCGGGCTTGATCACGAATTCGTCGAGGTTCGCGACGTCGCGCTCGATCACCTCGATTTCGTGCTGGGTGCGCACCACGTGCAGCAGCTTCGGCACGTTGAGGCGCGCCTTCTGTGCGACCAGCTTGGTGCGCAGCTTGTCGTCCACCAGCGGGTAGCGGTCGCGCGGGTTGTAGCGCGCGATGTAGGCGATGTTGCGCCGGTTCATGCCGAGCACGCCGCAGCGCGCGAGACGCCACGGGCTGATCCAGCTTCGGCCGAAGGTCTTGTTCGTCGGATCGCTCATCGGGCGAACACCGCGAAGCGGTGCAGCTCGAGCAGCCGGTAGCCGGTGTAACGGCCGAGCAGCAGAATCACTGCGAGCACGCACAGGTTCAGCTCCGGGAAGTTGAACGCGAGGTGACGCGTCACCGTTTGATCCATCACGAGAAAGGCCAGCACCGCGACCAGCAGGCTCCCGCCGCCGGCCACCAGCACCTCGCGCGGGCCCTGCTCCTCCCAGGTGATGGACATCCGCTCGATGGTCCAGGCCAGGATGATCATCGGGAAGAACGTGATCGTCAGGCCCTCCATCAGCCCTGCCTGATAGCTCAGCACGCTGAAGACCGTGATGATGCCGATCACCACGACCACCAGCGTCGCGATGCGCGCCACCAGCAGCAGGTTCAGCGACGACAGGTACGAGCGGATCATCAGGCCGATCGCCACCACGATCAGGAAGCTGACCACGCCCGGAACCAGCTCGGTCTGCAGGAACGCGAGCGCGATCAGCACCGGCATGAACGTGCCGGAGGTTTTCAGCCCCACCAGGATCCGCATCACCACCACGACCAGCGCCCCCACCGGCAGCAGCATGATCATCTTGAACATGCCCTGCTCGGCCACCGGCAGGCTGTACAGCGAAAGGGCGAAGCCCGGTTGGTTCTGATCGATCAGGGTCGATGCGGGGCGCGTCTGGCTGATCATGCTGAACGTGACCCGGCTGCGTGAGCCGCCGAGCACCTCGAGCACCGCGGGCGAAGCCGTCTGCCAGAGCAGCAGATTCTCGTCGTCCACCTGCCCGCGGAGCGGATCGAACAGGCGCCAGCTGTGCTCGTCCCACACCTGCACGAGCTCCCGCAGGTCCTGGCGACGCCTGCCGTCCTGCAGCTCGAGCACCTGTACGGTGCGGGCGGGCACGCCGGCGGCGTTCAGCAGGCTCGCCATCAGCACCGGCGGGCGGTATCGGTCGAGCAGCAGGCTCAGGTTCTGGTTGGCGCCGCGCCGGCTCATCTCGAAGGCGAGCTGCTGGGCGAGCGATTCCGCGTCCGCCGAGATCGGCAGCACGGACTGCAGGAGCTGATACGCGGCGGTCTGGTAGGGTTCGTCCCAGGTCTGGGTCTCCGGCTCGCCGGCCGCGGCCGGCTCCACCTCGTGGGTCGGGTCCTGGACGAAGTCGAGCTGGTAGAACAGCACCTGCTGGCCAACGGCGGAACGCCGCGTCCAGTGGGCCCGGCGCTGGTGACTGTCGGCGGTGATTTCGAAGCCGAAGCCGGACGAGGCGCTCGATTCACCGATCAGCCGGAAGCCCGATTGCTCCGGCGGCAGGGTCAGGAACACCTGTGTCGGGCCGCCGTCGGCGACGTATTCGACCCGCGCTTCCACCTGCCAGACGGTCTGCTGGGCGCCGGGCAGGAACGGGATGTAGTACGACTCGTGCCGGTAGTAGGCCGTGCCGATCCCGAGCAGAAACAGCAGGACGACGAAGAACAGGAATGGCCCGCGACGGCTCATCGAGGATCTGGCGGCACCGTCAGCGCTTCGGGGCCGGGAAGCGCGGCTGCACGTGCTGCCGTCCCACGTCGAGCAGCGCCACGTCGGTGAGGAAATTGCGGCCGAGCACCACCCGCTGCTCCTGGCCGGACAGATCGATCAGCGCGAACTCGACGTTCTCGCGCGCATCGCCGAGCTGAACGCGCAGGTCCACGATCGGCCGGCGCTCGTTGCGCGCCCGGGCGAACCGCTTCAGCGGCCGTTCCACGCTCACGGTCTGCTCGTCCACGGTCACGCCGAAGCGGATCCACTTGTTGCCGTCGCGCTCGAATTCCATCGGCTCCTCGGCCGCGATGAAGCTGAGCTCGGCGCCGGCGTCGATGCGCGCTTCCAGGAATGCGCCCGGCGGCTCGACCCAGACCCGCTCCACCTCGCCGACGACCAGCTTGTCGCCGCTCACCACCACGCGCTGGATCTTCGGCTCGCACTGGGGGTTCACCGCCGGCTGCGAGCGCGCCGGGCAAACGGCCGCGAACGCCTCGGGCAGCGCGTCGATCCGTGCCTGCAGCGTGTCGAGCCGCGTCTCGAGCATCTCCTGCACGGCGCCGGGCGGCTCGGCCTCGCGCGCGCGGCTCTCGGTATCGGCCATTGCGCGGCGCAGCTCGGTCAGCTCCGACTGCAGCAGGCGGACGCGGATCTCCATCTCGGCCAGCGAGTCCATCACCGCGGGGTCGGCGGGGCGGGACATGCAACCGCCGACCCCGGCCGCTATGAGCAGCAGCGTCGGCAGCGCCTCGAGCCGGCCGCGGCGACGGCGCGCGCGGCCGCCGTGCGCACGCGCGGAAACCCGCCCGGGTGCTCCCTGGCTTGGTGATCGGCTCATCGAAGGCTGTGTCCACCCGAAGCATTCCAGTCTAATGGCAGCGTCTCGCCGCTTGATACTGTACAGGCGTACAGCTATGATCCGGGCCTATGCGCAAGCGGGGTTTTCAGTCGCCCGGCATGGGCGTTCCCGCCGCGCCGGCTGGCGGCGGCGACGCGAGCCAGGGCAGGATCGTCATCAAGGGGCGCGGTGCGAACAGCAACCGGGCGAGCCGGTACCTGCCGACCCACAGCGAGGCGGAGAGCGACGGCTGGGAGACGGCTGAAGCGCCCGGCGGTCCGGCTGCGGGTGTGGATTCCGGCGTCGAGGTGGCCACGGAGCTGTATCCGGACGCGACCCGCCGGCTGATCACCCGCAACCAGTCGCCGGACATTCCCTTCGACCGCTCGATCAACCCGTACAAGGGCTGCGAGCACGGCTGCATCTACTGCTTCGCGCGCCCGACCCACGCCTATCTCGACCTGTCGCCCGGCATCGACTTCGAGACCCGCATCTTCTACAAGACCGGCGTGCGCGAGACGCTGATCGCCGAGCTCGGCAAGCCGGGCTATCGCTGCCGGCCGATCGCGATGGGCACCAACACCGATCCGTACCAGCCGGCGGAAAAGACCCAGCGGGTGACCCGGACGGTGCTCGAGGTGCTGCTCGAGCACAACCATCCGGTGACCATCGTCACCAAAGGCCAGCTCATCCTGCGCGACCTGGACCTGCTGAGCGAGCTGGCGCGGCGCGGGCTGGCGTCCGTCGCGGTCAGCCTCACCACCCTCGACAACGAGCTGAAGACCCGGCTCGAGCCGCGGGCGGCCGGGCCGGCGGCACGGCTCAGGATGATCCGGGAGCTTTCCGATGCGGGCGTGCCGACGGGCGTGATGGTGGCGCCGGTGATCCCGTTCCTGAACGACCACGAGATCGAGGCGATGGTGCAGGCGGCCGCCGAGGCCGGCGCGTCGCGCGCGAACTACATCCTGCTGCGGCTGCCGCTCGAGGTGGCGCCGCTGTTCGAGGACTGGCTCGCGGTCCACTACCCGATGCGGGCCGAGCGGGTGATGAGCGCGATCCGAGCCTCGCGCGGCGGCAAGGCGTACGACTCGACCTGGGGCCGGCGCATGCGCGGCGAAGGCGTGTTCGCCGACCTGATCGGCCGGCGCTTCGCCGCGGCGGTCAAGCGGTTCGGGCTGGAGCAGGAAGGTCGGGGCCAGGAGGAGCTGCGCACCGACCTGTTCCGGCCCCCCGGCCACCGGCAGATGGACCTGTTCTGACCGGGCTGGACGCGGCGGGCCGGCTCGGCAAGCATGGGCGCAACCGGCATCAGGAGCGGTGAGGTTGCACCAGGCGGTCGAATTCCGGCACCGACACAAGACGTTCCAGGTACGCATCGGCGCCGATGGTGCGCTCGAGCTCTGGCTCGACGGCTGTCTGCGCAAGCGCCGTGAGCCCGGCGAGCGCGAGCCGCGCTACGTCTGGACCAACGTCGAGCTCGAGTGGGAAGAGCACCACTACGTGGAAGCGCGCTTCTGGCCGAGCGAACGGCGCCTGCGCATCGACGTGAACCGCGAACCCGTGCTGGAGCAGACGTTCCCCGCCCGGTAGCGAGCGCTCGCTCACCGCTCCGCCCTCGCGATCCAGTATCATGTCGGCGAACGGTCGCGGCGACCCTGCTGGAGAGACGCCCATGAACGAAACCCCACGCGAGCAGATGCTGAGCCTGCTGGAGCGGCAGCGCCAGGACTACCTGCGCGAAGGGCCGCCCGGCGCCGCCGCCCGGCGCGACCGCCTGGAACGCGCGATCGGGTTGCTGAAGACCCACGAGAAGCGGCTGGTCGAGGCGATGAGGGACGACTTCGGCCACCGCAGCGAGCATCAGTCGCTGTTCACCGACGTGGCTGGCTCCGTCGGGCCGCTCCGCCACGCGCAGAAGCACGTGGAGCGCTGGATGCGTCCGGAGAAGCGTAAGGTCGGGCCGTTTCCGCTGAATCTGCTCGGCGCCAAGGCCCGGGTCGAGTATCAGCCGCTCGGCGTGGTGGGCGTGATCAGCCCGTGGAACTTCCCGGTGAACCTCACCTTCACGCCGCTCGCCGGCGTGCTCGCCGCCGGCAACCGCTGCATGATCAAGCCGTCCGAGTACACCCCGGCGACGTCGGCGCTGCTGGCCGAGATCTTCCCGACCGCGTTCGACGAGAAGGAAGTCGCCGTGGTCACCGGCGGCCCGCAGACCGGCGCGGACTTCGCGTCGCTGCCGTTCGATCATCTGCTGTTCACCGGCGCCACCTCCATCGCGCGGCACGTGATGCGCGCCGCCGCCGAGAACCTGGTGCCGGTGACCCTGGAGCTCGGCGGTAAATCGCCGGTGGTGGTGAGCCGTTCGGCGGATCTGCAGAAGACCACCGATTCGATCATGACCGGCAAGATGCTGAACGCCGGCCAGATCTGTCTCGCGCCCGACTACGTGTTCGTGCCGCGCGAGCGCATCGACGATTTCGTCGCGGCGACCGAGCGTTCCGTCGCGCGCATGTACCCGACGTTGCTCGACAACCCGGACTACACCTCGATCATCAACCAGCGCCACTACGAGCGGCTCAGCGCCTACCTGGAGGAGGCCCGCCAGGCCGGTGCCCGGGTGGTCGAGATCAACCCGGCGGGAGAGGACTTCCGTCAGCAGCCGCACCACAAGATGCCGCCGAGCCTGATCATCGAGCCCGATGAGAGCCTGCGGGTGATGCAGGAGGAGATCTTCGGGCCGATTCTGCCGGTGAAGGGTTACGAGCGCGTCGAAGAGACCATCGACTACATCAACGCGAAGCCGCGCCCGCTCGGCCTCTACTATTTCGGCCGCGACGCCGCCGAGGAGCGCCGGGTGCTCGAGCGCACCACGTCAGGCGGTGTGACAGTGAACGATGTGATCATGCACGTGTCTCAGGAAGACCTGCCGTTCGGCGGTGTCGGTCCCTCCGGCATGGGTGCCTACCACGGCTTCGACGGATTCCGGACCTTCAGCCACGCGAAGGCCGTGTACCACCAGAGCCGATTCGACGTCGCCGAGCTGGCCGGGCTGCGGCCGCCGTACGGCGAGAAGATGCTGAAGGCGGTGCGCCAGCAGATGCGTTGAAGTCATCGCGGTAGCGGGTCTCTTGATGAACAGCAGTACCCTTCCCGCGGTCGGCGAGCTCGACCGGGCCGCCGCCGCATTCGCCACCGAAGGCTATCTGATCGTGCGGGGCCTCGTGTCACCGGCGGTCTGTGAAGCCGTGGTCGCCGAAGTACGCAGCGCGCTCTGCCCGGTGCTCGCACCGGCCGAGTTCGAGGCGGACGTCGGCTATCCCGGTGCGCCCGAGAGTCGCACGGCGCCGGGCGGCGACACGCCGCGCCGGCTGCTGAGCGCCTATTCACGCTTCCCCGCGCTCCGGCCGGTGATCACCGGCAGCGCCGTCGGCGCCTACCTGCGCGCGCTGATCGGCACCGAGCAGGTGCTGATGTCGCAGTGTCATCACAACTGCGTGATGACCAAGGCGCCCGGGTACAGCAGCGTCACGCACTGGCACCAGGATGTGCGCTACTGGTCGTTCGAGCGGCCGGAGCTGGTGTCGCTGTGGATCGCGCTCGGCGACGAGACGGCGGACAACGGCGCGCTCGCGCTGATCCCGGGCACGCACCGGCAGGTGTTCGCCGCGAGCCGGCTCGACGAGGCCAAGTTCCTGCGCCCGGAATTGCCGGAGAACCGTGCGCTGATCCAGGAGGCGCAGATTGTCGAGCTGTCCGCCGGCGACGTGGTGTTCTTCCATTGCCGGACCTTCCACGCCGCCGGACGCAACCTCACCGACCGCATGAAGCTGTCGGCGGTGTTCACGTACCACGCGGCCGACAACCATCCGCTGCCGGGCACCCGCTCGGCGCAGTACGCGAGCATCCCGGTCGAGTGATGAGCGGCGACGACCGAAACGGCGATGCGCTGTTCCGCGAAGCGATGAGCGACGTCGTGCCGCTCGAGCAGAAGCGGGTAGCGCCGGAGCCGGCGCGGCCGGACGTCACCGCCGCGCAGCTCGAGCGGCGCGAGGCGGCCGAAGGGCGCCGGCCGAGTGCCACGGAGGAACCGAACTACCTCACCCTCGGCGAGGTGAAGCTGCTGCACCCGCGTGAAACGCTCTCGTGGAAGAAGGACGGCGTGCAGAACGAGGTGTTCAAGAAGCTGCGCGGCGGGCGCTATCCGCTCGACGGCCGGCTCGATCTGCATCGGCTGACCGTGCGCGAAGCGCGCGTCGCGCTGTTCGAGTTTCTCGAGCAGTCACGCCGCAAGGGCTGGCGCACGCTGCTCGTCTCGCACGGCCGCGGTGAGAAGAGCCCGACGCCCGCGCGGATCAAGAGCTTCGTCGCGCACTGGCTGACCCAGGTGCCGGACGTGATCGCGTTCCACAGCGCGGCGCGTCAGCACGGTGGCACCGGCGCCGTCTACGTGATGCTGCGCAAGACCGCGGAAGCACGGGAAATCCAGCGCGAACGGCATGGGCAGAAGAGCAGCGACTGAGTCGAGCCGCTACCTCGGCTTCAATCCGTAGAGGAACAGGCGGGAATGGTTGTCGGCCACCTCGGAGGGGGTCGCACGTCCTTCCTGCGAATACCAGGTGGGGAACCAGTTCGTCAGGCCGGCACGGACCTTCTCGACCAGGAACGCCTCCATGGGCCGGTAGACGCCGGAGTCCATGGCTTTCTGCACGATGTTCACGTCCGTCTGCTGCTGACGCATCAGCTCGTCCATCACCTCCCGCCGGTGGTCCTCCCTCAGGAACGTCACGTGATGGTAGGTGGGGAACGGGCCGTATTCGCTGATGTGGCGCTCGAAGAGCGAGCGGCGCCAGAGGAGCTCGCGCTCGACGGGATCGGCGGTTTCGATGTGAGCCGCTGCTTGCCAGTTGTGCCTCAGCGCCCGCTTGTAGCAGAGGTAGAGCAACTCCTCCTTGTCGCGGAAGTAGTAGTAGAAGGCACCCTTCGTCAGGTTGAGCTTGGCTGCGCATTGGTCGATCGAGGTGGCGTGCACCCCCACGGCGTTGAACGACTCCATTGCGGTGCGCAGGAACTGCTCGAGCTTTGCCTGCGTCATGGCGGCGCGGTCGAATGGGTTGGGCGCGGGCTGCGGCGGAAACGCCGGCGTGATCGGGGCCACTTCGACCGGCTGCGCGTCCGGCGGCGTGACGCCGTTGATCAGCACGTCCTCGATCGTCGAGATCGCGTCGTCGAGCGAGTAGGGGAGCCGCGTGTTGTACCAGAAGGCCATCCACTCGACGACGCTCAGTATCCCGATACCCGTGAGCTGCGGATCCGAGGGCGCCACCGAACCGTCGCGGATGCCGCGGGCCACCATGCTCTGCACGATGGCGATGTTGCCGCGCTGAATGCGCCGGACGTGATCGGCCCACTCGGGCCGCAACGCGCCGACCTCGGACAGTATCGCCGGACGGTGGTCCGGCTGACGGAGGCACTCGAGGAAGCGGCGGATGCGGCCCAGGCCGTCCAGCTTCGGGTCGTTGGCGAACTGAAGCTGTGAGTGCCGTCGCTCGCAGCCTCGCAGATAGGCCCGGTAGGCCAGGTCCTCCTTGCTCTGCACGTAGTGGTACAGCGTCGCGGGGTTCATCCCGACGGCCTGAGCGATCTCCTCCATGGTGGTGGCCAGAAATCCCCGGCGGTTGAACAGCCGGGTGGCCGCAACCACGATCTCGGCGAGCTTGACGTCGCGCTTCTGCGCCACCCGTGGGCTTTTGACCGAGCGGGTCCTGGTCTTTCCGGATGAAGCCATCGAGAAGCGATCCCTTGCGGGTCCGAGGATTGTAAAGGCAGCCGCCCAATTGGGGTGGCCGATCCATCGGGTCGAAAGAATCAGAACATACTTGAGAATTGAACAAAAGCCCTGCACACTTCCGATGCGCTTGGGGCGAGGGTTCGAATCGATGATGGGTGGGGTGCTCGGCTCGGCGGGCAGATGCCGTGGTCTGACTTCACGGATCCGGGCTTGGCACGCCTGGAGGTCGACGATCCTCGTCGCGCTGTTTCATGTACCCCTGACGGTCGCTGCGTCCGAACCCGAGGACTCGCTGCCGACGGCGGCCGAAGGGGAGTCGCTCTACCTGGCGCATTGCGCCTCGTGTCACGATCGAGGCGTCGATCGCGCGCCCCCTCGTTCCGTGCTGGCGAACAATCCGCCGGCGTTCATCTACGCCTCTCTGGTCAACGGCGTGATGGAGCCGATGGCGAGCGGCTTGAGCGATCGACAGAAGCAGTCCGTTGCGCTCTACCTCAGTCCGGTCGAAGGGGCCCGGGGGGGTGCCGGAGAGCCCGACATCGCCGCGATCTGGGGCCGTTCCTCCGCCGATCTGCCGCTCGATGGACCGAAGTGCGGCGGTCCTCCCCCGCCCATCGATCTCACCGTGCGCAGCCAGTGGAACGGCTGGGGCCCCGATCCGGACAACGACCGTTACCAGACCGAGCCCGGCCTCGCCGCCGAGGACGTGCCGCGGCTCCGGGTGAAATGGGCGTTCAGATATCCGGGCTCGAAGAACGGTCAGGCGACCGTGATCGGCGAGCGCCTGTACGTCACGTCGATGTCCGGTGCGGTCTACCTGCTGAATGCGCGAACCGGCTGCGTGTACTGGCGTCACGACGCGGGGGCGCCGACGCGCTCGAGCGTGTCCGTCGGACCGTTGCCGGAAGGATCCGGCGCCACCCACGCGGTGTACTACTCGGATTGGTCGAAGAGCGCGGCGGCGATCGATGCGACCACCGGGGAGCTGATCTGGAAGACGCAGATCGAGGATGCCACCGGCGTGCAGATGACGGGAGCGCCGACGCTCTGGAAGGGCGTGCTGCTGGTGCCGATCTCCACCGGCAACGAAGCGTTCGCGGCCAACGACAACTACGAGTGCTGCCGATTCATCGGCTCCCTGGTCGCGCTCGATGCGGTGAACGGCGAGATCCTGTGGAAGCGGTACACGACCGATAAACCGAACCTGCCGTATCGGCTGAATGCCAAGGGCCAGCAGATGTGGGGCCCGGCGGGGGGATCGATCTGGTCCGCGCCGACCATCGACGCGGCTCGCGGGCTCGTCTACGTCTCCACCTCCAACTCCCACACCGACATGCCTCACGACGGGTCGAATGCGGTCATCGCGATCGACATCGCCACCGGCGAGGTGGTGTGGAAGAACCAGGTCTGGCCGGACGACAACTTCATCATCGGCTGCCCGCGCGCGGCGAACTGTCCCGAGGTGGTGGGTCCGGACTTCGCGCTGGGCGCGGCGCCCATTCTCCACACCCAGCCGAACGGCCGGCAGCTCATCCTCGCGGGGCAGAAGTCGGGGATTCTCTGGGCGCTCGATCCGGCGGACGGCGGCAAGCTCGTCTGGAAGACGCGGCTGTCGCCGGGCAGCGCCCTGGGGGGCATCGAGTTCGGCCCGGCCGCGGACGAGGAGAAGGTCTACGTCGGCATCTCGGACGTGCTGGTGCGCGAGGGCGGACGACCCGGTCTGTACGCGCTGCGGATCGCCGACGGCTCGGTCGTGTGGGAGGCGCCGTCGCCCGTCCTGCCGTGCCGCTGGACGAACCGGTTCTGCCACCCGGCCATCTCCCAGGCCGTGACGGTCATCCCGGGCGTGGTCTTCGCCGGTGCGATGAACGGCCGCTTCCGCGCTTACGACACCGAGACGGGGCGGGTCATCTGGGAGCACGACACCGGGGGTGCCACCATGACCTCCGTGCTCGGTGAGCCCGTTCGCGGCGGCGTGATGGACGGTGCCGGGCCGACCGTCGCGGGCGGCATGGTCTACGTCCATTCCGGCTACGCCGGGCGGCAAGGCGCCGGCCGCGAAAACCTCGCGGACGCGGAAGGCAACGTGCTCATCGCCTATTCGGTGGATGGCAAATGACAATGGAAGAGGGGGGTCGATGGTGAGAGCAGCAACGTGTGGCTCGGCGGATTGCCATCGTAGGAGCGAACGCCAGTTCGCGATCCCGGCCGAGCGGAAGATCGCGATCTGGAGATCGCTCCTACGGTCGGTCGCAGGTCTCCTTCTCCTGTACGCCGCGCCGGGCCACGCCGGCGACGCTGCCGACGACTTCTGGTACTGCCCCGAGGGCTACGAGGTTCAGGCCGGCCTCAACACCGATTTTCCGAGCGACGGGATGCGGCGCGCGTTCGTGGTCGTGCCGCCGAAGGAGAGCTCCGGTCCGGCGCCGGTCTGGGTATCGCTGTCCGGAACCGTGGAGTCGGCCAACGCCAACCTGTTCGTCGAGCGCTCCGGCAACAACGCGAAGCTCGCGGAACACGGCTACATGGTGATCGGCCCGGTTCGCCAGTGTGCCGATCAGGATCCGGACGTCGGTTTCGCCCCGTGCAACGGCCCCGGATCCGACGGCTGGAACTGGAAGCCGTGGAACGACGGCCGCGCGGCCGGCCCCGCCGGCGAGAAGTGGAAGCAGGACGCCGGGCCGGATTCCCGGTTCTTCGAAGCGATGGTGCGGTGTGTCGGCACGAAGTTCCCGCTCGATCCCGACCGGCTCTACATCGGCGGCATCTCGGCGGGCGGCACCGTCACCAACCGGGTGCTCACGTTCAACTCGGAGTTCTGGGCCGGCGGGATGCCGTTGTCCGGCGAGTGGTACGTGTCGGCCGACGACGGCTCGGCGCTCGGCTTCGAGGGCGCCCGCGAGGCGGTGGCCGCCAATCCGATGAAGGTGTTCCAGGGCCGGGTCGGCCCGTACCCGCTCCCGGAGCGTCTGGGGCCGATGATCGTGATCACCGTCTGGGGCGGGGAGACGGACCTGTGGGACTGCGGACCGCCGATCGGGCTGTGCGCCGACTATCGGCCGAGCACGCAGGCCGGGGCGAACTACTTCAGCTCCATGCCGAACGTGGTTCACGTCGCGTGCTCCTCGACCCATGGCCATCGCTGGCCTTCGATCCACCGCGACGAGTTCAACCTCTGGGCACTGAACACCCTGACGTCGCATCCGAAGGGAAGTGACCCCGCCGATTTCGAGCTCACGCCGCCGCCCGAAGGCTACCACTGCCGGGTCGGCACCTTCGTCGACCACTACTAGGCCGAAGCCGCCCGGAGGCGCGCATAATCCATCGGTGGGCACATGAAAATACTTGCAATTTGAATTTATCTGGCCGAGGCTGCCGCCGAGGGGGCACCTCACTGTTCTCGCATTTCAGTCACAGGGGGGATTCCAGGCTATGAAAGGGAACGACAGGCGCTGGCTCGGCTGGCTCGGTATCGCGGCGGGTACGCTGGTCACGCCTCAGTGGGCGCTCGCCGCCGCACCGGACAGCCGGCTTCTCGAGGAAGTGATCGTCACGGCCCAGCGCCGCGAGCAGAGTCTGCAGGATGTGCCGGTTTCGGTGGGGGTGGTCACCGGGGAGACCATCCGTGAGCTCGCGATTCAGAACCTCGACCAACTCTCCCGATACGTTCCGGGTCTGTCGATCCAGGAAGGCGGCGAGCAGACCGGCATCAGCGTGCGCGGCTTCGGCGCCGGATTGAACTTCGGCTTCGATCAGTCCGTCGGGCTGTTCATAGACGGCGTCTACGCGGGCCGCGAGCGGCAGTTCCGCAGTCAGTTCCTGGACATCGGCCGGGTCGAAGTGCTGCGCGGGCCGCAGTCGACGCTGTTCGGCAAGAACACCACGAGCGGGGCGGTGGTGATCACGACGGGTGAGCCCACCCAGGAGTTCGGGGCGGACGTTCGCGTCGAGGCAACGCCGAGCGTGGACGGCCAGCGCTACGAGGCGATCCTGAACGGCGGCATCACCGAGACCCTGGCCGGCCGGCTCGCGCTCCGCTACGCGGAAGACGATGGTTACATGCGCAACCACTTCACCGGCGAGGAGGAGGAGCAGGAGAAGGACTGGATCGCCCGAGCCACCCTGCTCTGGACCCCGACCGATGCGTTGTCCGTCCGGACGAAGGTCGAGTATTCGGAGTACGAGCGGTCGGGGCGGGCGTTCAACATCTCGAACGTCAGCGGGCTTGCGGTGGGCAAACCGCTGGCGAGCGGCGCGGACGTGTCGGCGGCGGCCCAGTTGCCCACCTACGAAGCCTACGCCGCGGCGGGCGCCATCCCGACCTTCGTCTACGGTGACCTGAAGCGCAACTCGAAACAGGCCGAGAGCGCGGACGTGGAAGCGCTCAACGCGGTCATCAAGATCGAGTACGGCCTGCCGAACGGGGCGACGCTGACGTCGATCACGGGCTACTCCGGCTACGAGTCCGAAGACGGTCGCGACGTCGACTGGAGCCCGACGAACTTCCTGTTCGAACCCATCTCGCAGGAATTCGACCAGTACAGTCAGGAGCTCACTTACGCGTCGGAGCTCGGCCAGAAGTTCGACTACATGGTCGGCGTGCACGCCTTCCGCAACGATTTTCTCGTGGACCGCCGTACCGACATCAACATCGAGCCGTTCCTGCTCGGGTTCGGCGTGACGCCCTTCTCCGAGACCATCTTCGGCGGCCCGGCTTCCGCGTGGCGGCGCGGGCAGCTCCGCTTTCTGGACCAGCAGACGACGAACGCATCGATCTTCGCGCAGGGCACGTATCGCTTCACCGAGCGTTGGTCGCTGACTGCCGGGGTCCGCTACACCTGGGAGAAGAAGGAAGCGGACGACCGCTACTTCCTCTCGCAGTTCGGCAACGACCAGTTTCTCGAGCTCGATCCGGCCGTGATCCAGTTCTTCCTCGACAACGAGGGGCTGAGCCTCGATACGCCGGAAGCGGTCGCGGCGCGCGCCGAGCTGATTGCGCTCGCCGAGGCGGCCGGGGGAGACAACCTCACGGTGGCGACGACCTGCGCCTTCGCGGTCAGTCAGTGCACGCAGATCGACGACATCGTCGACGCCGGCCGTTTCGGGCGGGGACAGGAGGTGAAGGAAGAGGACGTTTCGCCCGAGGCGACGCTGACCTTCGACCAGAGTGACAACGCGATGTACTACGCGAAGGTCACCCGCGGCTACAAGGGCGGCGGCTTCAATTCGCAAGCCACGGGTTCCGATTCCGATCCCACGTTCGAAGACGAGACGGTGACCGGCCTCGAGCTCGGCTCGAAGCTGCGGCTGCTCGACGGCCGGGCGAACCTGAACGCGGCGCTGTTCCGGATGGAGTTCAAGAACCTGCAGACGTCCGTCTGGACCGGCACCGAATTCGACGTGAAGAACGCGGGCAAGGCACGCTCCCAGGGCCTCGAGCTGGACGGCACCTGGCTCGCGACCGACCGGCTGCAGATCAACGGCTCGATGATCTGGCTGGATGCCCGTTACATCGACTTCGACAATGCCGCCTGCAGCGTGCCGCAGCAGGCCTTCGGCGAGCCGGGCTGCGACTACTTCGTCGGCGATTCCGGCGCCGGCGTGCAGGATCTGAGCGGCAAGCGCTTCGCGCCCCTGTTCAGCGGCACGCTGGGACTGGGGTACGTGCTGGGGCTGCCGGGCAACCGGGAGCTGCTGCTGCGGGCCGACTTCCAGTACTTCGCGGAGCAGGAGAATCCGCGCGATCCCACGATCGCTCAGGGCAGTCGGACGAATCTGGACCTGGCCGCGACGCTTCGTCCGGTGAGCGGGGTGGGCTGGAGTCTGGGGCTGCTCGTCCAGAACGCGACGGACGAGGAAGACTACTTCTACGAGTTCGAGGCGCCGTCTCAGATCGGAACCCGGATCGGTTTCCCCGTGCCGCCGCGCATGGTGACGCTGCGAGCGAGCTATAGTCTTTGACCGACGTGCTCTGATCGGGCCCTCCGCGCCGCCGGCTGGAGGGCCCGGAGCTGTCTCGGGGCCGAGGATGAGGATGCCGAGGGCAGGGACCGGTGCGTGAATACGTTCTGCGGCGCCTGATGGCGTTCGTTCCGACGCTGCTGCTGGCGAGCCTGATCGTGTTCGGCTCGATGCGGCTGATTCCCGGCGATGTGATCGACCTGATGCTGGCGCAGAACGACATCGCCACCACGCACGACCGGGCGGCGATCGAGGCGGCGCTCGGGCTCGACAAACCGCTTCACGAGCAGTACGTCGAATGGCTCGGCGGGGTGTTGACGGGCGACCTCGGACGTTCGCTGTGGCAGAACACGTCGGTGGTGGCACAGCTCGGCGAGACCCTGCCGATCACGTTCGAGCTCGGGCTGCTCGCGCTGCTGGTGTCCATCTCGGTGGCGGTGCCGATCGGCATCTACTCGGCGATGCGCCAGGACACCGCGGGCGACTACCTCGCGCGCTCGTTCTCGCTGCTGATGCTGGCGGTGCCCAGCTTCTGGCTGGGGACGCTGGTCATGGTGTTTCCGTCGGTGTGGTGGCGCTGGTCGCCCCCGCTCGAATACACGCCGTTCTTCGAGGATCCGCTGGCCAATCTCAGCCATATGCTGGTTCCGGCCATCCTGCTCGGACTGGCGCTGTCGGCGGTGACCATGCGCATGACCCGCACCATGATGCTCGAGGTGCTGCGCCAGGACTACATCCGCACGGCCCGCGCGAAGGGGCTCAAGGAGCGCACGGTGGTGCTGCGGCACGCGCTGCGGAACGGCTTGATCCCGGTGGTGACGCTCATCGGCCTGCAGGCGCCGCTGCTGATCGGAGGGGCCGTGATCCTCGAGCAGATCTTCGTGGTACCGGGCATGGGCCTGCTGCTGCTCGAGGCCGTGTTCCAGCGCGACTACCCGGTGATCTCCGGCGTGTTCCTGGTGACCGGCGTCGGCATCCTGCTGATCAATCTGCTCGTCGACCTGACCTACGGTTGGCTCGACCCACGGGTGCGGCACCAGTGAGCGAGGCGGTATTGCGCAGCGACCCGCCTGCGCGAGCCGCAGGCTCGATGCGGCATCCGTTGATCGCGTTCACGCGGCGCCTGATTCGAGAGAAACCCCTCGGCGCCGCCGGCGGCGCCGTCTTCCTGCTGTTCCTGATCGCCGGCTTGCTGGCGGACGTCATCGCACCCTACGGTGCCAACGAGACCAACATGCTGCGGCGCCTGGAGGCGCCGAGCTTCGAGTTCTGGCTGGGGACGGACCACCTCGGCCGCGACGTGCTCTCGCGCATCCTGATCGGCGCGCAGCTTTCGATGATCGTCGCCTTTCTCGCCGCAGGGCTCGCCACCGTCGTCTCGATCGTGCTCGGAGTCCTGTCCGGCTACCTGGGACGGCGCGTCGACATGGTGATCCAGCGGCTCGTGGACGCCTGGATGACCTTCCCCGATCTGGTGCTGCTGATCGTCGTCGTTTCCATCGTCGGCCCTGGCGTGCCCCAGATCGTGCTGGTGCTCGGCCTGCTCTACGGTATTGCGGGCTCACGCATCGTGCGCGGGGCGGTCGTGACGGTGCGCGAGAACGCGTACACCCATGCGTCGCAATCCATTGGGGCAGGACCGGTGCACGTGCTCTGGCGCCATATCCTGCCGAACGTGATGCCGGTGGTCATCGTGCTGTTCACCACCCGGATCGGCGCCGTGATCCTGGCGGAGGCGGGCCTGTCGTTTCTCGGGCTGGGCGTGCCGCCGCCGGCGCCGACCTGGGGCGGCATGCTGAGCGACTCGGGCCGCAGCTACATGTATCTGGCACCGTGGCTGGCGCTGGCGCCGGGACTGTGCCTGACAGCGGTGGTCTACGCGATCAACGTCTACGGCGACGCGCTGCGTGACCTGCTCGATCCCCGGATGCGGGGAAGCCGCTGATGCGGCGGCCGTCGAAGCTGCTGGTGCTCGTCTGCGTGCTGGCCGCATGCACCGAGCGCGGCACGTTCGATGAGCGCAGCTACCGCCCCGGCGAGCCTCAGTACGGCGGAACGCTGAACGTCGGCACCGTCAGTGTCACCCTCTCGGCGCTCTCCTGGGATCCGGCCGACTGGGCGTGGAAGAGTAATCACGACACCGGCATGGTGCGCGAGCAGCTCTTTGCCGGCGACCTGTCGAAGAGCGTCCGCAACGGCGGCGAGTTTCCGTTCGTCGCCGATGCCTATCTGCCGACGGAGGCGATCCGTGGGGAGCTGGCGGAGAGCTGGGAGTGGGAAGACCCTCTGACGCTGGTCGTCCACCTGCGCAAGGGCGTGATGTTCACCGGCCGCCCGGAGGTGATGGAGCCTCGGGAGTTGACGGCGGACGACGTGATATTCACCTACGAGCTGCTGAACGAAAGCCCGAAGAAGATTCCGACCTACTTCGATCACATTGCCGCGGTCACGGCGCGCGACCCGCATACCGTCGAGTTCCGCTTCCGGGAGTACAACGCCGAATGGGCGTACCGGTTCGGCTACGGCTACTACTCGGGCATCGTGCCGAGGGAGACGGAGGAGATCGATCGCAAGAGCTGGCGCAACGTCATCGGTACCGGCCCGTTCACGCTCACCGGCTACGTCCACGGCAACTCGCAAACGCACACACGTAACCCGGACTATTGGGATGTCGAAACCATCGACGGCCGGGACTATCGCATCCCGTTCGTCGACCGGGTGGTCTATCGAATCATCAAGGACGAGGCGACGTATCTGACGGCGCTGCGCACCGGCAAGCTCGACATCCTCGAGGCCATTCGCTGGCTCGCCGTCGATCATCTGAAGGAAACGACGCCGGAGCTGCGGTGGAACCGCTGGCTCGCCGCCACGGGGACGTTCCTGGCGCTGCGCGTCGACAGACCGCCGCTCGACGACCGCCGTGTCCGGCGGGCGCTGAACCTCGCGGTCAATCAGCCGGAGATCGTCGAGCGCTTCTACGGCGGACACGCGGAGCTGATGGCGTATCCGCAGCATCCGTCGTTCGGCGAGTACTTCCAGCCGCTCGAGGAAATGCCGGAATCGGTTCAGGAGCTGTTCGAGTACCACCCGGAGAAGGCCCGCGCGCTCTTGGCCGAGGCCGGCTACCCGGACGGATTCGAGCTGAAGGTTCAGGTGTGCAGTTGCAGCCCGAACCAGATGGATCTGGTGCCGCTGCTGGTGGACTACTTCTCGGCGGTCGGAGTGCGTCTCGTGGTCCAGCCGATGGAGTACGCGTCACACCTGTCGGCCATGACCACCGGCACGCACGGTCCCGCCTACCTGATGGCCAGCGGCCACGTGAATCCCACCACCACGCTGCGTAAGAGCTTCGTTACCGGCCAGACCTGGAACCCTTCCCGTTACTCCGATCCCGCGTTCGATGAGCGCATCGCCGAGGTCTACCGGACGCGGGACGAGGCGAAGCGCATCCGCATGATCCGGGAGCTGACGGTGGAGATCCTCGACGAGGCGCCCTACGTGTGGTTGCCTACACCCTACGTCTACACCGCGTGGTGGCCGTGGGTGCGCAACTACGGCGGCGAGCTGAGCGTCGGCGCCGTTCGCCCGGGGCCGGTGTATGCGCGCATCTGGATCGATCAACGGCTGAAGCGCGAGATGGGCTTCTGAAGATGGCTGCAACGGCGCATCCGGCGAGGGAACCGCTGCTCGAGGTCGAGGATCTCTCGGTGACCTTCCACACCGAGCGGGGAGCGGTGCGCGCCGTCGAGCGTTCGAGCTTTCACCTGAACGCCGGCGAGACGCTGGCCGTCGTCGGCGAGAGCGGCTCGGGCAAGAGCGTCACCGCGCTCGCGATTCTGGGGCTCCTCGGCGACAACGCGACCGTCGACAGCGGACGCATCCTGTTCGAGGGGCGTGATCTGCTCCGTCTCGATCTCGATTCCATGAGAGGCATCCGCGGCGATCGCATCGCGATGATCTTTCAGGAGCCGATGTCGTCGCTGAATCCGGTCCTCACGATCGGCCGGCAGGTGGCGGAGCCGTTGTGGGAACATCGGGGCTGCTCCTGGCGGGAGGCCCTCGATCAGGCGGCGGAGCTTCTCGCGCGCGTATCGATACCGGACGCGCGTGAGCGGCTCTCACAGTACCCGCACCAGTTCTCGGGCGGCATGCGGCAGCGGGTGATGATCGCAATGGCGCTCGCGTGCTCGCCGAAGCTGATCATCGCCGACGAGCCCACTACGGCGCTCGACGTGACCGTCCAGGCGCAGATCCTCGAACTGCTGAAGAATCTCACCCGCGAGACCGGCGCCGCGCTGATCCTGATCACCCACGACCTCGGCGTCGTGGCCCGCTACGCCGAGCGGGTGGTGGTGATGTACGCGGGCCGTATCGTCGAATCGGCGTCGGCGCGCGAGCTCTATGCAGACCCTCGGCATCCCTACACGCGGGGACTCCTGGCCTCGATACCGACGCTCACCGGCAGGCCGGGCGCACGGCTTCCGGCGATACCGGGTCAGCCGCCGGATCCGTCGGCGCTGCCCGGCGGCTGTGCGTTCGCGCCGCGGTGCGCGTACGCGCGGGCGCAGTGCCGGGGCGCTGCGCCGCCGCTCGAGCGGATTGCGAAGCCGGGCGCCGAGCACTGGTGGGCCTGCTACGGCTATGACTGAACCGGCCAACGCGGGCGGCGAGGTGCTCCTCTCCGTCCGGGATCTGAAGGTGCATTTCCCGATCACGGCGGGCCTGATCCGGCAGCGCCAGGTCGGCGTGGTGCGCGCGGTGGACGGCGTGTCGTTCGACCTCCGTGCCGGGGAGACCTTCAGCCTGGTCGGCGAGAGCGGCTGCGGGAAGACCACCGCCGCGATGGCGATCCTGCGGATGCAGCCGGTGACCGCCGGCCGGATCGTGTTTGCGGGCGAGGACATCACGCATCTGTCGCAGCGCCGCCTGCGGCCGATCCGCCAGCAGATGCAGATGGTCTATCAGGATCCGTTCGGGTCGCTGAATCCGCGGATGCGGGTGCGCGACATCGTCGGCGAGCCGCTCGCGGTGCACGGCCGGGCCCGCGACAAGCGGGCGTATTGCGCGCGCGTCGCGGAGCTGCTCGAGCTGGTGGGGCTCGCGCCGGAAATGGGCAATCGCTATCCCCACGAGTTCTCCGGCGGGCAGCGCCAGCGTATCGGCATCGCCCGGGCGCTGGCACTCGACCCGAAGCTGATCATCTGCGACGAAGCCGTCTCGGCGCTCGACGTGTCGATTCAGGCGCAGGTGCTGAACCTGCTGATGGACCTTCAGCAGCGGCTGGGCCTCACGTACCTGTTCATCTCCCACGACCTTTCGGTGGTGCGCCACATCAGCGACCGCATCGCGGTGATGTACCTCGGCCGCCTCGTGGAAGTCGCTGACCGTGACGATCTGTTCGAGGATCCGCGCCACCCGTACACCCGGACGCTGCTCGACGCGGTGCCGATACCGGACCCGGAAGCCGAGCGCAGGCGAACGGCGCCGATCGTGGCCGGCGAGGTGCCGAGCGTGCGCAATCCGCCGCCCGGATGCCGATTCCATACCCGCTGTCCGTACGTGATGGCCGAGTGCCGGCGGCTCGAGCCGGAGCCGGTCGTGCTCGCCGGCTCGCGTCGAGTGGCTTGCCACCTCCACGGCTCGGGCGGCTCGGAGCGATGAATTTCGCGGTGCGGGGAGACAGGCGCGCTCAGCGCCGCGCCTGCACCGGCACGTCCCGCAGATTGTCCCGTACCAGCTCGACGAACTCTTCCGGCCTGAGCGGCTCGCTGAAGTAGAACCCCTGCATCTGGTCACAAGCGTGCGCACGCAGGTAGGCGTGCTGCTGCGCGTTCTCGACGCCCTCGGCGACGATCGTCACGCCGAGGCTCTGGCCGAGCGCGATGATCGCTTCGGTGATGCGGCGGTCGTCTCCGTCCCGCGGCAGCGCGCGGATGAACGAACGGTCCACCTTCAGCGTGTCGATCGGGAAGCGCTCGAGCTGGCAGAGCGACGAGTAGCCGGTGCCGAAGTCGTCGATCGCGATGCGCACGCCGAGCTCTTTCAGCGCCGACAGCACCGCGGCCGCCCGATCGGTGTCGTGCATCACCAGGCCCTCGGTGACCTCGAGCTCGAGCAGCGCCGGGGCGAGCCCCGTCTCGGTGAGCACTGCGGCCACTTGCGTCACCAGGTCCGGATCCTGGAACTGGCGCGGTGACAGGTTCACCGCGATCGGCAGCGGCGGCAGCCCCTGACGCTGCCATTCGGCGCCTTGGGCACAAGCGGTACGGAGCACCCAGCGGCCGATCGGCACGATCAGGCCGCTGTCTTCCGCCACCGGCAGGAAGCGGGCGGGCGATACCCGGCCGAGCTCCGCGCTGTCCCAGCGCAGCAGCGCCTCGACGCCGGCGATGCGGCCGGTTTCGAGATCGAGCTTGGCCTGGTAGTTCAGCGACAGCTCGTCGTTCTCGAGTGCGCGGCGCAGCTCCGTCTCGATCGTGAGCCGCTCGAGCGATTGCGCGCGGATGTCGCTCGAGTAGAACTGGAAGGTGTTCTTGCCTTCCTCCTTCGCGAGGTACATCGCGATGTCGGCGCTCTTCATCAGCGACTGCTCGTCCTCGGCGTCGCGCGGATACAGGCTGATGCCGATGCTGGCGGTGACCCGGCAATCGTGACCGAGGACCGAGATCGGCCGGACCGCCTGGGCGAGGATCTTGCGCGCCACCCGGGCCACGTCGTCCGGCGACGTGTCACTGCGCAGCAGTATCACGAACTCGTCGCCGCCGAGGCGCGCCACGACGTCACTGCCGCGCACGCAGCGGCGGAAGCGCTCCGCCATCTCCTTCAGCAGCACGTCGCCGGCCTCGTGGCCGAGCGTGTCGTTGATGATCTTGAAGCGGTCGAGATCGACGAACAGAACCGCGAACGCGTGCCCGCCCTGCCGGGTGTCCTGGATCGCCAGGTTCAGCATCTGGCTGAACATCATTCGGTTCGGCAGCCCGGTCAGCGGATCGTGGGTAGCCAGGTACTGCGCGCGTTCCTCGGCGCGGCACCGCTCGGCCTCGAGCGCGAAGCGGTCGAGTGCGAACACGATGTTCTCCGCCATCCGGCTGAGCAGCGCGATCACCTCGTCGTCGAATGCGCGCCTGTCGCCGGAGTGCAGGAGCAGCAGCCCGAGGATGTCGTCGCCGCGCAGGAGCGGCACGGCGGCGGCGGAGCGGACGCCGGCGGCGGCCGCCGCGTCGTGCCAGTGCTGGGTGCGCGGGTCGTTCAGGAATTCATTGGCGATACAGGGCGCGCGGTTCCGGTAGGCGATGCCCGCGAGGCCCCGGCCCTCGGGACGTTCTGCGCGTGCCGACAGGCGGATGCGCGTGAACTCGTCGACCAGCGCGCCGGTCACCGCGGCAACCTCGAACCAATCCGCGTCGGCATCCGGCAGCAGCACCGCGGCGCTGCGGAGCTCGCCGCCGTGCACCGCCGCGTCACAGACCCGCTGGTAGAGCTCCGGCGCCGAGCGGACCCGCAGGATCGCCTCGTTGGTGCTCGACAGCGCCGCGTACATCCGGGTGAGGCGGCGGATCGCGCGCTCCTGGCGGATGCGTTGGGAAACGTCGCGGGAAATGCTGACGATCACCGGGCGGCCGTCGAGCGTGATCGCGCGGCGGCGCACTTCCGTGACCGTGCGCCGGCCGTCCTTGCCGCGCGCCGGCAACTCGACGACGATGCCTTCCTCGCCGGCTTCGATCACCGCCTGATAGCTGCGGCGCAGATGCTCCGGCGTGGTCATCAGCAGCTCGGTCGGAGACATCGCGAGGTGTTCCTCGCGGGAGTAGCCCGAGATCCGGCAGGCCGCATCGTTCACGTACAGAAAGCGCAGCGACTCCGGATCGGTCAGGTAGACCATGTCGGGCGAGGCATCGATCGCCGCGCGGAAGCGCTCGAGATCGTGCTCCCGCTGCTTCTGTGCGGTGATGTCCCGGCCGATGCCGCGGTAGCCGATGAACGTGCCGTCCGCATCGAACCGCGGCACGCCGCTGATGCTGAGGTAGCTGGCCGACCCGTCCGACCGTCGCTGACGCAGCACCACGTCGCGCAGCGGCCGGCGCTCGCTGAGCAGCCGGCGCACGGCGGGCCAGCCGCCGGAGCTCACCGCCTCCCGACCGAGCTCCCAGCAGCGCCGGCCGATCAGGTCCGGCTCACCGCTCGGGCCGCCATCGCGGCGCTGGATCAGCGTGAAGCGGTGCTCGCTGTCCTGCTCCCAATACCAGTCACCGACCAGTGCCTCGAGGTCGCTGCAGGATCGTTCGGGCACGGCCGAGCGGCCGGCGGGTCGCGGCTCGGTGCTGTCTGGCAGGGCCATGGCGAGTCGTTCGAATTCGGCTCCTCAGACAAGCATAGCCCCGAATTCGGGCTTGGAAGGCCGTGAACGTGAGCGTCGTCAGCGAGCGGACGATGCCCGGCACGTTGGCCACGTTGTCGTTGATGAACTTGCCGATGTCGACGCCGTCCGGGATGTAGATCTTCAGCAGCAGGTCGTACTCGCCGCTGGTGGAGTACAGCTCCGAGGCGATTTCGCGCGCGAACAGCTCGTCCGCCACCTCGTAAGTCTTGCCGGGTACGCAGCGCAGTTGCACGAATACCGGTCTCATGCGCGTCCTCCGTGACGGCTTTCCGGCAATGTCGAGAGCGCCGCGGCGGCTGTCAAGGCCGCCCGCGGCGCCCCCTGCGGCCGATCACGCTCCGGCCGGTGCCTTCGCGAGCAGGCTGTCGACCCGCTCGCGGCTCGTGGCGCTGCGCTCGGCGAACACGGCGGTCAGCGCGGCCACCGTGTCGGCGCCGGCCGTTTCCGGTCGGCCGCAGTCGAACGGCGGCTGCGGCGCGTACTCGAGGCCGAGCTGGATGCGCTGCGCGACCTCGGTGCCCGCCAGCTCGGCGATCACCGTGAGCGCGAGATCGATCCCGGCGGTGACGCCGCCGCCGGTGATCACGTTGCCGTCGCGGACCACGCGGGCCGGATCGACCGTGACGCCCGGGAAGCGTCCGAGCAGCTCGCGCCAGTACCAGTGGCAGGCGGCGCGCTTGCCCGCGAGCAGACCGGCGGCGGCCAGGATGATCGAGCCGGTGCAGACGGACGTGACGTACCGCGCGCCGGCCGCGAGACGGCGGATCTCGCTCATGAACGCCTCGTCGTGGATCGCATCGACGGTGCCGAACCCGCCGGGCACGCAGATCACGTCGCAGGCCGGCACGTCGGCCAGCCGGCGCAGGCCGCTGAACACCAGCCCGTCCATCTCGAGCGAGCCGCCGGCACGGCTCGCGACGATGACCTCGGCGCCGGGCACGCGGGAGAAGAACTGGTGGGGGCCGGTGAAATCCAGGTGCGTGGTGCCGGGATAGACGGGAATCACGAAGCGCGTGGCGGAAGCGGACATGGGCGGCTCCTCGAAACGGTCATTGACATCGCCATTTTGTTACCGGCAGGCTTGTCCTGAAAGACAGGATTCCCTCACTAAAGGACAACATGCAGATCGACGTGGTGATCCCGGTGTTTCCCGGTTTCCAGCTCCTGGACGTGGCCGGGCCGATCGCCGTGTTCGAGGCCGCGAGCCACTTCGCCACGGACGGGGGCTACCGAACGGCGGTGGTGTCCGCGCTCGGCGGTACGGTGCCGAGCTCGGCGGGGCTCGCGCTCGACAGCGCGCCGTTCGACGCCGTCGAGCGGGTCGACACGCTGCTGGTGCCGGGCGGCGCCGGCACCCGCAATCCGCAGCCGGACCCGCGCCTGATCGACTTCCTGACCGAAGCCGCCGCGCGCGGCCGGCGCGTGACCAGCGTCTGCACCGGCGCGTTTCTGCTCGCCCGGGCCGGCCTGCTGGACGGCCGCCGGGCGACGACCCACTGGCGGCACGCGCACCGGCTCGCCCGGCGCCACCCGGCGGTGCGGGTGGTGCCGGACCGGATCTGGGTGAACGACGGCCGCGTCTGGACCTCGGCCGGGGTGTCGGCCGGCATCGATCTCGCGCTCGCGCTGGTGGCGGACGATTTCGGCCGCGAGGTGGCTCGGCGCGCGGCGCGCGAGGTGGTGGTCGCCCATCAGCGGCCGGGCGGGCAGTCGCAGTTCAGCGAGGTGGCGGAACTGTGCGATCCGCGGGGTCGGTTCGCGCCGCTCCTGGACTGGATCCGCGCGAATCTGACCCGGCGGCTGCAGGTCGAGGATCTGGCCGAGCGCATGGCGATGAGCCCGCGCAACTTTTCGCGCCGGTTCCGGACCGAGGTCGGCCGCACGCCGGCCGAGGCGGTCGCGCAGATCCGGCTCGAGGCGGCGCGGCTCCTGGTCGAGACCACGACGCGGCCGATCGAGCAGATCGCCCGGGATACCGGGTTCGGCGACGCCGAGCGCATGCGGCGCACGTTCGTGCGCGTGCTCGGCCAGTCGCCGCGGGCACTGCGTACCGCGAGCCGCGCAGCCTGATGGGCGTGCCCCGAGGAGCGCGGTTACAGCCGGCCGGCGCCCAGCTCCAGCCGGCCGCGCGCGAGGTTCAGCCGCAGCACGTCGTTGCCGCCTTCCGCGAGACGGAGGCTGCGCACCTCGCGGTACAGCACCGCGAGGGGATGGTCGTCGACCAGCGCCTGGCCGCCGACGAGCTGGATCGCGGTGTCCACCACACGCGCGACGGCCTCGGTGGCGAACACCTTGGCGGCGATGGCTTCGTTCACGGCCCGGTCGCCGCCGTCGACCAGCCGCGCGACCCGGTAGACCAGGCTGCGCGCGGCCAGTGCGTCGATGCGGGCGTCCGCGTAGCGCAGCCGAACGCCTTCCTTCGCGCCGCGGGGCGCGCCGCTGCGGTCGGTTCCGGTGAGGTGGTTGGTCAGGAAGTCGAGCACCCAGCGCATCGTGCCGACGCAGTGCGCAGCGATCGCGAGGCGGGTGTCGCCGATCTGGCGCAAGGCCCGCGGCAGCCCTTCGCCCGGCGCGCCGATCAGATGCGCGGCGGGGACGCGGACCTGTTCGAAGCGGAAAGCCGCGTGCCGGCTGCCGTCCAGCGAGGCGAAGATCCGCTCGATCTGGACGCCGGGGCGGTCGGTGTCGATGACCACCAGCGCGGGGCCGCGATCGCCCACCTGAACGAGAGTATTCACGAAGTCGGCGTCGGCACCGCCGGTGACGTAGGACTTGCGCCCGGTGATCACGAGCTCGTCGCCGACGACCTCCGCGCGGGTCGGGTGCGCCGCGTCGTCGGGCTCGGTGAAGCCGAACGCGGCGCGCTTCTCGCCGGCGAGCAGGGGTCCCAGGTGCGAGCTTGCGAGCGGCTCGCCGACGCCCGCGAGCACGCCGGGGCCAGGCCCGAACACCGCTTCCTGAAACGGCGCGTTGGCCGCGCCGAGCTCGTCGCGCACCACGGTCAGCGCGAGCGTCGACGCTTCGCTGCCGCCGAACGCCCTCGGCTGAGTCATCGGATAGAAGCCGGCGGCCTTGGCGGCGGCGACGATCTCGCGTCGGGCCTCGGCCGGATCCCGATGGCGCCGGGGTTCGAGCTCGCGGGCGGCGAATTCGCGCGTGTGGACGGCGAGGGCCTGCAGTGCGGAATCGAGCTGCTCGGGCACCGCGCTACACCGCCGGCGCCACGAGGATCACCACGATCAGCAGCAGCAGCACCAGCATGGCGCCGAACGCGTACAGGATCAGCGACTCGCGCCGCGACTGCTCGAGCAGGAACCGCTCCACCTGCTCGGGGCTCCGCGCCGTCATCGAGGTGGTGAGCCGGTAGCGGGTGACGCCGTCGCGGCGCGGCAGCTTGACGAACATCTCCGGCGTCGCCTGCAGGCGGTTGCTCACCTCGGCGAACGGGATCCCGGTGTAGCGCGCGATCTGGGTCGGATGCAGGCCCGTGTTCGGATGGTCCAGGAAGCACTGGTAGATGTCGCGCAGCCGACGGAGCTTGCCGCGGAAGCGGAACGACAGCGGAAGGAGGCCGAGCACCATCGCGCCATTATACCGGGCGCCGGGCGACAGCGACTGCGCGGACCGGTGCCGGATGGCCTTCGACGGTGCGGTCCGGATGCTCGGGGTCGAGCGCTTCGCGCAGCGATTCGAAGCGCATCCAGGCGGTGGAACGCTGTTCGTCGGTGCTGGTCGGGGCGACGTCGACGACCCGCACGTCGACGAACCCCGCTTCGCTGAGCCACGCCTCGAGCAGGGCCGGGGTCGGCACCAGCCAGACGTTGCGCATGCGCGCGTAGCGCCCCGCGGGTTCCAGCGGCACCGCCGCGTCGACCACCAGCGACTCCAGCACCACCTGCCCGCCGGGGCGCGTGTGGCGGAACAGGCGCGCCGCGTGATCGACGGGGTCCCGGCGGTGATAGATCACGCCCATGCTGAACACCGTGTCGAAGCGGGCGTCCGACAGCTCCTCGAAGCGCAGCGGCAGCACCTGGTTCACCGCGCACCGGATGTAGCGGCTCACCGCCTGGTGCTGCAGACAGTAGAGCGCCGACGGATCGATGCCGACGACGTGCGCCGCGCCGGCGCCGAGCATGCGCCAGCCGAAGTAGCCGTTGCCGCAGCCGACGTCGAGCACCCGGCGGCCGCGCAGGTCGTCGAGATGGGGCGCGACCCGGCGCCACTTCCAGTCGGAGCGCCATTCGCTGTCGACGTGCACACCGAACAGCTCGAACGGCCCTTTGCGCCACGGGTGCAGCGCGTGGAGCGCTGCCTTCAACCGGTCGCGTTCGGCGCGCGTCACCGGGCCGTCCACGGTGACCCGGTCGTCGAGCCGCACCTCCGTCGCGGTCAGCTCGGGCAGCGCCGCGAGCGCGGCCAGCCACCCGGGCAGGTCGCCGTGCGCGGCGGGCGAGAGCCGCTCGGCCACCAGCGGCGCCAGCGCCTCGAGCTCCTCCGGCAGCGCGAGAGCGAGCGTGCCGCTCAAGGCCGCGCCTCGAAGGACGCCCAGTTCAGGCACTGATACCACTTGCGGACCCGGGTGAAGCCGGCCTGCGCGAGACGCGCCCGATGGGTGTCTTCGGTGTCGACGATCATCACGTTCTCGAGCGCGGTGCGCTTCTGACTGATCTCGAGCTCGGAGTAACCGTTGGCGCGCTTGTAATCGAGGTGCGCGGCTTCGTAGTCGCGCTGCGTGTCCGGATCGTCGAAGCGGATCTTCTCCGACAAGAGCAGCAGGCCATCGGGCACCAGCGCGTCACGGATGCGGCGGAGCACCGCCAGCCGGTCCTCCGGCGGCACGAACTGCAGCACGTAGTTCAGCGTCACGACCCGGCACGGCTCGAGCGGCAGATCGCGGATGTCGGCGCAGACCCAGGTGATCCGCGGGTCGGCGTTCAGCGTGCGCGCGCGCTCGATCATCGCAGGCGCGTTGTCGACCGCGATCACCCGGCCGGGGTGGTCGCCGAGCTCGCGCAGCAGCGCGAGCGTGGTCGCGCCGAGAGAGCAGCCGAGATCGTAGGCGAGCGCATCACCCGGGGCGGTCCGCAGCGCCCGGGCGGCGAGCAGGCCCGTCAGCGGAATCACCGTCTCGTAGCCCGGCACGGAGCGGCGGATCATGTCCGGGAACACGGCCGCGACGCTCTCGTCGAACGCGAAGTCGGCGATGTACGGGCGCGCGTCGCGGTACACGCGATCGTGTGCAGTCATCGGGCGTCACCGTGCGTTGCGGGGCGTAGAGTCTAACCCGCCTCGGCGGACCGGCGGGCGGCGTAGATCGACGGCGGCAGCGGGCAGTCGAGCGCCGCGGCGATGCCCTGCAGCAGCGCGCCTTCGCGCGGCGAGACGTGCCCGTCCGCGAGCGCGGTGGCCGCGCAGGCTTTGATCAGCCGAGGTTTCTGCAGCGGCTTCACGGTACGCAGCCGAACGAGCGCCTGATTCAGGCGCGCGAAGTTCGGATCGTCCGCCGCATCGAGGTCACCCTCGGCCCCGAGCGCATCGAGCCCGACCGCGAACGCGTGCCCGGTCTCCGCCGGCGAGCGGCCCCCTTCGCGGGCGAGCGCCGACAGCAGCACCAGGGCCTCGGCGCGCAGTGCCGCGAGGTCGCTCGTCCGGCGCTCGCGCGTCTCGCCTTCGAAGTGCGGCTTCAACTCCTTGACCAGCACGCGGTGCAGCACCCACTCGAACAGGTCGATGCGGCGGTCGGATTTGATCAGGCCGATCAGGTCGTCGATGAAGTGCCGGTATTGCGCCGGTGAAAGCTGCTTCAGCGCCGGCACCGCCATTTCCACCAAGGTCAGCTTCTGCTGCTCGTGCAGGCCGGCCGCAAGCGGCGCGAGCCGATCCACCTCGGGCACCAGCGCGCGCTGGTGCAGCGCGGCGCCCTGACGTTGACGGTGGTTGGCCGAACCGCCGAGCACCAAGGCGAGGAGCAGCGCCCGGGCGAAGAAAGGATCGTGTGCGGCGTCGCGCAGGGCCACCGGCAGACCGTCGATCAGCCGCACCGCGCTGTCGAGCGAGCTCTGGTCGAGCCGGCCGACCGCCGCGGCGACCTCGTCGGGCGACGCGAGCACTTCCAGCGCGTCCTCCACCGGCGAAGCGGCGGCCGATGTTTCGGCCGGCGGTGCCGCGACGTCGGCGAGCGCCGCGACGCCAGCGGTCTCGGCGGCACCGGGCTGCGCGGGCGCCGCGCCGTTCGCGGCGAGCACCGGGTAGGTGCCGTCCCAGTGCGGATCGAGCGCCCGGATGCGCCGCTCGAGCGGCGGGTGCGTGGCCATCCAGCTACCGAGCCAGACGCGCTGCGCCTGGCCGAAGAAGATGTGGCTCGCTTCCCGGGCCGCGCTGCTCCGCATGATCGAGCCGGCACTGTGCCCGCCGATCTTCTTCAGCGCACCCGCGATGCCGTACGGGTTGCGGGTGAACTGCACCGCCGCGGCGTCTGCCAGGTACTCGCGCTGGCGGCTGACCGCGGCCTTGATCAGGTTGCCGAAGAACGTGCCGGCGTAGCCGATCACCAGAAGACCCAGGCCGAGCGCCAGCGCCGGGCCGGCGGCGCTCGAGCCGCTGCGACGGCTGCGGCCGTGACCGGCTCCGCGCCCGACGCCGTAGAGGATGCCGCGGCCGAGCAGGCCGATGAACAGGATGCCGTGCAGCACCGCGATCAGGCGCAGATTGATCCGGCTGTCACCGTTCAGGACGTGACTGAACTCGTGGCCGATCACCCCCTGCAGCTCTTCGCGATTCAGGTGCTCGAGCGTGCCGCGGTTCACCCCGATCACCGCATCGTCGGTCCCGAACCCGGCGGCGAACGCATTGATGCTGGGCTCCTCGATCAGGTACACGGGCGGCACCGGCATGCCGGAGGCGATGGCCATCTCCTCCACCACGTTCAGCAGGCGCTGCTCGCGAAGATCGCCGGTGCCGTGCTGGAGCAGCCGGCCGCCCAACGCCTCCGCAATGGCGCGCCCGCCGCTGCGCACCTGCAGGTACCGGACGCCGCTGGCCAGCGCGATCACGCCGACGACGCCGAGGCTGATCGTCGCCCAGTAGCCGGCCGGCAGGTTCGCGAGCATCGTCCCCAGGTCGAGCCGTCCGGGCTGCAGATGGTTCGATGCCCAGGCGTAGACGGCCGCGACCAGCAGGTTGGTCAGCAGCACCAGGCTGACGACGGCGGCGACGAACAGCGCCACCAGGCGCCAGGTGCTGCGCCGCGCGTTGTCCTGGGCGTGGAAGAAGTCCAAAGCCGGTCCGAGTCGCTCCTGTCGTCAGGAGAACGAGACCTTCGGTGCGCTCTGGATCTGCGCCCGATCCTCGTACTCGAGCAGCGCGGCGTCGTCGCGGTGCCCGAACAAGCCTGCGAACACCACCGGCGGAAACGATTGCCGGTAGGTGTTGTACGCCAGTACCTGGTCGTTGTAGGCCTGACGTGCGAACGCGACGCGGTTCTCGGTGCTGGTGAGCTCTTCGGAGAGCTGCATCATGTTCTGGTTGGCCTTCAGATCCGGGTAGGCTTCCATCACCACGTTCAGCCGACCGAGCGCGCCGCCGAGGGCACCCTCGGCCCCGGCGAGCTGCTTGATCGCCTCGGCATTGCCCGGATCGCGGGCCGCGGCCTGCAGCCCGGCGAGCGCCTGGTTGCGCGCCGCGATCACGGCCTCCAGGGTCTCGCGCTCATGGCTCATGTAGGCCTTGGCCGTCTCCACCAGGTTCGGGATCAGGTCGTAGCGGCGCTTGAGTTGCACCTCGATCTGAGCGAACGCGTTCTGGAAGCGGTTGCGCAGGCTCACCAGGCGGTTGTAGATCGCCACCAGGTAGAACCCGAGCGCGGCCAGAACGACGAGGACGATGATCGTTTCCATGAGCCTTCTCCCGAGCTGATCACCATGTGGGAGCGGCCTCCGGGCCGCGAACCGCGAGCGCACATCCGGGGTTCGCGGCCGGAGGCCGCTCCCACAGTCGTGGCCGCTCCCACAGTCGTGGCGCCGCTCCCACAGTTTCCTGACAGTTTAGGTCATGCCGGGCGTCCGCGTCGGAGAATCGGCCGATTCAGTCCGGCAGGCCGAGCACGCGCTTCGCGATCACGTTGAGCTGCACTTCGCTGGTGCCGCCTTCGATGGAGTTGGCCTTCGAGCGCAGCCACTGCCGGGTGGTGCCGAGCTCACGGTCGGTGAACGGCTCACCTTCCCAGCCGAGGCTGCGGCTGCCCATGATCTCGAGCAGCAGCTCGAACTTGCGCTTGTTCTGCTCCGAGCCGTAGTACTTGAACATGCTGGCCAGGTTGCCGTCGCTCTTGCCCGCCTTCGCCTCCTCGGCGCCGCGCGCGAGGGTGAGCTGGAAGGCCTTGTCGTTGATCCGGTGCGCGGCCACCTTCTGGCGCAGCACCGGATCGGCGATGCGGCCGTCCCGCTCGCCGAGGTACTCCTTCGCGTAATCCTGGACGGAGCGGCCGGAGCCGCCGAGCGCCGACATGCCGCCGATGCCCGAGATCATCTGCCGCTCGTGCTGCAGCAGGCGCTTGGCGATGGTCCAGCCCTTGTTCAGCTCACCGACGAGGTTCCGCTTCGGTACCTTCACGTTGTCGAAGAAGGTCTGGCAGAACGGCGAGGCGCCGCTGATCAGGCGGATCGGCGAGACGCTCACGCCTTCCGACTCCATGTCGAACAGCAGGAAGCTGATGCCCTGGTGCTTCGGGGCGTCGGGATCGGTGCGCACCAGGCAGAAGATCCAGTCGGCCTGATCCGCGTACGACGTCCAGATCTTCGAGCCGTTCACCAGGAAGTAGTCGCCCTTGTCTTCGGCCCGGGTGCGCAGGCCCGCGAGGTCCGAGCCGGCGCCGGGCTCGGAGTAGCCCTGGCACCAGCGGATCTCGCCGCGCACGATCTTCGGCAGGTGCTCGCGCTTCTGCTCTTCGTTCGCGAACTCGAGCAGCGCTGGGCCGAGCATCCACAGGCCGAAGCTCTGCAGCGGCGGACGCGCGTTGATGCGGCGCAGCTCCTGCTGCAGCACGCGGTCTTCGTCGGGGCTGAGCCCGCCGCCGCCGTACTCCTTGGGCCAGGTCGGTGCCGTCCAGCCGCGCTCGGCCATGCGCTCGAGCCAGACCTTCGAATCCGGGTTCACGAACCGCTCACGGCGGCCGCCCCAGACGGTTTCGTTTTCCGGCATCGGGGTGCGCATCGACGGAGGGCAGTTCGCCTCCAGCCAGGATCGGACTTCTTCGCGGAAGGTGTCGAGGTCGGCCACCGGCGTCTCCTGCAAGCGAGCAAAGGCCGGGATTGTAGCGAAACGGCCCGGCCGTGGTCAGGCCCGTGGGCGATGGCTATAGTGACCGATTCGATACAGCGGGGAGCGCGAGTGGGGCAAGCATCGGATGGACCGGATCCGCGGGCGTTCCGCAACACCCTGGGTCAGTTCTGCACCGGCGTCGTGATCGCCACCGGCTGCGTGAAGGGTCAGCCGGCGGGTTTCGCGGCGCAGTCGTTCTCGTCGGTGTCGCTCGATCCGCCGCTGGTGCTCTTGTGTCCGGCGAAGACCAGCACGAGCTGGCCGAAGCTGCGCGAATCCGGCAGCTTCTGCGTGAACATCCTCGCGGCGGACCAGAAGCCGATCTGCGACGTGTTCGCGCAGTCGGGGATCGACAAGTTCGCGGCGCTCGACTGGCGTCCGGGCGTGACCGGCTCGCCGGTGCTGGACGGGGTGCTCGCCTACGTCGACTGCGACCTCTACGCCGAGCACGACGCCGGCGACCACACGATCGTGCTGGGCCTGGTGCGGGACGTGAAGATTCTCGATCCGGAAGGCTCGCCGCTGCTGTTCTTCCGCGGCTCCTACGGCCGCTTCGAGGGAGTGACACGTTGATGAACCTGAAGACCCGCGTCTGTGAGATTCTCGAGATCGAATACCCGATCGTGCTGGCCGGTATGGGCGGTGCCAGCGGTCCGGAGCTGGCGGCGGCCGTGTCCAACGCCGGCGGGCTCGGAGTGCTCGGTGCCGCCGCCTGCGGGCCGAAGCAGCTTCGGGAATGGATCCGCCGCACGCGGGAGCTGACGGACAAGCCGTTCGGCGTCGACACGCTGCTGCCCGCGTCGGTGCGCCGCGCCGCCGAGAAGGCGCACGGCGGCCCGGACCCGGCGGAGCGGCTGCCGGAGATGCAGGCGTTCGCGCAGGCGTTCATGGAACGGGAGGGCCTCGCCCCGGTCGATCCGGAGACGTTGCGTCGGCGCCGCGAGCCGGGCGAGCCTGCGCCGCTCACGAAGGAGTTCTTCGACGCGCAGATGGAGGTGGTGATCGAGGAGCGCGTGCCGGTGTACGCCTCCGGACTCGGCAACCCGGGCCCCTGGATGGAGCGCCTGCACGCGAACGGCACCAAGGTGATGGCCGTGGTCGGCGCGGTGCGCCACGCGATCCAGGTGAAGTCCTCGGGCCTCGACATCATCGTCGCCCAGGGCCACGACGGCGGCGGGCACAATTCGCCGATCGGCACGATGGCGCTGATCCCGCAGGTGGTGGACGCCGTCGGTGACATTCCGGTGCTCGGCGCCGGCGGCATCGTCGACGGCCGCGGCATCGCCGCCGCGTTCATGCTCGGCGCCCAGGGCGTCTGGCTCGGCTCGGTGTTCCTCGCCTCAGAGGAAGCGATGATCGCCGACTTCCAGAAGCAGGCGATCATCGAGGCGACCGAGGAAGGAACCACGGTGTCGAGATCCGTTACAGGTAAGCCGGCGCGGATCATCCGCAGCAAGTGGACCGACTACTGGGCGCAGAACGGTCAGGAACCGCTGCCGATGCCGTTCCAGGGCGTGGTGTCGGGGCCGGTGATGGCCGCGGCGAACCGGGACAAGCGGGGCGACGTGAATCCGGGGTTCGCGGGGCAGGGAATCGGGATGATCAGGAAGGTGCGGCCGGCAAAGCAGATCTTCGATGATCTCGTGCAGGGTGCGGCCGCTGCCCTCTCTGGTGCTCGGTGAAGCGCTAGCGTCCTTGCCGAAACGACCGCGGCCCGCTTGCGCGGACCGCGAATCCGAGTCTCGTCCGGGAACCGTCTGCTACATCGGCCGTCTGCGTCGTTGCTGCCGAAGCAAGCCGAGACCGACCAGACCGGCCCCGATCAGCGCGAGTGATCCGGGTTCCGGCACCGGGGTTTCGTCGCCGGGACCTCCCCACACCACGAAGTTGGACACGTCCCCCGGTCCGGGCCAGAGGCCGGTTATGGATATGGCTTCCATCCCGTCCCAGGACGCCAGATTGTAGACATAGAAGGTCGGGTCGTTGTTGCCGTCCTTGATGGCGAGGAGGCATTCCGGACAGGAAGCTGCCGTGCCTCCGGTATAGTTGATGTTGACCGTGCTGCCGGTGAAGGAGCCGCTGTAGCTGCCTGCGAGAGACCCTTCTTCCCCGCCACTGTCCACCTTGAACAGCTCTTCCGTCACCGTGATGCCGGTGAGCGTCAGCAACTCGGCTGCCGTTATGTTGTTCGGAGGAAACTTGTTGTACGTCCAGTTTGCATCTTCCGCCGTCAGCATCAGAACCGCGTTGGCGGAACTCGCCAGCGTGAGGAGAAGCCCTACGGCGGACGTCTTCAGAAGCTTCATCGCAATGGAACTCCCAAGTTGGTAGCGATGCGATAGCACCTTCCGTGCCCGAACGTAAGTGTCTGAAAATATGGGTTGTTCTTAGGGGGTCCCACGGTGCTCCGGTGTGAGTGTGTAAGGGAATCCGACACCTTTCGGGTCGTCGCCTGCCGAACGTGTAAGGAATCCTGACTCGCGAGTCGGAAAACGCTCAACCACACCGGACAGCGTGCGCATTCGAATCGTGGTTTAAGCTCGGCCGATGGTTGGCGGCGGACGTGCACGGCTGATCGGAATCGGCGCCGGGTTTCTGACGCTCGGCATCGCCGTGGGCGGAGTATGGCTCGCGACGCGCCCCGTCGATTCCGGGCTCAAGGTGCTCGGCGTGCAGCACCGTCTGGCCGGCAGGCCGCTCACCAGCGCCCGGCTGCCGCGCCCGCCGCTCGCGGACGTCCAGCAGATCTTCGATGCCGCGTGGCGCGGCGACGACGGGCTTCCGAACGGCGGCTCGTCCCTCTGGAGCGCTCGGAGTCTCGGCGTCTACGTCGGCGGGCGCGCGGCCGGCCGTCGCCTCGGCCAGGTCTGGGACGTCGGCCCGGGCACGGTTCGCGAGGCCGTGCAGCGCGCGGTCGCCGCACTGCGTGACGGCCGCGGCGGCGCCAGCGACACCATCGAAGCCTTCATCGTCACGGAGCGCCGTCATCTGGATGCTGTGAACCGGGCCCATCGTTCCGAGATGTTCGATGAGGCGCATCGCGGCGTGCGCGGGTTCGAGTTGCAGTGGGGCGATCGGCTGCGCATCTACTCGCCGACGTACCTGCTCGCGGCGAATCGTTCGGTCCGGCGGCAGATGGACATCGCGTTCGGCGAGCTCGGCCTGACGCAGACCGACTTCGAAGCCGGCGGCGAGTACTACGGCCTCGACGGGCCGCAGTACCTGATCGAGCTGCCGGACGGTGCGAGCGGTACGCGCGCCGTTGAGATGCACCGCGGCAACATTCTCGTCCCGCTCGATGCCGTGACCGCGGAGTCGACCCGTCGGATGGCCGATCGGGCGGCGGCGTGGATGGCCCGCTCGGTTCAGCCCGACGGCCGGTTCCCCTACAAGCTGTGGCCCGCGTCCGGGATGGAATCGGAATCGAACAACACGATCCGGCAGTGGATGGCGAGCCACGCGCTGGTCAAGGCAGCGGCCAGGTCGGGCGACCCCGAAGATTGGGCACGCGCGACCCGGAACATCGAATACAACCTCGCGACGTTCTACCGCGAGGAGGCCGAGCCCGGAGGCGCGCTCGGCCTGATCGACTACGAGGGCAAGATCAAGCTGGGAGCGGTTGCGCTGGCGGCCCTGGTGCTGGCCGAGCATCGGGACGCCGAGCGATGGCGGCCTCAATACCTCGCGCTGAACCGTACGGTGGAAGCGCTCTGGCACGAGAGCGGCCGCTTCGACACCTTCTACAGAAAGCCGCCCGGCACACGCGAGCAGCCGAACTTCTATCCGGGCGAGGCGCTCCTGATGCTGGTCGACCGGTACCAGCGGGAACCGGACCCGCGACTCCTCGAGCGGATCATGACCAGCTTTCGCTACTACCGGAGCTGGCACCTGCGGCCCGCGAACCGGAATCCCGCATTCGTGCCGTGGCACGTCCGCGCGTACACGAAGCTCTGGCGGGAAACCCGGGACCCCGAGCTCGCGTCGTTCGTGTTCGAAATGAGCGACTGGCTGCTGTCGATGCAGGAGTGGACGCCGGCGTATCCGGATTTCCTGGGGCGCTTCCACGACCCGAAGCGCCGTCGCTTCGGCCCGCCCCATGCGTCGTCGACCGGCGTCTATCTGGAGGGGTACATCGAGGCGTTCCGGCTCGCGAAGGATCTCGGCGAACGGCGACGTGCGGAGCGCTATCGCAAGGCGATCATCGGCGGCCTGCGCAGCCTGATGCAGCTTCAGTTCGTCGACGAGATCGACATGTACTACATCGGCCGCCGCTCATGGGTCGCCGGCGCGATGCGCACGACCGTCTACGACAACGAGATCCGGTGTGACAACGTCCAGCACGGGCTGATGGCGATGTTCGAGATCCTCGAGCACTTCGACGAGGACGACTACCGGCTCTGAGCGGCGGCCGCCGCCTCAGCTCAATCCGCTCACCGGCAGCGCCGCCCCATGGATCGGGCCGGCCGCCTCGGAGCAGAGAAACGCGATCACCTTCGCCAGCGCCTCGGGGCGCACCCAGCGGCTGAAGTCCGCGTCCGGCATCGCCTTGCGGTTCGCCGGCGTGTCGATCACGCTCGGCAGGATGCAGTTGACGTTGATCCCCTTCTCCTTCAGCTCGCCCGCCATCGACTCGGTCAGCCGGATCACCACGCTCTTCGACGCGCTGTAGGCGCCGAGCAGCGCGACGCCGTGCTGGCCGGCGCCGGCGCCGATGTTGACGACCTTGCCGCGGCCGCGCTCGACCATCGCCGGCACCACCGCCCGGACCATGTTCAGCACGGTGCGGGCGTTCAGGTTCATCAGGAAATCCCAGGTCTCGTCGCTGACCTCGTGCACCGGGTCGCCCATCGTGAAGCCGCCGGCGATGTTGGCGAGCACGTCGATCGGCCCGACCTCGCGCTCGATCGCCGCTGCGGCTTCGCGGCAGGCGTCGAGCCGGGTCAGGTCGCAGACCCGGCTGAAGTGCGGGCCGTCGATCGCGACGACGTCGAGCAGCGCGAGCCGCGCCCCAAGCGCGGCGAAATGGGCCGCCGTGGCGCTGCCGAGCGCGCCGGCGGCGCCGGTGATCACGACGACCTTGGCGTCGAGCCCGCTCATGGCTCGAGTGCCTCCAGGACCTCCCAATGCAGATCGCCGAACCGGCCGTTCGGGTTCACCGGCTGGATGCAGACGTGGCTCGCGCCGGCGTCGAAGTGCTCCTGGATACGCGCCTTGATCTTCTCGACGTTGCCCCAGGCGAACGTGGCATCGATGAAGCGGTCGGAGCCGCCGTTCTCGAAGTCGGCTTCGGTGAGCCCCATGCGCAGCCAGTTGTTGCGGTAGTTCGGCAGCCCGGTGTAGATCTGTGCGACCGGCCGGGCCAGCTCGCGGGCCTTCCTCGGATCCGTCTCCAGGATCACCTTCTGCTCGACGCACAGCCACTTGTCCGGGCCGAGGATCTCGCGCGCCATCCGGGTGTGCTCGGGCGAGACGAAGTAGGGATGCGCTCCGGTGCACTTCTCCCGCGCGAGCTCCAGCATCTTCGGTCCGAGCGCCGCGATCACCCGCGGCGGTTTCGCCGGCGGCTGCGCCGCCTGGTAGGGCGCGTTGTCCATCCCTTCGAGGTACTTTCGCATCGTCGCGACCGGCGGGCCGTACTTCAGCCCGCGCACCCCTTCCACCAGCGGCTTGTGCGAGACGCCCATCCCGAGCAGGAACCGGTCGCCCGATTGCTCGGCCAGCGTCATCTGCCCGGCCAGCATCACGCCCGGCTCGCGGTGATAGATGTTGGCGATACCGGTTGCGACGATCAGCTTCTCGGTGTTCGCGAGCAGCCACGCCGCGTGCACCAGCGGATTGCGGCCGACTGTCTCGGGGATCCACAGCGCGCTGTAGCCGAGCCGTTCGATGCGCTTGGCGGTTTCCGCCGCCTGCGGAGCGGGCTGACCGTCGAGAAAGTACCAGACGCCGAGTTTGCCGAGGTCCATGGGTTGCCTCCGTGAAGTCCGAATGTGGGAGCGGCCCTTGCTGTGGGGGGCCTTCCTGTGGGAGCGGCCTCCGGCCGCGAACCTGAGTCCCGGATTCGCGGCCGGAGGCCGCTCCCACAGAGCCCTTCTGTTCGTTCAGCGAGCCTTGAAGTTGCCCGGCCGTCGCTCCGCCACCGCCCGGATGCCTTCCTGGGCGTCGTCCGTCGCGCGCAGCCACTGCTGCTCCGCCAGCTCGTGCTCGGTGGCCTGGCGTACCTGCTCGGCGAGGCCGGCGCGCAGCGTTGCGCGCACCGACTTCACCGCGAGCGGCGCGTTCTCGGCGATCTCGTGGGCGAGGCGCAGCGCCTCCTCGCGCACTTTGTCCTGATCGGTCAGCACGTCCACCAGCCCCATCGCGAGCGCCTCTTCGCCGCCGACCCGGCGGCCGGTCAGCAGCATCAGGTTCGCCGCCTGCTGGCCGACGAGGCGCGGCAGCGTCACGGACAGGCCGAAGCCCTGGTGGATGCCGAGCTTGACGAAGTTCGCCGCGAAGCGCGCCTCCGGGCAGGCGACGCGGAAGTCGGGGACCAGCGCGAGCCCGAGTCCGCCCCCGATCGCCGCGCCGTGGATCGCGCCGACCACCGGCTTGGTGTTGCCGAACAGCCGCACCGCTTCCCGATACAGTTTCCCCGTGGTGTTCCGGAAGCCTTCCTCGCTAAAATCGCGGCTGCCGGAATCATCGTCCTTGCCGCTGCCGAAGTTCGCTCCGGCACAGAAATGCTTCCCTTTGGCCGCCAGCACGACCGCCCGGCACTCGGGGTCGTCGTCAGCTTCCTTGAACGCGTCGGCAATCTGACCGATCAGCGAGAAATCGAAGAAGTTGTTGGGTGGCCGCTGAATCTCGACGGTCATCACATGACCGTCGCGGGAGACGGCGATGTCGGTGTAGTTGGTCATTGGCTTCCTTGGATACGCCCCGCCGGGAAGAATCGGACCGGGGATGGTAGCAGTCAGCTCGAGGTAACGCACGACAGTGGCAGCGGTAGAGGAAGTCGAGCTCAGGCCCGAAGAGGAGCGGCGTCCCGGCATCTGGCAACTCGCGCTCCCGTCCATCCTCGGGAACCTGCTGTACACGATCGTCGCGATGGTGCAGACCAAGTTCGTCGGCGAGCTCGGGGCCGGCGCGCTGGCCGCCGTCGGCGCCGGGCAGCGGGTGTTCTTCGCGATGCAGGCCATCCTGATGGCGGTCAGCGTCGGCACCACCGCGCTGGTCGCCCGCGCATGGGGCGCGCGCGACTACAAGGAGGCGAGCCGCGTCACGATGGCGTCGCTCGTGCTGGCCGGAACGTTCGCGCTCACCGTGTCGGCGCTCGGTCTGCTGTTCGCGAAGCAGGTCGCCGGCGTGTTCGGCCTCGATCCGGTGACGCTGGATCTGGCGGCCCTCAACATCCGCTGGCTGTGCGTGTTCAACCTGGCGTTCGCGGTGAACTTCATTCTGAGCGCGGCGCTGCGTGCGTCCGGGGATGCCTGGTCGCCGCTCTGGATCGGCGGCGCCGTGAACCTGCTGAACCTGCCGCTCCTGTATGCGCTGGTGCTCGGCAACTGGGGCGCGCCGCGCCTCGGCGTAGCCGGCGCCGCGATCGCGCTCGGCGTGTCGTTCACGATCGGCGCGCTGGTGCTGCTCGTGCTGTGGATGCGCAACAAGTTCCGGGTCAAGCACGTCTCCGGCGGCTGGTGGCGGCGGGCGCGACTGAAGCAGCTTCTCGACATCGGTTACCCCGCCGCGGTGGAACAGGGCGTGTTCCAGGTGGGCTTCTTCGCGTTCCTGATGCTGATCGGCAACTTCTACGGCACCGAGGCCTTCGCGGCCTACACGATCGGCGTGAACGTGCTGCAGGTGTGCATGACCGTCGGCTTCGGTTTCTCCATTGCCGGCTCGACGCTCGTCGGTCAGCACCTCGGCGCCGGGGATCACGCGGCCGCGAGCCGCAGCGGCTGGCGGTCGATGAACCTCGCGATGCTCACGATGGGCGGGCTCGGCGCGGTGGTCGTTGCGTTCGCGAACGAGCTCGCGGTGTTCTTCATCGGCGACGAGCCGCTCACGGTCGAGTACACCGTACAGTTCGTCTACGTGCTCGGCTCGATGATGCCGCTGCTCGCCGTCGAGTTCGCGATCGGCGGCGCGCTGCGCGGCGCCGGCGATACGCGCTTTCCGCTGGTGGCGACGTCGCTCGGTCTGATCGGCATGCGCTGCGGGCTGGCGGCACTGGCCACGTTCCTGAAGATGCCGGTGGTCTGGGTCTACGCGGCGCTGATCGGCGACTACGTGCTCAAGGGTAGCCTGCTGATCTGGCGCTTCCGGAGCGGGCGCTGGCGCACCGTCGTCCGAACCGAGGACCTGGGCATCCGTCGTGCCTGAGCTGCCCGACCTGACGGTCTACCTCGA
Organism: Pseudomonadales bacterium; assembly: GCA_036381275.1. GTDB lineage: Bacteria > Pseudomonadota > Gammaproteobacteria > Pseudomonadales > Azotimanducaceae > UBA7803. The sequence continues at coordinate 1,038 of DASVDC010000082.1, read as the reverse complement.
GCACCTCGAACGGCGCATCGTCGGCCAGCCGCTCCAGGCGATCCGGCTGACGAGTCCGTTCGTGCTGCGCTCCGTTAACCCGGGCGTCGACGAGGTGGTCGGCCGCACCGTGGTCGAGGTGCGGCGACTCGCGAAGCAGCTCGTGATCGCGCTCGACGGCGAATACTACCTCGTGATCCACCTGATGATCGCGGGCCGTCTGCAGTGGCGCGAGCCCGGCGCGAAGGCGGCGCAGCGCAACGTGCTCGCCGCGTTCGATTTTCCGTCCGGCACGCTGCTGTTCACCGAGGCGAGCAAGAAGAAACGCGCCTCGCTGCGCATCGTGCACGGGCGCGATGCGCTCGCCGCGCTGGATCCGGGCGGGCTGGAAGTGCTCGGCAGCGACTTCGCCGCGTTCGCGGAGCGGCTGCGGCAGACCCGGCATACGCTGAAGCGGGCACTCACGGACCAGCACGTGCTGGCCGGCATCGGCAACGCGTACTCGGACGAGATCCTCGCGCGGGCGAGGTTGTCGCCGTTCAAGACGGCGCACGCACTCTCGGACGACGAGATGGCGGCGCTGCACCGCGCCTGCGTCGAAGTGCTCGAGGAATGGATCGTTCGCCTGCGCGAGAAGGCGGGCGAACGGTTTCCTTCCAAGGTCACCGCGTTCCATCCCGAAATGGCCGTGCACGGCCGCTACCGACAACCGTGCCCGGTCTGCGGCGCACCGGTGCAGCGCATCCAGTACGCCGAGAACGAGGCCAACTACTGCGCGCGCTGCCAGACCGGCGGCCGGCTCCTCGCGGACCGCTCGCTGTCCCGGCTCTTGAAGGACAACTGGCCGAAGCGGCTGGAAGACCTGGAATAACCCCAACTGTGGGAGCGGCCTCCGGCCGCGAACGATCGGAGAGACCCGATTCGCGGCCGGAGGCCGCTCCCAGTGTGCCCGGCATGGGCCAGAGCTAGCTACCTGAGAGGAGGTAGCCGACTGAGTGACGACAACCGTAGTGAAACGCAAGGGGGACGCCGCGAGGCCAACCTGGAGGAAGCGCGTAG
>DASVDC010000081.1:0-3333 GCA_036381275.1 Pseudomonadales bacterium | reverse complement strand
CGGAGCGTCCGGCGGATCCGGGGGCTCAGAGCACTACTGACCCAGCTTTCTTGGTCCCATCACAGTCTCGTGGAACCTCTCATCTTCGACAAGCGAGGGGAGCGTCTCGCCAACGATCTCCGCAACCGCAAGGGAATAGCTGGACAGCGGCTCCTTCGGATCGCACGCATCAGCAACACGCCGCCCCTCGATGCCAAGACGATCCAGCACTTGATCGTACGTCCATCCGAGTGACAAGGGCCCACCGTTCTCGCCACACAAAGGTCTACCGACTCCCACGGCAATCCAGCCCTCCCTTTCATAGACGAATTGCATGAGGATGCCTGCGGAATTCCGGAAGACCAGTTCGCTCCCAGATATCGGCAAAGGTGACCTGAACCGTCCTTCGTCGAATCCGCAACTCTGCATGACAGGACGAATCACGTCAGCGAAATCGGCGAACTCTGCGGCTGACCTGGACATGTTCAATCCTCGGAAGGCAAAACTCAGCGCAGGCTGGCCGCTCTACTTCAGCAGCCGAAACGTGCCATCCCCAGCGATGTCTCGGACGGTCACCTCGACGATGGCCGGCGTCGGCAGCGCAACCCAGAAATCGAAATCTACGCGCCGATCAAGGGCACGAAGGATCAGCGTCAAGCACTGACCGTGCCCGACGAGCAGCAGCCCGGAAGCGGTTTCCGCCGAGTATTGCCGGACGCACACCAGGGCGCGATCCGTAGTCTGACGAAAAGATTCGCCGCCTGGGGGCGCGTAGTCGATATCGTCGAAGCTGCGTCGAACGCGCTCCCTGTGCTCCTCGGGACTATCGGCGAGCGGCATCTCCCGCTCGCGGAGTCGGGGGTCCGTTTCAACTGGAATCCCCGCACACGCCGCGAACGGCTCCACGGTTTGCTGCGCTCGCCGTAGCGGACTGCTGACGATCCGGGAGATCCCGAGTGCACGAAGCGGCTCGATCAGGGATCTCGCGTCGGCAACACCTCGCTCAGATAAGGCCGTATCCGGGTCCTCCCCATTGGGCGGCATTGGTTGGGCGTGACGAAGCAGGTAGAACGTTCTCATCGGCCTGACCCCAACACCTCGATGGTGGTGCGCACCGAACCGCAACCTGAGTCGCATCAGCAACGGGGCTCAGTCAGCGAGCGCCGTCTCGATGTCGCGATCGCTGAACCCGAGAAGATACAGGACGGAGTCCAGGCCGAAGTTCGAGATCGCGTGATCGGCGCTCTCCTTCACGACGGGCTTCGCGTGATAGGCGATACCGAGCCCGGCGGCGGACAGCATCGGCAGGTCGTTGGCGCCGTCGCCGAGCGCGATGGTCTGCTGGCGCGAGATGCCTTCCCGGCGCGCGATCTCGAGCAGGAGCTCCGCTTTGCGGTCGGCATCGATGATCGGGCCGTCGACCTCGCCGGTCATCACCCCGTCGCGGATCACCAGCCGGTTCGCGTAGACGTAGTCGATGCCGAGCCGGCGCTGGAGCTGCTCACCGACGTACTGGAAGCCGCCGGAGATGATCGCCGTCTTGTAGCCGAAGTGCTTCAGCGCCTTGATCAGCCGGTCGGCGCCTTCGTTCAGCTCCACCGACTCCGCCACCTGCCGCAGCGCCGACTCCGGCAGCCCTTTGAGCAGCGCGGCCCGGTAACGGAAGCTGTCGCGGAACTTGAGCTCGCCGCGCATCGCGCGCTCGGTGATCGCGGCCACCTCCGCGCCGACGCCGTGCAGCTTCGCCAGCTCGTCGATCACCTCGGCGTCGATCAGCGTGGAGTCCATGTCGAACGCCACCAGGCGGCGGTTGCGCCGGTAGACGGTGTCCTCCTGGACGCTGAAGTCGAACGCGAGCCGGTCTGCCGCGGCCAGCAGATCAGCCTTCAGCGCCGCCGGATCCGCGAGCACGCCGCGCAGGCTCATCTCGATGCTGGTGCGGACACTGCCCGGCCGGGCGGTGAGCGGAATGCGTCCCGACAGGCGCCGGATCGAATCGATGTTGAGCCCGTACGCGTGCACGATGCCGGTGACCGCCGCCATCTGCTCGCCGCTGAAGCCGGCGGCCAGCAGCGTGACGATGTAGCGGGGCTTGCCCTGGCTCGCGACCCAGTCGTGGTACTCGGCTTCGCTGATCGGCGTGAAGCGCACGGTGATGCCGAGCTCGCGGGTCCGGAACTGCAGATCCTTCATCACGCCGGCGGTGTCGGCGCTGTCGATGATCTGGATCAGCAGGCCCGCGTTCAGCTCGTCGTGAATCACCGCCTGGCCGACATCGAGGACGCGCACTTGATATTGCGCGAGGGTGGATGTCAACATGGCCATCAGGCCAGGTTGATCTTCCCCGGATACATTCACCAGAAGTATCTCGCTGGCCAAAGAGCCGCCTCGTCTCGTCTCGAGTGATTCCAACCGCCCGGAGCCGCAGCCCGTGCTACAGATCCGTTTCCGCTCCTGCGCGCCCAGGACCGAGGCTGCGTGAAGCTACCGTCTCGCTCCCACCTCGTCAAACCGGACCGTGCGGTGCTGACAGTCGCCGCCGTCGCCACCGCGGCGACGCTGCTCGCGGTGCTGCTGGTGCTCGCGCTGACCGACCCGCAGGCGGCGAGGATGGAGCGCTTCGGCACGGCCGCGGCCCGCACGTTCGCCGAGCTCGCGGTGGAGCCGCTGATGCGTCAGGACCGACTGCACCTCGGCGTGATCGGCAACCGTTTCGCGGAAACGCCGGAGATCCGCGCCGTCGCCACCTACGCGAGCAACGACGAGCTGCTGACCGCCACCGGTGAGGTGGCCGAGCCGTACTACACCCACCCGGTGGTGCTCGATCAGACCGTGATCGGCTACGTGCGGGTCGCGCTCGATCCGGCCGCGTTCGCCGAGCCGTTCGGTGCGCGCGCGGCGGGGCTGCTGATTGCGCTGCTCCTGGTGCCGCTCCTCGTCGCGTCCGCCTGGACGTTCGCGCGGGCCGCGCGCTCGGGGGAGCTCGCCCGGCTGTTCGCGCGAGCAGCGCCGGCCGAGGCGCCCGACGAACCGGGCGATACCGCCGGCGCCGCGAGCGCGGCTGCGCCGCCGGCCGTGGCCCACTACCTGCTCGCGGTGAACCTGTACAACCAGCTCGCGCTGCAGCCGGCGGAACGCGAGTTCGAGCGGCGGCTCGCGCTCGAGCTCGCGGAGGCGGTGGCCCGGGAGTGCCACGGGCAGGTGCAGTGCCTGCCGGGAGTCGGGGTGCTGGTGGACTTCCACCACCGGGAGGACGCCGAGCGTCCGTTCCAGGTGATCTGCGCGGCGCTGCTGCTCGCTCGGCTGCTGCGCGACGAGGCGCCGTTCGGCAGCTACCGGCTCGGCATGAACCTC
>DASVDC010000080.1:0-25175 GCA_036381275.1 Pseudomonadales bacterium | reverse complement strand
GCCCGCACCCACGGCAGTAACAATGGTTCGCGGCAATCTGGATTGGACTATGCCCTCCGATAGTGATCTGAAGAAAATCGTCGGCCTGGACATCGGCACCAGCAAGGTGGCGGCCATCGTCGGTCAGATCGATCACGACGGAGAGCTCGAGATCATCGGCATCGGCTCGCACCCTTCGCGGGGCCTGAAGAAAGGCGTGGTGGTCAATATCGAGTCCACCGTGCAGTCGATTCAGCGCGCCGTCGAGGAGGCGGAGCTGATGGCCGGCTGCCAGATCGACTCGGTGTACGCGGGCATCGCCGGGAGCCACATCCGGAGCCTGAACTCCCACGGCATCGTCGCGATCCGCGACGGCGAGGTCTATCCGCAGGACGTCGACCGTGTGCTCGACGCGGCCCAGGCCATGGCGATTCCGGCGGACCAGAAGATCCTGCACATCCTGCCGCAGGAATACATCATCGACAGCCAGGAAGGCGTGCGCGAGCCGCTCGGCATGTCCGGCGTGCGCCTCGAGGCCAAGGTGCACCTGGTGACCTGCGCGGTGAACGCGGCGGCCAACGTCGAAAAGTGCATCGAGCGCTGCGGCCTGCACGTCAACGACATCATCCTCGAGCAGCTCGCATCCAGCTACGCGGTGCTGACCGAGGACGAGCGTGAGCTCGGCGTCTGCCTGGTCGACATCGGCGGCGGCACCACCGACATCGCGATCTTCACGAACGGCGCGATCCGTCACACCTGCGTGATACCGATCGCGGGCGACCAGGTCACCAACGACATTGCGATGGCGCTGCGCACGCCGACGCAGTACGCCGAAGAGATCAAGATCAAGTACGCCTGCGCGCTGACCCAGCTCGCAGGCCCGGACGAGACCATCCAGGTTCCGGGAGTCGGTGACAAGCCGTCCCGGGAGCTGTCCCGCCAGGCGCTGGCGGAGGTGGTGGAACCCCGCTACGACGAGCTGTTCACGCTCGTCCAGGCGGAGTTGCGCCGCAGCGGTTACGAGGAGGAGATCGCTGCGGGAATCGTGTTGACCGGTGGAGCGGCGAAGATCGAGGGCGTCATCGAGCTCGCGGAAGAAATCTTCCACATGCCGGTCAGCCAAGGGGCACCACGTAACGTGGTGGGATTGAAGGACATCGTGAGGAATCCCGTGTACGCCACCGGCGTCGGCTTGCTGATGTACGGCAAGCAGCGGGAAGAAGAACAACGCGGCCGAAAAAGAGCGCGCGGCACCGGCGGCTTCAGCCGCCTCCGAAAATGGCTAAGCGAAAACTTCTGAGGAGCTTCAAGATGTTCGAAATCGTAGACAGTGCCCCGCAGAGCGCCGTGATCAAGGTGATCGGTGTTGGCGGCGGCGGCGGCAATGCCGTTCAGCACATGGTCAACAACCAGGTGGAAGGCGTCGATTTCATCGCCGCCAACACGGATGCTCAGGCCCTCAAGGCCATCGAAGCGAAGACGCTGCTGCAGCTCGGCAGCAACATCACCCGCGGGCTCGGCGCGGGCGCGAACCCGGACGTCGGCCGCGCCGCGGCGCTGGAAGACCGCGAGCGCATCGCCGAGGTGCTCTCGGGCGCCGATATGGTGTTCATCACCGCGGGCATGGGCGGGGGCACCGGCACGGGCGCGGCGCCGGTGGTGGCCCAGATCGCGAAGGAGCTCGGCATCCTGACGGTGGCGGTGGTGACCCGGCCGTTCAAGTTCGAGAAGCGTGCCGCGCAGGCCGAGCGCGGGCTGAAGGCGCTGCAGGAGCACGTCGACTCGCTGATCACCATTCCGAACGACAAGCTGCTCGGTGTGCTCGGTGAGCGGGCCAGCATCCTGCAGGCCTTCGCCGCGGCGAACGACGTGCTGCTCGGCGCGGTTCAGGGCATCGCCGACCTGATCATCCGCCACGGCCTGATCAACGTGGACTTCGCCGACGTGCGCACGGTGATGTCCGAGATGGGCATGGCGATGATGGGCACCGGCCGGGCGAAGGGCGAGCACCGCGCCCAGGAGGCCGCCGAAGCCGCGATCAGGAGCCCCCTGCTCGAAGACGTGAACCTGCACGGCGCCCGCGGCATCCTGGTGAACGTCACCGCCGGCCCGGATCTGTCGATGGGCGATTTCATCGACGTCGGCAACGTGATCGAGGAGTACGCCTCCGACACGGCCACGGTCGTGATCGGCACCGTGATCGATCCCGAGATGGGCGACGAGCTGAAGGTCACGGTCGTGGCGACCGGGCTGGGTGAGCCGGCGAAGCCGAGTGTGGTGGTCAACAACACCGTCGCACCGGAGCCGTTGCTCGCGCAGTCGGAGGCGCGGATCGACAGCCGGCCGGACTACGGGCACGACCTCGATCGTCCGACAATCTTCCGGCAGCGCGACGCCGTGGTGGCCCAGCAGAGCAATCTCGCGCTGGATCACGACACCGACGACATGGAGTGGATCGACATCCCGGCGTTTCTGCGCCGTCAGGCGGACTGACCGTGCACCCCGGGGGAGGAGGCCTCCTGTGGGGGCGGTGGCTACCCGCCCAGCTCCGGCCGCCGCGATTCCAGCCGCCGCTCTGGGATCGCCGCGCCGGAGTCCGCCCCCGCAAGGCGGCAGCCTGACCCGGCCGATCGGGCGCGGCCTGTGCATGCCCAGGTGCCGCCTGCGGGCGTCGCGCCGCACCAGTGTTCACGGACGTGCGGCGGTCAGCATTCATTCAGAATCGAATCCGTAACATTTCGATGAATGCGTGCCATACTGGACCAGTGTCGGGAAACACATTCATGACCAAGGCGCTTCTGCAACGCACCCTGAAGAACGTGATCCGCGCCACGGGGATCGGCCTGCACACCGGCGAGAAGGTCTATCTGACCCTGCGCCCGGCGCCGGTGGACACCGGCATCGTGTTCGTACGCAGCGATATCGATCCTCCGGTATCCATTCCGGCCCGCGTCGCGAACGTGGGTGACACCACCATGGCCACGACGCTCAGCAGCGGCTCGGTCGGCATCTCGACCATCGAGCACCTGATGTCGGCGTTCGCCGGCCTCGGCGTCGACAACGCCTTCGTCGACGTCAGCGCCCCGGAGCTGCCGATCATGGACGGCAGCGCTGCTCCGTTCGTGTTCCTGATCCAGTCGGCGGGCATCGAGGAGCAGGATGCGCTGAAGAAGTTCGTGCGGATCCGGAAGAAGGTCGTCTACAGCCAGGGTGACGTGCGCGCGGAAATCGCGCCGTACGACGGGTTCCACATCGAGTACACGCTGCTCTACGACCACCCGGTGTTCCGCAAGCACACCAAGCGCGCCGCGGTGGAATTCTCCACGATGGCGTTCGTGAAGGAGGTCAGCCGGGCCCGCACGTTCGGCTTTCTCGCGGATTACGAGAAGCTGCGGGCGATGAACCTCGCGCGGGGCGGCAGCCTCGACAATGCGGTGGTGGTGGACGACTACCGGATCCTGAACGACGAGGGTCTGCGGCTCACCGACGAGTTCGCCAAGCACAAGATCCTCGACGCCATCGGCGACCTGTATCTGCTCGGCCACAGCATGATCGGCGCGTTCTCGGGCTACAAATCCGGACACGCCTCGAACAACGCGCTGCTGCGCAAGCTCCTGGCCGACCGTGACGCCTGGGAGATCGTCATGTTCGACGACGAAGCCGACGCGCCGATCGCGTTCGGCCGCCGTCCGATCGCGGCGGAAAGCGCCTGACGCCCGTTTCCGTCCTGTTTTTTGCCGATCAGTTCTCACACCCCCGCGACCGGCCCACGGAATAATACGTCCGGCCCCGAGCCGGGCCCGGACGGGCGTGTCGGTGCGGTCAGGCCGCGGAGACGCGGATCTGGATCTTCCGCACGCCGCGGAAGTCGCCGAGGCGCGCGAGCTCGAGTACGAGCTCGTCGGCCATGAAGCGCAGGCGCGTGGCGCTGGCGGCGTTCTTGCATACGACCACGACCGTCTCGCCGCGTACCTCGGTCACGCGGCAGTCGCGCCGGAGCGGCTCGGGCAACAGCGCCTGGAGCTGCGCGGTCCAGCTCTCCTGGTTGGCCGCCTGGCGCAGCAGCTTTTGCAGCGGAGAGTATCGCTGGTGGTGTTCGCTGAGAAGATCAAGTATCTTGCGTCGGGTCATGCTGGCCTGACGTGGTTGGTGTGCGCTGGGGCCGGAGCGCGCCGAGGGAAGGCGGTGCGCTTCGAAAATACCACGACCGCTGCACACTCCCGCCGGCCCGCCGGGGGAGAGTGCAGCGCTGTAACTCTACAATAGCCGCATGAGAATCATACTGCTCAGGGAATCGGGGCGCGGCAGGGGTCGGGCCCGCACGGTCCGGATCGGCGGCGCGCAGCTTGCAGCGCTGAGCTCGCTGGTCGGAGCGATGCTCGTCTCCCTCACGTTCGCCGCGGCGAGCTGGTACCCGACCGAGTCCATCGGCGCCGACATGGTCAGCGAGTGGCAGCGGCGCCTGAGCGATCAGACTCAGGAGCTCGAGCAGCTGCGCAGCCGCGCCGCCGCGGAAGCGCAGGCCGTGGGACGGCAGCTCGCCGCGATGCAGGCGCGGCTGCTCAGGATGGAAGCGCTCGGCGCCCGGGTCACCGAGGTCGCGGACCTCGACGACGGCGAGTTCTCCTTCGATCAGCCCGCGCCGGTCGGCGGACCGACCGGCACCGGGAGCAAGCCCCTCGCCTGGACGGACCTGCAGCAGAGCCTCGATGAGCTGTCGGCGCAGCTCGCGACCCGTGAGACGGAGCTCGAGGTGCTCGAGTCGCTGCTGCGCAGCCGCGAGTACGAGCAGGGCACCGTGGTGGCGGGACGGCCGGTGACCTGGGGCTGGATGTCGTCCGGGTTCGGCCGGCGCGTCGATCCGTTCAACGGTCAGATGGCGTGGCATGCCGGGGTCGATTTCGCGGGACGCGAGGGCTCCGACGTGGTCGCGGTGGCGAGCGGGGTCGTGACCTTCGCCGGCAAGCGCTACGGCTACGGTCAGATGGTGGAAATCAACCACGGCGACGGCTACGTGACCCGGTACGGCCACCACGAGACGCTGGCGGTGAAGGTCGGCGACATCGTCAAGAAGGGCCAGGTGATCGGCACGATGGGCTCATCCGGCCGCTCCACCGGCCCGCACGTGCACTTCGAAGTGCTGAAGAACGGCCGTCACGTCGATCCGAAGGCCTACGTCGCGCGGCGCTGACGCCTCTGTGGGAGCGGCCTCCGGCCGCGAACGCCCGGAAGATTCGCGGCCGGAGGCCGCTCCCACAGCGGGAGACCACTTCTACAATGAGAGGGCGGGCCCCAGCGTGGTGGCCCGAACTCGCGTTTATGCCGCCTGTCCAACGCGGTAACATTCCTCATTTTTCCAGCCAGGGACCGCTCGAGCCTTGCTAGCAAAAATCTTCGGCACCAAGAACAGCCGCGAGCTCAAACGCATGGGTCGGATCGTGACCCGGATCAATGCGCTCGAGGAGCAGTTCCAGGGCCTTTCGGACGATGAGCTCCGGCAGACGACGCCGCGCCTGAAGGAGCGGCTCGCGAACGGCGAGTCCCTCGACGATCTGCTGCCGGAGGCGTTCGCCGCGGTTCGCGAGGCGGCACGCCGCACCAAGGGCATGCGCCACTTCGACGTGCAGCTCATCGGCGGCATCACGCTGCACGAGGGCCGTATCGCCGAGATGCGCACCGGTGAGGGTAAGACGCTCGTCGCCACGCTGCCCGCGTATCTGAACGCGCTCACCGGCAAGGGCGTGCACATCGTCACCGTGAACGATTATCTCGCGCGTCGCGACGCGCAGTGGATGGGACCGATCTACAACGCGCTCGGCCTCACCGTCGGCGTGGTGCAGTCGCGGCAGAACCCCGCGGAGAAGCGCCTCGCCTATCAGGCCGACGTGACCTACGGCACCAACAACGAGTTCGGCTTCGACTACCTGCGCGACAACATGGCGTTCACGCTGGAGGATCAGTTCCAGCGCGGGCTGCACTACGCGATCGTCGACGAGGTGGACTCGATCCTGATCGACGAGGCGCGCACGCCGCTGATCATCTCGGGGCCGGCGGAAGAGAGCACCGAGCTCTACATCAAGATCAACAAGCTCGCGCCGAAGCTGGTGCGCGGCACCAAGGACGAATCGGACCCGCATGCGGAGCCCACCGGCGACTTCACGATCGACGAGAAGAACCGCCAGGTCGAGCTGACCGAGGCCGGCCACCAGAAGGTCGAGGAAGAGCTGGTGAAGATGGGGCTGCTCGAGGAAGGCGACAGCCTCTATGCGGCCACCAACCTCGGCCTGCTGCACCACGTGCACGCGGCGCTGAAGGCGCACTTCCTGTTCAAGCGCGACGTGCAGTACATGGTGGTGAACAACGAGGTGGTGATCGTCGACGAGCACACCGGCCGCGCGATGCCGGGACGGCGCTGGTCGGAGGGCATCCACCAGGCGATCGAGGCCAAGGAAGGGGTACCGATCCAGAACGAGACCCAGACGCTCGCGTCGACCACGTTCCAGAACTACTTCCGCCTCTACGAGAAGCTGGCCGGCATGACCGGCACCGCCGACACGGAGGCGTTCGAGTTCCGCCAGATCTACGGCCTCGACGTGGTGGTGATCCCCACCCACAAGCCGATGATCCGCAAGGACCACAACGACCTGGTCTACCTGACCATCGACGAGAAGTACGACGCCATCGTCGAGGACATCATGGACTGCATGTCGCGGGGGCAGCCCGTGCTCGTCGGTACCGCGTCGATCGAGTCCTCGGAGCGCCTGTCGGCGGAGCTCACCCGCCGCAACATCCATCACAACGTGCTGAACGCGAAGCAGCACGAGCGCGAGGCGGAGATCGTCGCCCAGGCCGGGCGCCCGGGCGCCGTCACCATCGCGACCAACATGGCCGGCCGCGGTACCGACATCGTGCTCGGCGGCAACTGGGAAGCCGAGGTGGCGCAGCTCGAGAATCCGACCCCGGAGGACATCGAGCGGATCAAGGCCGAGTGGCAGGAGCGCCACGATCAGGTGGTCGCGGCGGGCGGCCTACACATCATCGGCACCGAGCGGCACGAGTCGCGGCGCATCGACAACCAGCTTCGCGGCCGGGCCGGGCGCCAGGGCGACCCGGGCTCGTCGCGCTTCTATCTGTCGATGGAAGACAATCTGATGCGCATCTTCGCATCGGACCGGATCCGCTCGATCATGCAGTCGATCGGGATGGAGAAGGGCGAGGCGATCGAGCACCGGATGGTGAACAACGCCATCGAGAAGGCGCAGCGCAAGGTCGAAGGACACAACTTCGACATCCGCAAGAATCTGCTCGAATACGACGACGTCGCGAACGACCAGCGCCAGGTGATCTACCAGCAGCGCCGTGAGCTGATGGCCGCGGAGGACATCTCCGAAACCATCGCCAACATCCGCGAGGAGGTGGTGATGGATCTGGTGGAAAGCTACATACCGCCGATGAGCGTCGAGGAGCAGTGGGACGTCGAGGGGCTCGAGCAGGCGCTCATGACCGACTTCGCGAGCCGTCAGCCGATCCGTCAGTGGCTCGAGGAGGACGAAGAGCTCAACGAGGATTCGCTGAAGCGCAAGATCCTCGAGCAGATCGAGGCCGAGTACAAGGCCAAGGAGGCGGACTGGGCCGCGCAGGGCATCGACATGCGCCTGGTCGAGAAGCAGATCATGCTGCAGATCCTCGATCAGCGCTGGAAGGAGCACCTCGCGCTGATGGACCACCTGCGCCAGGGCATCCACCTGCGCGCGTACGCGCAGAAGCAGCCGAAGCAGGAGTACAAGCGCGAGAGCTTCGAGCTGTTTCAGGAACTGCTCGCCAACATCAAGCGCGACGTGGTCCGGCTGCTCTCCCGCGTGCAGATCGAGAAGCCCGAAGCGGTGGCGGAAGCCGAGCGGCGCCGCCGCGAAGAGGCCGAACGGCGCATGCGCTTCAGCCACGCGGAAGCCTCGGCGCTGCACGGTCCCGCCGAGGACGGTCAGGAGGACGGCCAGGCGCGGCGCCGTCCGCAGGCCGCGAAGCCGGAGACGTTCGTTCGCACCGAGCGCAAGGTCGGCCGCAACGAGCCCTGCCCCTGCGGCTCGGGCAGGAAGTACAAGCACTGCCACGGCCAGGCCGCCTGACGGCACTTCCGCTGTAGCAGCGGCCTCTCCGGCCGTCGATCACTGTGGGAGCGGCTTGCAGCCGCGAACCCGACCTGTTGGCGGCGCCCCGCCGCGAAGCCTTGTCGGACAATCCAGCCGCTGACCTGGCCTGTTGGGACCCACCCGCGAATCAATAATTTGATCCTGATCAAATCCTCTGGCAAAACTCCCCTTACGGACTAGGTGTGGCTTTCGTTCCCGTCGCAGTCCCGGCACAGTGAGGCGCTGCCAACCACGATACAGGGGGGCGTGGCATCGGCGTGTCCGGTGACGGATCGCGCACGAGTTCGATCTGGTGTGGTTGTAAACACCGCTGTAATGCTGTTGTGGACAACGCCTGGCATCGAGCCGGGATAAGGGGATGAGTTGAAAACGAAGAAGTTGTTGCTGGCGTCCGGCGCGGCCACCGCGCTGACGCTGATTTCGGGCGCTGCCGTTGCGCAGTCCGAAGAGAGGGCATTGGAGGAGATCGTCGTCACCGGATCGTACATCCGGGGCACGCCCGAGGACGCGGCGCTGCCGGTCAGCGTCATCAGGGCGGAAGACCTCGAGAAGAGCGGCTCGCCGACGACACTGGAGCTGATCAAATCGTTGAACGTCAGCCAGGGCGTGCTCGGTGAAACGAACCAGTTCGACGCCCGGGCCCAAGGCACCACCGGGGCCGGCACCGTGAACCTGCGCGGCCTCGGCGCGTCGCGCACGCTGGTGCTGTTGAACGGCCGCCGCATGGTGGCGAACCCGTTCTCCGGCGCGGCCGACACTAATCTGCTGCCGATGGCCGCGATCGGCCGCCTCGAGGTCCTGAAGGACGGGGCGGCCGCGACCTACGGGTCGGACGCGATCGGCGGCGTGGTCAACTTCATCACGAAGGAGAACTTCGAGGGGCTCGAGCTCGGCGCGGACTACCGCTGGGTCGACGGCTCCGACGGCGACTACACCGCGAAGCTCGCCTGGGGCTGGCAGCAGGACGCCCACAGCCTGCTGATCGCGGGCGGCTACCAGTACCGCTCGGAGCTCGAGGTGCTGGAACGCGACTGGGCGACGCCGGCCCGCAGCGTGAGCCCCGAGGGCGGCTGGTCGGGTGCGGGCAACCCCGCCGGATTCGTGACCCTGAGTCCGACCTTCCAGCCCACCGGTGTCGTGCTCGATCCGGGCTGCGAACCGCTCGGCGGCGAGCCCGTGCTGGGCGGCGCGCTTCCGCTCTGTCAGTGGCAGTACACGCAGTTCGACAACCTGATCGAGAAGGAGAAGCGCTACCAGCTCTTCGCCGATTACCGCTATGCGATGACGGATAATGTGGAGTTCTTCCTCGAAGGGCTCTACGCCGAGACGGACACGCCGCAGTGGACGACCTCGCCGAGCTACGCCGCGCTGCAGTCGCCGACCTCACCGGTGCCGGGCCGCTACTACGTTCCGGCCTACCACCCGGGTCTGCAGGACCTGCTCGCGCAGAATCCGGACCTCCCGTCGGCCGCCGGCGGCGCGGTATTCATCGCTCCGGCGTTCCGGCCGATGGCGCTCGGCGGCAACCCGCTGTACGACTTCGGCGGCGTCGAGAGCCCCACGACGTTCGATGCGTTCCGTGTGTCGACGGGCCTGAACGGCACGCTCGACAACGGGATCGCGTGGGACGTGTCGGTCACGTACATGGAAGAGGAGGGCGACCGCCGCGGGCGCGACACCGTCGTGCAGCGCTTCCAGCGTGCGCTGCTCGGCTTCGGCGGCCCGAACTGCACGGGGAGCGTGCCCGGCGCGAACGGCTGCTCGTTCTTCAATCCGTTCTCGAACGCGGTGGAGCGCAACCCGATCACCGGCGCCACCAACCCGCAGTTCAACGAAGCGGTGGCGAACACGGACCTCGAGCTGATCGAGTGGTTCTTCCCGGAGCTCTTCACGCGCACGACCACCGAGCTGCTCGTGGTCGACGCGGTGCTCGACGGCGAGATGCCGGTGGAGCTCGCCGGCGGCAACATCGCCTGGGCGGCCGGCGCGCAGTATCGCGAGGACGGCTACCGGGTGCGGACGTCGGATCTGACGAACCTGGAGCTCAATCCCTGCGTCGACTCGGTGGACGGCGGCACCGGCACGTGCACGGAACCGACCGGCGGGCTGGTGTTCCTCGGCGGTACCTACGAGAACGATCTCGATCGCGACGTCTACGCGGTGTTCGCCGAGCTCAAGTTCCCGATCACGGACCAGCTCGAGGTCAACCTGGCTGCCCGTTACGAGGACTACGGCGGCCGCACCGGTGACACGTTCGATCCGAAGCTGTCGTTCCGCTACCAGCCGATTCCGGAGCTCGCGCTGCGCGGCTCCATCGGCACCACGTTCCGCGGACCGCCGGTCAACATCATCCAGCCGGGCGGCCGGGGCACGAACCTGCAGAACGTGCTCGGCACGTTCCGCGCGGTGGACACGCTGCAGAACCCGGACCTCGAGCCCGAAAGCGCGGACACCGCGAACTTCGGCGTCATCGTGAACGTCGGCAATTTCCAGGGCACGCTCGACTACTGGCGTTTCGACTTCGACAACCCGATCGGCGTCGAGCCGGTGGGCGACATGGTCGAGGCGCTCTTCCCGGGCGGCTCCGCCACGAACAACCGCTGCGGCGATCCGGCCCTGGCCGGCATCGAGGCGCGCTTCACGTTCGGGGAGGGCGGTTGTGCCGCGGGTGACGTCACGCGGGTGGAGCGCAACTGGGTCAACGGCCCGAGCGAGCTCACGTCGGGTCTCGATCTGAGCCTCGGCTACTTTTGGCCCGGCGTGTTCGGCGGTGAGCTGTCCGCGAACCTCGCCGCCACCTACGTGATCGAGTACGAGATCGATCCGCTGTCGATCGAGGGCGTCCGGGTGTCCGATGCGCGCGACGCGGTCGGCTACCTGAACTACCAGACCACCGCGTTCCCGCTGCCCGAGTGGAAGGGCAACCTCACACTCGAATGGACCCGGGGCATGCACAACGTGCGCTGGGTGACGAACTACATCGACAGCTACGACGATCAGCGCTTCGCGGACGTCGAGGTCGACGAGTTCGTCACGCACGATCTGCACTACCGGATCGAGCTGCCGACCGACGGGGTGGAGACGACGGTGTTCCTGTCGATCAACAACCTGACGGACGAAGATCCGCCGTTCGTCCGCCTGGAGCTGGCGTACGACCCGTTCACGCACGACGTGCGCGGCCGCAACGTCAAGGTGGGAGTGACCACGCGCTTCTGAACGCAGAGCGCTGAACCGTCGCTCAGGGGCGCCTTCGGGCGCCCCCTTCCTTCCCCAGAGCCCCTGTGGGAGCGGCCTGCGGCCGCGAACCGCCGCCCCAAGCCGCCGCCATCCCTCATACCCGGCGGGCATGATACCTTCTCCGGACCATGCTGCTGGTTGCGCTGATCGTTCTGCCGTTCGTCGGCGCTCTGCTCGCCGCGCTGCTGCCCGTGAACGCGCGCAACGCCGAAGCCTGGCTCGCCGGCGCGGTGGCGCTGGCCGGCGCCCTGGTCGCCGCGGCGCTGTATCCGGAGGTGGCCGCCGGCGAGGTGCTGCACTACGAAGCAGAGTGGCTGCCCGCGGCCGCCCTCGCCTTCGACCTCCGCCTGGACGGCTTCGCCTGGATGTTCGCCCTGATGGTCACCGGCATCGGGCTGCTGGTCGTGCTGTACGCGCGCTACTACATGTCGCCGACGGATCCGGTGCCGCGCTTCTTCTCGTTCCTGCTCGCGTTCATGGGCGCGATGCTCGGCATCGTGCTGTCGGGGAATCTGATCCAGCTCGTGTTCTTCTGGGAGCTCACCAGCCTGGTGTCGTTCCTGCTCATCGGCTACTGGCACCACAACGGGGCGGCCCGGGAGGGCGCACGCATCGCGCTGATCGTCACCGGGAGCGGCGGGCTCGCACTGTTCGCCGGCGTGCTGGTGCTCGGCCACATCGTCGGCAGCTACGAGCTCGACCGGGTACTGGCGTCCGGAGAGCTGATCCGCGGGCATCCGCTGTATCTGCCGGCGCTGCTGCTGGTGCTGCTCGGCGCGCTGACCAAGAGTGCCCAGTTCCCGTTCCACTTCTGGCTGCCGCAGGCCATGGCGGCCCCGACACCGGTGTCCGCCTACCTGCACTCGGCCACGATGGTGAAGGCCGGCGTGTTCCTGCTGGCGCGGCTGTGGCCGGTCATGTCCGGCACCGACGCGTGGTTCTGGATCGTGACCAGTGCCGGAGCCGTGACGTTGCTGCTCGGCGCGTACGTGGCGATCTTCCAGCGCGACATGAAGGGCCTGCTCGCCTATTCGACGATCAGCCACCTGGGGCTGATCACGCTGCTGCTCGGCCTCAGCACCCCGCTCTCGGCGGTGGCCGCGATCTTCCACATCATGAACCACGCGACCTTCAAGGCGTCGCTGTTCATGGCTGCCGGCATCGCCGATCACGAGACCGGCACGCGCGACCTGCGGCGGCTGCACGGCCTCTGGCGCTTCATGCCGATCACGTCCAGCCTCGCGATGGTTGCCAGTGCGGCGATGGGCGGGGTGCCGCTGCTGAACGGCTTCCTGTCCAAGGAGATGTTCTTTTCCCAGGCGCTGCACGCCTCGGGGCCCGAGAATCAATCGCTCACGCTGCTGCCGCTCATCGCCACGGTCTGGGGCGTGTTCAGCGTGGCGTATTCGCTGCGCCTGATCCACGGGGTGCCGTTCGGCCCGCCGCCCGACGATCTGCCGCGCACCCCCAACGAGCCGCCCCACTGGATGCGCTTCCCGATCGAGGTGCTGGTGCTCGCGTGCCTGCTGGTCGGGACGCTGCCGAAGGCCACGATAGGGCCGGTGCTCGCGATCGCGGTCGGATCCGCGCTCGGCGCCGACACGCCGGAGTACAACCTGATGGTGTGGCACGGCTTCACGCTGCCGCTGCTGATGAGTGTGCTCGCGATGGTCGGCGGGAGCGTGCTGTATCTGCTGCTGCGCCGCCGTCTGACTCATGGGGCCGAGGGCGCGCCGGTGCTCAGGCACCTGAACGGTCCCCGGCTGTTCAACGCGCTGCTGGTCGCGCTGTCGTGGCGGATCGCCCGGCCGCTCGAGAACCGGATCGGCAGCGGACGGCTGCAGTCGCAGCTCGCCTGGCTGGTGCTGGTCGCGCTCGGCGCGGCGCTGCTGCCGCTGTGGGCGGCGCGGCTCCCGGAAGCCGGTGCGGGATCGGCGATGGATCCGGCGCTGGCGCTGGTCTGGGTCGGCGGGCTCGCCTGCGCGGTCGCCGCGGCGCAGCAGGCCCGTTACCACCGGCTGGCGGCGTTGATCCTGATGGGCGGGGCGGGCATCGCCGTCTGCGTGACGTTCGCCTGGTTCTCGGCCCCGGACCTCGCGCTGACCCAGCTCGTGGTGGAGATCGTCACCACGATCCTGCTGCTGCTCGGCCTGCGCTGGCTGCCGAAGCACCCGCGCGAGCGCGCGGTGCCGGCGATCGACCGGTTGCGCCGGATGCGCGATCTCGCGTTCGCGGCGGCGGCCGGCGGCGGGGTGGCCGCACTCGCCTACACGGCGATGTCGCGGCCGGTTCCCGACAGCATCGCCGGCTTCTTCCTCGAGCGCGCCTACAGCGAGGGGGGCGGCAACAACGTGGTCAACGTGATCCTGGTCGACTTCCGCGGGTTCGACACCTTCGGCGAGATCACCGTGCTCGGCGTGGTGGCGCTCGCGGTGTACGCGCTGCTGCGCCGCTTCCGCCCGGCGCCCGAGAGTCTCGCGGTGCCGGCCCAGCAGCAGATCCAGCGCGATTTCGACGCCGCGAATCCCGGGCGCACCGATATCATTGGCCGCTTCCTGCACATTCCCTCGGTGATCATGCGCCTGCTGTTTCCGGTGACGACCCTGGTGGCGCTGTATCTGCTGCTGCGCGGCCACAACCAGCCGGGGGGCGGATTCATCGCCGGGATCACGCTGGCGGCCGCGATGATCGTGCAGTACATGGCCGGCGGCACCCGCTGGGTGGAAGAGCGGCTCAGGTTTCGCATCACCCTGTGGGTCGGCGCCGGTCTGATGCTGGCGGCGGTAACCGGCATCGGCGCCTGGCTGTTCCAGCATCCGTTCCTGACCTCGCACACGCGTTATCTCGCGGTGCCGGTGCTGGGCGAGCTGCCGTTCGCGAGCGCGCTGTTCTTCGACGTCGGCGTGTTCCTGCTGGTGTTCGGCGCCACGGTGCTGATGCTGGTCGCGCTGGCGCACCAGTCGCTGCGCGCCGGCCGCACGCTGCAGCACGAGGCAGAGGCGCAGTCGGAGCACGCTCCGGTGCCGGCGCGGAAGGGGGCGTGATGGAACTGCTGATCGCGACGGCCATCGGCGGACTGGTGGGTTCGGGCGTCTGGCTGCTGCTGCGCCAGCGTACCTTCCAGGTGATCATCGGTCTGTCGCTGATCTCCTACGGCGTCAATCTGTTCATCTTCTCGATGGGCGGGCTGCGGGTCGCCGCGGCGCCGCTGCTGGCCGACGGGGCGCCCGGCGATCTCGCCGCCTACGCCGACCCGCTGCCGCAGGCGCTGGTGCTGACGGCGATCGTGATCGGTTTCGCGATGACGGCGCTGCTGCTTGTCGTGCTGCTCGCCGCGCGCGGGCTCAGCGGCACGGACCACGTCGACGGCCGCGAGCGCCGCCCGCGCGATGACGACGAGGAGGAGCCGCCCGCGTGATCGCGTGGACGCAGCATCTGCTGATCGCGCCGATCCTGCTGCCGCTGGTGACGGCGGCGTCGATGCTGCTGATCGACGCGGCGCGTCAGCGCGTCATCGCCATGTTGAACGTGGCCTCCACGGTGACGTTGCTCCTGATCGCGGTCGCGCTGCTGCGGCTCGCCTGGCAGTCGGAATCGGCGGTGTCCGGCGTCTATCTGCTGGGTAACTGGCCGGCACCGTTCGGAATCGTGCTGGTCGCCGATCGGCTGTCCACGCTGATGGTCGCGTTGGCGGGCCTGCTCGGGGTAGCGTCGCTTTCGTTCGCGCTCGCGCGCTGGCACCGCGCCGGCGTGTACTTCCATCCGATCTTCCAGATCCAGCTCATGGGCGTGAACGGCGCGTTCCTGACGGGCGATCTGTTCAACCTGTTCGTGTTCTTCGAGCTGATGCTGGCGGCCTCCTACGGCCTGCTGCTGCACGGCTCCGGTGCGGCGCGGGTGAAGGCCGGCCTGCACTACATCACCATCGGCCTCACGGCGTCGATGCTGTTCCTGATCGGGGTCAGCCTGCTGTACAGCGTGACCGGCACGTTGAACATGGCCGACATGGCGGAGCGGATCGCTTCGCTCGAGGGCGACGATCGGGTGCTGCTCGAGGTGGGGGCGGCCGTGCTGGGTGTGGCCTTCCTGGTGAAGGCCGGCATGTGGCCGCTGAACCTCTGGCTGCCGGGCGCCTACGCGGCGGCCGCGGCGCCGTCCGCGGCGCTGTTTGCGATCCTGACCAAGGTGGGCGTCTACGTGGTGCTGCGGCTGTCGCTGCTGCTGTTCGGCGACGGGGCGGGCGCCTCCGCCGGATTCGGCGCGGATTGGCTGCTGATCGGCGGCCTGCTGACGATCGCATTCGGCGCGATCGGGGCGCTCGGGTCGCAGGATGTCCGCCGTCTCGCCGGGCACTGCGTGCTGATCTCCTCCGGCACGCTGCTGGCGGCGATCGGTATCGGTGATGCGCGGGTCACCGGTGCAGCGCTGTTCTATCTGGTCAGCTCGACGCTGGCGATCAGCGCGTTCTTCCTGCTGATCGAGCTCGCCGAACGCGGCCGGGTACCCGGTGCCGATGTGCTGGCGGTGACTATGGAGGCCTTCGGACCGCGTGAGGCCCCGCCGTCGCTGGACGACGAAGGGGCCGGCATCGCGATTCCCGCCGCGCTCGCGGCCGTGGGTATCGCGTTCGTCCTGTGTGCGCTGCTGCTCGCCGGGTTGCCGCCGGTCTCGGGTTTCATCGGCAAGTTCGCGCTGCTCTCGGCGCTGGTGAATCCGAGCGATCCGTCGGCGGCCGTCTCCGTCGGCCGCTGGGCGATGCTGGCGCTGGTGATCCTCTCGGGGCTCGCGGTGGTCGTCGCGATGGCGCGGGCCGGCATCCGCACGTTCTGGGCGCCACCGGAGCGGACGCCGCCGCGGGTGCGGGTGATCGAGTTTACGCCGGTTGCGGTGCTGCTCGCGCTGTGTGCCGCGCTGGCGGCACGTCCGGCACCGGTCTTCGACTACCTGCAGACCGCAGCGGACGCGCTGCATGCGCCGGACGACTACCGCGAGCAGGTGCTCGCGGCGCTGCCGGCGGAGCGGCGCGCGCTCGGCAGCGGGGAGTCGGCGCGATGACGCGCTGGCTTCCGTATCCGCGACTGTCCGCGAGCCTGCTCGCGCTGTGGCTGCTGCTGAACCAGAGCGTCGCGCCGGCCCATCTGCTGCTCGGGGCGCTGCTCGGCGTCGCGTTGCCGCTGGCAGCGGCCCGGCTGTTGCCGGGCGAGCGCGGGCCGAGGCGGCCGTTGGCTGCCGTGCGGCTGTTCGCCGTGGTGGTGCTCGACATTCTGCGCTCGAACGTGGCGGTGGCGCGCCTGATCGTGCGGCGCGGCCACCGGCGCGCCAGAGCCGCGTTCATATTCATTCCACTCGAGCTGCGCAACGTCTACGGCTTGACGGTGCTCGCCTGCATCATCACCGCGACCCCGGGCACGCTGTGGGTGGACTACGACAGCGACGACGGCGTGCTGATGCTGCACGTGCTCGACATGGTGGACGAGGAGGGCTGGATTCGCCTGATCAAGAACCGTTACGAGCGGCTGCTGCGGGAGATCTTCGAATGAGCGAGCTGCTGGACGGAGCGCTGCTGGTCGCGCAGGTGTTGCTCGGGCTGGCGGTCTGCGGTGCGATGCTGCGGATACTGCTCGGGCCGCGCGCTCAGGACCGGGTGCTGGGTCTCGATTCGCTGTACGTGAACGTGATGCTGCTCGTGCTCACGTTCGGCATCCGCTACGGCAGCTCGGTGTACTTCGACGTCGCGCTGCTGATCGCGCTGCTCGGCTTCTCCGGCACGGTCGCGCTCGCCAAGTTCCTGATGCGCGGCGAGGTGATCGAATGAGCCCGCTCGCCGAGCTGCCCGACTGGGCGGCGGTCGTGGTCGCTCTGCTGGTGCTGCTCGGCGCCGTCACCACGTTGACCGGCATGATCGGGCTGCTGCGGTTGCCGACGTTCTACGAGCGCGTGCACGCACCGACGCTCGGCACGACGCTGGGGATGGCCAGCATCGTGCTGGCGTCCATCGTCTGTTTCAGCGTGCTCGGCTCGCGGCCGGTGGTGCACGAGATCCTGATACTCGTCTTCGTCACCGCGACGACACCCGCCACGCTGGTGATGTTGACGCGGGCCGCCGTCTACCGGGATCGGGCCGAGGGCAACGATCCGGTGCCGCGGTCACGGCCGGATCGGTAAGGGCCTGTCAGATCTGTGAGCTCAGTGCCGCCGCGGCGCGGGCCTTCAGCTTCTCGCCGAGCGGGCGGCGGCGCCAGTCGTCGAGCTCGATGCGCGCCGAGCGCGCGAGGTCGTCCTCGAACCAGGCGATCTGCTGCCGGGCGAGCTCGGGGTCGTAGACGTTGAGATTGACCTCGTCGTTCAGCCGGAACGAGCGGTTGTCGAAGTTGGTCGAGCCCACCGAGACCCAGACCTCGTCCACGATCATCAGCTTGGTGTGGTACATCGTCGGCTGATACTCGTAGATCTCGATTCCGGCCGCGAGAAAGGCGCCGTAGCGGTCGCGCGAAACCAGACGCACCAGACCTTCGTCGTTGTACTGCCCGGGCACGATGATCTGCACGCGCACGCCGCGGCGGCGCGCGGCCAGTAGCGTCTCGGTGGCGAGCGTGTCCGGCACGAAGTACGCGGTGCCGATCCGGATCGAGTGGCTGGCTGCGGTGATCGCCAGCAGGAACATCAGCCGCACGGAGTCGCTGCCGCCCTCAGGCGAGCTCTGCAGCACCTGGCAAACCTGCTCACCGGCGGGTTCGAGCTTCGGGAAGTAGCGGTCGCTGTGCAGCACCTCGCCGCGCGCCTTGACCCAGTTGTCCATGAAGGCGCCTTGCAGCGCCGCGACGGCCGGCCCCTCGACGCGGAAGTGGGAATCGCGCCAGTGCGCCGGATCCTGCGCGTTGCCCGTCCACTCGTCGGCGATGCCGACGCCGCCGGTGAAGCCGATCCGGCCGTCGACGACCAGCAGCTTGCGGTGGGTGCGGTGGTTGGTGTGGTGCGGGCGCAGCGGATGGGGACGATGATACCGCTCGACCTCGGCGCCCGCGTCGCGCAGCGCGTCGAGCAGTGCTTCGTCCATCCGCATGCTGCCGAACCAGTCGAGCAGCACGTGCACGCGGACGCCGGCCCGGGCCCGTTCCGCGAGCGCCTCGGTGAAGCGCCGGCCGATCTCGCCGGACCAGTAGATGAACGTCTCGAACGTGATGGTCCGTTGGGCGCCCGCAATCGCCGTCAGCATCGCCGGGAAGATCTCGTCGCCGTTGCGCAGCGCGGTGACGGCATTGCCCGGATGGCACGACGCGGTGAACAGGCTGCCGAGCGTGCGGACGAACTGCTCGTCGTCCGCGCCGTAAAGGTGCTCGAGGCGCACGTGAACTTCCTTCTCCCGCGGCGCGAGCTGGCGCAAGACGAACAGCACCAGCCCGCCGAGCAGGAGCGTCGAAACCGCCGTGACGATCACCAGGGTCCAGCTATCCATAGCGCTTCTCTGACCACGGCCGACGGAACGCTATAATGCGGCGTCCCATCGATCCGGAATACCCATGGCCGTCAATCTGCCGCCGCTCGGAGAACTGTTGCCCGTGGCCGGCGTGCGCCTCGGTACGGCGTCGGCGCGCATCAAAGCCGGCTCCGCGCCGTCACGGCAGGACCTCGTGGTCGTGCTGCTGCCGGTGGGGACCACTGCCGCCGGCGTGTTCACCAAGAACGCGTTCCGCGCCGCGCCGGTGATCGTCGCCGAGCAGGTGCTCGCCGGCGCCGGGGTGCGTGGTTTCGTGATCAACAGCGGCAATGCCAACGCGGCCACCGCCGAGCCCGGCATCGAGGACGCCCGACGTATCGCGAACGAGGTCGCGCGCCTGGCCGACCTTCCGCCCGATTCGGTGTTGCCGTTCTCCACCGGCGTGATCGGCGTGCGGCTGCCGGTGGACCGGATCCTGGCGGCGTTGCCCGAGGCCATCGGCAGTGCCCGGGAGGATCGCTGGGCCGACGCGGCCCGGGCGATCATGACCACCGACACGGCGCCGAAGGCGGTGAGCCGGCGCATCGAGATCGCCGGCCGGCCGGTCACGATCACCGGCATGGCAAAGGGTGCCGGCATGCTGCGCCCGGACATGGCCACGATGCTCGCGTACCTGTGCTGTGACGCGAGCGTCGCGAGCGACACGCTCCGCACGCTGGTGCGTCGGGTCGCGGACGCGAGCTTCAACCGCATCACCGTGGACGGCGACACGTCGACCAACGACGCGTTCGTGATCGCCGCCACCGGCCTCGCCGGGACCCCGGCGATCACCGGCCCCGACTCCCCCGGCCACGCGGCGCTGTTCGAGGGGCTCACCGACGTGGCGAAGACGCTCGCTCAGTGGCTGGTGCGCGACGGGGAAGGCGCCACCCGTTTCGTGACCGTGACGGTGGCCGGCGGCGCCTCGTCGGCCGAGTGTCTCGACGTCGCCTACACGGTCGCCGAGTCGCCGCTCATCAAGACGGCCGTGTTCGCGGGCGATCCCAACTGGGGCCGCTTCTGCATGGCCATCGGCCGCGCCGGTATCACCGACCTCGACACGAGCCGGGTGAACCTGTTCCTCGACGACGTCTGCGTCGCGCGCGGCGGTCTGATGGCACCGGGCTACACCGAGGCCGACGGGGCGCGGGTGATGGCCCAGCCGGAGTTCGAGGTGCGCATCGAGCTCGGCCGCGGCAGCGCGGAGGAGACGATCTGGACCACCGACCTCTCCTACGACTACGTCAAGATCAACGCCGAATACCGGACCTGAGCGGGCTGATTGGTTGTTGTGGGAGCCTCCGGCCGCGAATCTTCCGGAATTGATTCGCGGCCAGAGGCCGCTCCCACAGAGAAGGCCGCTCCCACAGAGAAGGCCGCTCCCACAGAGAAGGCCGTTCCCACGGAGAAGGCCGCCCGCGCAGAGGCGTCGTGGTCAGTCCCCGTCGAGCTCGCCGGAGAGCAGATCGTCGTCCACGGCGTCACCGGGAATGCGGTGCTGCTCCGAGGCCCAGGCACCCAGGTCGATCAGCTTGCAGCGCTCCGAGCAGAACGGCCGGAACTCGTTCTTCGCCGACCACTTGACCCGCGCGCCGCAGGTCGGGCAGAGCACGATTCGCGGTGTCGATTCGTTCATGCGCAAACTCCATGACGGATCCTACGCGAGCCGTCAGATCAGGAACGAATCGATCACCGTATCACGCTGAATCAGGCAAACCCAACCCGCGATGGCGAGAAACGGACCGAACGGGATCGGCTGCCCGCGGCCGCGCTTGCCCGCGACGCTGGCGCCGAGCGCGTAGATCAGCCCGACGCCGGCGGCGATGAGCACGGTGGCCGGCAGTACCTGCCAGCCGAGCCAGGCGCCGATCGCGGCCAGCAGCTTGAAGTCGCCGTAGCCCATCCCTTCCTTGCCGGTCAGGAGCTTGAAGCCCCAGTACGTGCTCCACAGGAACAGGTACCCGGCCACCGCACCGAACACCGCCGAGTGCAGATCGACGAATCCGCCGATCGCGTTGGTGAGGAGCCCGAGCCAGACCAGCGGCAGCGTGAGCTCATTCGGCAGGAGCTGGGTGTCGAAGTCGATGAAGGTGACCGCGATCAGGACCCAGGTGTAGGCGAGCGCGGCGAGGCCCAGCCAGCCGTAGCCGAACAGCGCGAGCACGACGATCGAGCAGAGCGCGGTCAGCGCTTCGACGAGCGGGTAGCGCACCGGAATCCGCGCGCTGCAGGCGGCGCAGCGGCCTCGCAGCACCAGCCAGCTCAACACCGGTATGTTCTGCCAGGCTCGGATCGGCGCCTCGCACTGCGGGCAGCGGGAACGCGGCACCATCAGGTTGAACGGTGCCGAGTCGGCCGGTGCGGGCAGGTTCAGGATCTCTCGCGCCTCCGCCTGCCACTGCCGCTCCAGCATCACCGGCAGGCGGTAGATCACGACGTTCAGGAAGCTGCCGGCGCAGAGGCCGATCCAGACGGCGAGGAGCAGGCCCAGCCATCCGTAGCTGAGGAGGGTGTCGAGCATGGCCTGTCTCTATCTGGGAGCGCTCGATGTGGGAGCGGCCTCCGGCCGCGAACCGCTCGGAAGTTCGCGGCCGGAGGCCGCTCCCACAGCAGGCGCGGGGGCGTCAGCCACCCACCACCTGACCCAGCTGGAAGATCGGCAGGTACATCGCGATGATCAGGCCGCCCACCAGCACGCCGAGCACCGCCATGATCATCGGCTCCATCAGCGAGGTCAGGTTGTCTACCATGTTGTCCACCTGCTCCTCGTAGTAAGTGGCGGCCTTGTCGAGCATCGCGTCGAGCGCGCCCGCTTCCTCACCGATCGCCACCATCTGCACCACCATGTTCGGGAACACGCCGGTGGACTTCATCGAGAAGTTGAGCTGCTGGCCGGTGGAGACGTCGTCACGCACCTTGTATACGGCGTTCACGTACACCGAGTTGCCGGTGGAGCCCGCCACGGAGTTGAGCGCGTCCACCAGCGGCACGCCAGCGGCAAACGTGGTCGACAGTGTGCGCGAGAAGCGCGCGACGGCGGACTTCTCGATGATGTTGCCGGCCACCGGCAGCTTCAGAGAAAGGCGGTCGATGGCGTCGCGCAGCGCCTTGGAGCGTCGCCGCGCGGCGATGAACCCGGTTACCGCGGCAATGATGCCGCCGAGGATCGCTAGCCACCACGCCTGCACGAACTCTGAAAGGCTGATCACCATCTGCGTGAACGCCGGCAGCTCGGCGCCGAAGCCGGCGAACACCTGCTCGAATTGCGGCACCACGTAGATCAGCAGGATGCCGGTCACCACCACCGCGACCACGACCACCGCGATCGGGTAGGTCATGGCCTTCTTGACCTTGGCCTTCAGCGACTCGGTCTTTTCCTTGTAGCTGGCGATTCGGTCGAGCATCGTCTCGAGCGAGCCCGACTGCTCGCCGGCTTCCACCAGGTTGCAGAACAGGTCGTCGAAGTAGACCGGATGCTTGCGCAGGGCCGACGCGAAGTTGCTGCCGCCGGCCACGTCGTTGCGGATCGTGCGGATCAGCTCGGCGAGCTTCGGCTTGTCGACGCCGTCGGCGACGATCTCGAACGCCTGCACGAGCGGCACGCCGGCTCGCATCATCGTGGACATCTGCCGGGTGAACAGCGCGATGTCGCCCGGCTTGATGCTGCCGCCGCTGCGCGAGAACAGGCTCTTCGGCTTCTTCCTGACCTTGGTGGCGTTGATGCCCTGACGGCGCAGCTCCGCCTTGGCGATGGCCGGATTGGTGCTCGAGATCTCGCCCTTGGTCTTGCGGCCCTGCCGGTCGGTCCCTTCCCAGACGAATGTCGCGGTTTCGGCCATCTATCAATGTCCCGTGGTTACCCGGTTGACCTCGACCAGGCTGGTGACGCCCTGGATGACCTTGAGCAGGCCCGACCTTCGCAGGTCGTTGAAGCCCAGGGCGCGGGCCTGTTCGGCCAACTGGAGGCTATTGCCGTCCTCCATGATAATCCGGGACATCTCCTTGGTTATTTTAACCACTTCATAAATCCCGACCCGGCCTTTGTAGCCGTCCTTGCACTTGCCGCAGCCCCTCGGGTTCGCTTCGAAGATCTCGAAGCCGGTCGCGATCTGCTCCTCGGTGAAGCCCTCGGCGAGCAGCGTCTCCTTCGGCACCTCGATGATCTGTTTGCAGTTGTTGCAGAGCCGCCGGGCGAGACGCTGCGCGATGATGAGCTGCACGCTGGTCGCGAGGTTGAACGCCGGCACCCCCATGTTGCGCAGACGGGTCAGCGTTTCGGCCGCGGAGTTGGTGTGCAGCGTGGAGAGCACCAGGTGGCCGGTCTGCGCGGCCTTCACCGCGATCTCGGCGGTTTCGAGGTCGCGGATCTCGCCGACCATCACCACGTCCGGGTCCTGACGCAGGAACGAGCGCAGGGCCGACGCGAAGTCGAGGCCGACCCGGTTGTTCACGTTCACCTGGTTGATGCCTTCCAGGTTGATCTCCACCGGGTCCTCGGCGGTCGCGATGTTGCGCTCCGGCGTATTCAGGATGTTCAGGCCCGTATACAGCGAGACTGTCTTGCCGCTGCCGGTCGGCCCGGTCACCAGGATCATGCCCTGCGGCTTCGAGAGCGCCTCCAGGAACAGCTTCTGCTGGTCTTCCTCGAAGCCGAGCGCCTCGATGCCCATCTTCGCGCTGCTCGGGTCGAGGATCCGCAGCACGATCTTCTCGCCCCACAGCGTCGGCAGCGTGTTGACCCGGAAGTCGATCGCGCGGGTCTTCGACAGCTTCATCTTGATGCGGCCGTCCTGCGGCACGCGGCGCTCGGAGATGTCGAGCTCGGCCATTACCTTCAGACGCGCGGCGAGGCGGGTGCCGAGGTTCGCCGGCGGCGTGGCCACCACGTGCAGGATGCCGTCGGTGCGGAACCGCACGCGATAGCTCTTCTCGTAGGGTTCAAAGTGGATGTCCGAGGAGCCGCCCTTGATCGCATCGAGCAGCATCTTGTTCACGAAGCGCACGACCGGCGTGTCGTCGGTGGCGCTGCGGATGTCGACTTCCTTGTCGTCTTCCTCCTCGAAGGCCTGCATGTCCAGGTCTTCGAGGCTGTCGTCGAGGTCGCCGAGCGCGTTCTCGTCCTGGCGGTTCAGGAACTGCTCGATCAGGACCTGGAGCTTGTCCTCCTCGACCAGCACCGCCTCGGTGTTCACGCCGGTCTGGAACTTGATCTCGTCGAGCGCCTGCAGGTTCGTCGGGTCGGAGACCGCGACGAACAGCCGCATCCCGCGCCGCACCAGCGGCAGCGCGTTGTGCTGCCGGATCAGCGATTCCTTGACCAGATCCTTCGGGATCGACTCGATGTCGAACGCGGACAGATCGAGCAGCGGCACCCCGAACTCTTCCGAGGCGCTCATCGCGATGGTGCGCGCCTCCGCGACCCCGTTTCGGACGAGGTAGGCGACGAAGGGCGTGCCCTCCCGGCGCGCTTCCTCGGTGGAGCGCATGGCCACCTCGGCATCGAGGATGTTCTCCTCGACCAGGCGGCGCGCCAGGCCGCTCAACGGAACCGGTTCGGAAGCCATTTGGCGGTGCTGTCCCTGTCCCTGTGCGATGGTTGGAGTGCCACGAGCACCCCTGAATGTACTGCTCAAGTTACCTTAGCGTCCCAACCGCGCGCGAGTCTAATCTCGGGTCACCGTACTGTCGATAATGCGGTCACAGATCGCACGGCTCCCCAGGGAGTGATCTCCGGAGAGCCCTGTGGGAGCGGTCTCCGACCGCGAACCCGCTCCCTGTAGGAGCGGTTCTCCAGATCGCGAACCAGACATGCCGAGAGCCAGCCGCCTGAGGGTTCCGTCGGCCGCCCGACCACGATCCCGACCCGTCGAGTGGAGTATAGCCACCCCTCCACCCCTTGCCGCCCGGGCACTTTCGCGATCCGTTGCTACACTCTCCAAGTGACCACCTGTGCCACCAGGGCACTGGGGGGAGGTGACGTGGATCGTCAGCTAGTGACGCGGCAGGCAACCCGCCACCAAGCCGACGAACGGTGTCCGGGACCCGGCGCGGATGACCTGGCTGTCGGTAAGTCTTTGACCATGAAGGCTTTATTTCCCCTCCGACAAGCTTCATCATCTACTGGCATACCCGTTGCACCCCCGGTCCCTGACATTCGCGGCGCGAGTGCCAAAAGCATGAGTCGCCACATTTGTTCAAACGTGAACTTCGGAGTGGACTGCAAAATGAACAACAGACTTCAGAAGGGTTTCACCCTTATCGAACTGATGATCGTGGTGGCCATCATCGGCATTCTGGCCGCGGTGGCGCTGCCGGCGTATCAGGACTACATC
>DASVDC010000079.1:0-23279 GCA_036381275.1 Pseudomonadales bacterium | reverse complement strand
TCGGCGCGCTCACGGCGGCGCCGACCGACCGCCGCGCCGCGGCGGCCACCGCGCGCATCGGCTCGACCAAGGCCTACGAGAAGGCCGCGCGCGAGAACCTCCAGCTCCACGGCGGTATCGGTTTCACCTGGGAAGCCGACTGCCACTTCCACTACCGCCGGGCGCGGCTGCTCGCGCTGAACATCGGCTCGGTCGAAATCTGGACCGACCTGTTGATCGAATCGCTGGCCGCCGGGATCGACGCATCCCGCGCCGCGTGACGGAGACCGCCATGACCGATTCCAGCCACGACGAGTATCGCGAACGCGCCCGCCGCTGGCTCGCCGAGAACGCGGCCGAGTACGTCGAGCCGCGGGAATTCTCCGAGGAAGAGCTGGTGCGGCGCAGCAAGGAATGGATCCGCCGCAAGCATGCGGCCGGCTACTCGGCGATCGCCGAGCCGGTGGAAGCCGGCGGCGCCGGCGGCTCCCCCGCGCAGGCCGCGATCTTCGCGCAGGAGGAAGCCAAGTACCACACGCCCACGTTCACCGGCGTCAGCATCGGCTTCAACATGGCGATGACCGCGATCCGCCGGCACGGCACGCGGGAGCAGTACCACCATTTCGGCACCCTGACCCACCGCGGCGACATCACCTGGTGTCAGCTCTTCTCGGAGCCGGCGGCCGGCTCGGACCTGGCGGCGCTGCGCACCCGGGCCGTAAAGGACGGTGATCATTGGGTCGTCAACGGCCAGAAGGTCTGGTCGAGCTGGGCGCACCACGCCGACTGGGGCATCCTGGTGGCGCGCACCGATCCGACGGTGCCGAAGCACCAGGGGCTGACGTTCTTCGTGCTCGACATGAAGACGCCCGGCGTGGAAGTGCGGCCGATCCGGCAGATCACCGGCAAGTCGGACTTCAACGAAACGTTCCTGACCGACGTGATCGTCCCGGACGCGCACCGGATCGGCGCGGAAGGCGAAGGCTGGGCGGTGTGTATGTCGGTGCTCGCCACCGAGCGCCAGGGCGCCGGCGGGGGCGGCGAGAGCGAGCGCGGCGTGCTCGATCTCGTGCGCCAGGCGCTCGCGACGGCGCGCGGCGACGGCACGGCGCTCGACAGCCGCGCGGTGCGCGCGAAGCTCGCCGACTGGTACGTGCGCGAGCAGGGGCTGAAGAACTTCAGCCGGCGGCTGCGCGCGACGATGACCGCCGGCCAGCCGCTGCCGGCGACGGTGGCGCTCGGCAAGCTGGTTTCCGCGACGATGATGCAGGAGACCAACGCGTTCCGGATGGACCTCGACGAGTACGGCGGCCTGTTCGACACACCGGATCGGGATCGCGAGGACGTCTTCTATCAGTACCTGTGGTCGGCCGCGATGCGCATCGCCGGCGGCGCCGACGAGGTGCTGCGCAACCAGCTCGCCGAGCGGGCGCTCGGCATGCCCGGCGAAATGCGCGCGGACAAGGGCGTGCCGTTCAACGAGCTGCCCCACTGAGCGCTCCGCGATGACGGGCGGACGCACCCTCGCGACCGGCCTGCACTTTCCCGAAGGGCCCGTCGCGCGGCCGGGTGGGGAGTTGCTCGTCGTGGAAATCCTGACCGGCTGGATTACGAAGGTCACAGCGAGCGGCGACGTGGAGCGCCTTGTCCGGGTCGGCGGCGGCCCGAACGGCCTGGCGATCGGTCCCGACGGCCGCGGCTACGTCTGCAACAACGGCGGCATGCCGGCCAGCGCCGCCGCCGAGCTCGGCCTCCCCGTCGGCGAAACACCCTCGAGCCGCATCACGCCGTGTGTCCAGGCGGTCGATTTCGGCACCGGCAAGGTCGAGACCCTGTACGAGAGCTGCGACGGCTGGGCGCTGCAGGCACCGAACGACCTCGTCTTCGACGCCGACGGCGGTTTCTATTTCACCGACTTCGGCACGCGCGGCCGGCGGGCCCGCACCCGAGGCCGCGTGCTGTACGCGCGGCCGGACGGCAACGCGATCCGCGAGGTGATCGGCCCGATCGACGAACCCAACGGCGTCGGTCTGTCGCCGGACGGCCGTACGCTGTACGTCGCGCAGACGGAGAGCGCGCGGTTGTGGGCCTTCGAGCTCGACGGCCCCGGCGTCGCGCGGACGCGCCCCGGACCCGGCCTCGGCGGCCGGCTCTTGTTCGCCTGCCCCGATCTGCGCTGGTTCGATTCGCTCGCGGTGGAAGCCGACGGCAACGTCTGTGTCGGGACGCTGCTGCAGGGAGCGATCACCGTCGTCTCGGCCGGCGGAGGCCTCGTCGAGCAGATCCCGCTGGACGACCCGCTGCCGACCAACCTCTGCTTCGGCGGCGAGGACGGCCGCACCGCCTACGTCACCTGCTCGGCCAGCGGAACGATCCTGGCGATCCCCTGGCGACGCCCCGGCCTCGTGCGCTGAACCGGACGCGCTGCGGCAGGCGATGCGGCCGCTCCTCCGCGGTCAGTCCCGCCGGCCGTGCACCCGCTCGATCTGTTCGCGCAGCGCCTCCTGCTCGCTGCGGCCGAGCGGAAACGTGTGCAGCAGATAGGCGGCGATCAGCATCGGGATCGGCGGGAACAGCACGAACGCATACTTGAGCGCGGCGATCGCCGTGGGCGAGTTGTCGAGCCCGAGCGCCGGATCGAAGCCCATCCAGGTCAGGAACGGAAAGACCAGCGGCACCGCGATGGCGGGCGCGAACTTCGCGGTCATTTCGACCAGCGCATAGAACGTGCCCGCCCGCTCCTCGCCGGTGTCGACGATGTCGGAGTCGACCACGTCGGCGACGATCGAGCGCAGGATGAACATCGGCCCGGAGGTGAACACCGCGAGCGCGCAGGCGATCACCGCGTACGCGATCACGTCGCCGGGACCGAGCAGCGCGAGCAGGGTCGACAACGCCGCACCGACGAGGTACGCGACGGTGAGGATGCGGTGCTTCTCGAAGCGCTGGCTGATCCGCACCCACATCGGCATCGACGCCAGCCCCACGATGAACACCACGACCAGAACCGACGACATCACCGCCGGTGCCTCCAGCACGTACGCGACGTAGAAGAAGTTGATCGCGGTGGCGATCGAGAACGGCAGCGCGGCGAACACGTCGATCACGATCAGCCGCAGCATGATCCGGTTGCGGATCAGCCGCCACCAGCTCTCCCGCAGGCCGAGCCTGGCCGCCAGTCCGGAAGCCACGCGGCTCGACCGCTCCTTCACGAAGCCGACGGCGAGCGTCGTGAACACCGGCAGCGTCACGAGCACGAACAGCGCGATGTAGAAGAGCTTCTCGCCGTTCGCCACCTCGGGGGCGTCGGACGTGCGCTCGATCACCATCGGAATGCCGAACGCGACGAGCGGTGCCACCCCGCCGACGGCGGCGCGCCAGCCCTGGATCCGCGAGCGCTCGAAATAGTCGTCGGACAGCTCCGCGCCCCAGGCGGACTGGTTCAGGCCGTAGATGGTCTGCCCGAGCTGAAGCAGGCACAGCGCGACGAGCGCATAGACCAGGGTCATCCGCTCGACGAAGAGCTGCGGAATGAACAGCAGCAGACAGCCGGCCATCAGCAGCGGCGTGCCGATCACCAGCCAGTGGCGGCGGCGGCCCCAGCGGCTGGGCAGCCGGTCGCAGACGATGCCGACCACCGGATCCGTGCCGATGTCCCAGACGCGCGCGATGAACAGGATCAGCGCCCACGCGTTCAACGACAGTCCGAGCTCGCCGGTGAAGAACGGCGGAAGGAAGAAGCCGATCGGGAAGAGCAGCGCGGCGATCGGTATCGTCGGCAGCGCGTAGAGGAACAGACTCGAGCTCGGGAGCCGGGGCGCGGCCGGTTCCGCGGTCGCGCCGGCGCCGGCCGCCTCTACCGTGTCCGTCGTGAACGTCGCCATCTCCCGCTCCCTCTTCCCGCTGACGCCGCGGCTGCGCGCGGCGCCGCCCGATGATCCGTCACGGCGCCGCGACGCGCCGCAGGAACGGCGTCAGCGCGGTGAGGAACCCGCGCGTGTTCTGCGACGCCACGTTGTGTCCGCAGTTCTCGACCACCGTCAGCTCGGCGCGCGGCAGCGCGGCCGCGAAGCGTTCGGCGGCGTCCTGCTCGAGCACGTTGGAATCGCCGCCGCGGACGATCAGCGTCGGCAGGTCGAGGGCCGCCAGCTCCGCGAGGGACGGCGCGCCCGGCAGCCGCCGCGCGCCATCCGCCGGCGCGGACGCCTGCTCGGGCGGCGGGTAGCGCCGCCGGTCGTTCTTGCTGACATAACGGCCGTCTGCCCGGCGCAACAGGTTGTACTTCACCGTGCGCTCGATGTGCGCACGCGGTCGGTACGGGTCGTAGCGCTGCACCCGGTCGAGGAACTCTTCCAGGTCGTCGAACTCCACGTTGCGGCCGACGAAGTCGCGGATCATGCGCGTGCCCTGCTCACTGACCTCCGGCCCCACGTCCACCACCACGAGCCCCTCGAGCGTCTGCGGCTGCCGGTGCGCCAGCGTGAGCGCGACCATGCCGCCCATCGAATGGCCGACCACCACCGGCCGCTCGGGGCCCGCCGCGGCGATGAAGGCCGCGGCATCCTGCATCATCTCGTCGATGCCGTAGTGCGCGCCGCGGCTCCACTCCGAGTCGCCGTGGCCGCGCTGGTCGAGCGCCAGCACGTGGAACTCGCCGCTGAGCGCGAGGCTGACGAGGTCCCACGAGTGGGCGGACTGATTGCCGCCGTGCAGCAGCAGCACCGCGGGCCGTCCCGGTTCGCCCCACTCGAGGAAATGAAACCGCTGATGGCGCAGCACCGTGTTGCGCGACAGGTAACGGACCCGCTCCGGCACGTCGATGCCGAGGTCTGCCGCGGACTGCTTCAGGCTCTCGAACTCCTCCAGGGTCGTCATGTCGAGCGGCTCGAGGCTGTCGCTGAAGCGGTTCAGGTACATGGCGGCACTCCGTTCAGGCCTCGGCCTCGTTCGTGAACAGCGCCCGCACGTCCGCGGCGCTCACCTTCAGCGACGGCGTCCGCGGCAGCTCGTCCACCGCCTTGAACGCCACCGGCACCGAGTACGGCGTCATCCGCGCCTTCACCCACGCGGCCAGCTCTTCGTCCGAAGGCGCCGCGGCGCCCTTCTCGAGGATGTAGGCCGCTACCGGCACCTGGCCGAGCCGGCGGTCCGCGATGCCGACCACGGCCGCCTCGCGGATCGCCGGGTGCGTTTCCAGCACGTCCGCCACCTCGCCCGGCATGATCTTGAAGCCGCCGCGGATGATCGCGTTGTCCGCGCGGCCGAGGATGTAGAGGAACCGATCCTCGTCGAGCCGCGCGAGGTCGGTGGTGCGCACCCAGGTCTTGCCGTCCTCGATCTGGCCACCGCGCAGCTCCAAGAGACCCGCTTCGCCGATCGGCAGTTCCTCGAAGGTTTCCGGATGAACGATGCGCGCCTCGATGGTGTCGTGCACGCGGCCGACGCTGCCGCGCTTGGCCTTCCAGTACTTCTTGAAGTCGCCGTAGCTCCAGCCGGCCACGCCGCCCGCGAACTCGGTGGCGCCGTAGTTGCCGAGCACCGGAATGCCGTAGCGCTCCATCACCTCGTCGGCGAGCTCGGGCGGCAGCGGCGCGGTGCCGGAGCGCAGCGCCACCAGGCTCGACAGGTCCTCCTTCGGGATGTTCGCGTCGAGGATCATCCGCAGCGCGGTCGGAACCGCGCTCGCGACCCGCGGCCGGTGGCGCTTGACCGCGTCGTGCCAGCCTTCCACCGTAAAGCGCTCGAGCAGGCACGTCTGGCGGCCCGCGAGCGACGTGCCGGCGATGCCGAAGATTCCCGAGATGTGCACGAACGGCATCTGCTGAATGGTGACACCCGGCCGCAGCTTGGGCGGGTCGTCGGGGCTGCGGTCCTTCTCGTAGACCATCGCGTCCTCGAGCGCCTTCTCGAGGGTCCGTCGGGACAGCGGGATCCGCTTCGGCGCACCCGTGGTGCCGCTCGTCAGCATCTGGATCGCGACGCCGGTGAACGGTTCGTGGAACGGCCCTTCACCGAGGCGGTCGCGGCCGGGCAGCGTGGTGACGCACTCCGGACCGATCGGGCCGAGCGAGATCGCGACGCTGCCGAGCCGATCGGCGAGCTCCCGCATGCCCGGCTGCTGCCAGTCTTCCGCGTCGCCGATCACTGCCGGCGTGCGCAGCGCCTCGAGATCGGCCTTCACCTTGTCGAGCGGCTGCATCGGGTTGATGGTCACGATGCAACGCTCGGATATGAGCATCGCGACCACGGCGGCGTAGTGCGGGGGGCGGTTGCGCAGCAGCATCGCCACGCCGGCGTCCTTGCCGACGCCGGCCGCGTCGAGCGCCGCGTTGATCGCGTCGATCACCGCGGTGAGCTGCCCCCAGGTGATCCAGCGGCGCTCGAACTCCAGCGCGTTCTCGTCCGGAGCGAGCCGGTAGACGCCGTCGAGG
Source organism: Pseudomonadales bacterium (assembly GCA_036381275.1). Classification (GTDB taxonomy): domain Bacteria; phylum Pseudomonadota; class Gammaproteobacteria; order Pseudomonadales; family Azotimanducaceae; genus UBA7803. The sequence goes on along the minus strand of DASVDC010000079.1, from coordinate 16,869 downwards.
TGTCGTGCAATGTTCATCGTCTACTTCCGGTTCCTCAATCGATCAGGCGGCGCTCGTCCAGCCCGCGAGGCGCGCGCTGCGGCGCCGGTGGATGGTCGGAGAGCCGAGGTAGGCGCGATCGAACACGGCGCGCTTCACCCAGACGTGCAGCGGGTACTCCCAGGTGTAGCCGATACCGCCGTGGGCTTCGGTGGCGCCGCGGGCGGCCTGCAGGAAGCGCTCCGCGATGTGCGCCTTCGCGAGTGCCGCCATGCGCGCGGCATCCTCCGCCACCGCGTCGAACGCGTGCGCCGCGTACCAGTACAGGCCCTGTGCCGGCTCGACGTCCGTCGCCATGTTCGCGAGCTGGTGCTTCACGGCCTGGAAGCGGCCGATCACGGTGCCGAACTGCTCCCGGCCGAGCGCGTACTCCACCGCCATGTCGACGCAGCGTCGCGCGCCGCCGAACGCATCCGCGGCGAGCAGCACCAGCGCCGCGTCCCTGAGCCGCGCGCCGTCGAATGCGAGCGGCTCGGCCGGCGCTCCCGTGAACGTGACGTGGCCGAGCCGGCGGGTCGGATCGAGGCACGGAATCCGCTCGACGTCGATGCCCTCGCCGTTCGCCACCAGCATCAGTCCGCCGCCGGCGGTACCCACCAGCATCACATCGGCGAGCCATGGATAGAGCACGTGGGTCTTGCGGCCGGCCAGCCGATCCGCGGCCGGCAACGTCCACTCGTCCGGCTGCCAGCGCTCGGCCGGTTCGCCGAGCACCAGGGTGGCGATCGCCTCGCCGCGGGCGAGACGCGGCAGCCAGCGCTCGCGCTGCGCGTCGGTGCCGCCCTCGGCGATCGCGAGCGCGGTCAGCACCTGGCCGAGAAACGGCCCCGGCGCGGCCCGGGACCCCAGCACCTCGGCGATCAGCGCCGCTTCCAGCAGGCCGAGGCCGGTGCCGCCCCAGGCCTCCGGGACGGTCACACCGAAAACACCCAGCTCGCCGAGCGTACGCCAGAGCGCCGCGTCGTGACCGTCGTCACCGTTCACGACCGCGAGCAGCCGCGGCGTGTCGAGCTGCTGCGCCAGGCAATCGGCGACGGTGTTCTGCAGCGCCGTCTGCTGCTCGTCCAGATCGAAATTCACGCGCCGCCCCCGGCCGCGGAATCCCGCGGCAGCCCGAGGCCGCGCTCGGCGATGATGTTGCGCTGGATGTTCGAGGTGCCGCCGGCGATCGCGACGCCGAGGCTGCCGAAGAACTGGTTCATCCAGCGCTCGTTGCCCACCCCGTGACCGCGTTCGTAGGTCGGCATGATCAGGCTGTCGGCGCCGATCAGCTCCTGCGCGAGCGCGGCGATCCGATGGCCGATCTCGGTACCCACCAGCTTGTTCATGTAGCTCACCCGGCCCGGATCCCTACCGTTCACGCTCATGCTGAGCTGCCGGAAGGTCGAGTACTTGTGGGCGACCACGTAGCCCTCGATCTCGGCGAGGCGATCCTGGATCAGCGGATCGTCGATCGCCGGCCGGCCGTCCCTCGACACCTCCCGGGCCAGCTCGACCAGCTTGTCGAACTGCTGCAGGTAGGTCTCGGCGCTGCCGATCGCGCTGCGCTCGTGCTTCAACGTCGCGCGCGAGACCTGCCAGCCTTCGCCGCGCTTGCCGACGATCCAGTCCGCGGGCGTGCGAACGTCGTCGAAGAAGATCTCGTTGAAGCCGCTCTGCCCGGTGATCATCTTCAGCGGCCGGATCGTGACGCCCGGCTGACGCAGATCGAGCAGCAGGTACGAGAGGCCCTGATGCTTCGGCGCGTCCGGCTCGGTGCGCACCAGCGCGAACATGTACTGGCAGTTCTGCGCGTTGCTGGTCCAGATCTTCTGGCCGTTGATCACCCACTCGTCACCGACCAGCTCACCGCGCGTGCGCACGCTCGCGAGGTCGCTGCCGGCGCCCGGCTCGCTGTAGCCCTGCGCCCAGTCGATCTCGCCGCGCAGCGTCGGCGGGATGAAGCGCTCCTGCTGCCAGGGCGCACCGCATTCGAGCAGCGTCGGCACGAGCATCCGCACGCCGTTGCCGGGCGGCTCCATCGGCGCGCGGGCGCGGGTGAACTCCTCGGCGATGACCTGGGCCCGAAGCACGTCCGGCGGCTGCTCGCTGCCGCCGAAGCGGCGCGGAATGTTGCGGAACAGGTAGCCTCGCTCGGTCGCCTGGCGGCGGAACTCGGCGATCCGCCCGGGATCCCGGCGCCAGTCGGGCGACCAGCGATCGCCGAGGAAGGCGCGAACCTCCTGCCGGAAGCGCTCGTACTCTGCCCCGTAGCTCAGATCCATCGAACGAACCCCGTTGCTCGCGGCGCGGCGAAGCCGCGCCTGTCGCGCGCCGTCGAAGGAACATCGCGCCGCCAGGGGTCCGATTGTACTAGCCTGACCTATAGGGTCAACGTAGTTAGATGATTGCCCCAGTAGGGCCTGGCGCGGACGCTCAGGTCAGCACCTCGACGATGGACTTGCTGCTGAGCCGCCGCAGCACCTTGCGCGAGCTTTCCAGGTGCTGGCGCAAATGCTTTTCCGCCGCCTCGCCGTCGCCGGCTTCGACCAGCTCGAGCAGCCGCGCCTCCGAGCGGACGCCCTGCCGGGCCAGCGCCACTTCGTAGCGGCTGCCCACCGCATTCAGGAGCTGCGCCTCCCAGATGTGGTGCATCACCTGCCCGAGCAGGTTCAGCGTCTCGTTGCCGGAGCCTTCGATGACCAGTCGGTGGAACTCGGCCGCATGATGCGAATACGCCTCCGCGTCCTCGATACGCGGCTCGATGTCGGCGATCAGCGCACGGAGCTGCTCGATGATCCGCTTCGGCCGCCGCTCCGCCAGCAGCCGCGCCGCGGGCGGTTCGATCAGCAGGCGCGCCTCGTAGACGTCGCCGAGCGTGGTGTTGCGCGACTGCAGATAGAGCCCCGCGTAGCGTGCGACCACGTCGACGTCCGGCAGGTGTACCGTGGCCCCGCCGCGCGAGCCGCGGGAGACGCTGATCAGGCGCTCGGTCTCGAGGATCCGGAACGCTTCGCGCATGGTCGGCCGGGAGATTCCGAACTCCTCGATCAACGACGACTCCGGAGGCAGGTTGTCGCCTTCCTTCAGATCGCCGCGGATGATCCGCCGCCGAAGCTCGCGAGCCACCAGCTCGGCCGTCTTCGGTACACGGACCACCGACGAGCGATTGAGTCGCGAGCCATTGTCGTTCACGAGCGAGCTCCCTTCCGATGCCTCAGCGTGCACAGCATAACATCACGACCCGCGCGGCGACGAACCAACGGCACCGGCACCGCGTTAGAATGGCTGCTTCGCTGCCATTCCCTTGGCCGAAGCAACCCAACGAGGAGCACATTCGAATGGAAATATCCGGACACAACGCCATCATCGTCGGCGGGGCATCGGGCATGGCCCGCGCCACGGCCGAGCGGTTCGTCGAGCGGGGCGGCCGCGTGGCGATTCTCGACCTCCCGACATCCGATGGCGCGGCGGCGGCCGAGGCGCTGCGCGGGACGTTCCACCCGTGCAACGTAATGGACTACGCGGGCACCGAGCAGGCCATCGCCGACGCCCTCGCCGCGCTCGGCGGCAGCGTGCACTTCGTCTGCAACACGGCCGGCGGCGGGATCGCGAGGCGCACGGTGTCGAAGGACGGCCCGCATCCGCTCGAGGACTTCCAGCGCATCGTCGACCTGAACCTGATCGCGACGTTCAACGTCTCGCGCCTCACCGCGCATCAGATGTCGAAGAACCAGCCGAACGAAGACGGCGAGCGCGGCGTGATCGTGAACACCGCGTCCATCGCCGCGTTCGAAGGGCAGATCGGCCAGGTGGCGTATTCGGCGGCCAAGGGCGGCATCGCGGCGATGACGCTGACCATGGCGCGGGACCTCGGCAGCCTCGGTATCCGGGTGATGACCATCGCGCCGAGCCTGTTCTCCACCGGGCTGACGCGAGGGATTCCGGACGAGGCGGCAGCGAACCTCACCCGGGATGCCGCGTTCCCGAAGCGCATGGGGCGGCCGGACGAGTACGCGAAGATGGCGATCGCGATCTACGAGAACGCGATGATGAACGGCGGCGTCGTGCGGGTGGACGGCGGGCAGCGGTTCGCGCCGCGGTAACGACCACGACGCTCCTTGTGGGAGCGGCCTCCGGCCGCGAATTCCGAAGCGTTCGCGGCCGGAGGCCGCTCCCACAGTCGAGTCGTTCAAACCTTTCGTCGGCCCTCGGCCGGCCAGTAACGCTCCCTGAGCTGCCGCTTCAGCAGCTTGCCGGTCGGCAGCCGCGGCAGCTCGTCGACGAAGTCGACGCTGCGCGGGCACTTGTACTTGGCGAGGTGCGCGAGGCAGTAGTCGATCAGCGCCTGGGCCAGCTCCGGGCTCGCCTCGGCCGGATCGACGAGCTGCACCACGGCCTTCACCTCCTCGCCGTACTCGCGGTGAGGCACGCCGATCACCGCCGCGTCCAGCACGCTCGGATGCCCGGTCAGCACGTTCTCGGCCTCCTGCGGATAGATGTTCACGCCGCCGGAGATGATCATGTGCGACTTGCGGTCGGTCAGGAACAGGTAGCCGTCCTCGTCGAGATAGCCCATGTCGCCGAGGGTGTGCCAGCCGCGGTCGTTGTAGGTCTCGCGGGTCTTCTTCGGGTCGCCGTGGTACTCGAAGTCGGCGTTGCCGTCGAAATAGACGACGCCGACCTCGCCGGGCGGCAGGTCGTTGCCGTCGTCGCCGACCACGTGTACCGCGCCCGTCAGCGGCTTGCCGACGGTGCCCGGGCGCTTCAGCCATTCCTCCGGACCGACCGCGACGAAGCCGCCCCCCTCGCTGCCCGCGTAGTACTCGTAGATCACCGGCCCCCACCAGTCGAGCATCTGCTGCTTCACGTCGACCGGGCACGGCGCGGCGGCGTGGATCACCGCTTCCAGGCTCGAGACGTCGTAGCGGGCGCGCTCCTCCGGCGGCAGCTTCAACATGCGCACGAACATGGTCGGCACGAACTGCGCGCGGTTGACCCGGTAGCGCTCGATCAGCTCCAGCGCCCTGGCGGCGTCGAAACGGCGCATCAGCACCACGGTGCCGCCGAGGCGCTGTACCGACAGGCTCCAGGCGAGCGGCGCCGCGTGGTACAGCGGCGCCGGACACAGATAGACGGTGTTCTCGGAGAACCCGTACAGGCCGGCCATCAGCATCGACAGCGCGTTCGGCTCGCTGTCCGTGGATCGTCTCTTCAGCGCCCGCAGGATGCCCTTCGGCCGCCCGGTGGTACCGGAGGAGTAGAACATCAGCTCGCCTTCGAGCTCCTCGTCGAGCGGCTCGTCGCTCTCCGCCGCGAGCCCTTCTTCGAGCGAGCGGTAACCGCCGCCGGCGGGGCCCAGCGTCCAGCGGCACACCGACGGGTCGAGCTCGGCATCGAGCTCGGCCGCAACCGCGCCGACGCCCGGCGAGATCAGCAGCCACTTCGCCATGCAGTCGCGGACGATGTAGCCCGCTTCGTCGGCGGTCAGGTGCCAGTTCACCGGGGTCAGGTACAGCCCCGAGCGCAGCGCCGCCCACGCCACCACCAGCGCATCGGGCAGGTTCTCGGTCATCACCGCGATGTGGTCACCGAACCGAAGCCCCTCGCGGCGCAGCAGCCGCGCGCAGCGGATCGAGCGTCGATTCAGCTCGTCGAACGTCAGCACCGCGCCGGTCTCGGCGTCGATCAACGCGGCCTTGCTGCCCTGGTTCTGCGCGTGTTCTGCCAATCGGCTCATGACTTTTCCGCCTCGACGCGCAGCCGGGCGCGCAGCTCGAACTTCTTCACCTTGCCGGACGCGGTGCGCGGCAGGTCCGCGACGATCTCGAGGCGCTCCGGCGTCTTCTGCCGTGCCACCTTGAGCCCGGCGAAATGCGCGCGCACGTCCTCGAGCGTCAGTGACGTGCCCGGCCGCACGATCACGAACGCGCAGACCTTCTCGCCGAGCCGCGCATCCGGCATCGCGGCCACCGCCACCTCCTGCACGCTCGGATGGGTCGCGAGCAGATCCTCCACTTCCTTCGACGCGATGTTCTCGCCGCCGCGGATGATGATGTCCTTCTTCCGGTCGGTGATCGTCAGGTAGCCGTCGTCGTCCAGCCGGCCGATGTCGCCGGTGCGAAACCACCCCTGTGCGTCGAACGCATCGCCGTTGAACGCGTTCTGCCGGTAACCGAGGAACTGGTCGGGCCCGATCGTGAGGATCTCGCCGTCACGTCCCGTCGGCAGGTCGCGCCCGGCGTCGTCGACGATGCGCACCGCGACCCCCGGCCGCAGCGTACCGTCGGTGTTGGCCCGCTTGTGAGCCGGCTGCTGCGGCTCGCCGGCGGAAACGGTCGGATGCTCCGACGAGCCGTAGCTGCGGAACGTGACGATGCCGAGGCGCTCGCAGCGCTCCACGACCTCGGGCGGTACGTTCGCCGCACCCACCAGATAGGTCTTCAGGCTCGAGATGTCGTGCCCGCCGGCGTCGGCGGCGTCGAGCAGCGAATTGATGAAGTACGGCGTGCCGGACGACGAGGTGACCCGATAGCGGGCGATCAGCCGCGCCGCCGCGTCGGCGTTCCAGGCGTCCATCAGCACGGATTCCGCGCCGGCGAAATACAGCCTGAGGATACCGAGCACCCCGGCGATGTGTCCGGCGGGCCACGGTGACAGCACCACCGGTTTCGATCCGTTCTCGATCCGGCCGCCGCCGGCCCGCAGCTCCGCGAGCAGCGAGTTGTGGGAGTGCAGCACGCCTTTCGGATCCGAGGTGGTACCGGAGGTGAACACCATCAGCGCGACGTCGTCGGCGTCGACCGCCGGCGACGGGTAGTCGGTGGTGGCGGTGGCCGTGAACGCGTCCCAGCCGAGGCAGCCGGCCGGCGCATCGCCGATGATCAGCACGTGCTCGAGGGCCGGACCGCGGTCGATGTCGCGCAGGCGCTCGAGGTAGTCGATGTTCCGCCAGCGGTCCGGCATCACCAGGAGCTTCGCGCCGCTCTGGCGCAGGATGTAGCTCACCTCCGCCGCGCCGTAGATGTGGATGATCGGCAGCACCACGGCGCCGAGCAGCATCGTGGCCTGGAACATCAGGTTGCCTTCCACCCAGTTCGGGACCTGGATGGCCACCACGTCACCGGCGCGGATGCCGAGGCGGTAGAGCGCGCCGGCGAGGCCGCGGGCGCGCGCATAGAGCTCGGCGGCCGTCAGCTCATGCACACCGGATTCGGAATAGAACACGATGCGCTGGCCGCCGAACGTGCGGCTGCCTTCGGCCATCGCGTCCGGGAACGTCTGCCGGCCGTAGTAGCCTTCGTCGTACCAGCGCCGGATCAGTGCGCTGCGCACGCCGCCCGGATCGTAGAGCCCGTTCACGCGATCACCTCAGCGGACTTCGAACTTCTTGTCCTTGTTGGCCATCAGCACGTTGCGGTCGACCTGCGCCGTGCCGATCGGATTGCCGATGGTGGTGTACGACATGCCCATGCCGAGGGCCGCGCTGCGCGGCAGCTCGAGCGATTCCCAGATCGCACGCACGGTGCCCTGGGTCGCCGCCGGCGGCTTCGCGGCGATGCGCGCAGCGATCTCGTGGGCGCGCTGCCAGAGGCGCTCGCGCTCGACGACCTCGGTGACGAGCCCCATGCGCAGCGCAGACTGCGCGCTGATCCGCTCGTCGTTGCCGAGCAGCGCCATGCGCAGCACGTCGCCGAGCGGCATCCGGTAGGTGGCACCGATCGGCTCGAGCGCCGCCGTCATCCCGTAGGTGACGTGGGGATCGAAGAACGTCGCGTCCTCCGAGCAGATGATGATGTCCGATTCGTTGATCCAGTAGAACGCGCCGCCGCAGGCCATCCCGTGCACGGCGGTGACCACCGGTTTCCACATCTTGTTCGCCCGCGGCCCGAGGTATTCGCCCGGATCGATGCGGAACCAGGCGTTGCCCGGATTCGGGCCGAGCGGCGAGCGGGTGCCGGGCTTGTCGCCGCCGCGCACGTCCACGCCGGTGGAGAACGCATTGCATTCCATCGACGCGCGCAGCACGAACGCGTGGATGTCCTCGTTGACGATGCCCTGCTGCCAGACGTACTCGAACTCCTCGCACATGCGGCCGGTGAACGAGTTCATCGCCTGCGGTCGGTTGATCGTGATGGTGGCGACGTGGTCGTCGCTCTCTTCGTACAGGATCGTCTCGAATTCCATGGCTGCTCCTCGAGGGAATGCGGGCCGCACCGATTCTACTAGGCTTGCGCATAACGGCAACGTAGTTAAATAATTGCCAGACGGTCGAGATCGCGCCCAGCGAGAGGGGGCAGCATCCGATGAACGAGCGCCAACGCCGCAACCGCGCGGTCTCCGCGGCACGGGAGTTCAATCCGGCCACCCGCGAGTTTCTCGAGCACGAGTTCGAGACCTACGCGCTGCTGCGCGAGGAGCTGCCGATCGCCCGCGTCGGCTCCCGCAGCGCCCTCGCCGGCCAGGGCGGTGACGGCGCCTGGCTCGTCACCCGCTACGACTACGCCTGCGAGATGCTCAGCAACACCGCCGATTTCTCCAGCCAGACCAGCAACTACCCGGTGCGGCCGTGGATTCCGCAGGCCATCGATCCGCCCGCTCATACCGCGTACCGGCGCATCCTGAACAAATGGTTCACGCCCGATGCGATGAACGCACTCGAGCCGCACCTGCGACAGTACGCGGCCGAGCTGCTCGAGAAGATGACGGCCAAGGACGAGTTCGACTTCATCGCCGACTTCGCCGATCCGTTCCCGACGGGGATCTTCTGTGAGCTGATGGGCTATCCGATGGAGGATTACCAGCAGCTCATGGACTGGAAGAACATGCTGATGCACGCCGGCGACGGCCATTCGCGCGGACGCAAGCTCGCGGCGGCGCGCGCCCGGGAGCTCGGTCTCGCGGTCGGCGACGACGACGGCATGACCGACGAGGTACGCATGCAGGTGGCCGGGTCCGTCGCGTTCGCGCTGTACGAGTACTTCGGCAAGCTGCTCGACGCCCGGCGGCAGCAGCCGCGGGACGACATGATCAGCCGCCTGCTCGCCGCCAGCTACGAGGGCGAGCGGCCGCTGACCCAGGAAGAGCTGCTCGATACGATGTTCCTGTTCTTCATGGCGGGGCTCGACACCGTCGCGTCGGCACTCGGCCTGATCGTGAAGGGGTTCGCGGAGGATCCGGTTAAGCGCCGCGAGTTCATCGAGCTGATGGACGATCCCCAGCGCATGAGCCTCGCGATCGAGGAACTGGTGCGCTACCACGCCATCGTGCTGCTGCCGCGGCGAGTCACCAGGGACCTCGAGTTCGAAGGCGCGTGCCTGCGCTCCGGCGATCAGGTGATCTGCCCGACCCAGGCCTGCAACCGGGACCCCGAGCAGTTCGAGAATCCGGACGAGCTGCGCTACGACCGCGTGCCGAACCGGCACATGGGTTTCGGCCACGGTCCGCACCGCTGCCTCGGCATCCACCTCGCCCGACGCGAGCTGCGCATCGCGCTCGAGCTGCTGCACCGCAAGCTCCCCGACTACCGCCTGCACCGCTCGCGGCCGCCGGAGCTGTTCGGCGGCATGAAGGGCGTGAGCGAGCTGTGGCTCGAGAGGGCCTGATGAAAGTCACCATCGATCCGAAGCGCTGTCAGGGCCATGGCATGTGCAACATGGTCTGCCCCGAGGTGTTCCGGTACGACGACGAGGGTTTCGGCTACGTCGCGCCGGAGTACGAGAACGTACCGGCGGCGTTTCAGGACGCGGTGCGGCTCGCCGAGATCCAGTGCCCGGAACGGGCGATCGTGATCACCGAAGCGGAGCCGGGCGAGTCGCCCGGCTGACGGACGCCGCGGCCACCTCCGCAGGCCGGTTCGGCAGGAACAGCGGCCCCGCGGCGGCCGCGAGCAGCAGGCCGGTCAGAATCAGGAACGCCAGCGCGTAGCTGCCGGACACGTCGTGGATGAAGCCGGCGAGCGGCGACGCGGACGCGGTGACCGGCAGCATGAACGGCGTCATCAGGCCCCGTACCCGGCCGAAGCTGGCGCTGCCGAACGACGTGCCCACCGCCAGGCTCTGCAGCGACCCGACGCCCGAGTACCCCACGCCGTAGATCACCGCCGCCGTGAGCGCGGTCAACCAACTGGCCGAGTAAGCCAGCAGCACCAGTGCGATCGCCTGGACCGCGAGCGACAGCCAGATGGTCGGCCGCACCCCCGCGTGATCCGACAGCCACCCCACCAGCGGCTTTCCCGCGGCGGCCGCGATTGCCATCGCGGAAACGGCCTGCGCCGCCTGTGCCTCGGTGAGCCCCACGTCGAGCAGATGACCGTACAGGTGCAGCAGCACGACGCCGAGCACGCACAGCATCGCGCTGAACACCAGGGCGATCGCCCAGAACGCCGGAGAGCGCAGCGCTTCCCGGTTGGTGAGCGGCGGCGGCCCGGCGCCGCCGGGCGCCGGACCGTGCTCGGCGGCGGTGCGGTGACCGTCAACGACTTCCCCAACGTCCTCGGGCCGGTCGCGCACCACCAGCCAGGTGACGGGCAGCAGGATCAGGAACACCAGCCAGGCGTACGTTTCGAAGCCGCCGCGCCAGCCGGACTCGGCAATCAGCGCGTTCGCCACCGGCGGCATGAAGATCCCGGCCAGCGACGCACCCAGCACGCCGAGCGCGAGCGCCAGCCCGCGCCGGCGCACGAACCAGGTGACCACGACTTTCTGCCAGGGCAGCACGCCCATCGCGCCCATGCCGAGGCCGAAGCACACCGCGATGATCAGATAGAACTGCCAGAGCGCGGTCGCGACCGAGAGCAGCGCATAGCCGGCGGCTACGCTGACGATACCCGCCACCATGATCCAGCGCGGCGAGTACAGATCGAGCAGCCGGCCGAGGAACGGCGCGAACAGCGCCGCCACCACCGCTTCGATGGAGAACCCGAGCGCCACCTCGAAGCGGCCGCCGAACGTCTCCGCGAGCGCCGGCAGGAACACGCCGCGGGTGTAGGAGAACAGGCCCGTGCCGAGAAACGCCAGCAGCGCCGCGGCGGCCACCACCAGCCAGCCGTAGAAGAACGGCAGCCGGATCCTCATGACCGCCGCTCCGGGCTCAGAGCCGGGCCCCGATCCTCACGCCCCAGGTGCGCGGACGCCCCCACACCGCGAACGCCGCGTCGAACGTGGTCGAGCTCGCGCTCTGGTGGAACACGTGCTGGGTGAACGCTTCGTCGAACAGGTTGTCGACGAACAGCTCCGCGGAATAGCGGCTGTCCACCGATTCCCAGCCCACCCGGGCGTTGACGATTCCGTACGCTTCCTGCGATTCCACCGGGTCGTTGTCTGGACCGAAGAACACGTCGTCCTGGTAGCGGAAGTCGGTCTGCAGCGTGACGAGCCCGCCGGTGCCGAGATCCAAGTAGTAACGCAGCATGCCGTTCACGTTGTAGTCCGGCGCGTTGGCCAGTTCCTTACCGTCGAGCGGACGGCCGTCGAAGGTCACGTCGGGCTCGGCCTTGATCTCGGTATCGAGCAGGCCGGCGCCGAGGGTCAGCTCCCAGTTGTCGGTGATCGACCAGGCGAGCTCCAGCTCCGCGCCGAGCACGTCGGGATCGCCCGCGTTCAGGTAGAACACCTCGAGCTGGTTGGTTTCCGGATCGGTGGTACCGGCCAGCGCCTGCAGGTCCTGGAACTCGTAGTAGAACGCGGCCGCGTTCAGGCGCAGCGTGTCGTCGAGAAACGATCGCTTCAGGCCGAGCTCCCAGGCGTCGATGGTTTCCTCACCGACCGGGCCGCGCTGCGCCGGATCGGGGGACGGGTTGTAGCCGCCGCTCTTGAAGCCGTGCGCGAACTGCGCGTAGTAGAGCCGATCATCCGCCGGCCGCCATTCGAGTGCGAGCTTGCCGGTCACGGCCGAGGTGTCGAGGGAGTCGCTGACGTCGTCGATCGTCGGGCTGATGAGCTCCACGAGATCCCGCGACTCGTCCGTGTAGCGCAGGCCCACGGCCAGGGTCAGCGTCTCGGCGATCGGTGCGTCCACCTGCGCGAACACCGCCCAGGAATCGGTTTCCACCGTGGCCACGGTCGGCGGTACGCCAATCCGGTTGATGCGCGCGGACGAGCTGCTGGTCTTCTCGTCGGTGAAGTAGTACACGCCGGTCACCCATTTGGTGCCGTTGTAGTCGCCGCCGACGCGCAGCTCCTGCGAGAACTGCTCCGCCTTCGATTCCCAGTCGGTACCGAAGTCGGGGCCGGCGAACGGGAACGGGAAGTGCGTGTGGCCGGTGTGATCGTAGGCGTCGATGTCGTAGCCGAAGTGCTGCTCGAAGTCTTCGTATGCGGTGATCGAGACGATCTCGCCCCAGTCGTAACCGCCGGTCAGCTTGATCACCCCGCCGGCCAGCTCGCGGCTGTTCGGCCAGGAATCCTGGTCGCTCACCACGTCCTCGGGGTCGTCGCCGTCGTCGATGTAACCGTCGCGGTTCGCACACTCGAAGTCGCGGATCTGCGCCGGCGTGCAGCGCTCGGTGACGCTGCCGGGGACGAACTCGCCGAGCAGCCCCTGGGTCGAGCCGGTGGAATCGTCGTCGGTGTAGTGCACGGACAGCTCGGCGAGCCAGGCTTCGCTCAAGTCCCAGTCGAGCGACGCGCGCATCGACCAGAGGTCGGTGATGCCGTGCTTCGCGCCGGTGAACACGTCCTCCTGCCAGCCGTCGTCCTCGCTGTACTTGAACGCCAGGCGGCCGCGCAGCCGGTCGGAGAGCGGTCCGCTCACCGCGCCGGTCGCGATGACCTGATCGTAGCTGCCGTACTGCAGGTTGCCGTACGCCTCGAGCTCTTGCGTCGGCCGGCGCGTGATGAAGTGCGCGAGACCGCCGGTGGTGTTGCGCCCGAACAGCGTGCCCTGCGGGCCGCGCAGCACCTCCACCCGCTCGACGTCGTAGAGCTGGCCGGCACCGGCGCCCTGGAAGCCCTGATAGACGTCGTCGACGTAGACGGCGATGGAGCCCTCGTTGATGTTGTTGAAGTCGATGAAGCTGATGCCCCGGATGTTCAGGAACGGGGGCCCTTCCGGGCCGCCGAGGCCGCCGGCGGTGAAGTTCGGCACCTGGGCCGCCACTGCCTGCGCATTCTGAAAGTTGAACCGCTCGAGCTGCTCACCGCTGAGCGCGCTCACCGACACGGCGGTGTCCTGCAGGCTCTCTTCGCGGCGCTGCGCCGTGACGACCACCTCCTCGATCACCGAGCCGCGGCGCGGCGCGGCCTGACGCGCTCCCGCTTCCTGCTGCGCGACGGCCTGATCGAACATCATCAGCGAGCAGACCACCGAGACGACAGGACCCAATCCACGGACCTTCATGCTCTCTCCTCCGACGACGGCTACCATCCGATGGGAGCGGGAATGCTAGCGCATCCGATGAACTAGATGAACGAGGTTAAACGATTGAGACAGTTGCAGGGCTCCACGCACCCACACGGCCGAGGGCGGTGCATAGAAGTTTAACTTGTTTACATGTTTTCGACGCGCCACTACCATTTCCCACGGGGGGACCGGCTTCAACGAGGGGTGACGGATGCTCGAGAATCTGAAGGTGGTCGAGTTCGCCACGATGGTCGCCGCACCCGCGGCCGGCGGGCTGCTGGCCGACTGGGGCGCGCAGGTGATCAAGATCGAGCCGCACACGGGTGACCCGATGCGCGGCGGCGGCGGGCCGCTCGGCTCGACGAACTTCGACCTGCACAACCGCGGCAAGCGCTCGATCGCGCTCAACATGAAGGCGCCCGAGAGCCGCGACGTGATCCTGCGCCTGGTGGAACGGGCCGACCTGTTCATCACCAACGTGCTGCCCGGCCAGCTCGAGAAGCTGCGGCTCGACTACCCGCACCTCGCGCGGGTGAACCCGCGGCTCGTCTACGGCGAGATTTCGAGCTTCAGCCGTCAGGGCCCGGATCGCGACCGGCCGGCCACCGACAACCTCGGCTTCTGGGCCCGCGGCGGCGGCACCGCGCTGCTGACCGTGAAGGGTCAGGATCCGCTGCCGATCCGTCAGTCGGTGGGCGACCGGATCACCGGGCTCGCCGCCGTGGTGGGCATGCTCGCCGCGCTGCTCGAAGCGCGGGAAACCGGCAAGGGCCGCCTCGTGGACACCTCGCTGCTGCGCGCCGCGGTCTGGACGTTCGGCACCGACGTGACCAATCAGCTCGTACGGGGCCGCGTCGGAACGAGCCGCGGACGGCGCGAGCAGGTGATGCCGCTCGCCAACTACTTCAAGACCAAGGACGGCCGGTGGATTCAGCTCCACACCAGTGTGGAGCAACTCGCCCGCGCGGTCGGCTACCCGGAGCTCGCCGAGGATCCGCGCTGGTCCGACTTCCAGGCCGCGCGCCAGCACGCCGGCGAGCTGGTCGACGCGGTGGACGCGATCTTCGCCCGCTTCCGCTACGACGAGATCGCTCCGCGGCTCGAAGCCGGCGGCGTCCGCTGGGAGCCGGTCCAGACCACCGCCGAGCTGGTGGAAGATCCCCAGGCGCATGCCGCCGGCTGCTTCGTCGACGTGCCCGACGCCGACACGCCCGGAAAGCTGCAGCGGCAGGTAGCGAGCCCGCCGACGTTCTACGACGGCGAGCTGCCGATCACTCCGAGCCTCGGCAAGCCGCCGGCGATCGGCGAGCACACCCGCGAGGTACTCTCCGAGCTCGGCTACAGCGACGAGGAGATCGACGGTCTCGCCCGCACGGGCGCCATCCCGGCAGGCTGAGCGAATTGGCTCTCGGCACGCGCACCCTCGCCGCCTACTCGTTTCCGGCGCTGCCGATCGCGGCGTTCGCGACGCCGCTCGCGATCTACGCGCCGCCGTTCTACGCGACCGACATGGGGCTCGGCCTCGCGGCCGTCGGCACGATCTTCATGGCGGCGCGCTTCTGGGATCTGGTGACCGATCCGCTGATGGGGGTGCTTTCGGACAAGTTCCCGTCCCGCTGGGGCCGGCGGCGCCACTGGATGGTGCTCTCGATTCCGATTCTGATGGTCTCCTCGGTTCTGGTGATGTTCCCGAACTGGTTCGGCGGCGCCTACGGCAGCGAGCGCTACCTGCTCGCGTCGCTGTTCCTGCTCTACGTGGGCTTCACGCTGCTCACGATCTCGCACATGGCCTGGGGCGCGGAGCTGACCGACGACTACCACGAGCGCTCCCGGGTGCAGGGCTGGCGCGAGTTCTCGCACCTGGCGTCGATGGCGCTGGTGCTGCTGATTCCGGCGGTCGTCGAGCAGACCGGCGGCGCGCTGTCGAACACGATGAAGATGAACGCCATGGGCTTCTACGTGCTGGTGCTGACGCCGGTGGCGATTCTGATTGCGGTAGCGATGGTGGGAGAACGGCCGGTTCGGCCGTCGACGCCGATCGGCTTCGCGCGCGCCTTCCGGCTCCTCGCCGGCAACCCGTACATGCGGCGCATCGTGATCGCCGACTTCTTCATCCACATGCCGGGCGCGATCCGCGCGTCGGTGTTCGTGTTCTACGTGACGGCGGTGATCGGCATGCCGGAGTGGGCGGCGATCATCATGCTGTCGTACTTCCTCGCCGGTCCGCTCGCGGTGCCGCTGTGGATGCGGATCGCGAGCGGTTTCTCGAAGCACAAGGCCTGCGCGCTCGGCGTGCTGCTGCACGTGGCGGTCACCGTTTCCTACCTGATCCCCGGGGAAGGCGATGCGCTGCTGTTCGCGGCGCTGTTCTTCCTCTCCGGGGTCGTCTACGCCGGCGTGCCGTTCCTGCTGCGCTCGATGGTCGCCGACGTGGTCGACCACGATCGCCTCGAGTCCGGGCAGGATCGGGCCGGCCTGTTCTACGCCACGGTCACCACCACGATGAAGGTCGGCGGCGCGGCGGGTATCGGCCTCGGCTATCCGGTGCTCGCGGCGATCGGCTTCGATCCGACGGGGCCCAACGACCCGGCGCAGGTACAGGGGCTGAAATACGTGTTCGCGTTCATTCCCGCGGTCTCCGAGCTGCTCGTCGTGTATCTGCTGTACCGTTACCCGCTCGACGAGACCATGCAGCGGGACCTGCAGGCGCGCCTCGCCGCAGACGGCGCCGCGGACCGACCGTGAACCGCGCGTGAAGCCGAATCGGGAGAATCGCGATGTCGAACGTCAACCGTAAGCTGCTGCCGGAACCGCTGCTCGACTGGATCGAACGATCCCTCGACGGCGAGATCGTGCGCATACGGCCGCGGGCGGGCGGCGGCGCGGTGCGCTCCGGTGCCGAGGTGGACGTGCAGCGCAAGAGCGGCCGGCTCGAGCGCTGCTTTCTCGCCTACGACGGCGGCCAGCGCGCGATGCCGGGCGGCCGCGAGAAGTACCAGCGGGAAGCGTCGCTGCTGTACGCGCTCGCGAACACCGACATCCGGGCGCCGCGGCTGCTCGCGTCCGACCCGGAGCTGCGCGCGCACCTGTTCGAGTTCGTCTCCGGCGAGGATCGCTTCGCGCGGCTCACCGATCCCGACGAAGCGATGGCGATCGCCACCGAGTTCATCGGCGAGCTCGCGAAGCTGCACAACCTCGATCCGGCGTCGCTCGCGCTCGAGGGCTTCGGACCGATCGAGCCGCCACCGGTGACGATCCGCCGCCGGATCGCCGAGATGGAGCGCGAGCACACGCTCGCCGGCCCGCCGGATCCGCTGATCGTCTACGGCCTCGAATGGCTGAAGCGCAACGTGCCGGATTACGAGCAGCCCGTCGTGGTCGTGCACGGCGACGCGGGGCCCGGCAACCTGCTGTTCGAGAACGGCCGGGTCAACGTCGTGCTCGACTGGGAGCTCGCGCACTACGGCGACCCGATGGAGGATTTCGCATGGATGAGCATCCGCGCGATCA
>DASVDC010000078.1:0-72943 GCA_036381275.1 Pseudomonadales bacterium | reverse complement strand
CGGCCGCGAATCTCCGGGGGTTCGCGGCCGGAGGCCGCTCCCACACAGGAACGGGGCGTCGGCTTCACGGCGGATGCGCTGGCGGCGCTGCGCGGGTACCACTGGCCCGGGAACGTACGGGAGCTCGAGAACACGGTGCAGCGCGCGCTCGTGCTTCGCCGCTCGGCGCAGGTGACCGCGGCCGATCTGGGGCTGCCCGATCGGGACGTGGCGGGCGGTCTCGCGCGGCCGACGCCCGCCGGCTCGCCGCTCGCGGCGAAGGTCCGCGGTACCGAGGAGGACGTGATCCTCGAAGCGCTGGCCGCCCACGGCGGGCAGCGCCGGCGCACCGCGGAGTTTCTCGGAATCAGTGAAAGGACGCTGCGCTACAAACTGGCGCGGCTCAGGGCGCAAGGGGTGGAGGTCTAGCGGTCATGGCAGACATTTCCGGAATCGGCGGGACGCGCGCCGACATCGCCAGCGTGCTCAGCCAGATGCGCGCGATCCGGGCCCAGACCCAGGCGGAGCTGAACGTCAGCGTTCGGGAGGTCGCCGCGCCGCCGCGCAGCGAGGCGAGCTTCTCGGTGCTGCTGCGCTCGGCGGTCGACTCGGTGGCGGCGCTGCAGAACGACGCCAGCGCGAAGGCCGACGCGTTCGTGCGCGGCGAGACCAACGATCTGGTGAGCGTGATGCTCGCGCAGCAGAAATCGAGTATCGCCTTCCAGGCATTGACCCAGGTGCGCAACAAGGTGGTGTCCGCGTACCAGGACATCATGAACATGCCGATCTGACGCCGCGAAGACTTGAATCATGGCTGAATTGCCTGTCCAGAAGAGCACTGCCGGCACCTCGCTGAACCTGCCGGGAATCGATTTCCTGCGGGGTGCCGCCGGCCTGCCGGCGGTACGGCAGATGGTGCTCGTGTTCGCGCTCGCCGGCAGCGTCGCGCTGGCGGTGGCGGCCGTGCTGTGGATGCGCTCTCCCGACTACCGGCCGGTCAGCGCGATCGAGTCCGCCTGGCAGGCCAACGAGATCGCTCGGGTACTCGAGACCAGCGGCATCGACCACAAGGTCGACGAGCGCAGCGGCATGATCCTCGTGCCGCAGGAGGATCTGTACGAAGCCCGGATGAAGCTGGCCGGCGCCGGCAGCATCGACGGCCGCCAGCTCGGCTACGAGTTGCTCGACCAGGAGCAGGGCTTCGGTGTCAGCCAGTTCATGGAGCTGGCGCGCCACCGGCGCAGCGTCGAGGGCGAGCTCGCGCGCAGCATCGCCACGATCAACGCCGTTCAGAGTGCCCGGGTGCTGCTCGCCACGCCGAAGAGCACTACGTTCCTGCGCGACCAGCGGGAACCCACCGCATCGGTCACGGTACGCCTCGTGCCGGGCCAGAGCCTGACGCGCGATCAGGTGCGCGGCATCACCAATCTGGTGGCGGGCGCGGTGCCGGAGCTGAAGCCCGAGAACGTGGCCGTGGTCGACCAGACGGGCAAGCTGCTGTCGCAAACGGTCGACGACGAGGCGCTGCAGCAGACGGAGCGACAACTGCAATACGTCGCACGGATCGAGCAGCAGCTTCAGGAGAAGATACGCAACATCCTGCTGCCGCTGATCGGGCCGAACCGGTTCAGCGCCGAAGTCACGGCGGACGTGGACTTCACCCGCTCGGAGCAGGCCGCGGAGGTGTTCGATGCCGAGCCGCAGGCCGTACGCAGCGAGCAGGTCGTCGCGGAAGAGAACGTCGGCGAGCCCGGTCCCGGCGGTGTGCCCGGGGCACTGACCAATCAGCCGCCGGAGACACGGCCGGCTCAGGGCGCGCCGCTCGACGGGGAGGCCGCGCCGGTGGTGCGGCGCAGCCGGAGCGAGACGGTACGCAATTACGAGATGGATCGAACGCTCAGCTACGTACAGAACGGCGTCGGGCAGATCGAGCGGCTCACGGTGTCGGTCGTCGTGGACGACCTCGTGACGGTCGACGCCGAGACCGGCGAGTCGGTCAGCCAGCCCTGGTCGGAAGAGGAGTTGGCGCGCCTCACCACGCTCGTCCGGAGCGCGGTGGGGTTCAACGAGGAGCGGGGCGATCTGGTGAGCGTGGTGAACAGCCCGTTCTATCACGTCCCGTCGGAACCGGTTTCGTCGCCGCCGTTCTGGACCCAACCGTGGTTCTTCGAGCTGATGAAGCAGGTGCTCGGGGCGCTGGTGCTGCTCGGGTTGGTGTTCGGGCTGCTGCGGCCGCTGTTCCGCAACCTGAGCCACGCCGGCGCGGTCGCGAAGGAGCAGCAGCGCCTCGCGGCGCTGCAGGCGCAGGCGGCCGCGGTTGCCGGGTTGCCCGCGGCGGTGCAGGGCGCCACGACTTATCCGGCGACGGTGGGTCCGTACGGATACGGACACAAAGTGGAAGCCGTGCGCGGTCTGGTGGAGGAAGACCCGGGCCGCGTCGCGCAAGTGGTGAAGCATTGGGTCTCGAGCAATGAGTGAAGTGGTGCAGCGGCCCGCGGACGACCTGCCGCCGATCGACAAGGCCGCGATCCTGCTGCTCGCGATGGGCGAGGACGAGGCGGCCAAGGTGCTCCGGCACCTCGAGCCGCGTGAGGTGCAGCGGGTCGGTGCGGCGATGTCCGCGCTCGGCAGCGTGAACACCCGGCAGATCGACGCGGTGGTCGATCATTTTCTGGAGACCGTCAGCGGGGCCTCGGGCCTGACGATCGGCGCGAACGACTATCTGAAGAAGATGCTCGTCGGCGCGCTCGGTGAGCAGCGCGCCGGCTCGGTGCTCGAGCGGATCGTCGGCGGCAACATGGGCGGGCTCGACAAGCTCAAGTGGATGGACTCGCGGGCCATCGCCGATTTCATCCTGCACGAGCATCCGCAGATCCAGGCCATCGTGCTGTCCTACCTCGAGCCCGATCAGGCGGCGGAAGTGCTCGGCTTCTTTCCCGACGACGCCACGCGCAGTGACGTGGTGATGCGCGTCGCCAACCTGGAGTCGATTCCGCCGGGCGCGCTGCAGGAGCTGTCCGCGGTGCTCGAGCAGCAGGTGGGCCGCGCGCGGCCGAGCCGTTTCGCCCAGCTCGGCGGCAAGCGGGCGGCGGCGGAAATCCTGAATCATCTCGACACCGCCGCCGAGGAGGCGGTGATCGCCGGCATCCGTGAGCAGAACGAAGCGCTCGGCGACGAGATCCAGGAGCTGATGTTCGTCTTCGACAACCTGATCCTGATCGACGACCGCGGCATCCAGACGCTGCTGCGCGAGATCGCGACCGACACGCTGGTGCTGGCGTTGAAGGGCGCCGACGAGCCGCTGCGCGAGAAGATCTTCCGCAACATGTCCAAGCGCGCCGCCGAGCTGCTGCGCGACGACATGGAAGCCAAGGGCCCGGTACGGGTCAGCGAGGTGGAGCTCGCACAGAAGGAAATCCTCAACGTCGCCCGCAAGCTCGCGGACGCCGGCGAGATCATGCTCGGCGGTTCCGGCGAGGAGATGCTCTGATGGCGCTCGACGCCTACGCCTGGCCGCGGTTCGACGCGGCGGTGGATCACGAGGCGGAGCTCCGACGCGCGCGGGAGGAGGCCGCCGAGCGCGGCTACGCGGAAGGCCGGGTGCGCGCGGAGGCCGAGGTGAAGCGGCTGCGCGATGCGCTGGCCGAGGGTCTCGCCGGTCTCTCCGAGCAGGTGGAGCGGATCGGCGAAGCTCAGAGCCGCGCGGTCACCGAGCTCGCCTTTGCCGTGGCCCGGAAGCTCCTGATCGCGGAGCTGCGCACCAACCCGGCCGTGCTGCAGGCGCTGGTCGAGGAGGCGCTCGCGGCGCTCGAGGCGAGCCTCGACGACGTGCGCGTGCTCGTCAATCCGGCCGACCTCGAGCCGCTGCAGACGGCGCTGACCCGGCTCGGCGAGGCGGCACCCGAGCTCACGCTGAAGGCCGATCCGAGCGTGCCGCTCGGCGGTGTGTCGGTGTCGCTCGGTGTCCGCAGCGTGGAGTTCGACCCGCTGGCGCGGCTCGAATCGTTCGTGGAGCAGGAGATGAGTGATGGCGCAGCTCGCGTCGCGGCTGGCGGCGATCGGGCCGCGCTTTGAGCGTTACGCGGTCGCCCAGGCCCGCTACACGATCTGCGGCCGGGTCGAGCGGGCGGTGGGGCTGCTCCTGGAAGCATCGGGGGTCCGGCAGCCGGTAGGCAGCCGCTGCTATCTCGAGCTGCCGCACGCGCGCCTGCCGGCGGAGGTGGTCGGCTTCACCGGCGAACGCAGCTTCCTGATGCCGTTGGCGCCGCCCGCCGGTGTGTTTCCGGGGGTGCGGGTGGTGCCGTCGCCGGACGAGCGGCTGCCCGAGTGCGAGCAGTTGCTCGGACGCGTGATCGACGCCCTCGGCCGGCCATTGGACGGCCGGGCGTTGCCGCGCGGAACCATGCCGCGCCCGCGGGCCCAGGCGATCAATCCCCTCGACCGGAAGCCGATCTCGGAGCCGCTCGACGTGGGCGTGCGCGCCATCAATGCGCTGATGCGTGTCGGCGTCGGCCAGCGGATCGGCGTGTTCGCCGGCAGCGGTGTCGGCAAGAGCGTGCTGCTCGGCATGCTGGCGCGTTATACCCGGGCGGACGTCGTCGTCGTGGGGCTGATCGGCGAGCGGGGGCGCGAAGTCCAGGAATTCATCGAAGACAATCTCGGTGCCGGGCTCGCCCGCTCGGTGGTGGTAGCCGCACCGGCGGACGAGTCGGCGTCGCTGCGGCTGCGCGGCGCGATGCTGGCGACCGAGCTGGCCGAGGCGTTCCGTGCGCGTGGCAAGCGGGTGCTTCTGCTGATGGACTCGCTGACCCGGGTGGCCCAGGCGCAGCGCGAGATCGGGCTCGCGATGGGCGAGCCGCCGGCGGCGAAGGGCTACACGCCGTCCGTATTCGGGCTCTTGCCGCAACTGGTCGAGCGGGCCGGGCAGACCCGTCACGAAGGCGGATCCATCACCGGCTTCTACACTGTACTCATGGAAGAAGACGATCTGCAGGATCCGGTGGTGGATTCTGCGCGGGCCATCCTCGACGGCCATTTCGTTCTGCGGCGGCGCCTGGCCGAGCGCGGTCACTATCCGGCAATCGACGTCGAGACGTCCATCAGTCGTCTGATGAACAAGCTCGCGAGCGAGGACGAACAGGCGCTCGCGCTGCGGTTCAAACGGCTCTGGAGCCGCTACGCGGAGCAGGAAGATCTGATCAACGTCGGTGCCTACCGCGTCGGGTCCGATCCGGACACCGACGAGGCGATCCGGCGGCATGCGGATCAGCGCGAATTCCTGCTGCAGCGTCCGAACGAACGCGTCTCGATGGAGGAGTCGCGCCGTGCGCTCGAGGCGCTGTTCGCGAAGCCGGCGGTCAGCCCGAGCGGTGGTCAGAAGGCGGGTCAGAACAGATGAAGGGCAGGAGCAAGCTCGATGCGGTACGGCGGGTCTACGCCGAGCAGGAGAAGGCGCTGACCGAGGAGCTCGCGCGGCTGAACCGGGAGCGCCACCAGCAGCAGGCGCGCGCCGAGGAGCTGCAGGCGCTGCTCGAGAGCTATCGTGAGCAGCACAAGGCACGCGCGACGCTGTCCGCCGCGGAGGCGCTGCGCTTCCGCCGCTTCTACCAGCGGATGACCGAAGCCGTCTGCGCGCAGGAAGAATTCGTGAACCGGCTCACGCTGGCCGTCAACGGCAAGCAGCAGGAGTGGCAGGACAGCTACCGCCGGCGTCGAGCGATGGATCTGGTGCTGGAAAAGGCGGAGACCGTGCGCCGCACCGACGAGCGCCGGCGTGAGCGGCGGGCCGCACCGCCGCGTTCGGCTCCCGCCACCGCGCGCACGTTGCTCGACCGCGACGGCTCGTAGCGGTGGGAGCGGCCTGCGGCCGCGAGCTCGAGGCCGCCGGCGAGACACCATTCGATCGAAGGAGGTTCAGAACCAAATGTCCATCGCGTCGCAGCTCTCGAAGGACGGAAGGGAGCTGACAATTCGGGTGAGCGGGCGCTTCGACTTCAGCGTCCACCAGGAATTCCGCGAGGCGTACGAGTCGCTCGCCGAGCAACCGGCGCGGTTCCGCGTCGACATGCGCGAGGCCTGCTACCTCGACAGCTCGGCGCTCGGCATGCTGCTCCTGCTGCGCGACCACGCCGGCGGCGATCACGCCGACGTCGAGATCGTGAACTGCAACGCCGACGTGCGGAAGATTCTCACCATCTCGAACTTCGAGCAGCTCTTCTCGATCCGCTGAGCCGATGCCTGCCGCATCGCCCGCCCGCGTGCTGGTCGCCGAAGACAATCGGGCCGACCGGCTGCTGCTCTCGGCCATCGTCCGAAGCGAGGGCTACCACGTCGTGGAGGCGGTGGACGGCTGCGATGCGGTGGAGCAGTTCCGGACGCACCGGCCGCACATCGTGCTGCTCGACGCCCTGATGCCGCGGATGGACGGCTTCGAGGCGGCCCGGCGGATCAAGGCGGAGGCGGGCGAGCGGTTCGTTCCGGTGATCTTCCTCAGCGCGCTCGGCGCGGACGACGCGCTGCTGGCGGCCGTGGAAGCCGGCGCCGACGACTTCCTCGGCAAGCCGTACAACCAGGTGATCCTGCGAGCGAAGCTCAGCGCGCTCGAGCGGCTGCGCATGCTGCACGCCACGATGCAGCGGCAGCGCGACGAGATCAGCCGTCACCACGCGCACCTGGTGCAGGAGCAGGAGGCAGCGAAGGCGATCTTCGACAAGGTCGCCCACACCGGCAGCCTCGACGAGCCGTGCATCCGGTATCTGATCTCGCCGCTTGCCGTGTTCAACGGCGACGTACTGCTGGCGGCGCGCAATCCCGCCGGCAACCTGTACGTGCTGCTCGGCGACTTCACCGGCCACGGATTGACCGCGGCCGTGGGCGCGATGCCGCTGGCGGAGATCTTCTACGGCATGTCGAACAAGGGCTTCGGACCCGGCGACATCGTGCGGGAAGCCAATCGCAAGCTCGGCGCGATGCTGCCCAAGGGCTACTTCTGCTGCGCCGCGCTGGTGGCGCTGAACGTGCACAAGGGCACCATCGAGTTCTGGAACGGCGGACTGCCATCCGGGTGCCTGTTCCGTGCCGGCCGACGCGAACTGGTGCACCTGGAATCCCATCATCTTCCGCTCGGCATTCAAGGCGACGCACGCTTCGACAGCACGACCCGGGTGCTCGAGGTAGAGCCGGGCGACCGGCTGATCCTGTGCACCGACGGGATCGTCGAGGCGCGCAATGACACCGGCGAAGCGTTCGGCTACGAGCGGCGGGACGAGATCATACGGCGGACCCGGCCGGAGGAGAGCGCGTTCGATGCGCTGAAGCACGCGGTGTACGCGCACATGGGCGCGTCCGGGCGGGACGACGACATCACGCTGGTGGAGGTCACGGTCGCGTCGCCGCAGCAGGTGCCCATCGCCGCGCCGGTGCAGCCCGTGGAGAACGGGGGAGGGTCGGAGGAGTGGCGGCTCAGCTACGAGCTGGGGCCGCGTTCGCTGCGCTCCTCGAACCCGTTGCCGCTCCTGCAGCACGTGGTCACGGAGTTTCCCCAGCTGCGCCGGCACGCGGGGACGATCTTCACGGTGTTGACGGAGCTGTATTCCAACGCGCTCGAACACGGGCTGCTCCGGCTCGATTCCAGCCTCAAGTCCTCGGCGGCGGGATTCGCCGAGTACTACCGTGCCCGCAGCCGCGCGCTCGTCGAGCTGGACGGCTTCCTGCGCTTCGACTTCCGCTGCGAGATGGACGGCGCCGGCGGGCGGCTCTACATCACCGTCACCGACAGCGGCCCCGGTTTCGACTACAGCGCGAAGCTTGCCGAGCTCGATGCACCGCGCGAAGGCGAGTACCACGGCCGGGGCTTGCGATTGCTCCGCGAGCTCTGCCAGTCGGTCAGCTTCCGCGGCCGCGGCAACGAGGTCGAGGTCGTGTTCGCCTGGAGCGGCGAACATGGCTGAGCGTCTCGACCGCGCACTGCTGGAGGAGCGCCGGATGCTGATGAACGACGGCTTCGCGGCGCTGCTGGATGCGTACCTCGACGACTCGGAGCGGCGGATGGGCGAGATCGGCGATGCGCTCGAAAGCGGCGACCTCGAGCGTCTGCGACGCGCGGCGCACGCGTTGAAGGGCAGCGCGGCCAACGTCGGCGCCGAGGCGCTGGCGGTGCTCTGCGAGGAGCTGGAAGACGCGGCTGAAGCGACAGGCCTGGACGCGCTCGGGCCGCTGGTCGACCGGGTGCGCGCGGAGCTGCGGGACGTTCGTGACGCCGTGGTCGCGGAGCAGCAGAAGCACTGACCGCAGGGACTGGTCCGAAAGTTGCTCCCGAGCGGGCGTGGGTTTCTTCGGGGACTGGAAACATTGCTGTCGCTCTTGAACTCGTTACTCGGCCCGGCGCGGGCCGCTGCGCTGGAATCGCCCGAAAATTCCCGTGGCAGCGCGGACGAAAGCGATTTTCCATCGTTGCTCGCAGCGCTCTTCGCCGGCGTCGGCACCGATACCGCCGGCGGCGAGGCCTCTGATCCGGGCGGCACGGCGTTGCCGGCCGTGCCGGCCGAGCGGCAAGCGGCTGCCGAGGCAGCCGACGACTTGCATCGACCGGTGTACCCGGAGCTCGAGGCAGCACCGAACCCTGCAGCGGCGGCCGAGGCGCCCGCGGGTCCGGCCCATCCGCCGTTGCCGGCGGTCAGGGATGCGGCGCCTGCGCCGACGCCGGATTCGGTCGGCGCGGCTCCGGCGTCAGCGAAGGTCCCGTCGAATGGTGTCGCGAGCGCCGCGCCGCGCGAAGGTCGTGGCGATGCGTCGCCGATTCCACGACCGGCGTTCGATCTCGGTCGGCCGGCGCCGGTAGAGCGGGACGCGGGTGAGAATGCGCGCGTCCCGGCGCCGGCGATCGAGGCGGTCCGGCCTCCGATGCCGGATGCTCGCGTCACCTCGACCGACCGGGACATCGCAGCGGCGGTTCGGGATCGCATCGCGACGAGCGCGCAACCGGCCGAATCGCCGCCCGCCGCGCAGGCCGATGAGCCTGCCGCGCGCCGGGCCATCGTGCTTACGACAAGAGATTCCACGTTGTCGGCTCCGGCCGCCGCCCGCCCGGGGTCGTTCGAGCTCCGCCGGGAGGGGGACGGCGATGCGCCGGCGGCACGGGCACCCGCGGTGCCCAGCTCGACTGCAGATGCCGCGCCCGCCCGTTTCGATCCCGCCTCGAATCCGGTCGCGACGTCCGTCCGGGCCCCTGTGAACCCGCCGAGCGCGGCGGCCGAGGTGCGGCCCGGACCGCCGAGGGAATCGGGCGGCCGAGCGGAACAGGGAACGCGGGACGGTGCTCGCGCGCGAGCCGACTCGTCGATCACGGTGCCGATGATCGAGCGCGCGGTGGTCACGGTGGATCCGGCGCGGGTACGGCAAGCGGCGGATCTGCTGCGGCGCTGGCAGGCCGGCGCCGCGGGCGTGGAAGCATCCCGGGCAGACGCCTCGGACGGCCGTCACGCGGCGACACCGCCCGCCACCTCCGCGGCGCCGGGCAGCGGCGCATCGGCGTCCGCAGGAACGGCGGCGGCGTCCGGTGCCGACGGAGCGGCTCTCTCTCTGGCCGGTGGCCAGGTTGCCGCGGAGCAACTGGTACAGCGCGTGCTCCAGGGCCAGGCGCGGGGGATGAGCAGCCTCAGCTTCCGGCTCTCGCCCGCCGAGCTGGGCCGTCTGGAGATTCGGATGCGCCGACACGGCGATCGGATGGAGATCGCGTTCACCACCACTCAGGCGGCTGCCCGTGAGCTGATCGAGGCCTCGCTGCCGCATCTGCGCGCGCTGCTGCAGGACGTGGGCATTCAGCTCACCGATGCCGACGTACGCCACGAGGGCGCCGGCCGCGACGGGTTCCGCGGCGCCTGGGCCGGGTCGGGATACGGAGAAGGGGGCGAGCGGCGGGCCCAACGAGAGGACGGCGGGCGCACCGCGCCGGCCATGACGAATGAGTCGACGGCCACGACCGGCTCCGGCTCCGAGCCGCGCAGCCCCAGCGGCTCCGGGACCATCGACGCGTTCGCCTGAGCTCGGACTGGGCCGACCGCGGCCGGGCCGATCGTGGACCGGCCGATCGTGGCCCCGTTCTCAACTTCGACCGATGCTGATCCAGCGCCGGGTGGCCGCCGGGCGAAATCCAACAGCCGTTCTACACTTCCTGCGGGACGCCGGTTTTCCGGCGCCAACATTCGGATTCAGTGACGGAATTTCGACATGGCCGAAGCCAACGCGGGCACTGACAGGAAGAATCTGATCGTGCTGGCCATTGCGGTGCTGACCGCGGTCGCGGCGAGCATCGGCGGCACGTTGTATTTCATCGGCGGTGCGGACCAGGACGCCGGGGCACAGGCGCCGGCCCACGACAAGCCGGCGAAAGCGATCTACCACAGCCTGCGGCCGCCGTTCCTCGTGAACTACGTGACGGGCACCAAGCCGCGCTATCTGCAGGCCGAGCTCACGGTCATGTCCCGGGACCCCGAGGTCATCCGCGGTCTGGTCAATCACATGCCGCTGGTGCGCAGTCAGATCCTGACTTACCTGACCGACCTCGACTTCTACGAGCTGCAGTCGGAGGAGGGCAAGGAGGCCGCTCGTGAGGGGCTGCGCCGGCTGATCGACCAGGTGCTGCGTGACAACGCCGGCGTCGAGGGGGTCGAGTCGGTGCTGTTCAACAACTTCGTGATGCAGTGATGGCCGGCAAGGACGTGCTCACCCAGGAGGAGATCGACGCGCTGCTCCGGAGCGTCGACAGCGGTGCCGTCGCTACAGGCAGCGACGAGCCGGCGCCGGAAAACGTCCGTCCGTACGATCTCACCAGTCAGGACCGCATCGTGCGGGGCCGGCTGCCGACCATCGAACTGCTCGGCGAGAAATTCGCGCGTCAGCTCCGTGCCGACCTGCAGGAGCTGCTGCGCTACCCGGTGAGCGTGGGTGCCGGGGGCGTTCAGGTGCTGCCCTATTCGGAGTTCGCGGCCAGCCTCTACGTGCCGACCAGCATCACGCTGGTGAAGATGCCGCCGCTAAAGGGACCGGGCCTCGTCACGCTGGACGCGAAGCTGGTGTTCCGGATGGTGGACCAGTACTTCGGCGGCGACGGCCGCACGATCAGCATCGAAGGGCGCGACTTCACCCCCACCGAGAAGCGCATCATCGCGCGCGTGCTCGAGCTCGTGTTCGCCGACCTCGCGGCTGCCTGGAGCGAGGTCCTCCCGATCAGCCTTCAGACGATCGGTCAGGAGATCAACCCGTCGCTCGTGAACGTGTTCGGTTCCGACGAGGTGATGATGGTGAACACGTTCTTCATCGAGCTCGACAGCGGCGGCGGCGAGCTGCACATCGTGATCCCCTACGCCGCGCTCGAGCCGTACAAGCGCGTGCTCGACGCGACCGCGAAGGGCGAGCAGACCGAGCGGGACGCGCACTGGTCTCCGGCGCTGCAGCGGGCGCTGCTGAACGCGGAGGTGCCGCTGCGCTGCTCGGTCGCCGAGAAGAGCATCAAGCTGCGGGAGCTGCTGTCGCTTCGGGTCGGCGACGTGATACCGCTGGAAGTGCCCGAGCTGCACGTGGTGCTCGCGGGCGAGGTGCCGGCCTTCGCGGCGAAGCTCGGCGAGTCCCGCGGCAACATGGCGCTCGAGTTCGTCGACAACGTGGCACGCAACTGATCGAACGGTAACGCAGGCGAGAAACGCAATGAGTGAACAGGACGTCGAGACCCTGACGGAAGGACCGCTGGCTCAACAGGCCGAACGGCCGCAGAACCTCGATGTCGTGCTGGACATCCCGGTGCGGCTTTCGATGGAGGTGGGCAGCACCAGCATCAGCATCCGCAAGCTGCTGCAGCTCAACAAGGGCTCGGTGGTGGAGCTGTCGCGAGCGGCGGGCGAGCCGCTCGACGTGCTGGTCAACGGCACGCTGATCGCACGCGGCGAGGTGGTCGTGGTGAACGACAAGTTCGGCGTGCGGCTGCTGGACGTGATCAGCCCCGAGCGGCGGATCCAGAGCATCAACTGACGCCGCCCCCGGTCACGGAGCATCCGAGGAATGGAAATGGGCGACCACATCCTGCAGGTGCTGCTGGCGCTCGGCGTGGTGGTGGGACTGGTGGTGGCGCTCGGATGGGCGGTGCGCCGCATCAACGGCGGAAACATCCGGTCCGGCGGCGACATCCGCGTGGTCGCGTCGCAGTTCCTCGGGCCGAAGGAGCGGCTGTTGCTGATCGAGGTGCGGGACCGGCAGATCCTGGTCGGAGTGAACCCGCAGTGCATCCGCACGCTGTCGGAGTTCCCGGCCGAGCCGGCCGCATCGCGCTTCCGGCAGACGCTCGACGAGGTCCGTGCCCCGTGAGCAGGCGACCCACCGCCCCCGTAGGAGCGGTCTCCAGACCGCGATCCGGTCTTCTCCTGCTGCTGCCGCTGGCCGTTCTGCTGGCGCTCGCCGGCGACGCGCACGCGATGCCGCAGATCCCGGCGCTGACGGTCACCGAAAGCGCCGACGGCGGTCAGAGCTACGGCGTGAGCATCCAGATCCTCGCGGTGATGACGCTGCTGACGCTGCTGCCGTCGGCGGTGATCATGCTCACCGCGTTCACCCGCATCATCGTCGTGTTCGCCATCCTGCGCCAGGCGATCGGCATGCAGACCACGCCGTCGAACCAGATCCTGGTGGGTCTCGCGCTGTTCCTGACCATCTTCGTGATGGCACCGGTGCTCTCCGAGGTCAACGAGGTGGCGCTGCAGCCCTATCTCGCCGAGGCCATCTCCCCGCAGGAGGCGCTCGAGCGGGCGGCGGGCCCGTTCCGGGAGTTCATGCTGGCGCAGACGCGTGAGGCCGACCTCGACATGTTCATGCGCATCGCCGAGCACGAGCCGGTGGCGTCGCCCGAGGAAGTCGGGTTCTTCGTGCTGGTACCGGCATTCATGACCAGTGAGCTGAAGACCGCGTTTCAGATCGGCTTCATGCTGTTCATTCCGTTTCTCGTGATCGACATGGTGGTCGCGAGCGTGCTGATGTCGATGGGCATGATGATGCTCTCGCCGCTGATCATCTCGCTGCCGTTCAAGATCATGCTGTTCGTGCTGGTGGACGGCTGGGTGATGATCATGGGCACCCTCGCGAGCTCGTTCGGAGGCACGACATGACCCCGGGCGACGTGCTCTCGCTGTTCGGCGACGCCCTCTACCTGGTCGTGCTGATCGTCGCCGTGATCGTTCTGCCGAGCCTGCTCGTCGGGCTCGTGGTGTCGGTGCTGCAGGCGGCCACGCAGATCAACGAGCAGACGCTGTCGTTCCTGCCGCGATTGATGGCCACGCTGGTCGCGATCATGGCGTTCGGCCCGTGGATCCTCGGCCAGCTCATGGACTTCGCGACGCGTCTGATCCACGGCATTCCGGGACTGGTGGGGTAGCCGTGATCCTGCCGATGGACGAGTTCATCCGGTGGTTCAGCCAGGTGTTCTGGGCGCTGCTGCGCGTGGGCGGCTTCATGATGGTGGTGCCGATCTTCGGCAACGCCCTGGTTTCGCCGCGAGTCCGCATCGCGATGGCGCTCGCGGTCGCGCTGGCTGTGAGCCCCCTGCTGACGCCGATGCCGATGCTCACCGATCTGTCGCTCGGGATGTTCGCGGACGTGATTCTGCAGCTGGTCGCCGGGATCGGGCTCGGCTTCGCGACCAGTGTGTTCTTTCAGCTCTTCGTCGTGGCCGGACAGTTCATCGGCATGCAGATGGGCCTCGGCTTCGCGATGATGGTCGACCCCGGCAACGGCGTGCAGGTGACCGCGCTGTCGCAGTTCTACCTGATCCTGGTGACGCTGATATTCCTCGCGATGAACGGCCACCTCGTCGTGCTCGACGTGCTCGTCACCGGCTTCAAGGCGTTTCCGCTCGGCGCCGGCGTGCCGCTGCCCGAGCTCGCGCTCGAGATCAGCCGGCTCGGCGGCTGGATGTTCGTCGGCGGCGTGCTGGTCGCGCTGCCGGCGGTGGTCTCGCTCCTGGTGGTGAATCTGACCTTCGGCGTGATGAGCCGCAGCGCGCCGCAGCTCAACGTGTTCTCGCTCGGCTTCCCGTTCAGCCTGCTGTTCGGCCTGGTGATCATCTGGCTGTCGCTGTCGGGGTGGCTGCCCCAGTTCGAGGCGCTGTCCCGCGAGTTCTTCGAATTCGCGCGGTTGTGGACGCGGTAGGTTCGGGCGATGGCGGAAGAGAACCTCGGTCAGGAACGCACCGAACGCGCGACACCCCGCAAACGCGAGAAGGCGCGCGAGGAAGGTCAGGTTCCGCGATCGCGAGAGCTGAACTCGATGGCACTGGTCTGCGCCGCCGCGCTCGGGCTGATGGGGCTGGCGCCCTGGGGTGCGGGCCGGCTGATGGAGCTCACCCGGCGCCTGTTCGATCTCGCGAGCCAGCCGGAGGCGCACTGGATGGAGGCGCTCGGCACGGCGGCGGTGGAGACCGCTCGGGTGCTCGCGCCCTTTCTGCTGCTCACGGCCCTCGCCGGGGTCGCCTCGTCGGTCGCCGTCGGCGGATTCCTGCTGTCGGGCAAGGCGGTGTCGTTCAAGGCGAGCCGGCTGAGTCCGATGAACGGCTTCAAGCGCATGTTCTCCGTGCGCGCGCTGGTCGAGCTCGTGAAGTCCGTCGTCAAGATCGTCGTGATCGCGGGCGTCGCCGTGCTGCTGCTGCACGCCGTGATGGGCGACCTGTTGCACATCGCGAGCCTGACGCTCGAGAGCGCGATCGGCTCCGGGCTCCACATCGTGCTGGTGGCGCTCCTGCTGATGGGGGCCGTGCTGGTGCTGATCGCGGCGATCGATGTCCCGTTCCAGATTCACCAGCACGAGAAGCAGCTCCGGATGACGCTGCAGGAAGTGAAGGACGAGATGAAGGACACCGAGGGCAAGCCCGAGGTGCGCTCCCGCATCCGTCAGCTCCAGTACGAGATGTCCCGGCGCCGGATGCTGGAGGAGGTGCCGAAGGCGGACGTGGTGATCACCAACCCCGAGCACTTCTCGGTGGCGATCAAGTACGACGCGCTCAGCATGAGCGCACCGGTGGTGCTGGCGAAGGGGGCGGATCGGATGGCCTTCCGCATCCGGGAAATCGCCGAAGCGGCGGACGTGCCGATGCTGCGGGTGCCGGCGCTCGCGCGGGCCGTCTACTACGCGACCGAGCCCGGCGAGGAGATCCCCCCGGGGCTGTACGTCGCGGTCGCGCAGGTGCTCGCCTACGTCTATCAGCTCGAGCAGTACCGGCGCGGTCAGCTCGCGCGTGCGCCGGAGCTCGGCGACGTCACGGTGCCGCCGGACTACTACGTGGAGGGTGAGGCATGACCGCACTGCTCGCCCGCGCGAACATCGGCATCCCGTTCCTGCTGCTGCTGCTCCTGGCGTTGATGACGCTGCAGGTGCCGCCCGTCGTGCTGGATGTCGCGTTCACCTTCAACATCGCGCTGTCGCTGGTGGTGCTGCTGGTCAGCGTTTACGCGCTGCGGCCGCTCGACTTCGCCGCGTTTCCGACGATTCTGCTGGTGGCGACGCTGCTGCGCCTCGCGCTGAACGTCGCATCGACCCGCGTGGTGCTGCTGGAGGGCCACAACGGCGGCGACGCGGCGGGCAAGGTGATCGAGGCGTTCGGCGAAGTGCTGGTCGGCGGCAACTACGTCGTCGGGCTGGTGGTGTTCATGATCCTGGTGATCATCAACTTCGTCGTCGTGACGAAGGGGGCCGGCCGGATCTCCGAGGTGAGCGCCCGGTTCACCCTCGATGCGATGCCCGGCAAGCAGATGGCGATCGACGCCGATCTCAACGCCGGCATCATCGATCAGGATCAGGCGCGGCGGCGCCGTGAAGAGGTGGCGCAGGAAGCCGACTTCTACGGCGCGATGGACGGTGCCAGCAAGTTCGTTCGCGGCGATGCCGTGGCCGGCATCCTGATCCTGTTCATCAACGTGCTCGGCGGCCTCGGCGTCGGCATGGTGCAGCACGGGCTCGACTTCTCCGTTGCGCTCGAGAACTACACGCTGCTCACCATCGGCGACGGTCTGGTCGCGCAGATCCCGTCGCTGCTGCTGTCGACGTCGGCGGCGATCATCGTCACCCGGGTCAGCGGCGAATCCGAGATGAGCAGCCAGGTGATGACCCAGATGTTCGACGATCCGCGGGCACTCGGGGTGACCGGCGGCGTCCTGCTCGCGCTCGGCATCGTGCCGGGGATGCCGCACCTGGTGTTCCTGCTGCTCGCGGGCCTCGCCCTCGGGGGCGCGTGGCTGATTCGTGAGCGCGTGCGCCGCGCCGCCCTGGAACCGGAGCCCGAGCCTGTGCTGCCGGCGGCCAGCGACGAGGTGATCGACGTCGGCTGGCAGGACGTGGCGCCGCTGGACGTGCTGGGCCTCGAGGTGGGCTATCGCCTGATCCCGCTGGTGGATCGCGAGCAGGGCGGACAGCTCCTCGCCCGCATCAAAGGGGTGCGCAAGAAGCTCTCCTCGGAGCTCGGCTTTCTCGTGCCGCCGGTGCACATCCGCGACAACCTGGATCTGCTGCCTACGGCCTATCGGATCTCGCTGATGGGCGTGACGGTGGGCGAGGCCGAAGTCCATCCGGACAAGTTCCTGGCGATCGACCCGGGCGAGGTGTTCGGTCGGGTGGAAGGCATCGAGACGCGCGATCCGGCGTTCGGGCTCGAGGCGGTGTGGATCGGCGAAGCGGACCGGGAGTCGGCGCAGACGCTCGGGTACACGGTGGTCGATCCGGGGACGGTGATTGCCACGCACCTGAACCAGCTCATGATCGAGCACGCCGCGGAGCTGCTCGGGCACGACGAGGTGCAGCAGCTCCTCGACCTGATGAGCCAGCATGCGCCGAAGCTGGCCGAGCAGCTCGTACCCGGATCGGTGTCGCTGTCCTCGCTGTTGCGGATACTGCAGAACCTGCTGGCCGAGCGCATCCCGATTCGGGACATGCGGACCATCGCGGAGACGCTGGCCGAGCACGGGCCGAGCATCAAGGATCACGAGCAGCTCACCGCGCTGGTGCGTGCCGCGCTCGGCCGGATGATCGTGCAGAGCATCTACGGCGCGAGCCCGGTACTCGAGGTGATTACCCTCGATCCGGACCTCGAGAAGCTGCTGATGCAGGCGCGGAACAACGGCGGCGGAAGCGACGCTCCGGTGATCGAGCCCGGTATGGCGGAACGGCTGCAGCAGTCGATCCTGTCCGCGGCCGAGCGCCAGGAGGTGGCGGGCCGTCCGGCGGTGCTGCTCGTCAGCAGCCCGATCCGCAGCCTGCTCGCGCGTTTCGTGCGTACGCCGCGCCAGACCATTCACGTGCTGGCGTTCGAAGAGATTCCAGACAACAAGCAGATCACGGTGGTCGCCACCATCGGCAAAGGAGCGTAAGGCATGACCGAGCAGTCCAACGGCGGCGGCGAGCCGCTGCGTTTCGTCGGCCGTACCCCCCGGGAGGCCATCGCTCAGGTCCGGGCCGCGCTCGGGCGCGACGCGGTGATCCTGGAGCAGCGGCAGCGCGACGGTCAGGTGGAGATTCTCGCGAGCCGCGACTTTCCGGCGACCTTCACGCCTCCGGCCGCGCGGACCGCCGCGCGCGAGCACGACGCACTGCGGGCTCGCCTGACGGCGCTCGGCTTCGAGCCCGATTTCGGGCACCCGCTGCAGGAGACGGACGGCATCGAGGACCCGGCGACGTTCGCGGCGCGCTGCGTCCGTACCGCGGCGCTGCCGAGCCCGCTGACGGGGGCGCTGCGCTTCATCGGTCCGCCCGGTGCCGGCAAAACCACGGCGATCATCAAGCTCGTGGCCGAGCGCGTGCTGCGCTACGGAAACCGCGGGGTGCTGCTGCTCAGCACCGACAACCGGCGTCTGGCGGGTTGTGAGCAGCTCGCGCTGGCGGCCGAGCTGCTGGAAGTCGGTTACCGGGAGTGTGCCGATTCCGAGATCGACCGCGTGCTCGACGAGCATCGTGACAAGTCGCTGGTGCTGGTGGACACGGCGGGAATCAGCAGCACCGCCGGCGGAGCTCGCGCCCCGGCGGCGACCATGGACGTGCTGGTGGTACCCGCGGTCTGGCAACCGGGGGCGCTCCGGCGCTTCCGCGGCCGGCTCGACGCGCACCCGTTCGCCGGGGTGGTGCTGACCCACGTGGATCAGGCGGATCTGGTCGGCCCCGCCCTCAGCGTGATCACCGGCTGGGATCTGCCGCTCCTGTGGGTGTCGAGAGGGCCGGAGCTCCCGGACGAGCTCGACCGGGCCACGCCGGAGCTCGTGGCCGAGCTCGTCAGAGGCGGCGTTGACCGTTCGGGAATGCGCACTACTTTTTCCTATGAAGCTTGAGGTCAGGATGTTGGCGGGCACGGTGTCAGCTAAGGCGAGCGTGGCCGGGCGAAACCCCATCCAGGTGGTGGCGGTCACCGGCGGCAAGGGCGGGGTCGGCAAGACCAACGTCTCGGTGAACCTCGGCGTGGCGCTGTGCAAGATCGGCCGGCGGGTCACGCTGCTCGACGCCGACCTCGGGCTCGCCAACGTGGACGTGCTGCTCGGCCTGAAGCCGACGCACACGCTGAAGGACGTGCTGGACGGGGAGTGCGGGCTCGCCGACGTGATCGTCGAAGGGCCGCAGGGTCTCGAGATCGTCCCGGCTGCGTCCGGCATGCAGGAGATGGCGCAGCTCGGCACCCGTGAGCACGCCGGGCTGATCTCGGCGTTCAGCGCCATCGCGCACCGGCTCGACGTGCTGGTGATCGACACCGCGGCCGGCATCGGTCACGGCGTGATGAGCTTTCTGTGCGCGGCGCAGGAGGTGATCGTCGTGGTCTGCGACGAGCCCACCTCGATCACCGACGCCTACGCGCTGATCAAGGTGCTGAACCAGAGCTACGGCATCGATCGCGTGCGCGTGGTCGTCAACATGATCCGGGCCGACGAGGACGCCCGGAGCGCGTACGCGAAGCTGAAGAACGTCACCGACCGTTTCCTCGACGTGCAGCTCCTGCACGCCGGCAGCATCGCCTACGACGACCACCTGCGCCGGGCGGTGCAGAAGCAGCGGGCGGTGGTGGACGCGTATCCGACCTGCCGCGTCAGCCAGGACTTCATGCGCCTCGCGAGCGAGGTGGACGGCTGGCCGATTCCCGCCATGGCGCGCGGTCACCTCGAATTCTTCGTGGAGCAGTTGGTTGCGAGCGGCCCCCTCGATGCGTGATCACGGCGTGGCCGCGTACGCGGCGGCCTGTCACCGCCCGGAGCACCTGGTGGCGGAGTATGCGCATCTGGTGAAGCGCATCGCGCACCACCTGACCGCGCGGCTGCCCGCCAGTGTGCAGGTGGACGACCTGGTGCAGGCCGGGATGATCGGCCTGCTGGAGGCGGCCAGCAAGTTCGACGGCAGCCGCGGCGCCAGCTTCGAGACCTATGCCGGCATCCGCATCCGCGGCGCGATGCTGGACGAGGTGCGCCGGGGCGACTGGGCACCGCGCTCGGTACACCGCAACGCGCGCCGGGTCGCGGACGCGGTCCGCGAGGTGGAGGCGAGCACCGGGCGGGAAGCTCAGGACAAGGACATCGCCGCATCGCTCGGGATCTCGCTGGACGAATACCACCGCATGCTGACGGATGCGTCGGGCGCGCGCCTGTTCAGCTTCGAAGCGCTGATGGAGTCGGAGGAGGGCAGCGAGCCCAGCGGCGAAGAGGAAGTCGCGAGCGGCTTCGAACGACAGGCGTTCGAACGCGAGCTCGCGCAGGCCATTGCCGACCTGCCCGAGCGCGAGCAGCTCGTGCTCTCGCTGTACTACGACGAAGAGCTGAACCTCAAGGAGATCGGCGCGGTGCTCGGGGTCAGTGAGTCTCGGGTCAGCCAGATCATGAGCCAGAGCACGCTGCGCCTCCGCGCACGCCTGGCCGAGTGGCTGGAGGACTAGATGGACCGGGTCGCGCTGATCGGTGCGCTGATCGGTTTCGCCGCGATCCTCGGCGGCAACCACCTCGACGGCGGCCATGCCGGCGCGCTGCTGAACGCGCCGGCGCTGGTGATCGTGCTCGGCGGCACGCTCGGCGCGGTGATGCTGCAGACGCCGTACGCACGCCTGCGCCGCGCGCTCACGCTCATGCGCTGGGTGCTGACGCCGCCGAAGGCGGATTTCGCGCAGGCGATCGAGCGGGTCTGCGAGTGGAGCCGCCGGACCCGTCGGGAGGGGCTGCTCGGGCTCGAGAACATCCTCGACGGTGAGCGCGACCCGTTCACGCGCAAGGGCCTCGAGCTGATCATCGACGGCGGCGAGCCGCACGCGATACGCCGTGCGCTCGAGCTCGAGCTGACCGCGCGCACCGAGTCCGATCTGGCCGCGGCGCAGGTGTATCGGGCGATGGGCGGCTATGCGCCCACCATCGGCATTCTCGGCGCGGTGCTCGGCCTGATCCACGTGATGGGCAACCTGGCGGATCCCGGCGCGCTCGGGGCGGGCATCGCGACCGCGTTCGTCGCGACGATCTACGGCGTCGGCTTCGCGAACCTGCTGTTCCTGCCGGTGGCCGACCGGCTGAAAGCGGTGGCGCTGCGGGTCGCCGACGGCCGCGCGCTGCTGGTCGAAGGACTGCTCGCGATCGCCGAGGGTGAGCACCCGCGTCTGATCGAGGTCCGCCTCGGCAGCTACCTGGAGCGTGTCTGATGCTGCGGCGCAGCTACCTCGAGGATTCGGACAACCACGAGCGCTGGCTGGTCTCGTACGCCGACTTCATCACGCTGCTGTTCGCGTTCTTCGTGGTGATGTACGCGATTTCCACCGTGAACGAAAGCAAGTACCGGGTGCTGTCGGCGACGCTGATGGAGACCTTCGCCGCTCCCGCCGCCAGTCCCATCGATCCGATTCCGATCGGCGAACCGGCACTGGCCGCGTCGCCGCACGTGGTGGACGTGCCCGATACGATGGGCTTCCGCGACGAAGAGGAGGGGGACACGCACATCGAGCCGTCCCGCGCCCGCGTGGAGGAGCGGCTGGCGGGCTTTCTGACCGAAGGCGTCGCCGCGGTGGAGGCGAACAACGACTGGCTCGAGATCAGCCTGGATGCGTCCGCGCTGTTCGCTTCGGGCAGCGCGGAGCTTTCCGAGTCCGCCATCGTGCTTCTGACGGAGACGGCCGCGTTCCTGCGCGAGTTCGACAATCCGGTGACCGTGGAAGGCTATACCGACAACACGCCGATCGGCTCGGCCCGGTTCCCTTCGAACTGGGAGCTGTCTGCGGCGCGCGCCTCGCGCGTGGTGCGCTTCTTCGAAGCGCAGGGCGTCGCGCGCGAGCGGCTGTCGGCGGTCGGCTACGGCGAGAACCACGCGCTGGAGACCAACGCCACGCCCGAGGGGCGCGCGCGCAATCGCCGCGTCGTGGTCGTGGTCGCGCGCAAGGGCAATCTACCGCGCAACCTCAATGCCGCCGGCGCGGACAGCGCGTTCGCCTACGTGCGCCGCCAGCAGCCGGCGGGGCTCGACGGATCGGTCAAGCAGGTACGCACCGAATCCGGCGGGCTGCTGTTCACCAACGAGGCGCCGGCGCCGGAAAGCTGACGCCGGTCACGTATGGGCGCGCCGGCGTTCTGGCGCGCTGCCGATCCTGAGCTAACCTTGTCTGCAGGAGCGATCTTCTGCCGAGTCTGCTCGGCCGGGCGAATGGTGTCCCGGATCGCGAACGGAAACAGGTTGTAGTTCGCCCGGCGGATCGCGCCACCCGACAGGGAGGATCCGACGATGGCGATCGACCGAATCGGTTGGACGCTGCGGCCGAACCCGACCCGCAAGGAGAGCGGGCGCGGCCGGCAGCGCGAACAGGAGCGGCGGCGGCAGCCGCAGAACAAGCGCAACGAGGACCCGAACGAACGCCCGGGACGCATCGATGAGCTGGCTTGAATACGCGCCGGCGGCCGTGACCGCCGTGATCTGTCTCGCGACCTGCCTCGCCTGCTTCGCCCGGACCCGCCGTGCCGAACGCCGAGCCGCCCGGCTCGACGAGCAGGTGGCGGCGTTCGCCGAGGCTTCCGTGCGGGTCGCGGACACGCTCGATGCGTTGCTGCGCGGCCAGGTGTCGCCGCCGCAGGAAGCGCACCAGCCGTCCCGCCGCTATCTGCTCGCACAGGCACAGCAGGGCCTGTCTGAGGGCGAGTCGCTGGAGCAGGTCGCCGAGCGGCTGCGCCTCTCCCACGACGAGACCCGGCTGCTGCGCTTCGCCGCGCTCGGACGGGCGCGCCAGCGCGACGGTCGGAGCACGCGCAACTGGGCCGCCTGACCCGGTCAACCCCCGAGGTGCCGGGCGAGAAAAGCCTCCAGCGCCTCGAGAAACTCGAGGCGCTGCGAGTACAGGCTCAGGAAGTGATCGCCGTTGGACTGCTCGATGTAGCGGTGCGGCTTGCCTGCCTTCTCGAGCGCCTCTACCAGATCGCGCGACTGTTCGATCATCACGCTGCGGTCGAGGTCGCCGTGCACGATCAGCAGCGGTACGCCGATCCGCTCCACCTGCTCGATCGGTGACGCGTCGCGGCGCGCGGTACCGTCCTGAACCCGGGCGACGGACAGTTCCCCGAGCTGGAACTGCCACATCCGCCGCACCAGATCCTCCAGATCGGTGACGCCGGCGAACGCGACTGCGCAGCGCAGCCGCTCCGGTGTGCGGAACGCCGCCACCAGCGCGGCGTAGCCGCCGTAGCTTCCGCCGACGAAGCACACCCGTTCGGGATCGGCGATGCCGCGCTCGATCAGCCAGTCGAGCCCGTCCAGCAGATCGTCCTGCATCGCGAGTCCCCACTGCTCGAAGCCGGCCGCGAGGAAGCGGTCGCCGTAGCCGGCGGATCCGCGAAAGTTCGGTTGCAACACCGCGTAACCGCGCGACGCCAGAAACTGCGCCCAGTAGTCGAAGCCGCCGTCGTCGCGCCACCAGGGTCCGCCGTGCGGCAGCACGATCGCCGGCACGCGTTGGTTCGAAGTCCCCGCCGGCAACGTCAGATAAGCGGGAATGCGCAGCCCGTCGCGGGCCCGGTACGACACCGCCTGCGTCGACAGCGCCTGCGGCACGTCGGGATAGGCCTGCGCGAGCAGCACCAGCTCGTCGGGCGTGCGGCGATCGTACAGGTAGAGGCGCGGCAGGGTGGCGCCGCCCTCGGTCGAGAACACGAAGCGCTCGGCGGAGCGGTCGAGGCTCGCCAGGCGCAGGTGCTCCGGACCGCCCGGCAGCGCCTGCCGCAGCCGCTCGAGCTCGCCGGCGAGCTCGGTGTCGAACCAGACCGTGACCGGCCGTTCCTCGTTGTAGTGCAGCGCGAGCGGCCGGCCCTCGCCCGGGTGCAAGACCAGGCGCCCGTCGACGTCGTAGCCGGCGGCGCTGTGCACAGTCTCGAGAACCCGGCCGCTGTCGATGTCGATGCGATACAGCGCGCGCGTGTCGCGCCCGTTGTTCGCGAACACGTACGCGCTCGTTCCGCCGGGATCGAGCGCGGCCACGGCCGGCGGGCGCACGCCGGTCAGGCCGGTGACGTCGAGCTCGGTGACCCGGTTGCCACGGACCGCGAACGCCACCGGCGTGAGGCCGCGGTAGCCGCCGGCGAGGCGCAGCGCACCGCTTCGATCGGCGTACCAGCGCAGCACCGCGTCGTGCATCCGCCGCACGCGGTGCAGGCGATTGGTGTAGACGTTCAAGCGGTAGACCGAGGGGCGGTCGCCTTCCCGCTGGAGCTGGATCAGCACGTGGTCCGCGTCGTCGTCGAGCCAGCTCACGACGGTGTCCTGCACCGGCGAGTTCCACTCGAGGTCCTCACCGACGCGGGTCACGGCCTCCGGCACCAGTTGCAGCACGCCGGAGCCGTCCGCGTTCACCGCGAGCAGGCGCGTGAACACCGTCCGGCCGTCGCGATAGCGCCGGACCCGATCCGGCATCTGTCCGGCGCGCAGCGTCGCGTAGCTGCGGATGCTGCAGATCACGCGCTCCGGATTCGCCCAGCGGCACCAGTTGAACAGGAACGCGTCGGGATCCGCCGCCATCAGCGGTCGCGCTTCGCCGCTCGCGAAGTCCGCCAGCACCGCGTGGTAGGTCTCGCCGATCGCGCGCAGCATTACGGCCCGCTTTCCGTCCGGCGAGAGGGCGATGTCGGCGATCGGGGGCAGCGCTGCATACGCCGCGGCGGGCGGCGGGTCGCTTCGGGCGGGCAATGCGCTGACGGCGGCCATCGGCGCACCACCGAGGATCAGGCGTTGCAGTGCGCCGGAGGTCCGCATGATCCCCTCCCGGTGACGATCCTCCGAAACGCTACGTCAGCCCACCGTGCGGCGCAAGGCCGGTTTGACAAGCACCCGGGTACGGGCCAGCATGCCTGCATGATCCTCTGCTTCCGCCGACACACCGACCGACCGATCTCGCATGTCGTCGCCGGAGCGGTGAACGCCTGACGTCACCGCTCTGGCTTTCCCGATCGCTGCGGCTCACTTGCGAATGGCGAAGGTGGAGGTCATCGATGACGTGCGACGAATCCGGTTCACCCAACGGCGGTGACGACGGTCAGCGCGAAGATCCGACGCGTTCCCGCACGCGCGCCGGCGCGCGAGGCGACGGCTCCACCGGGAACGCCGGAAAGGCCGACGTGGTGCCGCTCGACGCGCTGCGTCGGCGGGCGCGGAGAGACGAGCCGGAGAAGGATCCGGACCCCGGCGACGATCCCGGTCCCGCGGCAGCCTGAGCGGACGGCACCTGGTACGAAGAGCCGCGATTTTCCTGAGAAACAACGGATCAGCGAGCGGACCACGAGGTTGCCTTTCCTGCCCGACCGGGTATGGTAGGGATCGACTTCTGCACGAGCTCGTGTTGATTCAGGACATGTTGCACATCCGTTCGGCCTGCATCTCGGGGACCGCACTCACCATTCCGGCTTGAGCCGGGCGGACAGGCGTCCGCCCGGCACCTTCATCCCTTCGATTCCCTGCGCGTTCGGAGATCCGTCTGCGGCCGAATCGTCGGCCGGGACGCTCTGCGCGCGTCGAAAGCAGAGGAGGCAACCGTGAGCAAGGAGAAACCGAAGAAGCAGCCGAAGAAGTCGCTCAAGGAGAAGCGCCGCGAGAAGAAGGCGAAGCAGGGCGGCTCGAGCGTGCGGCATCTGTCGTGAACGAGGACATACCCGGAGCCGCCCGGACCGCGGCTCCC
Organism: Pseudomonadales bacterium; assembly: GCA_036381275.1. Classification (GTDB taxonomy): domain Bacteria; phylum Pseudomonadota; class Gammaproteobacteria; order Pseudomonadales; family Azotimanducaceae; genus UBA7803. The sequence goes on along the minus strand of DASVDC010000078.1, from coordinate 47,787 downwards.
TCTGCGGAGAGAAATCATGGACAACGATACTGAGGATCGGCTGACGATCCGACGGATGGCCGCGATTCTGCTGATGCTCGCGGGAATCGCCGCGAGCATCGTGGTCGCGATCAACGTGGCGGTTTGAACGAACGCGGCCGCGCGGAGAGAGGCAGCCGTCAGGCGTGCGCGGCGGCGATCTCTCTGATGCGGCCCACCATCGCGCGCAGGCCGTTGCCGCGGGTGGGGGAGAGGTGCTTCAGCAGATCGAGCTCCTCGAACAGCCCCTCGATGTCGAAATCGAGGATTTCCCGCGGCGTTCGGCCATCGTAGGCCGCGAGCACGATGGCGATCAGCCCGCGCACGATGTGCGCGTCGCTGTCGAGCTCGAGATGCATCACGCCGCCGGCCGGCTCGTATCGTGCGACCAGCCAGACCTGACTCTGACAACCGCGCACCAGGTTCTGCTCGGTCTTGTGCACGTCGTCGAGGTTCGCCAGCTCCTTGCCGAGGTCGATCACGAACCGGTACCGGTCCTCCCAGGAGTCGAAGAACGCGAACGCGTCGCGGATCTCGTCGAGGCGGATTCGGTTGGCGTCCAGCTCGGTCATCAGTAGATGCCCAGCTCGAGCTGAGCCTCCTCGCTCATCATGTCGCGGGACCACGGCGGGTCGAATACGAGCTCCACGTCGACGCCCGTCACGTTCGGCACCTGGGCGACACGCGATTTCACGTCTTCCACGAGCACGGGCCCCATTCCGCATCCGGGCGCGGTGAGCGTCATCCGCACCTGCACGCGGCCGTCGTCGTCGATGCGGCAGTCGTAGACGAGGCCGAGATCGACGATGTTTACCGGGATCTCCGGGTCGTAGACCGTCGCGAGCGCCTGGTGGACCTGCTCCGGTTCGACCTTGCCGTCGGCTCGAGGCTCGAACGAGAGTCGCTCCGGCTCGAACCCGAGCGCGTCGGCGTCGGCACCGTCCACGCGGGCCATGTTGCCGTTGACCACGACGGTGAACGTGCCGCCGAGGTTCTGGGTCAGCGTCACGAAGGTCCCTTCCCGGATCGTGACCGGATCGCCTGTCGGGACCAGGCGCGCCGGGCAGTCACGGCGGACGGCGACGAGCCGTTTCTCCACGAGGCGGTCCTAGGAGTCGTCGCCCACGGCGAAGCTCTCGCCGCAGCCGCAGTAGGTGGACGCGCGCGGGTTCTTGAACTTGAGGCTCGCGTTCAATCCCTCCGTGACGTAGTCGATCTCGGTGCCCTGCACGAGCGGCAGATCCTCTTCGCCGACGCAGATCGTCAACCCGTCGTCGACTCGGATGAGGTGATCGCCGTCCGTGGGCGCCTCGATGAAATCCAGCGTGTACATGTAGCCGTTGCAGCCGCTCTCCTTGATGCCGAGCCGCAGATGCGGCCGATCGGACCGCTCGACCTGTCGGCGCAGGTGCTCGAGAGCGGCTGGGCTGACGGTGATGGCCAGGGGATCGAAGGTGGCGACAGTCATGGCTGATCGATGTTCCGTTTGGTGTCGTTCGCGTTCAAGAGATCCGGTTGCAGCGAATCACAGAAACGTCCGGGCCTTCTCGAGCGCCTGCAGCAGCGCATCGACGTCGGCCCTGTCATTGTACAGACTGAACGCGGCGCGGACGGTTCCCGGGATCTTCAGGCGCTGCATCAGCGGCATCGCGCAGTGGTGGCCGGTGCGCACCGCGACGCCCTGCTGATCGAGCAGCGTGCCGATGTCGTTCGGATGGCTGCCGTCGACCAGGAACGAGACGATCGCGCTGCGCTCACGCGGCTCGCCGACGAGGCGCACGCCGGGCATCTGCTTCAGGCCGCTCACCGCGTACGCGACGAGGGATCGCTCCTGTTCGAGCAGCGCATCGCGCGGCAGGCCCTGCAGGTAGTCGACCGCGGCGCCGAAGCCCACCGCGCCGGCGATGTTCGGCGTGCCCGCTTCGAACCGGTACGGCAGGCCCTGATACGTGCTCGATTCGAGCGTCACGTGCTCGATCATTTCGCCGCCGCCCTGCCACGGCGGCATCTCCTCGAGCAGAGCCCTTTTGCCGTACAGCGCGCCGATCCCCGTGGGGCCGAACATCTTGTGGGCCGAGAACGCGTAGAAATCGCAGTCGAGGGCCCGCACGTCCACCGGAAAATGCGCGAGCGCCTGAGCGCCGTCGAGCAGCACGAGCGCGCCGACGGCATGCGCGGCCTGCACGATGTCGGCCACCGGATTCACCGTGCCGAGCGCGTTGGAGACGTGACCGATCGCCACCAGGCGCGTGCGCTTCCCGAGAAGCGAGTGGAAGCTGTCCAGATCCACGTCGCCGGCGTCGTCGACGTCGCAGGCGCGCAGCGTCGCGCCGGTGCGCTGGCAGAGCATCTGCCACGGTACGATGTTGGAGTGGTGCTCCATCACCGAGATCAGAATCTCGTCGCCCTTGCCGAGGCGCGGCGCGAGTCCGTTGGCGACCAGGTTGATGCCTTCGGTGGTGCCGCGGGTGAAGATCACTTCGGCCGCGTGCTCGGCGTTGATCAGTTCCCGGACCTTCTCCCGGCTGCTCTCGAAGTCGCGTGTCGCACGGTCGGCGAGCGCGTGGGCGGCGCGGTGCACGTTGGCGTTGTCGCGCTCGTAGTACCTCGTCATGGCGTCGATCACCGCGCGCGGCTTCTGCGTGGTCGCGGCGCTGTCCAGATACACGAGCCGAGCGCCGTTCACCGACTGATCGAGGATCGGGAAATCGGCGCGCAGGTCGATGCTCACTCGAGGGCCTCCAGGAAGCGCGCGAGCGTCGCCTCGGCGAGCCGGCCGGACAGACAGTCGCGCAGGAAGCCGCGGGCGAGCAGCCGCCGCGCCTCGCCCACCGGAATGCCGCGTGTGGTCAGGTAGAAGAGCGCCAGGTCGTCGATCTGCCCGACGGTGGCACCGTGTGAGCAACGCACGTCGTCGGTGTAGATCTCGAGCTCCGGCTTGGTGTTCATTTCCGCATCCGGGGCCAGCGCCAGATTGCGGTTGGTCAGCGCGGCATCGCTCTGCGGTGCCCGCGGATGGATGTGGATGCGGCCGTTGAAGACGCTGCGACCCTTCCCGGCGGCGATGCCGTGGAACTTCTGCCGGCTCGTGGTATGACCGGCGCGATGCTCGACCACGAGCTGCTGGTCCAGGTGCCGGCGGTTCTCCACCAGATACGCGCCGTCCATCTCGACCTCGGCACCGTCGCCGTCGAGGATCGCATGCACTTCGAGGCGGCGGCGCTGGCCGCCGACGGCGCTCTGCCGCAAGCGATAGCGGGCATCGCGGTCGAGGCGAATCCCCACCGCGGCGTAGTGATCGCGGTCGGCGTCGAGGGCGGCGCGTTCGTGGACGAGCCGCGCGCCGGGCGCGAGCTCGGCGTGAACGATCTGCGCGAGCAGGCCGCGCGCGTCGGCGTCGGGTTGCTCCGGACAGGTCCGCTCCACCAGTGTCAGCGATGCGTGGCTCGCGAGATGGACGAACACGGGCACGATGCCGCGCGCCGGAAACGTGATTTCCAGCGGCTCCGCCACCTCGCCGGAGACCTCGATCAGCCACCCCTGCCGCGCCCGCAGCAGCGCGAGGTCGGCGAGCACGTGGCGCTCCGGGGTCAGCCGTCCGGCGATCGAGCGGCGGATTTCCACCTCGTCCTCGGCGGTCAACGCCGCGAACGGCACCGCTCGGACACCCGGTTGGGCATCGCCTGCCATCGTCGCCGTCGAATCGGCCGGGGTTTCCGCGAGGGCCTCGAGGAAGCCTTTGATCGGCGTGTACTTCCAGAGCTCACGGGTGAGACCGGTGGCGAGGTGCTCACCGGCGCGCTCTCGTACTCGCTCCTGGTCGATCCAGGCACGCGTCAGGAGCGGGGCGCCGATGACCTGGCCGACCTCGGGCAACGCAACCGAGCTCACGACGCGAGCCATGCGTAACCCCGCTCTTCGAGCTCGAGCGCGAGGGTCCGGTCGCCGGAGTGCACGATGCGGCCCTCGCTCAGCACGTGCACCCGATCCGGGACGATGTGATTCAGCAGACGCTGGTAGTGTGTGATCAGCAGCACCGCGTTGTCCCGGCCGCGAAAACCGTTCACGCCTTCGGCCACCACCTGCAGCGCGTCGATGTCGAGGCCGGAATCGGTCTCGTCGAGCACCGCGAGGCGCGGCTCGAGCAGCAGCATCTGCAGAATCTCGTTGCGCTTCTTCTCGCCGCCGGAGAAGCCCTCGTTGACGCCGCGCCGGAGGAACTCCTGGCTGAGGTGCAGCTTGCCGGCGAGCTCGCGCACGCGCTTCATGAACTCCACCGTCGACAGGGGCGGCTGGCCGCGCGCGGCGTGCAGGCTGTCCACCGCGCCCTTCAGGAACTCCATGTTGCTGACCCCGGGAATTTCCACCGGGTACTGGAAAGCCAGGAACAGGCCGAGATGCGCGCGCTCTTCGGGTTCGAGCGCGGTGAGGTCGCGGCCGAGGAACAGAATCCGACCGCGTTCGACCTCGTACCCGGGACGTCCCGCCAGCACGTTCGCGAGCGTACTCTTGCCGGAGCCGTTCGGGCCCATGATCGCGTGCACCTCGCCCGGCCCGATCACCAGGGAGAGGCCGCGCAGGATCGCGCCGCCGTCGACCCTGACGTGCAGATCCTCGATCTCGAGTACGTTCATCCGACGGCGCCCTCCAGGCTCACTTCGAGCAGCTTGCCGGCTTCGACCGCGAACTCCATCGGCAGCTCGCGGAACACCTCCTTGCAGAAGCCGTTCACGATCATGCTGACGGCCTTCTCGGGATCGATGCCGCGCTGCCGGCACAGGAAGAGCTGCTCGTCGCTGACCTTGGAGGTGGTGGCCTCGTGTTCGATGGTGGCGGTGGGACTCCGGTTCTCGATGTACGGGAACGTGTGCGCGCCGCAATTCGAGCCGATCAGCAGCGAATCGCACTGGGTGTAGTTGCGTGCGTTCGCGGCGGCCGGCGAGGTGCGCACGAGCCCGCGGTAGCTGTTGTTGCTGCGGCCGGCGCTGATGCCCTTGGAAATGATCGTGCTGCGGGTGTTCCTCCCGAGATGGATCATCTTCGTGCCGGTGTCCGCCTGCTGATAGTTGTTGGTGAGCGCGACGGAGTAGAACTCGCCCACGCTGTCGTTGCCGCGGAGGATCACGCTCGGGTATTTCCAGGTGATCGCCGAGCCCGTTTCCACCTGGGTCCAGGAAATCTTCGCGCGGTCGCCGAGGCAGGTGCCGCGCTTGGTGACGAAGTTGTAGATGCCGCCCTTGCCCTCGGCGTCGCCCGGGTACCAGTTCTGCACCGTGGAGTACTTGATCTGCGCATCCTCGAGCGCGACCAGCTCCACCACCGCGGCGTGGAGCTGGTTCTCGTCGCGCATCGGCGCGGTGCAGCCTTCGAGATAGCTGACGTACGAGCCCTTGTCGGCGATGATCAGCGTGCGCTCGAACTGGCCGGTGTTCCGGGCATTGATGCGGAAGTACGTGGAAAGCTCCATCGGACAGCGTACGCCTTCCGGCACGTACACGAACGAACCGTCGCTGAACACCGCGGAGTTCAGCGCCGCGTAGAAGTTGTCGCCGATGGGCACGACGCTGCCGAGGTATTTGCGCACCAGCTCGGGGTGGTTCTGCACGGCTTCGGAGATCGAGCAGAAGATCACGCCCGCTTCGGCCAGCTTTTCCTTGAACGTAGTGGCGATGGAGACGCTGTCGAACACCGCGTCCACGGCCACCTGGCTGCGGCGGCGGGCGAGCTCGGCCGCACCTTCCGCAGGCGCCTTGTCCTTGACGACGCCTGCCAGGATTTCCTGCTCGTGCAGCGGAATGCCGAGCTTCTCGTACGTGCGCAGCAGCTCCGGATCCACCTCGTCGAGGGATCGCGGGCCTTCACCCTGGCTCTTCGGCGCCGAGTAGTACGAGATCGCCTGAAAGTCGATCGGCGGGTAGTGCACGTGCGCCCAGGTCGGCAGCGGCATTTCGAGCCAGCCGCGGTACGCCTTCAGGCGCCACTCCGTCAGCCATTCCGGCTCGTTCTTCTTCCGGGAGATGAATCGGATCACCGACTCGTCGAGGCCCGGGGGCAGCGTTTCGGACTCGATATCCGTCACGAAACCTGCCAGGTACTCGCGCTTGACCAGTGCTTCTACGGACGTGTCGGCCACAACCTACGGCTCGCTCAGTTGAATGGTTTATCGAGTGCGAATTGTAACTGGCGAGGGCTCGCCAATACCAGAGTAATTTAGTCGGGTATTCGGGATGCCCTTAGTTCGAGCGCGCTGTCGCGCTTCGAGCGCGTAGTGACGGCAGGCTCCGCGGCGCGCATCGCCATTCCATCGGCTGCCGGCCATCGCGTACCATGCGCGGTTTCCCGACGGTACTCAGCAGTCGTATGCCGAAGCTGGAGAGGCTCCCGGAACCGAACATCTATCAGGCCTACGGCATCTACCTGCTCGAAACCCGGCACCGGCTGATCCGCCGCCTGAAGAAGGCGTACCAGCCGTCGGTGCACGGGCACAAGACCTGGAACGCCAGCTTCCTGCTGATGGACTACCTGCAGCACGAGCCGCTCAAGCGGCGCAGCCGGGTGCTCGAGATCGGCTGCGGCTGGGGACCCGGGTCGGTGTTCTGCGCGAGCCGGTTCAACGCCCAGGTCACGGCCCTCGACATCGACAAGGACGTCTTCCCGTTCCTCGAGGTGCTCGCAGCGCTGAACAACGTCAGCATCGCGCCGATGTCGCAGCGCTTCGAGAAACTCACCACCGAGGACCTGGCCGCATTCGACGTGATCGTCGGATCCGACATCTGCTTCTGGGACAAGATGATCCGCCCGCTCGGCCGCCTGGTCGACCGCGCCTTCGAAGCCGGCGTGAAGCGCCTGATCATCACCGACCCGGGCCGGCCGCCCTTCTACGAATTCTGCGACCTCGTCCGCCAGCGCCACAAGGTGGAGCTGACCGAGTGGTACGCGACCGAGCCCGAGTACTTCGCCGGCGAGGTCGTGGAGGTGCGGCCGCGGCGGAAGCGGTGAGGTTGGGCCTGGGAGGCCGCCCGCGGGGCTCCTGGGGGAGGGCGGCACATGGGGGAGAGCAGCACCCGGTAGCGAGAGCCGGCCTCCGCGTCCAGTAGCCGATGATCCCTTCGGTCGGCGTGACGCAGAGGTGCGCAAGCTCCCGATCGAGGCTGCCTGCTCGGAATTGAACAGCCGGCGCGCGAGGAACACGGTCGTTTCCCTGGAAGTCGGCGGCAACATCGCCCGAACCAACCCACGGGTCACCCCGACAGCCCGTCGACTTCAGCGCTATGCGGAACGTAACCAGTCACTCGTCGAGTCTCGATTCATCGCGTTTGATTCGGGCGATGTTGCGATCCGCTGCCAACGCTACGTTCGCGTGGCCAGCACCGAACGCTACCGGCGCGCCAAGCGTGAGAGAACACGGCCCGAATCAAACGCCTGAGATCAGGCGTCGAGGTTGGTATGAGCAACCGCCCTGCGGCCAGTGTGGCGCTCCAACCGATCGCCCACCGCGCCTTCAGCGGACGAGGGTCCGGGATCGCAACATCGCCCGAATCAAAACCGGCAGGATCCGGCGCGGCCGGGATTCAGCGCCAACCCCGAACGCGGCCGCGTTGATTCGGGCGGTGTTTGCGGATTGAGTCGGGCGAGGTTGCGATCGGACATCAGCGATCTCGCACTGCACCTTCAGCCACCATCGGCATCGCCCGCACGAACGGGGCCCCAATCCGGGCGGACGGAAGGCGCTGCTCAAACCGCGCGTGCTGCACCGGCGCCGCGAGAACATCCCCGGCCACTGTCCTGTGGACGTCACCGTACGCCTCCAGCGGGGCCTTCCGAACCTGCGCAGGAAACGCTTCGGATCGGCGTTCCGATACAGCCTCGCCCAGTGCGCCGAGCGGCCGGGCTTTCGTGTGGTGCACTACTCGATCCAGCACAACCACCTGCACGACGCGCAGGGGAAGCGCGCGCTGGCGTGCGGGATGAAGAGTCTGGCCGCGCGCGTGGCGCGGTGCGTGAACCGGGTGTGCTCGCGGCGCGCCCGCGTGCTCGACGGGCGTTATCACCATCGGTTGCTGCGGACGCCGAAGGAGGTGCGCCATGCGCTCGGCTAGGTGCTGCTGAACGCGCGGCACCATCACTACGAGCGGCACCGGAAGGCGCCCCTACGACGCAACTCGATCCGGCCGACATTCCTGGGCGCTGAGCGGGTCGCGGCCGGAGGCCGCTCCCACGGTGGGGCAGCGGGTCAGTTTTCGGCGGTGAGGAAGACCTTGAGCTGATCGGCCAGGCTGTTGCAGGCGGAGGAGCGCACGCGTGCGATCAGCGGCAGCGGCACGATCACGGCCGGCATGTAGCTGGTGCCGACGGCGTCGGAGCTGATCTTGCCGACCGATTGGCCGGTGCGGATGTCCCAGATCGACGCCTCGTAGGACGAGTCGTTCTCCCAGGTCAGAAAGCCGAAGCAGCCGGCGCCGGCGGTGGTGACGCTGCAGGTCAGCGAGCCGCCGGAGTCGGTGCGGTCGGTGTCGCCCTCGATCCAGACCAGGTAGCGCAGGCCGAGCTCCTCGAGGCGCTTCGCGAGCATCGGCTGCGAGATGATTTCCGGCAGATCGGAGGTGTTGACGGGCGCCGTGCGGGGCTCGAACCACGGGAACAGCGCGTCGCGGAATTCGTCCTCGTGGATCACCCGGATCGCGTTGCCGCCGCTGCGCATGTTGCGGCTCACGCAGTCGACGAAGCCGAACTCGGTTTCGGCGTTGGAGGGGAGCGTTCGGCGGCCGAGCACCGCGATGGATTCGTGGGCTTCCATGCCGGTGTCGGCTTCCCGAATTTCCTGCACGGTGGCAGTGACGCACCCGCCGAGCGGGATCATCAGGGCCATCGGCAGGAAAGATCCGATCAGAGCGCGCAGAGTCATGACGACGGGCTCCTCAACTCGGCATTGAGCCAGGATTGTACTGCCGGCACCGTCCGGAACTGTACCGTGAAGAAGGCCATCGCGTCGCGCAGCGCCGCGAGGGCGGCCGCCTGCAGCGCCGGCTCCCGGCTGTTCATGCCGTAGTTGTGCGCGTTCGCCTTGCCGTAGGCGGTCATCGGCCAGTCCGCGATCAGCGTGCCGTCGCGGTCGAAGAGCTGGAAGTGGTAGCGGACCCAGACCTCGAAGTACTCGCTGCGCGTCTGATCCGGCGTCGAGAACTGCACTTCCTGGATCGCCGGCACCAGCACGGCGTCGACGTCCGTGGCCGTGGCGCCCGGCTCCGGCACGACCTCCATGCCCTCGAACATGCCGGTCAGCAGGTTCCGGAACATCCGCTCCTGAGCACCGCCCAGATCGATGGACCACTCGCCGCTCTGCTCGAGCTTCTCGCGGTGCACGTACTCGCGCAGCTCCTTGGGCAGGTGTACTCCCATCTTCAACGGCAGCGGCTGCACCAGCGGCACCGGCAGCTCGGGAGGTACCTCGACGCTGGCTCCGCCGCAGCCGGCGAGCAGCGCGAAACCGAACAGCGCGAGCCCGCCGGCGCCGACGAACGTCGGCCGGTGCCGCGGGCGCCCGGGCAGCGCCCCGCGCCGGATCCGCGATCCGGTTCGCATCGCCCGCGTCGACGCACGCGCCTTGCGTACAAGGCACGCCTTGCGAATCAGGCGCCTAAAGCGGCACAGCAACGCTCCCCTCATCGTTGGTAGAGACCTCGGAAGGCTACTCGAATTCCGATAACCCCACAAAAGTTCCGTCGTTACGGTAAGCGAGCTCGCGCATCAGCGCCGCGAACCGGTACACGCGCCCCGATGGCCGGTCGAGATACACCGGAAAGCCGACCGCGTGGATCCGCACCAGCCGCCGCCCGGCTTCGTCTGCCTGATTGATCTTGTCCACCGTGTCGACGACCTGCTCGATCGAGCGGCCGGTGAAGTCATCGCCGAACACGTAGATGCTGATCAGCTTGTCCGGCGAGTAGAACGTGCTGATCGCGGCTTCGATGCCCTCCACCGGACTCGAGTCCGAGAACGGGTTCCAGGTCTGCAGGCGCTTTATGATCGCTTCCCGGCGTGACGGCGAGTCGGGGATCCACTCGCCGGCGAACTCCGAGAACATGTACTCGCCCTCGTCGTTCATCACCTGGATGCCCTTGACCTGCGGATAGATCGCCAGCGTCTCGTTCACCTTCTCGAGCACCTGTCCCCAGGCGGCGTTGAACATGCTGCCCGAGGTGTCGATCACGAAGATGATGTACTCGCTGTCGACGGTGATGCCGCCCACCAGCTCGTTCTTGCGCTGGAAATCGACGCCGAGCAGGCGCTGCATCTCGTCGGTCAGCGTCTGCTTCGCGGCGGCCAGCTCCTGGTTCGCCTCCTTGACCTGGTCGCGGCGGTTCACCGTGGTCTCGTAGCGCCCGAGGATCTCGGTGAGCTGACGCTGCAGCGCCGCCACCTGCACGAGATTGCCTTCGAGCTGGGACTCGGCGTCCCGGACCTGGCGGCGCAGCTCGTCGATGCGGCCGCGGATCTCGTAGAGCGTCTCCTTGCGCTCGGCGATCTGGTTGTCCAGATCGATCTTGGCCTCTTCCAGAAGCTTCGGCTCGACGGTCTTGCTGATGATCAAGAGCAGCAGAATCGCGCCGAATCCGCAGGAGATGGTGTCGAGGAACGACAGGCTCATCTCCGTGACGCCGCGGCGTTGCCGGCGCCGGCTCATGGCCAGTCCCTCGACGGCGACAGGAACGAGCCCCGGGTGCTGCGGGCGAGGCTCCAGTACGCCGCGGCGGACATGGGATCGCCCTCCATCGGGAACAGAATCACGTTGACCGGCACGTCCTTCGGCATCTTGCGGATCGCGTCGCCGAACAGCTCGAGGCGCCCGCGGCCGTCGATGGTCGGCCCCCGCGGCTCCCGATCGCCCTGGGTCGGCAGCGAGTCGGTGATCAGGTAGACGTTGTCGGGGAGGGGACTCATCGCGTTGATCGCGTCCACGAGCTTCATCAGGCTGGTGCCGCCGGAGGGCACCGTGCGCTTGAGCGCCTTGATCGCCGCGTCGAGCTCCCGGCCTTCCGCCAGCGCGACCCAACCCGGCCCGGCGTCGGGCACCAGCGAACGCGCTTCGGTGTTGAAGCCGTAGATCTGGAAGTTCGCGTCGAGCGGCAACTGCGCACCGATCCATTCGACGGTTCGCACCGCGCGCTGCCATTTCGGCGCCTGGCGCTTGCGCTCGTCGTCCATGTTGCGGCGCCGGATCACGTTCACGATGCGCTCGTCGAGCATGCTGGCGGACACGTCCAGCGCGATCAGGATGTGTTTGCCGCCGACTTTGAGGCCGGTCAGATACTGGCGGTCACCCTCGCCGGTGAACGAACGGATGCGTCCGCCTTCGTTCGCTTGCGCCACCGCCCGCAGGCGTTCCAGTTCCTTCTCGCGGGCTTCGACGTCGCTCTGCAGCTCCTCGAGACTCGCCACCTGCGCGAGCGACTCCTGCTCGAGCGCCGCGACGTCCTGCTGGCGGTCTTCGATCTCGCGACGCGTGCTGACGAGCTGCCGGTCCGACTCGTCGAGCCGGCGCTCGAGCATGTCCATACGCTGCAGGAGCTGGAACAGGTCCTTCTCGCCTTCGCGCACCTGGTAGTCGAGCATGCGCACTTCGGCGAGCTTGTCCTGGTTCACGGTCTCGGCGCGCTCTTCCGAGGCGTGATTGATGATCAGGAAGATCAGCACCAGCGCGCCGAAACCGCAGGACATCACGTCGAGGAACGACAGCGAGAAGACGACGATCTCGCGGCGGGCCACGCGCTTACTCCCTGAGGCGAATCAGTAGAAACTCCTGCTCGCCGACCGCTACCCGATCACCGGGCGCGAGCACGGTGTCCGTGCGCGCCGGCTGGCCGTTCAGCAGCGCGCCCGCGCTGCCGTCGAGCAGCAGACGGCCTTCCTCACGGCGCACCGGCAGGACCGGGTCGGCCGCGTCGAGCGGCCAGGCCTCGTGGCCGAGCAGCGCGTGGGTCGGCGCGGCCGGGCGGCGCTCGGCTTCCGGGACCGACGGCGCCGGGCCGCCGAACGCGGTGGACGGCAGTCGGGTGACGAGCCGCAGCTCGCCGTCGCCCGGGACGATGTGGCGCAGGTTCTCGAGGCACCCCCGGGGCAGCGCATCCCCCGGCAGCACCCAGCTCTGCACGGCGAGCGCGTCGAGCATGCGCTGCATCCCGGGTAATCGCGCGCTTCGGGCGCTCAGGAACACGTGCGCACCGCGCGGCACCACGTCGCCGATCTGGCGGAGGCGCTGCTCGGCCTTCTCCTCGAACAGCGAGCGGCCGAACTCGACCCGGCGCGTGTGGTCGGCGTGCACGATCTCGACGCCCATCTCGCGGCCCGTGGCGCCGCCTTCGATCCAGTCGTAGATCTGGTTGAAGAGCTGCTGCTCGGTGGCGGCGGCATGCAGCGGATCGAAGCGGGTCTCGCGCACGAAACGGTCCGCGATCACGTCGATCCAGGCGTCGAGCAGGCGGATCAGCCCGCACTCGGGCAGCTCCTCGGCCGCCGTCTTGCTGACGCTGGCGCCCGCTTCCACGCTGGTAACCACGGCGCGCTGCAGCGTCACGTCGAGGTGGTACGCACGCTCCGGAAGCGGGTGGGTCGAAAGCGCGGCCACCGCCGCGTCCACGAAGCCGCTGACCCGGATGCCCACCTCCTGCAGCACGCCGAGCAGCACGCCGAGCTGATCCGCGGACAGGATACCCGGCACCGCCAGCAGCACGGAGCCGCCTTCGGCTTCGATCAGCGGCTGGAACGTCTTCAGGTGCAGATAGACCAGGTCGGCGTGATTGCGCGCCCGGGGCCCGGGCACTGGCAGCGGATCCGCGTTCAGACGCGTGAAGTAATGCTGATTCGCCCGCCGGGGGTGGATGCGCGACAGCCGCAGCGCTTCCTCGCCGAACGCCACCTGGTCGTCCAGCACCACGGCCACTCCGGGTGCGCGATGCAGCACGGTGCGGTCCCGGTACAGGGTCAGATCGGCATCGTTCAGCTCGAGAATACAGGTCATGCTTCCCGAACCTGCATGTGCCGGATCAGGCGCTGATCGGCGTAGGTGTGCACATCCAGCACCAGGCGCTCCTGAATGAGCTGGAGCTGGTGCATCAGGAACATCAGCACGATGCTGAGCAGCAGCGCGATCAGCGTCGAGTTGAACGCCGTGCCGAGGCTCGCGGTGACGCCGGCGATGTCGCCTTCGACCGCCCGGTACGCCTGGCCGAGCGCATCGCCGATGCCGCGCACGGTGCCGATGAAGCCGATCGCCGGTATCGCCCACGCGATGTAGCGCACCATCGCGAGCTCGGTGTCGAGCCGGTCGGTCTCGGTGTCGCAGGTCGCCCGCACGGCCTCGGAGACGTCCTGCACGTTGCGGGTGGACGCGAACCGCTGCAGCGCCGCCTGCAGCGCGCGCGGCAGCAGCGCGTTCTGCAGATGTTCCGGCAGCGCCTGGATCGCGCGCGAGTACTCCCGGGTGTCTTCCGGCAGCACGCGCATGCCTTCGGTGACCGGTATGATGTCCTGCTGCAGCAGGCTCCGCTCGCGCAGCGCGTCCCGGAACTTGTAGCCGATCATCGCCATCGCCCACAGCATCAGCACGAAGCAGGATTCCTGCTCGTAGTCCTTCAGCACGATGTACAACGAGCGCGGCGGGATGTACGGCTGGCCCTGCTCGGCCCGTTCGACCGCCTGTTGCATCAGCGCGTCGGCATTCGGCCGGATGGACGTGATGTAGACCAGGTGCACGATCACGATCGACAGCACCAGCGCCGCCACCTGGTAGATCAGCTCGAACGGAATCTGGCGCCCCATCGACGCTCCGGCAGAGACTGTCCGTTTCGAGCTCCAGCCGTTGAACTTCTCGCTCATATGTCCACCGGAAACGCTACCGCGAAGTCTTCGGAGATCTCCTCGCTCGGAATGAACACGGCGGGGCTCTCAGCCTTCCCGGCCGCACCGGCCCGGGCCGCCGGGCCTTCGCCCTCCGCCGGCGCATTCGGTGCGCTGCCGGCGCCGCGCCGCTCGCCGCCCGAACCCGACGGCGGCTCGGCGGGCTCGTCAGCACCTGCTGCGGAGTTCGCCGCCGGCGCCGCCCCGTCGGCCGCGGCGAGCGGTGCCGCCGCGATCACGAGCGCCAGCGCCGCACCCTGCAGCGCCGCCCGGACCCACTTGTCGAATTCGGTCATTGTGCCTCCGCGAAACGGGCGATTCGGAATCCCACATCCTGCCGGCCATCGCTGCCGTAGTCACGGAACGACACCCGCAGCTCCGTGATCGTGCCGTGCATCCAGCTCGAGCCGCGGATCACGTGATACTCGCCGCTGGCCGGACCCATCGGATTGGACACCGGATCCTCGCTCGGAATTTCATAGAAGTCGTTTGTCCACTCGGCCACGTTGCCCGCCAGATCGAACAGGCCGAGCGGGCTCGGGTCGAACGTGCCGATCGGTGCCGCAACGATGTGGTTGTCGTTGTAGCCGAAGATGATGCGTCCGACCATGTGCGACGCGGCGCGGTCGGCGAAGTTGCCGTAGCGGTCCGGCGGCGGCAGGTTGCCGCCCCACGGGAAGCGCAGGTCCTCTTCCGGCGTGCCCGTCTGGCGCGCGGCCCAGGCCCATTCCGCCTCGGTGGGGAGCCGATAGCCGGTGGCGGCCGGATTGAAGCCGACGACCCGATCGCCGTCCATACGGTAGAAGCGCGGAAGTCCTTCGAGGTCGGACAGCCAGTTGCAGTACGCGGCCGCCTCCTGCCAGCTCACGTTGACGACTGGCTGCTCCGGTTCATCCAGGCTGTGGTCCTGGAACTTGCCCGAGTTGTGGTCGCCGACGAACTTGCGGTACTGCTCGTTGGTGACCTCGTGACGGCCGAGGTAGTACAGGCGCGTCAGGCTCACCTCCCGCAGCGTCTCGTTGGCACGGCGCCCCGGCTCGCGGCGCGACGCACCCATCGTGAACGGTTTCGGCCGCAGCAGCACGAGCTCCTGACCCGCCCGGGTCTTGATGCTCGGCTTCAGGGCGGCCAGGCGCGCCTCTTCTTCGGTCAGCAGCCGCACCTTGAGCTCCTGGGTGAGGCCCTCGCGCGGGGTGATCTGGGTGCTGTACCCGGCGTAGCCGGCCAGGCGCACTTCGATCTTGTGCGGCTCCGTCGGCAGCTCCAGGGTCTGATTCGCCGGCCCGACCGCTCGCCCGTTGACGAAGAGCTGCGCGGCCTCCGGCTGCGCGCGCACCACGACCGTGCCGGTCAGCCGCTCGAGATCGATTTCGAGTGTCCGCTCGGCGCCGGCGGGCAGATTGACGGTGCGCTCGGCGGGTGCGTACCCGGCGCGGAAGGCCTGAAGGCGGTAGGTTTCTCCGGAGCGCACCGCGATCTCGAGCGGCGTTTCGCCCTGGAACGTGCCGTTCAGCGTGACGCCGGCCCCGGGCGGGTCCGTGCGCACCGTGAGCAGGCTGTCGGCCCGCACCAGCTCCACCGGATCGAGCTGCACGCGTTCCTCCGCAGCCACCAGGATGCGCTGCCGATGGGTCTTGTGACCGGGCGCCTTGAGCCGCACCTCGTGCTCCCCGGCGAGGATCTCCACCACCGCGGGCGTCACCTGACCGGTGCTGCGGTCGTCGACGAAGATCTCGGCGCCCTCGGGCACGCTGGTCACGGCCACGTCCGCCCAGTTGGGCCGCAGTGTGCCGCGCACCGTCTGCGGCCGCTCCATGCCTTCCACCTCGGCGCTCACCTCGAGGGGCTGGTAACGCGCATGCGTATAGGTGACGGTCACCGGCCCGGCGGGTATCGGCAACGGCTCGGTGGGCGTGACGCCGAGCACCCGGTCGCCGAGCGTCACGGTGGCACCCGGCGGATCGCTTTCGAACGTCACGCGCCCGGGCAGCCGCGTCAGCCGGATCGCATGCGACTGGTTGCGGGCATCGCTCACCTCGATGGTGCCGGAGTAGGGGTGGTAGCCGGGGGCGGTGGCTTCGATCGTGTAGCGCCCTTCGCGCAGCAGCCACACGTCGCCGAGCTGGAAGCGCAGGCCGCCGGAGACCGACGCCTCCGCGACCGGCGGCTCCAGCACGAGGCGCACCGATTTCGCGGTGAACAGGAACCAGAGCACGCCGCCCACCAGCAGAACGCCCACCAGCAGCACGAGTTGCAGCGGTGACAGCGGCAGGCGCCGGCGCGGTGCTTCCTCGGCCGGCCGATAGCTGACCGGCCGGATGATCTCTCCGTCGGCGGGCGGGCGGATGTCCGGGCTGGGTTGCTCGGCCATGGCCCTACGCTACAAGGCTTCGACGCAGCGGATGTCGACCGGGCTCATGTTCGGCCGCACGACGATCTGCTCGCGGACGTCGCGGCAGCCGTCGCGGCTGCCGATGACCGTGTAGGCGCCGGGCCGCAGCTCGACGCGCTTTTCCTCGAAGCTGCCGAGCGTGCCCACGGTCGACAGCGTCACCTCCGTGCGGTTGTCGGAACGCAGGATCACCGGCACCGGCTCGGCGTAGACCTGCAGGATCTGGCGCACGTCCTCGATCTGGCGCGCGAGTTGCGGCCCGCGCGGCTCGAGGGCCTCGGCGCGGGCGAGGATCTGCTGGGCTTCCTGATACAGCTTGTCGGACGACAGCTTGTCCGGGCTGTCGATGATCCGTCTCAGCGCAGTCGCGGCCCGCTGTTGCTCGAGGGCCATCGCGCGGCCGTCCTGCGCGAATTGAATCGTGCCATCGATCTCGAGCACCTTCCCGTACAGCTTGGCCGCCTGCTCCCAGCGCTCGTCGGCCGCGGCCCGGTCCGCCTGTTCCTTGAGCGCGTTGATTCGCGCGATCACCGATTGGCGTTCGACCTGCTCGAGGCCGCTGGTCGCCACGGCGTTGCCCGGTTCGAGGTCGAGCACCTCGTCGAACGCGCTCCTGGCGTCGCCGAAGCGGGCGGCGGCCAGGTGGTTGAAGCCCTCGGAGAGCAGTTGCTGCACCCGGGTGCGCTTGCGGCCCTCGGCGACCCGCTGCAGCGCCTCCTTCAGGCCGTGGGTGGCGGAGTCGAGCTTCTCGACCTGCGCGTAGATCTCGGCGGCCTTGTCCCAGGCTTCCGCGAGCTCGTGGTTGCGTCCCTGGCGCATCAGGTTGCTGATCTCGGGGAGCAGAGCCGCCCGGGCCTTGCCGGCGGCCACCCGGGGATCGTCCGGCGCAATCGTGCCCGCGAGCGCGAACGCCTCCTCCGCCCGGGCTTGATCGCGGGCGGCGAGGGCGGCCTGACCTTCCGCGATGGACTCTTCGAGGAGCTTGCGGCCCTGCTCGATCAGCTCCGCGAGCGTCTTGGTCGCGGCTTCGTAGCTGGCGATCGCCGATTCGAACTGCTCCTCCAGGAACTGCTGGTCTCCGGCGGCCGCCAGGTCTTTGGCCTTGCGGTACGCGTCGGCACCCCAGGCGCCGACCTGCATGTCCCGCTCGAGCTGGATCTGCAGCTCGACGAACCGGGCCAGGCGCTCCTGCGCCTGCTCCCGCGCCTGCTCGCGCTGCAACGCCTGGAACGGCGGCAGTTCCGGCTTCTCCGCTTCGGGAGCGGCCGTCGCCCCCGGAGCCGGGCCGGCATCGGTGACGGCCGGTACCGCCGGGGCCGGTGCGGTCGCCGTGTCCACCCAGGACGGCACGACCCAGAACACCAGCACGACGAGGCCGACGGCCAGCAGAATACCGAGTCCCCAGGTGATCAGGCTGGCGCCACGGCCGGCCACCGCGCGCGGCTCGGGCGCGGCATGGCTCAGCGGAACCTGCTTCGGGCGGATGGGGCTGAACTGGTCGCTCATGGGGCCAGGTCGGTGTCGATCGCCTCCTCGAGGTCGGTCTCGTCCTGAGCCGGCGCACGGGTCTCGGGAGCTTCGGGCGGCGGGAGTCCGAGGTCGGCGAAGTACAGATCGCGCAGGATGCTGCGCAACTTCTCGTACTGCTCTTCCACCGTGCCCTCGAGCCGCACCACCTGATTCTCCAACTCCATGGTGTGGGGCATCACTTCGGCTTCGGCGGCGACGCTCACCTCGCGCAGCGCCTCGGCGTGCATCTCGGCATCGGCGCGCTTGGCGATCGCGCTCTTCAGTGTCATGGCGCCGCCGATCACGCTGACCAGGCCGCCCGTGTCCACCGCCGGATCACTGCTCTCCGCCATCGCGGCGACGCCGCCGACCAGCGCCACGGTGCCGCCGATGGTACGGCGGCGCGCCTCGGCGCGCAGCATCTTGAAGGCGAGCGCCTCCTCGTAGGTGGCCTTGCGCCAGCTCTGATAGGAGGGTCGCATGTTCCGGTAGTAGTTCTCGTAGTATTCGTCGAGCGTGTCGATGAACAGGTACTCGCGTTCACGCACCCGCTGCACCCGCGCCAGATTCGGATCGTCAGGCGCCGGCATCCGCTTCAGCACGAACTTGTCCTTCTTGGTTCGTTCGACGTAGTCGTCGAACGCGTCCGGGACGAATTCCCGGGCGAAACGCATCTGCGCGGTCGCGCGGATGCGCGCCACCTGCTCGTCCGTGAGCTGTCGCCGGTAAGCCAGCATGTCGTCGGCGAGGTTCTTGTAGACCGCCTGGAACGGGTCGATCGTGCCCGGCACGCTGTCCTCGTAGGCGTACTTGCTCGCGAGCTCCCGGTAGCGCTTCGTGAACCAGACCTGGCCGGTGGCATCTTCGACGGTGGCTTCGATTTCCAGGCTCTCGCCGTCGGAGTGCAGGATCCGCCCGGACACCACCACGTCCACCGCGTGGGTCGGCCGGGGGATCACCCGCACGGCGCCCCAGTTGCCGGTGCTCTGCAGCAGGTTCTTCGCGAAGTACGGGATGTAGTTGGCTTCCGCCCGGCGCAGCTCCGGCTGGATGAGCTGCTCGATCTGCTCGTCGTAGTCCTCCGGTACGTTGGGATCGAACACGGCGACCCCGACGTCGAGCAGCTCGTGCTCCTCGAGCGCGCGGGTCATGCGCTCCGGCGGCGTCATGTCCACGGTCCGCACTTCGTGGCTCACGCAGGCGCCGAGGAGCGCACCGCCGATCAGTACCAGGATCGTTCGGGCCAGAACCGGTCGCATTCAGATCCCCTTGTACCGGCGGTATTCCTCCCACAGCTTCTCGCGAAGCTCCGGATCGGTCTCCTGCATCGCCGCCTCCCGAAGCTGCCGGGCGATGATATCGTCGTCCTTGGCATCGGGAATGTCATCCGGAACGTTCGCGCCCGCGACGGGATTCGGTGCCGGCGGCGCATTGCGGCTGCTCGGTACGCCCATCGGCCCGCCGGGGATCGGCACGTCCGCCGCGCCGGTGCCTCCCGCCGGGCTGCCCGGTTCGCCGGGCCGGCCACCCGTACTGCCGGTACCGGTGGAGGGCAGGTTCGAGCCCGTGCGGCCGGCCGTCTCGTTCGAGCGAGAGCGAATCACCTCGCGCTCGGAGAGGATCTCGCCGTCGAAATCTTCCAGCGCGCCGTCGAGCACGCTGTCGCCGCTGCCGGAGGGCTTGTCGCGCTCCGACGGCATCGGCGGGATGCGCGAGTTGCCGCTGCCGGCGGGCAATTGGTTGCTGGTCTGCCAGCCGTCGTCGCCGCTGCCGCCCGGGGCGCCTTCTTCCCAGCTCTCGTCGCCGCCGCCCGCGCCGCCGGGCTCCTTGCCGTCACCGCTCGGGCCGCCATCGGTCTCGCCGCCCGGCAGCCCGCCGCCAGTCCCGGGGTTCCAGCTCGGCTGGTTCGGGCCGGCGCCGCCGCCCGGCTGGTCGCTGCGGCCCTGACCGGACTCATCACCCGGGGAGCCGCCGGAGGACCCGTCCGAGCCCGGCTCACCGCCCGGCGTGTTACCGCCGCCCTGCGGGCCGCCGCCCGGCATCGGTGACGGCTCGTAGCTGCCCGAGGCGCCTCCGGAGCCCCCGCCGGAGCTGCCGGATCGGCCCGACGGCTGCGGCAGCCCGCCCGGCATCCCGCCGCCGGGCATGCTGGCGCCGGGCATTCCGCCCCCTCCGGACGATCCGCCGCCCGGCATCTGGGCCCCGCCGCTCTTACCGCTCGAGCCGCCGCTCGGCATGCCGCCGCCCGACGACGAGCCGGACGAGCCGGAGGATCCGGACGAGCCGCCGGGGAGGCTCGGCATGGACGGGCCCTGCGGCCCCTGAGACGGGGAGCTCGAGTTGCAGCCCGCCAGCGTGAGCAACGCGCACAACCCGACCCCCCAGGCCAGGCTGCGCAGGGTCCTCGGCAGGATCGACGTCGGCTCGTGTTGCATCATCGCCATGATCGGCATCCTCGCGCCGTATACGGCGCATCTTACTCCGCGCCACCTGAACCGAAGCTGTATCGGCTCAGCCGCCGCCTGCGGCGGCGGCCGTCTGGGGCTGAGGCGCGGCTTCGCGCTTGGCGTAGTACGGAAATTCATGCCGGTACGTATGCGCCGTCTTGGCGACCGGTACGCCGTCGACCAGCATCGGCCGGTAGCGGGCCAGGCGCAGACTCTTGCGAACCCGGAAGTCCATCAGATCCTCGGGCTTCGACCCGATCGTGCGCAGACCACGGACGTATCCATCCTCGGTGACGTCGAACGCCACCTCGACGTAGCCGGTCATCGCTTCACCGCGTTCTTCCGGGGGCGGCGGAGAGGGGTTGCTCGGCGCGGGGAAATACAGGAGCTGCGGCTCGGAGAAGTAGCGCACCACGTCGATGCCGTCGACCTCCGACATCAGCTCCCAGGCGTGCGCATACAGCGGCTCCGCGCGCCGCGGCTTGTCGAACAGCGTGTACCAGTCCGCCAGGTCGAGCACGGCCTCGACCAGCGCGACCGGCTGCTCCGCCTTGCGGGCCTGGCGAATCTTGATCACCCGCTGCAGGGCCGCCTCGCCGGCGGGAAAGTTGTTGACGCTGATCGGGGGGCGGACCGCGGTTGCGGTCACGACGCTCGCCGACGCGGTGCTCGACTCCTCCATGTCGCTCATGTAGTTCGGCGGGAAGCGTTCCATCCGATAGGTGGTGGCGATGCCCTGCAGCGCCGGGATCGCTTCCGGGCTCTCGAGCTTGCCGTGCGCGTCGATGATCTGCATGGCCTGCTCGTAGAGCGCCCGCGCCGCGAACACGTTGTTGGTGCGCCGATACCAGTCGGCCAGATGGTAGATGCCCGGCAACAGCGCCTCGTCGAGCGGGTCGTGCACCTTGTTCAGCACGTGATAGGCGTACTCCTCCCGATCGTTGGCCGCCTCGTAATCGCCGAGCGCCCGGTAGGTCTCGGCTTCCCGGTACACGATCTCGACCTGCTCGGGCGTGTTCAGCCCCAGGTTCACCCGAGAGAGGTGCAGCGCCCGCTGGTAGTTGCCGAGTGCCCCGTCGTATTGGCCGAGCCCCGCCTGCGCGTCGCCGAGCAGGGTCAGCGGGCGGACGAGGCGCTGGTCGAAGCGATGGCTGGTGGCTTCGAGCTCCTCGATGTGCCGTTCGAGCTGGCTGATCGCCGGCGCGAACTCCTCGGCTTCGATCTGCCGCTCGATCGGCGCGAGCGGATCGTCTGCTTCGCCCAGTACGTCTTCCAGCGGGGTCATTCCCGAGCGCACCGCCGGTGCTTCGACCGCGGGTGCTCGACCGGCGTCCGCCGTGGCTTCCGGCGCGGCGGTTTCGGCGTGCACGAACGCGGGCAACAGCGCGGCGAGCAGCGCGGCGGTGGTGATGCGCCAGGCGCAGCGGCTGCGGGTGACGGGGAGGGGATGCCGATTGCGGATCAACGACTGGCATGGATTCATGGCAGCAACCCATTCTCTCGAGCGCAGCGGCTCATCGCCGATGCCGATGTTGGACCGCACGCGGCGCCGTCCGTTCGAGTGTGGAGGCCGGCTGCAGCGCAAGTCAAGCGAACCCCGGGGTGGCGGCGCCGACGGGCCGGTGTGTGCGGCACCCGCCCGCGCGCGGATGTGAAATAATGCCCACATGCACGATTTCGACCATCAACTGGACGCGATGGGGCTGCTCTGTCCCGAGCCGCTGATGATCGTGCGCAACAAGGTGCGCGAGATGGCCACGGGCGAGGTCCTGCACGTGCTCGCTACCGATCCGTCCACCCGGCGCGACTTTCAGAACTTCTGCCGGTTCATGGGACACGAGCTCGTCGCCGAGCGGCAGATCGACGATCGCTTCGAGTTCTGGATCCGCAAGGGCTGAACGCGGATGCCGCGCTACTTCGCCTACGGCTCCAACATGAACCCGGAGCGGGTTCGCGAGCGCGGCCTCGCCGTCGTGCGCGCGGAAGCCGCGCGTCTGCCGGGCTTTCGGCTGGTCTTCGACAAGGCGTCGCCGGCCCATCCCGGCATCGGTCACGCGAACGTCGTGCGCGACCGCGACGGCCTCGTGGAGGGCGTGCTGTACTGGCTCGCGGACGAGCGGGAGATCCTGAAGATGGACCCGTTCGAGCGCGCGCCGATCAACTACAGCCGGGAGCGCATCGCGGTCTTCACCGATGCGGGCCCGATCTGGTCGTGGACTTACTTCGCGAATCCCGCGGTGCGCTGCGCCGGGCTGCGGCCGTCGCGCGGCTATCTCGCGCACCTGCTGGCGGGGCGACCGTTCCTGTCGGCCGCGTACTACGAGCGGCTGGCGAGCTGGCCGTGCGAGGAAGGCGATTGATGGCACATCGCTGGATCGCGGGTCGGTTCAACGCCCGGTTCGGCCGGCGTGCGGGTGTGCTGCTGGTCGGCGGCGCGGCGGAGCCGCTGTATACGCCCGGCAGCGGGCGGTACCCGGCGCTGATCCGCTACACGCACGACTACGCGCGCAGCGCGCTGCACGAGATCGCCCACTGGCTGCTCGCGCGGCCCGACCGGCGCCGCCTCGTCGATTACGGGCTGTGGTACCGGCCGCCGCCGCGCAGCGCCGCAGAGCAGGCTCGTTTCTATGCGGCCGAGGTACCCGTCCAGGCGCTCGAGATGCTGCTTTCGGAGGCCGCCGGCGTCCCGTTCCGGTTCAGCGCGGACAACCCGGGCATCGACCACGACACCGCTCGGCTCTCGTTCGAAAGCCGGGTGCGGGCACGCTTTCTGGAGCTCTGCCGGCGCGCAACCGGTCGGGGTGCACCGCTGCCCGAGGAGACCGCGGCGGCGCTGGATGCGCTCAATCCCGCGTGGCGCGGGGCGCTGGGCGAGCGCCTGCGCGATGCCGAGCGCGAGCCCACGGAAACGCGATGACCGAGAAGGCGGATGTCGTGGTGATCGGCGCGGGCGTCGTCGGGCTCGCCTGCGCCCGCGCGCTGGCGGAAACCGGGCGCGACGTCGTGGTGCTGGAGCGCCATCGCGGGATCGGCATGGAAACCAGCTCGCGCAATTCGGAAGTGATCCACGCCGGCATCTACTACCCAACCGGCAGCCGCAAGGCCCGCCTGTGCGTTGCGGGGAAGCGGCTGCTGTACGACTACTGCGCGAGCCACGGGGTGCCGTACCGGCGCTGCGGCAAGATCATCGCCGCGACGAGCGACGAGCAGCTCGGCGTGCTGCGCGACTACCAGACTCAGGCGGAGCGTAACGGCGCCGGCCGGCTGCGCTGGCTCTCGGCCGGCGAGGTCGCGGCGCTCGAGCCCGCGGTCCGGGCGGTGGGCGGCGTGCTGTCGGAGTCCACCGGCATCGTCGACTCGCACGCGTTCATGGTGGCGCTCCGAGGCGATCTGGAAGCGGCCGGCGGGATGATCGCGTTCGAAACGGAAGTGC
The DNA here is from genome assembly GCA_036381275.1 of Pseudomonadales bacterium. Classification (GTDB taxonomy): domain Bacteria; phylum Pseudomonadota; class Gammaproteobacteria; order Pseudomonadales; family Azotimanducaceae; genus UBA7803. Next base: position 24,092 of record DASVDC010000078.1, on the reverse strand, counting down.
AGGGGCTCGATGCGGGGCGGGACGGCCTGCTCGTGCGCACGGCGGATTTCGCGCTCGGCGCCCGGGCGGTCGTGAACGCCGCGGGCCTCGAAGCTCCGGTCGTCGCCCGCTGGCTCTGCGCGGACGTGCCCGCAGCGAGCTACGCGATCGGCCATTACTACGTCTACGAAGGTGCGTCGCCGTTCTCGCGCCTCGTCTATCCGGTCGCGGAGGCGGGCGGTCTCGGCGTGCACGTCACGCTCGACCTCGGCGGGCAGGTGCGGTTCGGTCCGGACGTGCGCTGGATCGATCGGATCTGCTACGACTTCGACGACTCGCAGCGCGAACGATTCGAGGCGGCCATCCGCTGCTACTTCCCGGACCTCGATCCGGCGCGTCTTCAGCCCGGTTACACCGGTATCCGGCCGAAGCTCGGACCGCCCGGCGCCCCGGCGGCCGATTTCCGGATCGACGGTCCGGCGGCGCACGGCGTGCCCGGTCTGATCAATCTGCTCGGAATCGAATCGCCCGGGCTGACCGCGTCGCTCGCGATCGCCGAGGAGGTGGCCGCTCTCGTGGAGGAGCCGTGCTGACGTTCGGCCTGTTGATCAATCCGGTCGCGGGCCTCGGCGGGCCACCGGGACTGAAGGGCAGCGACGGTGCGGCGATCCAGCAGGAGGCGCGCGCCCGCGGCGGCCGGCCGCGCGGTGCCGAGCGAACCTTGCGCGCGCTCGCGGCCGCCGGCCCGGCGGCCCGGCAGGTGCGCTGGCTCACCTGCGCGGGGGAAATGGGCGCCGACGTGCTCGAGGCGGCGGGAGTGCCGGCCGAGGTCGTCGCGACGCCGCGCCGGCCTTCCGGCCCGGAGGACACGCACCGCGCCACGGCAGCCATCGCCGCGGCGGGCGCCGACCTCCTGGTATTCGCCGGTGGCGACGGTACCGCCCGGGACGTGCTGGAGGCCCTCGGCGACGCGTTGCCGGTGCTCGGCATTCCGGCCGGGGTGAAGATGCACTCGGGGGTCTTCGCCGCGACGCCGGAAGCGGCCGGACGGATCCTGCGGGCGCTCGTGGAAGGCGGGCTGGTACGGGCGTCGGTGGCGGCCGTGCGTGATCTGGACGAGGACGCGCTGCGTGCGGGGATCGTCCAGCCGCGCTTCTACGGGGAGCTCGCCGTGCCGGAAGCCGGCGGCTTTCTGCAGCACACCAAGGAAGGAGGGCGCGAGAGCGAGCCGCTCGCGCTCGAGGAGATCGTCGCCGACGTGGTCGAACGGCTCGCCGAGTGGCAAGCGCACCCGGCCGGCATCTGCGTTCTCGGCGGCGGCGGAACGCTCAAGGCGATCAAGGACGCGCTCGGCATCGACGGCACGCTGATCGGCATCGACGTGCTGCACGCCGGCCGGCAGGTGGGGCGTGACGTGGACGCACGTTGGCTCGAGCGCTATCTCGCCGAACATGCGGAGCCCGCCGTGCTGGTGCTCACGTTCACCCGCCGCCAGGGCTTTCTGATCGGGCGCGGCAACCAGCCGCTCACCCCGACGGTGCTGCGCCGCATCGGCCGCGAGCACCTGTGGGTGGTCGGAACCCGCACCAAGCTGCAGAGCCTCGAAGGGCGGCCGCTCCTGATCGACACCGACGACCCGGGGCTCGACCGTGAGTGGAGCGGCCTGATCCGGATCATCACCGGCTATCAGGACAGCCTGTACTACCGCGTCGAGTCGGGGGCGTGAGACGAGCGCGCTGACGCGAGGCTCAGACGCTCAGGCGCAGAATCGCTGCATCAGCTCCAGCACGGCGACCCGGGTGCGCGTCGAGGAACCTTCCGCCACGGCCTGCTCGAGCCGATGGGCATGGGTCTGCTGCTCGAGACGGATCGCCTCGGGCAGATCGTCGGCGTGGGGCGAGCCGAGCTCCGGCCGCGGCGTCGCGAGCAGCGTGAAGCAGCGGCCGGTCAGCACCGCCTGATCCATCGCTTCCTGACGGATCGTGTCGGTGTAGCGCAGCAGCCCTTCCTGGGCGAGCCACAGCAAGGCCGAGAAGCACGCCATGTGCCGGTCGCTGTGCATGCCGAACTCGTCGGGCCGGTCGGGGCCGCAGAGATCCTCGACGAACAGCGTCAGCGGCCGCGGAAACGCGCGGTACAGCACGAGCAGCGCACGGGCGGCGTCCTTGCAGAAGTCGTCGATGTTGATGCCGCTCACTGCCGGTAGTCGCGCAGGAAGTGCTCCAGCCGGCCGATGGCGTGCGCCAGGTCTTCGACCCGGGGCAGGAAGACGATGCGGAAGTGATCCGGCTCCGGCCAGTTGAACCCGGTGCCGTGGACCACGAGGATCTTCTCCTGGCGCAGCAGGTCGAGCGTGAACCGGTCGTCGTCGGTGATGTTGAAGCGCCGCACGTCGAGCTTCGGGAACAGGTACAGCGCGCCCTTCGGTTTCACGCACGAGACGCCGTCGATCGCGTTCAGCATCGACCAGGCGAGCTCGCGCTGCTCGTACAGCCGTCCGCCGGGGACGAGGAACTCGTTGATGCTCTGGTAGCCGCCGAGCGCGGTCTGCACCGCGTGCTGGCTCGGCACGTTCGCGCACAGGCGCATCGACGCGAGGATGTCGAGGCCTTCGATGTAGTCCCGGGCCCGGTGCTTCGCGCCCGACACCAGCATCCAGCCGGTGCGGAAGCCGGCGACGCGGTACGTCTTCGACAGCCCGTTCAACGTCAGCACGAGCAGATCGTCGGCGAGTGAGGCGAAAGGCACGTGTTGCGCGTCGTCGTAGAGGATCTTGTCGTAGATCTCGTCCGAGAACACCGCGAGGTCGTGCATGCGCGCAATTTCCGCGATCCCCTCGAGCACGTCGCGGCTGTACACCGCCCCAGTCGGGTTGTTGGGGTTCACGATCACGATCGCTTTCGTGCGCGGCGTGACCTTGCGTCGGATGTCGTCGAGATCCGGAAACCAGTCCGCCTGCTCGTCGCACAGGTAGTGCACCGGCGTGCCGCCGGAGAGGCTGACGGCCGCGGTCCAGAGCGGATAGTCCGGCGCCGGCAGCAGCACCTCGTCGCCGTTGTCGAGCAGCCCCTGCAGACCCATCACGACGAGTTCCGAGACGCCGTTGCCGATGTAGATGTCGTCGATCTCGACGTTCAGGATGCCGAGGCTCTGGTAGTACTGCATGACCGCCTTGCGGGCGCTGTAGAGCCCCTTCGACTCGCAGTAGCCCTGGGCGGTCGGCAGGTTGTGGATCACGTCGACCAGGATCTCTTCGGGCGCCTCGAAGCCGAACGGCGCGGGGTTGCCGATGTTCAGCTTCAGCACCCGGTGGCCTTCCTCTTCCATCCGGTCGGCTTCCTTCATCGCCGGCCCGCGGATCTCGTAGCAGACGTTGTCCAGTTTGTGGGACTTGCGGAACTCCCGCGGTTCACGGCGGGCCGCGTCCGCGCGCAGAGCGGGTTCCGCAAGCGGGTGCACGGTGCCGGTTCCGGTGGAAGCTCCTGTCGATTTCATTCGGATTCCTGGTGGTATTAACATCCGAGCCTCGATGAAGTGTAGCGAAACCGCGGCAGCCGAAATAGCGCCGCGGCTCTCGAAGGAGCAGGCGGATCATGGCGAAGGCGACCAAGAGCGATGAGGAGTGGCGTCGGGAGCTCACCCCGGAGCAGTACGCGGTGGCGAGGCAGGCGGGTACCGAGCGCGCCTTCACCGGCAAGTACTGGGACACCAAGACGCCGGGCGTCTACCACTGCGTGTGCTGTGGCCAGCCGCTGTTCGATTCCTCGGCCAAGTACGATTCCGGCACCGGCTGGCCGAGCTTCTATGCGCCGATCGAGCAGGACGCGGTGGCGATGCGGGACGACAGCAGCCACGGCATGAAGCGCACCGAGGTGGTGTGCGCGAAGTGCGAGGCGCATCTGGGGCACGTGTTTCCGGATGGGCCGGAGCCTACGGGGCTTCGTTTCTGCATGAATTCGGCTTCGCTCGATTTGAAGGCACGGGAGGAGTGACCCTCCACCGGTAGCCCGATTGCAGCCCCTCCGGTTTCAGGAGGCACAGTTCCCGACGGGGGGTGTCGCCCGATGCCGGGAGCGCGACCCGTCCTTCGAGGTCTGTTGCTCTACCACCGTCTGAGAGCGGTCGGTCGCACCAGCCGGGGTCATTCCCGCCCGCGCCCTCGACTCGAGACGGGATGACCCGGAGCGGCGACGCCCACCGTCGGAGCGGCCTCAGGGGGCGTCGCGATGCGACTCCCCGCGTTCTCGGCGCTGAATCGCCCGGCGTCCGCTGCGCGGCCGGCGCTTCCATCCCTCAAACCCCAGCGCCGAGCCAGCCGGATCGAGCCACGCCTCGGGCGGCGGCCTCCGGTGCCGCCCGTAGTCGTGGTGCCGCGCGCAGGCGCACGCGGTTCTGCAATCAGTCGATCATTCGCACGGGCACTGCCGGCCTTCCGCGTCCCTCGCGCCCATCTGCGAAGGCAACATGGCCCGAATCAAAGCGCAGCCTCGACGGGATCGGAATTCGCGAACATCGCCCGAATCAAAGCCGCGATGTTCGAGGCACAGCGCTCGATCTCGATCGCCCGGGGCTTTGTCGATTGATTCGGGCCATGTTCCGTTCTTGATGTGGCCGAGGCGGATGGTGTGGTGCGGGATCACTCACACGCTGCGCCGCCCGCTTGCTGGCGCGGCGACCGAGGTCGACCACCCGTTTTGCGGGCTTCGATTCGGGCGATATTGTGGATTCGCACCGTCACGGCCACCGCGCCCCTCGCCCATCTGCGCGCGCAACATGGCCCGAATCAGAGCGCAACCTCGCCGGGCTCGAACCGCCGACATCGCCCGGGTCAAGGCGGCGATTTTCGAGGTAAAGAGCGCCGGAGTTCGATCGTCCCGGGCTTCATCGATTGATTCGGGCCATGTTCCGTCCCGATGTGGCGGAGGCGGATGGTGCGGTGTGAGATCACTCCTGCGCACCGCACGCCGGCGCGGCGGCCGATGTCGACAGACGTTCCGAGGCTTTGATTCGGGCGATGTTGCGGATGGTACGGGCGTTGGAACGTGCCGGTTCATCGCCAGCCCGGCACGCCGCCGCGCGGCTTCCTTGCCTCTGGAATAGAGGGCTGGTGGACTCGAGGCGCCCTTCCTCGGCGCCGGCTTTCGTTCAGATAAGAGTCAGGCCGATCAGATGGGTAGCACCCTTCTCTCTAGGTGTTGATTCAAGATGCCGACTGCTGTGGGCCGCCTTGCGGCTCATCCCGCGACACAATTCCGCCATGGAGCGGTCCCGGTACTGCGGGTAGCGGCGTCAGAAGCCCGCGGCCTGGCCTTCTTTGCGGTGGTCGGAACCGGCGATGTGGCCGTGGTCGGTGCGCAGGATCAGTTGGGCGCCGCCGAAGATGTATTCGTCGGGTTCCCAGCGGATGATGTGGCCGCGGTCGGCGAGCTCGCGGGCGACGGCCTCGGGGAAGCCGTGCTCGAGGCCGACGCGATAGTCGGGGTAGACGTGCCAGCGCGGTGCGTCGCTGGCGGTCTGGGGGTTCTGGCGGTGGTCGAAGATGCGCCGCACCATCTGCACGTGGCCCTGGTGCTGCATGTGGCCGCCCATCACGCCGAACGCGAGCCGTGGTGCGCCGTCCTCGGTGACGAAGCCGGGGATGATGGTGTGGTAGGGGCGTTTGCGGGGTGCGACGCAGTTCGGATGGCCGGGATCGAGGGAGAAGCCGGCGCCGCGGTTCTGCATCGCGATGCCGGTGCCGGGCACGACGATCCCGGAGCCGAAGCCCTGATAGTTGGATTGGATGAACGACACCATCATGCCGGCGGCATCGGCCGCCGCGAGGTAGACGGTATCGCCGCCCACCGGCAGTGGGGGCGGCGGAATCGGCGAGGCGCGTCGGCCGATCCGGCGGGCGAGCGCCTCCAGCATCGCGCCGTCGAGAAGCTCCTCCGGCGCCAGGCGCATCGCGTCGATGTCGGCCAGGTGATCGAACGCGGCACGCACCGCGAGCTTCATCGCCTCGAGCTCGAGGTGCACCGATTCCGCGGAATCGGGCGGAGCGACCTCCCGGTGCTGCAGGATGCCGAGGGCGATCTGTGCCGCCAGCCCCTGGCCGTTGGGCGGGATCTCGTGCAGCAGCACGCCGCGGTACGGCTGCGCGATCGGACGGACCCAATCGACGCGGTGCGAGCCGAGGTCGTCGAGCGACAGTGCTCCGCCGGCCGCGGCGGCGGCCTCGGCGATGCGCTCGGCGAGCTCGCCGCGGTAGAACGCCTCACCGCGGGTTTCGGCGATCAGCGCGAGCGTACGGGCGAGCTCCGGCCGGCGCACGCGCGCGCCGGGTTCCGGGGCCGGCAGGAAGTGGCGGAAGAACTCGGCGAACTCGGCTTGCGCGTCGCTCGGCAGGCGAGCGAGCCTCTCGCCGGTCAGGCGCCACTGACGAGCCGTTTTCGGGCCGACCTGGAAGCCCACTTCGGCGTAGCGGATCGCGGCCTCGAACAGCCGCGGGAACGGCAGCCGCCCGTAGCGCTCCGACAACGCCACCCAGGCGCTCACCGCGCCCGGGGTCGTCACCGAGTCCCAGCCGAGGCGCGGCATCGTCCGCCGGCCGCGGAAGCGCTCCGGCGTCCACCCCGCGGGCGCGCGTCCCGAGGCGTTCAGCCCCACCAGCTCGTTGCCGTCCCACAGGATACAGAACGCGTCGCTGCCGACCCCGTTGCTGCAGGGTTCGACGACCGTCAGCGTGATCGCCGCCGCCAGTGCGGCGTCCACGGCGTTGCCGCCGGCGCGCAGCGCATCGATCCCGGCCTGGGTGGCGAGCGGTTGCGACGTGGCCACCACGTTGTCGGCACAGATCGGCGAGCGGGCGGACGGGTAGGGGGCAGCGAAGGAGACGACGGTCACTTCCGATCCGATTCCGAGGCCGAGATGGCGCCACGATAGCAGATCGCTCGGGGCGTTTGCCTCGGCTCGGGAAAGTTTCTACCTTAATGGCTTCATCAACCGGCACGAGGAGCGGGTGTGCATCCGGGAATCATAGCGGCGCGTGATCCTGACAAGACGGCCTACGTGATGGCCGAGACGGGGTTCAGGGTGAGTTATGCCGAGCTCGAGCGTACCGCCAATCAGGGCGCGCACCTGCTGCGCGCGCTCGGCCTCGTCCGCGGCGACCACATCGCGATCCTGCTCGAGAACCATCCCCGCTTCTTCCAGATCTGCTGGGCCGCGCAGCGCTGCGGCCTGTACTACACGGCGATCAGCTACCGGCTGCAGCAGGCCGAGGTGAAGTACATCGTCGACAACTGCGAAGCGGCGGTGTTCGTCACCTCGAAAGCCTGCGCCGCCGTGGCCGAGGCGCTCGTCGACGACATGCCGAACGTGCGCGCCCGCTACATGCTGGACGGCACCGTGCCGGGCTTCGACTCCTGGGAGGAGGCGATCGCGGGGCAGCCCGATACGCCGATCGCCGATCCGGCCGAGGGCGCGCCGATGCTGTACTCCTCCGGCACCACGGGCTATCCGAAGGGGGTCAAGAAGCCGCTGCAGGAGGAGCCGTACGGCGAAGGCACGGCGCCGAACGTGCTGGCGCTCCTGTACGGCATGGACGAGACGTCGGTGTATCTGTCGCCGGCGCCGCTGTATCACGCAGCGCCGCTGAACTTCAGCATGGGGTGCCTGCGCAACGGAACCCAGGTCGTCGTGATGGAGCACTTCGATGCCGAGCGCGCGCTCGAGTACATCGAACGCTACCGCGTGACCCACAGCCAGTGGGTGCCGACGATGTTCGTGCGGATGTTGAAGCTGCCCGAGGAAGTGCGGCGACGCTACGACCTCTCGTCGCTGAAATGCGCGATCCACGCCGCCGCGCCGTGCCCGATTCCGGTCAAGGAGCAGATGATCGAATGGTGGGGGCCGGTGCTCTACGAGTACTACGCCGGTACCGAAGGCAACGGCTCGGTGCACATCGACTCCGCGGACTGGCTCGCGCACAAGGGCTCGGTCGGCCGGCCGATCAGCTGCGAGGTACACATCTGCGACGACGACGGCAACGAGCTGCCGCCGGGCGAGCCCGGCACGATCTATTTCGGCGGCGGCGGTCAGTTCGAGTATTACAAGGATCCGGACAAGACCGCCGGCGCCCGGCACCCGAAGGGCTGGACGACGCTCGGCGACGTGGGCTATCTCGATGAAGAAGGCTACCTCTACCTCACCGACCGCAAGCACTTCATGATCATCTCCGGCGGCGTGAACATCTATCCGCAGGAGGCGGAGAACGTGCTGATCACGCATCCGGCGGTGATGGACGTGGCCGTGTTCGGCGTGCCCAACGAGGAATTCGGCGAAGAGGTCAAGGCGGTGGTGCAGCCGCGCGACATGGCGGAAGCGACACCGGAGCTCGCGCTCGAGCTGATCGACTACTGCCGCGAGCGGCTCTCGCACATCAAATGCCCGCGCACCATCGACTTCCGCGAGGAGTTGCCGCGCCACCCCACCGGGAAGCTCTACAAGCGGCTGCTGAAGGACGAGTACTGGGCGGCGGCGCGCTCCTGACCGTGGGAGCGGCGGCTACCCGCCGCTCCCAAGAGGACCGTTACCGCGAGCGCAGCAGGTTCGCCGGCGAGTACTGGTCCGTGAGGATGCGCGCGTCCGGGTCCCAGTCCGGCTCGGTGCTCATCAGGCCGAGCAGCTCGTCGTAGTCGACGCCGTACGGCGCTACCGTGTCCTGGAGCGCCGCCGCGCGCTCGGCGAGCACGTCCGTCGGCGGCAGCCGGCCCGGACGCGTGATGATCACCCGGTTGCCCGTGTTGTCGGCGCGCAGGTTGAAGAACTCGCCGAACACCGCCGCGTAGGTCGCGGACTCGTGATCGTACAGATCGGAGATCGAGAACGTGTTCGCGACCAGCACGCCGTCGCCGCCGAGCAGAGACCGAACCTCCTCGAGGAACTCGCGGGTCATCAGGTGCTCGGGGATGTATTCGCCGTTGAAGGCGTCCAGGATCACCAGATCGTACGTCTCGCCCTGGGCCGCTGCGCGCTTCACGAACACGCGCCCGTCCTGGGCGAACACGTCCACCCGCTCGGTCGGCGCGAAGCCGAAGTACTCGCGGGCGACCCGCACCACCGCCGGATCGATCTCCACCACGTCGATGTCGGCTTCGGGCAGCAGCTCGTTCAGCGCCATCGGCAGCGTGCCGCCGCCGAGGCCGAGAATCAGGATGCGCCGCGGCTCGGGCTCGAGCAGCAGGCCCGTCATCACCATGCGCGCGTACGCGAACACCATCTCCTTCGGCCGACGCTGGTTGACGCACGACTGATTGCGCTGATCGCGCCGGATGCTGAACTGCAGACACCGCACCGGTCCCTGCTCGTTCACCAGGATCGTGCTGTAGAGCGAGCGCTCCTCGTGGATGATGCGCGCGTGGGCGGGCGCGGCAGAGGCGAGGGCCGCGGCCAGCGCGAGCACCGCCGGCGCGATTCGTAGCATCATGCGGTCTTTCCCGACGGAACCGTGGTCTCCGCGGTCACGGCCGGCCCGCTCGCGACCCAACGAGTCGCCAGAGCGGCGATCGCGGCCATCGCGAGCAGAGCGGCCGTCAGCAGCGTCAGTATGGTGTTGATCTCGAACCAGAGCACCAGATAGAACGAAGTGGCCAGCGTACCGAGCGCGCTGCCGAGGGTCGAGACGAAGTAGAGCACCCCGGCGACGTGACCGGAGTGCGTCGTGGTGCGTACCAGCATCCGCACCGAGTAGGGCGAGATCATGCCCATGATCACGGTCGGCAGAATGAACAGGATGCTCGAGGCCAGCAGGGAGCCGTATCGGGGGTCGGCGACCTGGCCGAAGATCCACGTCATGATCGCCTCGCTGAAGTACACCAGCGGATACAGGCATGCCGCGGCGGCGAGGAAGATCAGCGCGAAGCGGCCGAGCGACGGGTGGTGCAGGGACAAGCGCCCGCCGAGCAGGTAGCCGACCGACAGCGACAGCATGAAGACGGTGATGATGCTGCCCCAGACGTAGATGGAGCTGCCGAAGTAGGGCGCCAGCACCCGTCCCCCGAGAAGCTCCAGCGACATGATGCAGAAGCCCCCGACGAATGCCAGGGTGTAGACGATCACGGCCATGAAAGCGCCCGTTCGGGTGGCCCGGCATTTTACAAAGCGGTATATGCTAGAAACAACACGGTTGTTGCGGCGTTTAGACATCTTCGGTCTAATTTCATGCCGCTCCGCATTTTCTCGATAGGAAGTCGAAATTGCCGCGCCCACTGACCCACCTCGAGCGCCTCGAGGCCGAGAGTATCCACATCCTGCGTGAGGTGGTCGCCGAGTGCGAAAACCCCGTGATGCTGTATTCCATCGGCAAGGATTCGTCGGTGATGCTGCACCTCGCGCGCAAGGCGTTCTACCCCTCGAAGCCGCCGTTTCCGCTGATGCACGTGGACACCACCTGGAAGTTCCGGGAGATGATCGAGTTCCGCGACCGCATGGCGAAAGAGGTCGGGATGGAGCTGATCGTCCACATCAACGAGGATGGCGTGAAGCAGGGCATCGGGCCGTTCACACACGGCTCCCAGGTGCACACCGACGTGATGAAGACCCAGGCGCTCAAGCAGGCGCTGGACAAGTACAAGTTCGACGCCGCGTTCGGCGGCGCCCGGCGCGACGAGGAGAAGTCGCGCGCGAAGGAGCGGGTGTTTTCGTTCCGCAACGCCCAGCACCACTGGGACCCGAAGAACCAGCGCCCGGAGTTGTGGCGCCTGTACAACGGCCGGGTGAAGAAGGGCGAGAGCATCCGGGTGTTTCCGCTGTCGAACTGGACCGAACTCGACATCTGGCAGTACATCTACCGGGAGAACATTCCGATCGTGCCGCTGTACTTCGCGAAGGAGCGGCCCATCGTCGAGCGTGACGGGCTGCTGATCATGGTGGACGACGAACGGATGCCGCTCCGGCCCGGCGAGAAGCCGCAGATGCGCCTGGTGCGGTTCCGCACGCTGGGCTGCTATCCGCTCACCGGCGCGATCGAGAGCTCGGCCGCCGACCTGCCCGGGATCATCGAGGAGATGCTGCTGACCCGCACGTCGGAGCGGCAGGGCCGCGCCATCGACCACGACACCGCCGCATCGATGGAGAAGAAGAAGCAGGAGGGCTATTTCTGATGACGGAGCCCATGGAAGCACCGCCCACCATCGAAGCCTATCTGGCGGACCAGGCCGCCAAGACCACCCTGCGCTTTCTGACCTGCGGCAGCGTGGACGACGGCAAGAGCACGCTGATCGGGCGGCTCCTGTACGACTCCAAGCTGATCTTCGAAGACCAGCTCGCAGCTCTCGAAGCCGACAGCCGGCGCCTCGGAACCCAGGGCGAAGAGATCGACTTCGCGCTTCTGGTGGACGGGCTCGCGGCGGAGCGCGAGCAGGGCATCACCATCGACGTCGCGTATCGCTACTTCGCGACCGACCGGCGCAAGTTCGTCGTCGCCGATTGCCCGGGTCACGAGCAGTACACGCGCAACATGGCCACCGGCGCATCGAACGCGGAGCTCGCGGTGATCCTGGTCGATGCCCGCAAAGGGGTTCTCACCCAGACCAAGCGCCACAGCTACATCGCGAGGCTGTTCGGTATCCGCAACGTGGTGCTGGCCGTGAACAAGATGGACCTGGTGGACTACGACCGCCGGGTGTTCCAGAGGATCCTCGCCGACTACCGGCAGTTCGCGCGCCAGCTCGGTGAGCTCGACGTGGTCGCGGTGCCGATGTCGGCGCTGAAAGGCGACAACGTGACCAGCCGCAGCCGGAACATGGACTGGTACGACGGGCCGACCCTGCTCGATCACCTCGAAACCGTGCAGACGCACAAGGACGTCGCGGCCAAGCCGTTCCGGATGCCGGTGCAGTGGGTGAACCGGCCGAACCACGACTTCCGCGGCTTCAGCGGCACGATCGCGAGCGGAATCGTCCGCCCCGGTGACGAGATCATCGTGTCGCCGTCGGGGCTGCGCTCGAAGGTCGCGCGCATCGTCACCTTCGACGGCGATCTCGAGGAAGCGCAGCCGGGCCAGGCGGTCACGCTGGTGCTGACCGACGAGATCGACATCAGCCGCGGCGACGTGATCGCGGCCGCGTCGGCGCCGCCGCAGACGTCCGATCAGCTCGCCGTGCACCTCTTGTGGATGAGCGACGCGCCGATGTACCCGGGGCGGCAGTACTACCTGAAGACGGCGGCGCGCACGGTGCCGTGCGTGATCACCGAGCTCAAGCACACGGTGAACGTGAACACCCTGGAGACCCAGCCGGCGAAGAGCCTGGGGCTGAACGAGGTGGGTGTCGCCAACATCAGCCTCAGCAACCGGATCGCGTTCGAGCCGTTCGCCGAGCACGCGGAGCTCGGCAGCTTCATCCTGATCGACCGGACCAACAACGGCACCGTCGGTGCGGGGCTGTTCGACTTTTCGCTGCGCCGGGCCGACAACATCGTCTGGCAGGCGCTCACGGTGGACAAGGCGCGGCGGGCCGCGATCAAGCACCAGCGCCCCGCGGTGATCTGGATGACCGGCCTCTCCGGGTCCGGCAAGTCGACCATCGCGAACCTGCTCGAGGCGCGGCTGCACGACCTGAGCCGGCACACCTACATCCTGGACGGCGACAACGTCCGGCACGGGCTGAACCGCGACCTCGGCTTCACCGCGGCCGACCGGGTGGAGAACATACGCCGGGTCGGCGAGACCGCGAAGCTGATGGTGGACGCGGGCCTGATCACCATCGTGTCGTTCATCTCGCCGTTCCGCAGCGAGCGGCGCATGGTGCGCGACCTGCTGGAGGAGGGCGAGTTCATCGAGGTGTTCGTCGACACGCCGCTCGAGATCTGCGAGCAGCGCGACCCGAAGGGGCTGTACAAACGCGCCCGGGCGGGCGAGATCGCGAACTTCACCGGCATCGACTCGGAGTACCAGCCGCCCGAGGCACCCGAGGTGCACATCCGCACCGTCGAAACCACCCCGGAGCAGGCCGTGAATGCGCTGCTGCGCTACCTCGAGCAGCGGGGGATACTCACCGGCGTGAGCTGACGGTCGTCTCTCGTAGGAGCGGTCTCCAGACCGCGATTCCTGATTCCGGGATCGCGATCTGGAGATCGCTCCTACAGCACAAGCAGTCAGCAGCAGAGGCAGCCAGCCAGGTCAGTCGCGCCGCGGCAGATCTTCCGTCGGGCCCCCGGCCTCCTTCCACGCGCGGTAGCCGCCGCCGATGTGGCAGACGCTCGGAAGTCCCATGCGCTGCACCGTCTGCGTTGCGAGCGCCGAACGCCAGCCGCTCTGGCAGTAGAACACGAACGTCTTGTCGGCGCCGAACACGTCCTTGTAGTAGGGGCTCTCCGGATCGATCCAGAACTCGAGCATGCCGCGGGTCGCGTGGAACGCGCCGGGGATGCGGCCCTCACGCTGCAGCTCGCGGATGTCGCGGATGTCCACGAACTGCACGTCGTCGCGACCGTGCAGGTCGAGCGCCTCCTCGACGGTCAGCGTGCGGATTTCGCGCTCGGCGGCTTCGAGCAGCGCCTTGTAGCCGATCTTCAGCGTCATACCGTCTCCTGCGCCTGCCGGTACCGCGGCTCCGGCACGAACCAGGCGACCATTAGACCACCGGCGGTCAGGAACGCAACCGAGACGAGAAACAGCGCCGGGTACCCGAGCGCGCCCGCGATCGCGCCGCCCGCCAGCGGTCCCAGGGTGCCCGCCAGCTCGGAGGCGGAGTTGGCGATCGCGATCCGCACAGGCAGGTCGTCCCGGTGACCGAACTCGAGCGTCAGGTTCTGCGCGGAGTGCTGGAATCCCTGCACCGCCGCGCCGATGCCGACGAATACCACCGACAGCATCAGCATCCCGGCGGAGGCGAGCAGCACCAGAGTCGATGCAATCCACAGCGCGATGCTGAGCAGGAACACCAGCCGGAAGCCGCGGCGGTCCGCGAGGTTTCCCCAGATCAGGTTCGACACGGTGCCGGCGAGCGTGAAGGCGACGGTCAGGATGCCGAGGTTGCTGCCGGTCAGCGGCAGTGAGCCGGAACCGGCGTAGAGGATGTAGAACGGCAGCGCCATCCGCCCGGCGGTCGCCAGCGAGCGGGCGAGGAAATAGCGGGTGAATGACGGATCGGCCCGCAGCAGCGCCGGAATCTCCGAGAGGCGCCGCAGCAGCGGGGTGCGCGGGCGCACCGACGGCGGAGCCGGCTCCTTCATGAACACGAGCGACAAGAGCCCGCACAGCGTGAGCACGAACGCGAGTACGAAGGTGAACGAATAGCCGTGTACGCTCGGGTCGTCGCCGAGCAGGATCTCCCCGCCGACCATCGCCAGCCCGGCAGAGATGATCCCGGCCAGGAAGTTGCGCAGCCCCGTCAGCCGGCCGCGTTTCGACACCGGGATCACCTTGGCCATCAGGAAGTTGAAGATCACCCCCTGCATGCCCTGGAACAGCCCGAACACGGCGAGCCAGCAGTAGATCGCGACGAGCGCCTGCGGTGGCGGCAGCAGCAATCCGGCGAGCGCGATCCCGAGCACGGCGAGGCGCATCACTGCGCCCGTGAGGAAGCCCATCGGCAGTACCTTGGGACGGTGTTCGATCAGGCTCGCGCCGAGCAGCGGCGTGAGCGCCATGCCGAACGCCTGCAGCGCCAGCGCGAGCCCGACCGCGAAATCGGAGCCCGACAGCAGCAGCAGGTAGGCGGGCAGGAAGGTCGGCGCGTTCAGCAGCCGGAAGCCGGTCTGGCCGAGCATGCCGTGGATCAGATGGACGGTGAAGTTGCGGCTGAGGTTGCGCCGCACTTCGAGCTGGAAGCGGCGTTCGGCTCGCCGAATGGCTCGCCGAACGGCGCGCTCGTCGGCGCCACTCAACGCCACGGACCGGCGTAACGCGGCGCCCGGGTGGCGCCCAGCGTCAGATTCTCGCGCGACGCGGCACCCGGCCGGCGCGTCGCGCGCATAGTCTCAACTTTGAATGTATTACTTATCAAGAACTTACAGCAATTTCCTCATTTGGCACGTTTTTCGGAATGACGCTGATCAATCGTCCTGGAAGTCGGACCCGCGATGAGATCAGCCGCCAGCCATTACCCGGAGCAGTTCGCGGTCACGCCGGACCTGCTGCACGTGGCCATTCCGCAAATGGAGATCATCTCCGAGATGAGCGTGCGGGGCGAACAGGCCACCCTCGACGACGTCTGCCTGGCGGTGGCCCTGGTCGCCGACGCGATCGGCACCGCGCAGATCCTCGCGTACTCCTGAACCGCTCGGGAGCGGCCGCCTGCAGCGGTCAGCGGCCCTTCCAGTTGGGCTTGCGCTTCTCCGCGAACGCACGCGGCCCTTCGATGAAGTCCTCGCTCTGCACCATCGCCTTGACCGAGTCGTACTGCATCCGCATCGACTCCTCGAGGGACGCGATGTCGAGACTGCGGTAGACCACGTCCTTGCTGGCCCGGATCGAGAGCGGCGCGCACGCGCAGATCTCGCCCGCCCAGCGCAGCGCCGCTTCCATCAGTTGATCGCCGGGCACGACCTCGTTGACGAAGCCGAGCTCCTTGCCCTCCGCCGCGCTGACGTGGCGCCCGGTCAGGATCATGCCGAGCGCGCGCTTCACACCGATCTGCCGCGGCAGCCGGTTCAGCCCGCCGGCCAGCGCCGCCAGCCCGACCTTCGGCTCGGGCAGCGCGAACGTCGCGCTCTCGGCGGCGATGATCAGGTCGCAGGCGAGCGCGATCTCGAAGCCGCCGCCCATCGCGACGCCGTTCACGGCGGCGATCACCGGCTTGGTCAGGTCGAAGCGTGAGGTGAGCCCGCCGAAGCCGCGCGGCGTCGGTACGCGCTCGCCGCCTTCCGCCTGGTAGCGCAGGTCGTTACCGGCGCAGAAGCCGCGGCCGCGGCCGGTGATGATCGCGACCCAGGCGTCGTCGTCGGCCGCGAACTGGTCGAAGACTTCGCCGAGCTCCGCGTTGGCCGGCGGATGCAGCGCATTCAGCCGCTCGGGCCGTTCCAGGGTGACCACGAACACGTGGTCCTTTCGTTCGATGCTGCAGAATTCGGGCATGCGTCCCCCCTCGTCGTGTTCGCCGGCTCGGCTTCAGAGATGTTGCGTCGAGTTGAAAAAGTTAACGTAGGGCGTGGACGAAAGCACCAACTCGGTGAGGCTGCAGTTGGCGAACTGGTAGTCGATCCAGCGCCCCGGGTCGTTGTCGATCAGCGCGCCGAGGGCCACCGCCATCGCGGCGCCGTGGCTCACGACGAGCACCCGTTCGTCCTCAGGGTGTTCGGCCTGGATCGCCCGCAGCGCCGGGACCATCCGTTCGGCCACCTGGCGCAGCGTTTCACCGCCCGGCGGCGCGAAATCGTGATCCGCCGTCGCGACCTCGATGAACTGGTAACGTGCCGCCAGATCGGTGAACGGCGTGTCTTCCCACTCGCCGATGCAGTACTCGCGCAGATCCGGGTGAACGATCACCTCGAGACCGAGCCGACGCGCGATCGCGTCCGCGGTCGCCCGGCAACGGATCAGCGGGCTCGAGTAGATCGCACGCACCGGCGGCTCGGTCGCCTGGATGTAGCGTGCGGTGCGCCGGGCCTGCAGGCGCCCGCGCCAGGTCAGCGGGCTGTCGGTGGAACCGTGCCAGCGCCCGAGGCGGTTGGCCTTGATCTGGCCATGTCGAAGCAGCAGCAGCCTCGCCATCGACTCCCGGGCGATCACACCTCGATGTCGAGGAAGCGGCCGAGCCGGGACGGCTCGGGGATGCGTGCGAGCGATTGCTCGAGCGGAAACCGGCTGGCCCGCGACGCGCGCTGCTCGAACGTCAGGCGGGCGCCGGTGCGGCCGCCGGATTCCACCGGAGTCACCGGCGGCGTTCGGGTGCTCCGGCCGGCACGCCCGTACAGCGCCGGAAGCACCTCCACCCGGTCGTGCAAGCTCAGGCGTTTCACCCGCAGGACTCCTCGTGTGCTCCTTCAACCCGGCAGGATCGCGCGGCTCGGGCCGCCGTCCGCCGCGAACATTCTCATGGTCGGCGCATTGTGCGCCAAGACGGCGTGGGAGTGGTATCGTGCCGCCACCGAATTGTCCAGGTGCTGTAAGTTTTGCTGCGGTTGCGGACGCGAGAATCGATTGAAGCGCTGTCGATCCTCGGATTGGCTCTGGTGCTGCTGCTCGGCGGCTGCGACAGCGACGGCGCCTACGTGCGCTACGGCGGCACGACGATGGGCACCTACTACCAGGTCACGGCGCGCTGTCCGCAGGACGTGGAGCAGGCGATCCAGCAGGAGCTGAAGGCGGTCAACGCCGAGATGTCGACCTATCTGCCGAATTCCACGTTGTCGAAGTTCAACGCGGCGCCGCCCGGCGAGTGGTTCCCGGTCAGCCGGGAGCTGGCGGAAGTGGTGGCGGCGGCCGGAAGGCTGTACCGGGAGTCCGGGGGCGCGTTCGACGTGACCGTGGGACCGCTCGTGAACCTGTGGGGGTTCGGTCCATTGGAAGCGCGCGGCCTGCCGGCGCCGGATGCGGTGCAGGCCACGCTGGGGAGCATCGGCCATCGTCACCTGGCAGTGGCCTTCGATCCGCCGCGGTTGCGCAAGGACCATCCGGAGCTGTACGTCGACCTGTCGGCGATCGCGAAAGGCCACGGGGTCGACCGGGTGGTGCAGCGGCTCTCCGCCGCCGGATGCGATGCGATGCTGGTCGACGTCGGCGGGGAGGTGCGTGGAACCGGACCGAGCCCGTCCGAGCGGCCGTGGCGGATCGGCATCGAGGTGCCGGATCCGGAGAGCCAGGGCGGCATCCAACGCGTGATCCGTCTGGAAGAAGGGGCCGTCGCTACGTCGGGTGACTATCGCAACTTCATCGAGCGGGACGGCGTGCGGTACTCCCATACCATCGATCCGCGCACCGGCTATCCCGTGCAGCACGGGCTCGCTTCGGTGACGGTGCTGCACGAGTCGGCGATGTGGGCGGACGGCTACGCGACGTTGCTCAACGTGCTGGGGCCGGAGGAAGGCTACGCGTTCGCGCGCGAACACGGGCTCGCGGCGCTGTTCGTGATCCGCACCGACGGCCGCTTCGAAGAGCGCTATACTCCGGAACTCGAAAAGGTCCTGGTGCGCTGATCGCCGGGAACTCGGCCAACGTTCGAGAGCCCAACGCTACGAGCCCCCCGATTGCCGATTCGGAGCTTGCCTGTGATGACCGTGCTGTTCGCCTTCCTGCTGATGCTCGTGATCGTCGCCGCGATGGCGCTCGGTGTGATGATGGGGCGGAAGCCCATTACGGGAAGCTGCGGCGGCGCGAAGGCGCTCGGTCTCGATGGCGCCTGCGCCTGCGGGCGCACTCCCGGCTCCTGCGCGACGGATGGGAAGGCGCTCGAAGCCATTGCGGAGGCCCGGACCGCGGCCCACGCGCTGGCCGTGGATGCCGGGGATGTCGGGCGCCGCGGACGGCGTACCGTCTGAGCCGACGGCCGCCGTCGGGTCAATCCGTGTCGCGGCGGCCACCGATCGCGTAACGCGTCAGCCGACGCGCGGCCTGCGCGTCGAGCTCGAGCAACTCCACTCCGATCCCGTAGCCTTGCGGCTCCGCGCTGCAGTGCCTCACGCAGCCGAGGCCGATCACGTGCTGCGCGACCGGCAGGACCAGATGCACCGCGACCCGGCTGCCGATCGCCAGCGCTTCGGCAGCCGTGAAGCCCACGCCATCCGCGGACAGCGTCACGGGGGCCGGAGCCGGCGTGGGTACCGTGGCGAAGATCGCTTCCTCGAGCACCGAGACCTTCGCGTCCAGCGCCCGCAGCGCGTCGAGCACGCGGTGGTCGGGCAACGCCGCCGTGGTCCGGCGCAGCTCCTCGTCCAACTCGGCCAGGCGAGACTGCAGTGCGAGCGGCGCCGGCAGGTCGAGCGCGCGGATCGCATCGGCGGTTGAGGCGTCATCCGGCAGCGCCCGCCAGGCGAACGGCAGCAGCGCCTGCCGGCGCACGGAGGTTCGGCGATCGTCGCTCATCGTGTGACCTGTCCCGGTTGGCCGCGGCCGCGATTCCCGCGGCACGCTGATGGTAGTATTCGCACCTTTGGCGCGACAGTCGACCCGGTGAACGGAGCCCTGACCCTGGCCCTCGGCGGACGCTACGCGTTTTCCCGCCGCAGCACACTCTCGTTCATCAGCCTGGTGGCGGTGAGCGGGCTGGCGCTCAGTGTCGCCGTGCTGGTGGTCGTGGTGTCCGTGATCAACGGCTTCGAGCGCGAGCTCGAAGAGCGGGTGCTCGGCGTGTTGCCGCACGTGACGGTCGATGGCCGCTCTCCGCTGCCGGTGCGCGAGCAGGACCGGGCGTTGCTCGGCTCGGTCCGCGGCGTGATCGGGGTCGCACCCATCGTGCAGGGGGTCGGACTTGCTGCCGTCAGCGATCGGGTCGCCGGCGTGCTGATCACCGGGATCGTGCCGGATGCGTATCGCGCGGTCTCCGACTACGCCCGTCACGTCGTCGGCGACGTCGGGCTCGAGGCCGGGGCGTATCAGGTGATCCTCGGCGCCGGGGTGGCGCGTGAGCTCGGCGCCGGCGTGGGCGACGACGTGAGCCTGGTGCTGCCCGCGGCGACGGTGACGCCGGCCGGCCTGTTCCCGCGGCAGAAGCGTTTCCGCGTCAGCGGCATTCTGCGCTCCCAGTCGGAGGTGGACGCCCGGGCGGCCTATGTGCACCTCGACGATGCCCGGAAGCTGTTCCGGCTCGGGGACCGGATTCACGGCTATCAGCTCCGCCTCGACGACCTGTTCGATGCCGACGCGGTGGCCGGTGCCGCGGTGAACCGGCTCGGCCGCGAACGGGTCGTGGCGCGGAGCTGGACGCGCACCCACGGCAACCTGTACCACGCGATCGGGGTGCAGAAGAGCACCATGTTCGTACTCCTGTCGTTCCTGGTCGCGGTGGCGGCGTTCAACCTGGTGTCCACGCTGGTGATGGTGGTGAACCAGCGCAGCGGCGACATCGCGATCCTGCGTACGCTCGGCAGCGGCACCGGCACGCTGGTGGGGGCGTTCGTGCTGCTCGGCGTGCTGCTCGGCGCCCTCGGCATCGTGACCGGCGCCGCAGCGGGCACGGCCGTCGCGTTCGGTCTGCCGCATCTGTACGCGTGGGTCACGCAGACTTTCGAGCTCGACCTGATGAACCAGTACTTCGTCAGCTATCTGCCGGTGGAAGTGCGCTTCGAGGACCTCACGGGCATCGTGCTGACGGCACTCGGGCTGTGCGTGCTGAGCACCTTCTATCCCGCCTGGCGCGCCGCCCGCGTCGCGCCGTCGCAGGTGCTGGCGCATGAATGAGCCGGTGCTGGAAGCGAGCGGGCTGATCAAGTCTTACGCTCAGGGGCCCGATCGGATCGAGGTGCTTCGCGGCGTCGACCTCACCGTCGCGCCCGGCGAGCGGGTCGCGGTGCTCGGGCGCTCCGGTTCCGGCAAGAGCACGCTGCTGCACCTGCTCGCGGGGCTCGACGAACCGGATGCCGGCCGGGTGAGGGTAGGCGGCCACGACATGACCGCCGCGTCCCCGGCGCGCCGGGCGTGGCTGCGCAACCGCTACATGGGCTTCGTCTACCAGATGCACCACCTGCTGCCGGAGTTCTCGGCGCTGGAGAACGTCGCGATGCCGCTGCGGCTCGGCGGCGTCGCTGCCGGGGAGGCCGCGCGCGAGGCCGAGCAGATGCTCGCGGAAGTGGGGCTGTCGCACCGCCTGAAGCATCGGCCGGCGGCGCTGTCGGGCGGCGAGCGCCAGCGGGTGGCGGTGGCCCGGGCGCTGGTCGGCTCGCCGCTGGTGGTGCTCGCCGACGAGCCGACCGGCAACCTGGATCGGGAGAACGCCGAGCAGGTGTTCCGCCTGATGTGCCGGCTGTCCGACGAGCACGGGATCGGCTTCGTGATCGTCACCCACGACGAAAGCCTGCTCGGCGACGTGCACCGGGTGCAACGGCTCGTCGACGGACGTATCCGGTGAGCGGCGGCGGCTATTCCGGCGTCGCCTGGTGGATCGCGCTGCGCTACCTGCGCACCCGCCGCCGCCAGTTCGCCTCGTTCATCACCCGCATCTCGGTGGGCGGGCTGTCCCTCGGCGTGCTGGTGCTGACGGTGGTGGTGAGCGTGATGAACGGTTTCGACGCGGAGCTGAAGCAGCGCATCCTCGGCACGGTACCGCATCTGGTGATCCGCGGCGCCGACGTCGGCGATCCGGAGGTCGAGCGCGTGGCGGGGCTCCCGCGGGTGACCGCGGTCTACAACTTCTTCACCGGCGCCGGCATGGTGACCGCGGGCGGCGCGGTGAATCCGGTGGCCATCCACGGTCTCGACCGCAGCGCCGTCGGCGCGATCGCCACCATCGAAGACGGCTTGCGCTCCGGCAGCCTGGCGACGCTGTTCGAGGAGCCCCGCGGGATCGTGATGGGCGCGCCGCTCGCCGCGCATCTCGGTCTGCTGCCCGGCGACAGCGTGGCGCTGGTGATCAGCGAGCCGGGCCCGGGCGGCGTCACGCCGCAGATCCTGCGCTACCGGCTCGTCGACGTGTTCGAGGTCGGCGCGGAGCTCGACTACGGCCTGGTGCTGATCCCGATCGACTCGTTGCCGGGACCGCCGGAGCGGCTCGGCCAACTCGGCGTGCGGGTCACGCTGGACGACCCGCTGGCCGCCGCCGGCGTCGCCGAGCGGCTCGCCGCGCTCGAGCCCGGCTGGCAGGTGACGAGTTGGGCGGACAGCTACGGTGAGCTGTTCCAGGCCGTGCGGCTCGAGAAGCTGATGATGTTCCTGATCCTGCTGATGGTCGTCGCGGTGGCGAGCTTCAACATCGTGTCGGGCCAGTCGATGGCGGTGAACGACAAGCGCGCCGACATCGCGATCCTGCGGACGATGGGCGCCGCGGACCGCACGGTTTCCCGCATCTTCCTGCTGCAGGGTCTGCTGATCTCGGTCATCGGCATCGCGGTCGGATTGGCGGCCGGCGTGGTGGTGGCGCATCACGTCGGCGCCGTGCTGGCGGTGATCGAGCGGTGGGTGGGCTTCCGGCTGCTGGAAGGCACCTATTTCGTCGAGATCCCGTCGGTGGTCCAGCCGCTCGATCTCGTGGTGATCGGCGCAATCTCGGTGAGCCTGTGCCTGATCTCCGCTTGGGTTCCGGCGCGGCGCGCCGCGGCGCTGAATCCGATCGCCGGCCTCCACGGCTGAAAGAGCCCTGCGGGAGCGGCCTCCGGCCGCGACTGACTGGCCGCCGGCTCTTCGGTCAGAGGTTCGACGCGTCGCGCCGTCGGGCAGAGTCCAATGACGTGACGTTGTCGGGCGGCGGCTCGGCGGGTGCCGTGCGCCGGCTCAGCCGGCGCGCGCGCCAGCGCCGGATCACGTGCAGCCGCCATAGCACCCGCACGAGCACCATCGCGGTGACCCCGGCAACCCAGCCGCAGACGAGCGAGCCGAACAGCAGCGGCCAGCCGATGTCGCCGAGATGCGCGCTGAGCCAGCTCCAGTTGAGCTCGATCGTCCCGACCTCGACGCGCCGGTCGAGCAGCCACGCGCCGAGCTGGTAGGCGAAGTAGAACACCGGCGGCATCGTGACCGGGTTCGTGATCCAGACCAGCGCCACGGAGAGCGGCAGATTGCAGCGGGCGATCACCGCGAGGACCGCCGCGACCAGCATCTGGAACGGAATCGGTATGAACGCGACGAACAAACCGATGAACGCGGCGCCGGACACCGAGCGCCGATGCAGGTGCCACAGCTCCGGATCCTGCAGCCAGCGTCCTACGGGACGCAGGGCCCGATGCGCACGGAGCGCGGATGGAGTCGGCAGGTGCCGACGCAGGAACTTCCTCGGCATAACCGAATTATGCACCGCACGCGCCCAGGCCGCACATGCCCCTTCCGCTGATCGGCTTCTGCGTCGGGGCGGCGCTGCTGGCGTTGCCGTGGCCCGGTCCCGCGTCGCTGCCCGGCTACCTGGCCGCCGCGGGCGCGTCGCTGCTGCCGATCGCGGCGATCCTGGCGGTCCGGCTGCGCGGGCGGCGGCCGCCGCTGCTCGTCTGCGTCGGCGTCTGCCTCGGGCTCGCCTGGAGCGGTTTCTGGCACCAGCGGGCGCTCGACGCGCGCCTGCGCGACGACGGTAGCCCCGCGGCACTCCCGGTCACCGGCCGGATCCTGGACGAGCCGTCGCTCATCGGCCTCGGCCGCGACGGTCGGCCGATCCGGCGCTTTCGCGCGCTGATCCTGGCCGGAAGCTCCTCCGTGCCGGCCGGCGCGCAGGTCCGGCTCACCTGGTACGGCGGGCCGGAGCTCGCGAAGGGCGAGTCGTGGCGATGGCACGCGGTGCTGCGCGGACCGTGGGGCTACGCGAATCCCGGCGGATTCGACTACGAACGCTGGCTGCTCGGCGTGGGGTTCCAGGGCACCGGCTATGTGCGCGGGGGGCAGCGCCTGGCCGCGGCATCTCCCGGGCCGGTGGATCGGCTGCGGCACTCGCTGGTGGAGCGGGTGCGGGCGCTGCCGCTCGACCACGGGCCGCTGCTGCTGGCACAGCTCATCGACGAGACCGCCGGAATCGACGAAGACCTGTGGCAGACGTTCCGCGCCACCGGCACCGTGCACCTGATGGTGATCTCGGGGCTGCAGGTGTCCCTCGCGGCCGCGATCGGCTTCCTGTTGGGGCGTTGTCTGGTCCGGCTGGTGCCGGGGCTGCCGCTGTGGCTCGACGCGCGCCGCGCCGGCTGCGTGACCGGAAGCGCGGTCGCCGCGTTCTACGTTGCCCTCGCGGACGCCGGCCTGCCATCGCTCCGGGCGCTGGTGATGAGCGCCGCGACGCTGGTACTGCTGGCCGGCGGACGCACCGCCCGGGTCGGCAGCGCGCTGCTCGCGGCGTTCGCGCTGCTGCTGCTCCTGCAGCCGCTCGCGATTCACCAGCAGGGCTTCTGGCTGTCGTTCGGCGCGGTGGCGATCCTGTACCTGTGCCTCGGTCACCGCCATGGCCGGCAGGGCTTCGCGCTGGTGCTCCGGGCCCAGCTCGCGATCAGCGCTGCGATGCTGCCGATGGTCGGATTGATCGCCGGCTCGGTGCCGTGGACCAGCCTGCCGGCGAATCTCGTCGCGG
>DASVDC010000077.1:0-15547 GCA_036381275.1 Pseudomonadales bacterium | reverse complement strand
GGCACTGCTCGCCGGCATGGGCGTGTTCGGGCTGGTACTGCTGCGCCGTCGGAAGCACGGCTGAGCCGCCGCCTGTCGGATCCTTTCTGTGGGAGCGGCCGCACCCACAGTCGGATTTGCGACAAGCGGGTCCACACGCGGCCCGCAACTTCTCTTGGACAGGCCAGATCGCTGAACTACACTTCCTGCAAAAGCCGAGGCAGGTCACGCACGCGCGGGTAGACAACAGGGCCATCAGAGCCCTGATCGGCCCGCACGGAACCATATGGCCCTGCTGACGCTCGACCCTGCCGGCCGGATGCGCCGGCCCGCGCCATTCCCGGTGCGGGCTGGTTGCATTGCCGGAAAAACGCGCGGGGCGACAGAACGATTTCAGGGACAGGGACAGAGGGTTCTCAAGCGCCTTTCATGCTGGGGTGTTTCACACACAAGCGGGTTCTGCTGCTTCAGGGCCCCATGGGGCCGTTCTTCCGGCGATTGCGCAGGGCGCTGCGGGCGAAGGGCGCCGAGGTCTACAAGGTCAACTTCTGCGGGGGCGACGCGCTGTTCTACCCCACCGGCGCGATCAGCTACCGAGGAACGCTGGAAGAATGGCCGAGCTTCGTCGGTAACCTGATCGATGCCCGGCAGATCGACGCGCTGATGCTGTTCGGCGATTGCCGGCCGCACCACGCGCTCGTCACCCGGCTCGCCCGCGCGCGTGGACTGCCGGTCTACGTGTTCGAGGAAGGTTACCTGCGACCCGACTTCGTCACGGTGGAGCTCGGCGGCACCAACAGCTTTTCTTCGCTGCCGCGGGATCCGGAAGTCTACCGTCGTTTCAGCCCTCACCCCGCCACGCGCGTCGAGCCGCAGCGGGTGCGTCACGTGTTCCGCTGGGCGGCGATCTACGCCTCGCTGTACACGCTGGCGACGTTCGCGCTGCGCTGGCGCTTCCCGCACTATCGGCACCATCGCCCGCTCCGCCCGAGCCGCGAGCTCGTGGTCTGGGTCCGCTCCGGGCTGCGCAAGCTCCTCTACCGCTGGACCGAGCGCGGCCTGCTCAGCCGGCTCACCGCGCCGGACGCGCCGCCGTTCTTTCTCGTGCCGCTGCAGGTGCACGGTGACGCGCAGATCAGGGTGCACTCGGATTTCCAGTCGGTGCCGACGTTCATCGAAACGGTGCTGGCCTCGTTCGCCCGCCACGCACCGCCGGACCGGCTGCTGGTATTCAAGCACCATCCGCTCGATCGTGGCTACACTCACTATGGGCGGCTGATACGTGACCTGGCCCAGGCTCACGGCGTTGCCGATCGCACGCTGTACGTGCACGACCTGCACCTGCCGCGTCTGCTCGACGCGGCGTGCGGCACCGTGGTCGTGAACAGCACCGTCGGGTTGTCGTCCGTGCACCATGGCACGCCGGTGCACGTGATGGGCCGGGCCAACTACGATCTGCCGGGCCTGTCGCACCAGGGCACCCTGGACGAATTCTGGTCGGCTCCGGGCGAGCCGGACCACGCGTTGTATCGGAACTTCCGGGCCTGGTTGTGCGCGTACAACCAGG
Organism: Pseudomonadales bacterium; assembly: GCA_036381275.1. Lineage (GTDB taxonomy): Bacteria > Pseudomonadota > Gammaproteobacteria > Pseudomonadales > Azotimanducaceae > UBA7803. The sequence goes on along the minus strand of DASVDC010000077.1, from coordinate 14,001 downwards.
CGAACGGCAACTTTTATTCACCGTTGCCGGGCTGCTCGGACAGCGCAGGGTTGCGCTGGCCGCCGCTGTTCCCGGCACCCAGCGCCGGCCACGACCGTGCAGACGACGAGCAGCCGATGTCACAGACCGTCTCGGTGTAAGGATCATGCGGAGACCTTCGATGTGCCTGTTGGTCGCGCTGCTCTGCGGCTGCGCCGGGCACGGGCCCGACACGCAGCGCCTCGCCGGTGACGAGCATGCCGCACCGTTGCCCGAGCCCCTGCAGCCATTGTTCGGCCGGCCGGGCACGGCGCAGCAGGCGCTGGGCGAGAGCCCGTGGGGGAGCGGCGTGACCATCGTGTTGCAGGACATCTATCCGGCGGCGAGCGGGCGGCGGTGTCGGAATTTTCTGGTTCGCGGCCAGAGGCCGCTCCCACAACGCGATGACATTCGCGGTCTGGAGACCGCTCCTGCGGCGGCGGTGGTGCCGGGGCTCGCGTGCCGCAACGGCGACGGCGAATGGGTCCAGGTGCGGCGCCTGCACCATCACGGCCGACCGCTGCTGGAGGCCGCGCCATGACGAGAACCTGGTGGCTCCTGGTGGTTCTGACGACCGGCCTCTGCGCCGCCGCCGAAGCGCAGGTGGTCTCGGGAATGGGCGACCTGCCGAGCGAGGAACGGGCCGAGCTGTTGCCCGACGAGCTCGAAGCGCCCTCGGCGATCGACTGGCGCACCGGCACCTACGGACCGGTGCGACCGGAAGCGGCGCGCGAGAATCCGGCGCTCCGCCCGTTCGGCGCCAATCTGTGGAACGGCGGCTTCCGCGGCCCGCGCGCGTCCGGACTGAACCCCAACTACCGCATTCTGCCGGGCGATCGAGTGACGCTGCGCACCTGGGGCGCGGTGGAGATGAACACCGTGCTGCCGGTCGACGCGCAGGGCAACATCTTCGTGCCGTCGGTGGGCCCGGTGCCGGTGCTGGGCGCGACGAGCGAGGAGCTGGATGCCCGGGTGAAGGCCGCGATCCGCGAGGTCTACACCGACAACCTCTCGGTCTACACCAACCTGCAGGGCGTGCAGCCCGTGGCGGTGTTCGTCACCGGCTTCGTCGAGAGCCCCGGGCGCTACGCGGGCAATCCGCGCGACTCGGTGCTCTACTTTCTCGACCAGGCGTCCGGCATCACCGACGCGTCCGGCAGCTACCGCAACGTGCGGGTGCTGCGCGACGGCACGCCGATCGCGGAAGTTGACCTCTACGACTTCCTGCGCGAGGGCATCCTGCCGCGGCCGCAGTTCCAGGACGGCGACACGATCGTCGTCGGCGCCCGCGGCCCGGTGGTGGCCGTGGAGGGCGACGTGGCCGAGCCGTTCCACTACGAGCTCACCGGCGGGTCGCTCTCCGGCGCCGACCTGCTCGAGCTCGCCGACCTGAAGCCGGGGGTGACCCACGCGCTGCTGCGCGGCGTGCGCGACGACGGCCCGATCTCGCTCTATCTGACGCTGGCGGATTTCCGCGACGCCGCCATTCAGGCGGGCGACGAGGTGCTGTTCTCGGCGGATCAGCGCCCCGACACGATCGTCGTGCAGGTGGAAGGCAGCTTCGAAGGGCCGTCGCGTTTCGCGGTACCTAAGGACGCGACCCTGATGCAACTGCTCGACAGCATCCCGGTCGACCCGCGCCTCGCCGATCTCGAAAGCATCTCGATCCGGCGCGTCTCCGTCGCGGAACGTCAGCGCCAGTCCCTGGAAGACAGCCTGCGGCGCCTCGAAACCACCTACCTCGGCGCTTCCTCGGCAACGGCCGAAGAAGCCAGCATCCGCGCCACCGAGGCGAAGCTGATCCAGGATTTCGTGAAACGCGCCCGGCAGGTGCAGCCGACCGGACGGATGGTGGTCGCGAAAAACGGCCGCATCACCGACATCCGGCTGCAGGACGGCGACGTGATCACCATCCCGGAGCGCTCCGACTCGCTGCTGATCAGCGGCGAAGTGCTGATTCCGCAGGCGGTGGTGTACACGGAGGATCAGCGGCTGCGCGACTACATCGAGCGCGCCGGCGGCTTCACCGAGCGCGCCGATCGCAGCCGCGTGCTGATCGTGCGGCGTAACGGCGAAGTGGTCCCGGCGCGCGGCGCGGAGCTGCGCGCCGGGGACGAGATCCTGGTGCTGCCGGAAGCGCCGGTGAAGAACCTGCAGCTCGCGTCGACGCTCGCGCAGATCGTCTACCAGATCGCCATCGCGACCAACGTCGCGATCAACATCTGACCATGACGCGCACCGAACGCTCGCCCTGGCAGATCACCTGGAGCGTCTGGCACGCGATGTTCATGCGTGAGGTGCTCGCGCGCACGATGCAGAACCGCTTCGCCTGGTTCTGGATGCTGGCGGAGCCGATCGCGTACGTGGTGATCATGGTCTGGGTGCGGGAGCTGGTCGGCCGCACGCGCTTCGTGATCGGTGCCGACTTCGTGCCCTGGCTGATCGTCGGTTTGGCGCCGTTCTTCCTGTTCCGGGAGGGCGTCACCCGATCGCTCGGCGCGGTGCGGGCCAACCACGGGCTCTTCGCATACCGCCAGGTCAAGCCGGTCGATCCCGTACTGATCCGCAACGTGCTCGAGGGTCTCCTCAAGACCGTCGTGTTCGTGATCCTGCTGGCCGGCGGCGGCCTGCTCGGCTACGAGCTGTACCCGGACGACGTGCTCGGCGTATTGAACGGGTGGCTCGGCCTGTGGATGCTCGGCCTCGGCGGCGGGCTGATCGTCTCGGTGGGCGCAACACTCTACGAGAGCGTCGACATGAGCGTGCGGCTCAGCATGCTGCCGATGTTCCTGCTCTCCGGCGTGATCCTGCCCCATCACATGCTGCCGCACGGCGTGCAGCAGGTGCTGCTGTACAACCCGGTGCTGCACGGGGTCGAGAGCGTGCGGCTCGCGTTCTTCGAAGGGTACCGTTCGCTCAGCGGTATCGACGCCTCCTACCTCTGGCTCTGGAACCTGGTGTTGCTCGCGCTCGGTCTCGCGCTGCACATCCGGTTCGCGCTGCTGCTGAAAGCCCAATGATCGAGGTCAAGGGCGTCTACAAGCGTTACCGCAACCATCACGGCAGTGACTGGGTGCTGCGCGACGTCTCGTTCACGGTGCCGAAGGGCGTCAGCGTCGGCGTAATCGGCCGGAACGGTGCCGGCAAGTCCACGCTGCTGCGGCTGATCGGCGGCATGGACGCGCCGAACCGCGGTGAGATCGTACGCAACGGCCGCGTCTCGTGGCCGATCGGCCTCTCCGGCGGGTTCCAAGGCTCGATGACCGGACGGCAGAACACCAAGTTCGTCGCGCGCATCCACGGCAACGGCGAAGACATCGACGCGATCATCGAAGCGGTGGAGGCTTTCGCCGAGCTCGGCGATGCGTTCGACGAGCCGGTGCGTACCTACTCCACCGGTATGCGCAGCCGCCTCGCGTTCGGTCTGTCGCTCGCGTTCGACTTCGACCTCTACCTCTCGGACGAAGCGACCTCCGTGGGCGACATGGGATTCCGCGCCAAGGCGAAGAAGGCGTTCGAAGAGCGGGTCGGCCGCGCCGGGCTGATGATGGTCAGCCACGGCGAGGGCATCCTGAAGGAGCTCTGCCAGGCGGGCCTGTGGCTCAAGGACGGCGAGGCGATCTGGTTCGACAGCATCGACGACGCGCTCAGCGCGTACCGCGAGAGCATGAAGGACGCATGAGCACCCGGCTGACGAGACACCCGCACTGGTTCGCCGTGGCGCTCGCCATCCTCGGCGCGGCCTTCTATTGGTCGCTGATCGCGACCGACCGCTACGTGTCGGAAGCAAACGTGGTGCTGCAGAGCGCACGCCTGCCGCAGACCGAGCTCAGCGTCTCGTCGATTCTCTCCGGCGGGATGTCGGGCGACCTGCTGATGCTGCGCGACCACCTCCTGTCGGTGGACATGCTGAAGAAGCTCGACGATGCGCTCGACCTGCGCGCGCACTACTCGAGCGACGCGATCGACTGGTTCGCACGGCTCGGCGACGACGTGCCGATGGAGCACTTCCACGACTACTACCTGCGCCGGGTCGAGGTGGAGCTCGACGAGTACGCGCACGTGCTGCGAATCAAAGCGTCGGCCTACGATCCCGAGACCGCGCACGCGATCGCCACGATGCTGCTCGAGGAGGGCGAGGCGCACATGAACCTGCTCGGCCAGCGTCTCGCCGCCGAGCAGGTCGAGTTCATCGAAAGGCAGGTGGCGGATCTGCGCAAACGGCTCGATCAGGCGCTCGAGAACCTGCTCGCCTACCAGAACGAGCAGGGGCTGCTCTCGCCCACCGCCACGGCCGAAGGGGTCAGCAGCATCATCTCCGCTCTCGAAGGCGAGCTCGCGAGCCTGGAAGCGCAGCGGCGCGCGCTCGGCAAGTCGCAGAGCCCGCGCGCGCCGGCCATGGTGCGCCTGCAGAGCCAGATCGACGCGCTCGAAGCGCAGATCCGCGCCGAGCGCGCGCGCCTCGCGGCGCGCTCGGGCAGCGCGCTGAACCGCCTGGCCGCGGACTACGAGACGCTGCAGCTCCAGGTGGATTTCGCACGCGAGATGTACTCGAGTGCGCTCGCCGCGCTCGAGAGCACGCGCGTCGAGGCGGCCCGCTCGCTCCAACAGGTTTCCGTGCTGCAGAGCCCGACCCGGCCCGAGTACGCGACGGAGCCCGCCCGGCTCTACAACACCACGGTGTTCGCGATCCTCGCGCTGCTCGGCGGGCTGATCGCGCACCTTCTGGCGGCCATCGTGCACGACCATCGGGACTGACGACGAATGACGGCATCGACACGCAAGGGATTGATCCTCGCCGGCGGGTCCGGCACGCGGCTGTATCCGCTGACGGTCGGCGTCAGCAAGCAGCTCCTGCCGATCTACGACAAGCCGATGATCTATCACCCGCTCACCACGCTGATGTACACGGGGATCCGCGACATCCTGATCATCTCGACGCCCGACGACCTGCCGCGTTTCGCGTGCCTGCTCCGGGACGGCAGCCAGTGGGGCATCAACATCCGCTATGCCGAACAGCCGTCGCCCGACGGGCTCGCCCAGGCGTTCCTGATCGGCCGAGAGTTCATCGGCAACTGCCCGAGCACGCTGGTGCTCGGCGACAACATCTTCTACGGCCACGACCTCCGGCACACGCTGCGCCGCGCGGCGTCCCGCACCGAGGGCGCCACCGTGTTCGGCTATCACGTGCAGAACCCGAGCGCCTACGGGGTGGTCGAGTTCGACGCGAGCGGGCGCGCGATCGGGCTCGAGGAGAAGCCCGAGCGGCCGCGCTCGAACTACGCCGTCACCGGGCTCTACTTCTACGACGAGCAGGTCGTGGACATCGCCGCGCACATTCGCCCGTCGAAGCGCGGCGAGCTCGAGATCACCGACGTGAACAAGTGCTACCTCGAAGCCGGTCTGCTGCACGTGGAAGTGCTCGGCCGCGGCAGCGCCTGGCTCGATACCGGTACCCACGAAGACCGGATGCAGGCGAGCCTGTTCGTGCAGACCATCGAGAATCGGCAAGGCCTGAAGATCGCCTGCCCCGAAGAGGTGGCCTACCGGATGGGCTACATCGACGCCCAGCAGGTCGAGCGGCTCGCGAGGCCGCTGCTGAAGAGCGGCTACGGCGAGTACCTGCTGAAGCTGCTGGAAGAGCGCGTCTTCTGATGAATTTCATCCCCACGGACCTGCCGGACGTGATCATCGTCGAGCCGAAGCGCTTCGGCGATCGGCGCGGCTTCTTCCTGGAGAGCTGGAACCGCCGCGCGTTCGCCGAAGGCGGCATCGATGCCGACTTCGTGCAGGACAACCACAGCCGCTCTGCGCAGGGGGTGCTGCGCGGGCTGCACTATCAGATCCGCCAGTCGCAGGGCAAGCTGGTGCGGGTGACCGTCGGCTCGGTGTTCGACGTCGCGGTCGACCTGCGCCGCAGCGCGCCCACGTTCGGCCGCTGGGTCGGGGTGACGCTGTCGGCCGAGAACGGGCGGATGCTGTGGGTGCCGCCCGGCTTCGCGCACGGCTTCTACGTGACGAGCCCCGAAGGCGCGGAATTCCAGTACAAGTGCACCGACTACTATGCGCCGGAGCACGAGCGATCGCTGCGCTGGGACGATCCGCAGATCGGCATCGCCTGGCCGCTGGTGGACGGACGCCCGCCCCTGCTCTCCGACAAGGACGCGAACGCGCCGCTGCTGAAAGACGCGGACGTCTACTCATGAGCGGGCCCGTCGTGCTGATCACCGGCGCGAACGGCCAGCTCGGCTGGGAGCTGCAGCGCACCGCACCGGCGGACGTCTCCGCGATCGCGCTGGATCGCCAGGCGCTCGACATCACCTCGCCGGCGTCCATCGGCGCGGCGCTCGACCGGCACCGGCCGGACGTCGTGATCAACGCGGCCGCCTACACCGCCGTGGACAAGGCCGAGCAGGAACCCGAGCGCGCCGCCGCGGCGAACGCCGATGGGCCACGCGCGCTGGCCGAAGCCGCCGCATCCCGCGGCATTCGGCTGATTCACGTTTCCACCGACTTCGTCTTCGACGGCACGGCCGGCACGCCGTACCGTCCCGACGCCCCGACCCATCCGCTCGGCGTCTACGGCCGGACCAAACGCCAGGGCGAGGAAGCGCTGCTGGCGAACCCCTGCAGGAGCGATCTCCAGATCGCGATCCTCCGAACCGGCTGGGTCTATTCCTCCCACGGCCGCAACTTCGTCAAGACCATGCTCCGGCTGATGGGCGAGCGCGACGAGGTACGCGTGGTCGCCGATCAGGTCGGGACGCCTACCTGGGCGCGGGGGTTGGCGGAGGCGTTGTGGCGGATCGCGGTCTGGAGACCGCTCCTACAGGGGGCATCGCAAGGCCCGATCTTCCATTGGTCGGATGCCGGCGTGGCGAGCTGGTACGACTTCGCCGTCGCGATCCAGGAAGAGGCGCTGTCGCTCGGGTTGCTCGAGCGCGCGGTGCCCGTGAAGCCGATCACCACCGCCGAATACCCGACCCCGGCGCGCCGCCCCGCGTACAGCGTGCTGGACAAATCCGCCACCTGGTCCGCGCTCGGGCTCGATCCCGTGCACTGGCGTACCGCTCTGAGATCCATGTTATGCGAGCTCTGCTGATCACCGGAGGCGCCGGCTTCATCGGCGCGAACTTCGTCCACTACTGGCTCGCCCGCCACCCGGACGACCGCGTCGTGGTGCTGGACGCCCTCACCTACGCCGGCAACCGCCAGAACCTCGCCGACCTGGAACGCCCCAAAGCCCTGTGGGAGCGGCCTCCGGCCGCGAACCCCCGCTTCCGCTTCGTCCACGGCGACATCTGCGACCAACCCCTCGTCGAGCAGATCCTCCGCGAAGAATCGATCGACACCATCGTCCACTTCGCGGCCGAATCGCACGTCGACCGCTCGATCCACGGCCCCGACGAGTTCGTCCGTACCAACGTCGTCGGTACCCACACGCTGCTGATGGCCGCGCGCTCGGTCTGGCAGGAATCGCCCACGGGCTTCGACGGCAAGCGCTTCCACCACGTGTCGACCGACGAGGTCTTCGGCAGCCTCGGCCCCGACGACCCGCCGTTCTCCGAGACCACGCCGTACAAGCCGAACTCGCCCTACTCGGCGAGCAAGGCGGCGAGCGACCACCTGGTGCGCGCGTACTTCCACACTTACGGGCTGCCGGTCACGACCAGCAACTGCTCGAACAACTACGGCCCGTACCACTTTCCGGAGAAGCTGATTCCGCTCCTGATCGTGAACGCGCTGAACGGCCAGCCGCTGCCGATCTACGGCGACGGCCGCAACGTGCGCGACTGGCTCTACGTCGACGATCACTGCCGCGGTATCGAGCTGGTGCTGAACGACGGCGTCACCGGCGAGATGTACAACATCGGCGGCAACAACGAACGGACGAACGTGGAGATCGTCGAGACGCTGTGCATGCTGATCGACGGCGCGTTCGGCGCGGACGAAACGCTCAAGGCGCGCTTTCCGGAGTGCCCGGCTGCGAACGGCCGGCGGACCGACTCGCTGATCCGCTTCGTCCCGGACCGGCCCGGTCACGATCGCCGCTACGCGATCGACGCGACCAAGATCAGCCGCGAGCTCGGCTACGCGCCCGAGATGCGCTTCGACCTCGGCCTCGAGCGCACGCTGCGCTGGTACCTGGCCAACGAGCCGTGGTGGCGCGCGATCCTCGACGGCTCCTACCGGGAGTGGGTCTCGTTGCACTACGGGAAGCGCGGTCTGGCGACCGCTCCTACACGGGCGCGGTGACGCGGCGCGATGGCGTTGCCTCCCGTCACTCTGTGGCCGCTGGCCGTCGGCGTACGCGAGCTGCGGTGCGCCCACCAGGTCGTGCGCACGAACAAGCGCTATCGCCAGTACACGGCGCTCGGCGACGATCCGCAGTTCCGGCTGAAGCGCCGGATGCCGGCCGGCTGGTACATGCTGGAGGTGCTGCTGAACCTCCCGGTGCCGAGCTGCACCGGCTACCTCTACTTCGACACCGGCAGCGGCGAGTCGGAAGCGCAGCGCTATCGCCTGCCGCTGCGCTCCGGAAAGCTGGCCAAGCGCCTGATCCACCTTCCCGCGACGGCCCGCATCCGCTTCGACCCGTGCCAGAGTGAGGGCGCTTTCGCGCTGCAGCACTTCCGCCTCGTGCGGATGACACGGCGCGCGGCGCTGCAGCGCGTCCATCGCAAGCTGGCCGGGGACCGGCCGGATGCGGTGCGAGTGCGCCGGGAGCTGCCCCAGTCCGCGGACGAAGCGGCGCTGTGGTCGCGTTACGATCGGCTGTTCGCCGAGCTGAAGCCGGCCGACACGGTCTGTTACCGCGACTGGATCGAAGAGCAGGAATCGCGCCTCGTGCCCGCCTCGGCGCGCCAGCGCGCGCTGATGACTCGATGGGAGTGGCTGCCGACGTTCTCGGTGCTGGTGCCGACGTTCGACACCGACCCCGAGCACCTGCGCGCCTGCCTCGACAGCGTCATCGCCCAGACCTACCCGCACTGGGAGCTGTGCATCGCCGACGACGCGTCGACGCGGCCCCACGTGCGCGCGATCCTCGAGGAATACGCGGCTCGCGATGAGCGGGTGCGCGTGGTCTTCCGGGCGCAGAACGGCCACATCGCCGCCGCCAGCAACGCGGCGCTCGACCTCGCGACCGGAGAGTTCGTGGCGCTGCTCGATCACGACGACGTGCTCGCGCCCCACGCGCTGTTCGCGGTCGCCCAGGCACTGCAGGGGCGCCGCGACGCGCAGCTCGTGTACTCGGACGAGGACAAGCTCGACGCCTCCGGCCGGCGCTGCGACCCGTACTTCAAGCCGGACTTCGCGCCCGACCTGCTCTATTCGCAGAACTACATCAGCCACCTCGGCGTCTACCGCCGCGAGCTGGTGAAGCGGATCGGCGGCTTCCGCAGCGGCTTCGACGGCAGCCAGGATTACGATCTGCTGCTGCGCTGCCTGCCTCACCTGGACGCGAGCCAGGTGCTGCACGTGCCGCTCGTGCTGTACCACTGGCGGCAGTCGGAGACGTCGACGTCCCGCGGGCAGCAGCACAAGGACTATGCGACCGATGCCGCCCGGCGCGCGCTGCAGAGCCACTTCGACGCGCAGGGGTGCGGCGTCGAGGTGAGCGTGATCGAACCCGGCCTGTACCGGCACCGCTGGCCGCTGCCCGAGCCGCGTCCGCTGGTGAGCCTGATCGTGCCTACGCGCGACGGCTTCGAGGTGCTGTCGAAATGCATCGAGTCGATCGTCGAGCGGACGACCTACGCGCCGTACGAGATCATCATCGTCGACAACCAGTCGACGTGCCCGCGGACGCTCGCGTACCTCGAAGGAATCGATTCCTGTGGGAGCGGCCTCCGGCCGCGAATCAGGACCGCGTTCGCGGCCGGAGGCCGCTCCCACAGCCCCCGTGTCCGCGTGCTGCGCTACGACCATCCGTTCAACTACTCGGCCATCAACAATTTCGCGGCGGCCCAAGCATCCGGCACCGTTCTCGGCCTGATCAACAACGACGTCGAAGTGCTGTCGCCCGGGTGGCTCGACGAAATGGTGCGCCACGCACTGCGCCCCGACGTCGCCTGCGTCGGCGCGAAGCTCCTCTATCCCGACGGCTCGCTGCAGCACGCGGGCGTCGTGCTCGGCATCGGCGGTGTCGCCGGCCATTCCCACAAGTATCTGCCGGGCACGTCCAGCGGCTACTTCAGCCGGCTGCGCGTGGTGCACAACGTCAGCGCGGTAACCGGCGCCGCGCTGGTGGTGCGCCGCGAGGTGTACGAGCAGGTGGGCGGTCTCGACGAGCGGTACCTCAGCGTCGCGTTCAACGACGTGGACTTCTGCCTGAAGTGCCTCAATGCCGGCTATCGCAACGTCTGGACGCCGTTCGCCGAGCTCGTACACCACGAATCGAAGACGCGCGGCCAGGACGTCGGCACCGAACGCCAGGCGCGCTTCCAGGCGGAGTGCCTCACCATGCAGGAGCGCTGGGGCGACCGGCTCGCCAGCGACCCGTACTACAACCCCAACCTGACACTGACCCGGGAGGACTACTCTCTGGCAGCAACCTCGCGAGTGGCAGACCATGGGCATTGCTGAACGCCTTCCCGTCAGCGGCGGACACGCTCTCAGGGCTCGAGGCCTTCCCGCGAAGCCACGGCGCGTGATCTTCGTTGCCTGCAACCGCAACCGCCATCGCTACCTCGAGGATCCGTCGTTCCTGTACCGCTGCGGCAATCTCGCCGGTGCGCTCGACAAGCTGGGCCACGAAGCCGAGCTCGCCCACGTGACCCGCTTCAATCCGTTGAAGGCGGCAGACCTGGTCGTGTTCCACCGGCCCCGTTTCACCGTGCCGTTCCGCGCCGTCATGGCCGTGCTGCAGCGCCGGCGCGTTCCCGTGGCCGCCGACGTCGACGACCTGGTGTTCGACCCGAGTCTCGCCGGGTGCAGCCCCGGCGTGCTGAACGGCCTGGTGCCCATCGGCGACATCAGTTCGCTATTTCTCTCGCACCGCCGGGCGCTCGAGCAGTTCTCCGAGATCACCGTGTCGACCCGGGCGCTCGAGCAGGAGGTGCTTCGCTGCCTGCCGCGCGCACGCACGCACTGGCTTCCGAACGCCGTGCACCACAGTTGGCTGGACCTTCCCGAGCCCTCCGCCGAGCCCGTCGAGCAGCGGCCGGTGATCACGTACCTGCCCGGCACGCGCAGCCACGACCGGGATTTCGCGCTGGTGGCGCCGGTGCTGCAGGCGCTGCTCGCGGACTACCCGGAGCTTCGCCTCCAGATCACCGGGCCGCTCACGTTCGACCTGCGCGCGCGTCCGGGCCAGGTGCAGCACTTCGAGCGCCTGCCGTTCGATCAGTTGCATCCGCAGGTGCAGCGCGGCTGGCTGAACCTCGCGCCCCTCGAGGCGACGCCGTTCACGCGCTGCAAATCCGCCATCAAGGTCATCGAGGCCGGCTACTGGGGCGTGCCGACGTTGTGCTCACCGCTGCCCGACGCGCAGCGGTTCGTCGGTGCGGGCGCCGTGGTCGCCGCGACCGCGCAGAACTGGCACGACCACATCGAGCGGCTGCTGATCGACGGCGGCTATCGACGCAAGTTGACCCACGGCCTGCGCGAGAAGGTGCTGGCACGGGCCGACGTCTTCGCCGTGGCGCAATCGCTTCTGCAGCTCTGCCGCCGGGAGTCGGCCTTCGCATGAGCGCGAGCGGGTGGCAACGGCTGGCCGCATCCGCGGCGCTCTGGCGCGGCCGCCGGCGACGAGCGCGAGGTCGCTACGACCGCTGCACGCGACGGCTGCTTCAGCGGGCGGCACGGTTCGGCGGACCTTCGGCGCGACTCGACTACGCGCTCTTCCGCCGTGACCTCGGGCACCCGCTGCATCCTCGTCTCGAGCGGCCGCTGCACGAAGCGCTGCCTGCGTTGCGGCGTAGCAAGCGCTGGAACGCCCGAGCGCTGCTGCGCGAAGCGGACAGCTCTCGAGCCTCCGACGACGCGGCAGCGGAATTGGGGATCGGCGTAGCGGAAGTGGCCGCTCGTCAGGAACAATGGCGCGACGGCTTCCGCCGGGCACTCGCCGCGGCGGCGGCCACACGAGGCATCTGCGTCGTCGGCAATGCCGGCGCGCTGGCGGGAACCCGGCTCGGTGAAACGATCGACACCGCGGGCGTCGTCATCCGCTTCAACGACTTCGGCCTCGACGGCTCGGCCGACGCCGACATCGGCCGACGCACGACCGTCTGGGTCACCAACCCCGGCTACCGCGGCCCGCGGTTCGACCGGGCCGAGTGGGTGGTGATTTCCGGCCCCGACGTCAGCTACCGGCTGCGGGACTGGTCTCGATTCGAAGAACGCGTACGACGAGGAGAGCCGCTGCTGACGGTGCCGCTCGACGTCTGGCGTGACCTCGTGCGCGTGCTGCACGCACCGCCGAGCGCCGGCGTGCTGATGCTCGCCTGGCTGCACGCGCTGCTCGACTCCTGGACCGGCATCAGCGCCGCCGGCATCGGTGTGAATGGCGGAGCCGTATATCACCTCCGCCGGAGCTACCGCCGCTCGAATCGGCACGACTGGGCCGCCGAAGCGTCACTGGTCGCCCGCTGGGTCGATTCAGGCCTGACCCGCCTGCCGTCCGCGGGCTTACCGTTGGCAGAGTCGGCCCGATGATCCGCGTCTTCTCACGCGGCATCCGCCGCATTCCGCATCTGGCAACATTCCTCGGCGAACCGGTGACCTGGGGGAGCGGCACACCCGAAGCGGAGCGCGCCGTAGCCGGCTGGGGCCTGCGACCGAGCGCGCGCCGCGCGATCGACTACGCGGAGCGCAACGGGCTGCCGTACCTGGCGCTGGAAGACGGCTTCCTGCGCTCGGTGTTTCCCGGCCCCACGGATCCGCCTCTCTCCCTGTGCGTCGACGACCTCGGCATCTACTACGACGCGAGCCGCCCCTCGCGCCTCGAACGCCTGATCGCGACGCCGCTCTCCGAACAGCAGTCCGCGCGCGCCCGCGCCCTGATCGAAGCCTGGCGCAGCGGCCGGGTCTCCAAGTACAACCACCAACGGGAGTACGAAGGCGACCTACCCCGCCCCTACGTTCTGGTCATCGATCAGACCCAGGGCGACGCCTCGATCACCCACGGTCTGACAACGACTCGTCTCCCCCGCAGGAGCGGTCTCCAGACCGCGATCCAAACCTTCCACCGGATGCTCCACTCCGCGCTGGAGAACCACCCCGACTGCACGATCATCCTGAAGGTCCACCCCGACGTAATCGCCAAACGCAAGCGCGGACACTTCGACCTGAACGCAGTCCGCTCACTCTCCCGCGTCAAGGTCCTCGCAGACCACGCCCACCCCGCGCGCCTCCTCGAGGAAGCGGACGCCGTCTACACCGTCACATCCCAGATGGGATTCGAGGCGCTGCTCTGGAACCGCCCCGTGCGCACGTTCGGGATGCCCTTCTACGCCGGCTGGGGACTGACCGAAGACACCGTTCCGGCACCGGAACGCCGCGGTCAAGCCACCCTCGAAAAACTGGCGTACGCGGCACTGATCGCCTATCCGCGCTACGTGCACCCGGAAACGGGCGAGCGCTGCGACGCCGAAGACGTGCTCGCACACCTCGCGCTGCAGCGGCGGATGCGGCAGCGCCTCCCCGAAACGGTGTACGCGGCGGGCTTTTCGCCCTACAAGCGTCCGCTGGTGCGACGATTCTGCGGCGGCTCGGAAGTGCGTTTCGTACGCTCACCCGAGGCCGCCCCGGCCGAGCCGCCGCTCCTGGTCTGGGGCACGCGACCGGTACCGGACCACCCGCGGGTGATTCGGCTCGAGGACGGGTTCCTCCGCTCCGTCGGTCTCGGCGCCGATCTGATCCGGCCGATCTCCTGGGTGCTGGACGACCAAGGCATCCACTACGACGCAACCCGGCCATCCACGCTCGAGCACATCCGGCAGACCACCCGGTTCGACGGCGCGCTGCTCGATCGAGCGCGCG
>DASVDC010000076.1:0-43925 GCA_036381275.1 Pseudomonadales bacterium | reverse complement strand
GCCCGACGACCCGTCTTCGAGAACCGCTTCCGAAACCCGATGCGCTCAGCGCCCTTTGAACTGAGGCTCCCGCTTCTCCAGAAACGCAGAGATGCCTTCGGCTTTGTCTTCCGTCTGCACCAACGCCCCCTGAGCGTACTTTTCGAGCATCAAAGCCCCAGCGAGACTGGCTTCCATCCCGAAGTGCACCATCGCCTTCATCGTCCGCGGCACGAACGGCGCGAACCGCGCCAGATGCTCGGCCATCCGCCGCGCTTCCGGGAGGAGCTGATCCGCCGGCACGAGCCGCGTCACCAGCCCGATCGCGAGCGCCCGCTCGGCATCGATCGGCTCGCCCATCAGCAGCATCTCCATCCCCCAGCCGCGGCCGACGATGCGCGGCAGCCGCGCGGTCGCGCCGCCGCCCGGGATGATCCCGAGCTTGCCTTCCGGGGTGGCGAAGCGGGCGTTCGGCGTCGCGATGCGCAGGTCACAGCCGAGCGCCACCTCGAGACCGCCGCCCATGCAGATGCCGTTGATCGCGGCGATGGTCGGCTTCGGCAGGCGTTCGAGCTGCTCGGCGAGACCCTGCACGATCGGCTCGAGCGCTTTCGGCAGGTCGCGGTGCAGCACCTCCGAGAGATCCGAACCGGACGCGAACGCGCGGTCGCCGGCGCCGGTGATCGTCACCACCCGCACCGCCTCGTCGGCGCCGGCGCGGCGTACCGCATGCTGCAGCTCGTCGAGGGTCGCGAGTGAGATCGCGTTGTGCTTGTCGGGGCGATCGATGGTGATGAGCGCCATCGGCCCATCGACCTCGTAGCGGATGTTCTGATACTCGGTCACTGATCGTCCTGTGGTCCATCGGATTCGTCGCCGGAGCGCGGCCGCAGCGTGTCGCGCAGCCGGTCCAACCCGCCCGGCAGCGCATCGCCGGCGCGCTCGCGCAGGTTCTGTTCGAGCCGGTCGCGCTCGCCCTCGAGGCGCTCACGCACGCCTTCCAGATTCACCCCGCGCTCCACCAGCGCCCGGGTCACCGAGCGGACCACCGGATCCAGCACCTGCTTCAGCACCTCGGCAATCGTGGCGCCGTTCGAGTCCCGGCCGATGTCGGTCAGGTGCACGTCCGGTATGTTCACGGCCGCCTGCCCGAGCACGTCGGACTCCACCGACGCCTTCGCGTTGGTGAAGTCGAACCGGTCGATGATCAGCTTGACCTCGGACTCGTCCGCCGGCTCCTCCTCCGCCGGACCGAGTTGCTCGTTCAGGTGATCCATCAGCGCCTGCAGGTTGCTCTTGCGGCCCTTCACCAGCGCGGCGACGTCGGCGCCGTCGACCACGACCTCGTGCAGCGCGATCACCTCGCTCGAGGTCTGGTCCATGTTCAGGGTCATCGCCACGTTGCCGAGCCGGAACGCCGGCGGACCGTCGAATCCGGGCGGGTTCTGGATGACGAGGCCGCGCACGGCCGCGGTCTGATCGGCGATCGACACTTCCGCTTCCGCGACCTCCACCGGCGCGCCGAGGTACTGGGTGCCGTACCGTTCGATCGCCTTCTCGAGCAACGCTCCGGAGCCGGTCACCAGGAAGATCCCGATGGCGATGATCAGCAGCGCCAGCAGGCCGATGATCCAACCGAGTGCTTTCATCACACACCTCCGTCGAGTCGGCGCGGCCGTCGCACGGCGGGCCCGCGCCGGCCCAGCCTACTCCATGCTGTCGACGAACGCTCGCGCCTCGTCGATCGCCGCCTGCATGTCCCGGATCAGCGTCGACACGTCGGCTTCCACCCCCGACACCTCACCCTCGAGGGAGGCGATCGCCTGAGCGTTCAGGTTGTGTTTCAGATACAGGACGTAGTCGCGGAAGGTATCGAGCACCGGGTCCATACGCTCCTCGGCGCGGCGCATCGCCGCCATCAGATTCTCGTAGCGGTCCTGCGAGCGCTCGAGCTGACGGGCGCTGGAGCGGCGCAGATCGTCGCTGCCGATCTGCTCGATCTCGCTCTCCCACTCCCGGAACAAGGCCTTCGACACCGACTCCACCGCGTCGATGCGCTCGCGCACCTCCTCGGCCCTGGCCTCCGCGTCCTCGAACGCATCGGACAGCCTATCGTACGTCGCCGACAGCTCCGACGCAGGCACCTCGACCACGCTCGCGAACTGCTCGAACGCCGTCTCGAACTGCTCCTTCGCCTTCTGCTGACTCTCGGCCGCTGCCTCCACGCGGTCGACCAGAATGTCCCGCTTGTGGAAGCCGAATCGTTCCATGGTGCCGTAGTAGGCGGATTCGCAGCCGCCCAGCCACAGCAGCGCGACCAGGCCGCTCGCCTTGACGATCGTCAATCTCAACTGCCACCTCCTGGTGGGACCGCCGCGTGCGCGGCCGAAGCCGAGGAGGCTAGGCGAACGGCAGGAGCGTGTACAGATACCGCCCGTATCGCCTGTACCCGTAGGGGGCTCATGAGGGCACAAAAAAACCGCCGGCCTGGAGAGGAAACCGGCGGTTGGAGTCGACCTTCAGATCAAGGTCTCAAGGGGATAGAGATAGCCTCGAAAGAAGCAGCACTGAGCTGATTCTTCGGGAGTCATCATGCCGGAGAGCTGTTTCCGGAGAATTTCCGGCGGCTCCGTCTTTGTGACAGTTTGTTTCCACTCGCTAATCAGAGCGTGACGACGACGTCCGCGCCGCCTTCGGGCCCGTCCTGGATGCGCACGCGCCATCCCTGCGCCTGGCAGAGCTGCTGCACGATCGCGAGCCCGAGGCCGCTGCCGCCGGTCGCCACGTTGCGCGACCGGTCGAGCCGGAAGAACGGCTGGAACACTTCCTCCCGCGCCGCCTCCGGAATACCCGGCCCGGAGTCGATCACGTGGATCTCGCGGCCGTCGATCAGCACCCGCACGGCGTCGCCGTGCTGCAGACCGTTGTTGACCAGATTCACCAGCACGCGCTGCAGTGCGCCCGGCGCGACCGCGAGGCATCGCTGATCGACGCGCGCCAGCTCGAGCGGCACCGGCGGATCGAAGCTCGCCAGCACGTCCTGGACGAAGGTGACGATGTCGACGTTCTGCGGGGCTTCGCCGGCGCCGCGGGCGAACCGCAACGCGTCGCCGATCAGCGCATCCATCGCCTCGAGGTTGCGCTCGAAGCGGGCCACCAGCTTCGGATCGACGTCGTCCGGCAGCAGCTCGAGCGCGAGCCGCATCCGCGTGAGCGGGGTTCGCAGATCGTGCGAGATGCCGGCGAGCAGCGTGGTGCGGTTCGAGAGCAGCGTGGAGATCTCCCGCGCCATCGTGTTGAAGTTGCGCGCGAGCGAGACCAGTTCCTTCGGCCCCTGCTCCGGCAACGGCTCGAAGTTGCCGCCGCCGCGAAACGTCTCCGCGCGCTGGGCGACCAGCACCAGCGGCCGGGTGATGCGCTGCACGATGAACAGCGACGTCATGAACACCACCAGCGCGCCGAGCACCACGATGATGATGCCGACGTACAGCGGCTGGATGTCGCGGCGCGCCGGCGAGAAACCGATCTGCAGATCGTAGCCGCCCATCGGCACGTCGACCCAGACCAGCTCGTTGCCTTCCTCGAGCGATACCTCGATGCCGAGCCGTTCGGACAGCTTCTCCTGCAGCAGGGACAGGTAGGGCTGGCTGAGGTCCGCGGGCTCGAGCGTCTGCTGCTCCCCGGAAATGATCAGGTCGTGGCTCTGCGCCAGCTCGAGCTCGAAGTAGGGGCGCGCCTCCGGCGGCAGCTCCACCCAGGTCTGCGCCGAAAGCACCAGCAGCGCCGCCTCGTCGTCGGCGGATCGCTGCGCGATCGGCTCGATCACGAACTGGTTCAACGCCAACACCGCGATCACGACGATCAGCAGCGCGCTGACGGCGAGGATCAGGTTGGTTCGAACCAGCAGGGACAATGAGCCGTCGCTGGATGTACGCTCCGCCCGTTCCTCTTCAGCCATTGCCGTCGGGACAGAACATGTAGCCCTTGCCCCAGATGGTCTTGATGTAGATCGGATTGGAAGGATCGGGTTCGATCTTGCTGCGCAGGCGGGTCACCCGCACGTCGATGCTGCGGTCGAACGGCGAACGCTCGGCCCCGGTGAGCAGGTCGAGGATCCGGTCCCGGTGGAGCACCTTGTTCGGGTGCTCGGCCAGGATCGCCAGCAGGTCGAACTCCCCCGAGGTGAGCGGAACCTGGGTGCCGTCGCGCGTGAGTTGGTGCGCGGACGTGTCCAGCACGAACGGCCCGAAACGAATCTGATCCGTGTCCTCGGCACGCGTATCGGGGCGCTTCGCGCGCCGCAGCACCGCGCGCACCCGGGCGAGCAGCTCGCGCGGATTGAACGGCTTCGCGATGTAGTCGTCGGCGCCCACCTCGAGCCCGACGATCCGATCCACGTCGTCACCCTGGGCGGACACGATGATGATCGGGATGTCGCCGTCGCGCTTCAGGTTGCGCGCGAGGTTGAGGCCGTGCTCGCCAGGCAGCATCAGGTCGAGGATGATCAGGTCGACGCTGTTGTTCTGCAGGTACTCCATCATCGCTTCGCCGCTTTCCACGCAGGCCACGGCGAAGCCCTGTTGCGACAGATATTCCTGAGTCAGCTCCAGGATTTCGGGGTCGTCGTCGACGACCAGCAACTTGGCAGTTTCAGCGTCCACGGCCGGCAATGTTATCAGCGCTGCGCGCTCAGTGCTTGGGATCGGACGCCGGGTAGATCGGCAGCCGGTTCAACACCGGTGCCTGGGTGGAGGGAGCGAGGGAATCGAGCACACCGTTCAGGGACGGCTCCGGCGGCGCCGGCAACGACTGGGGGCTCGGCGCGGGCTCGGCCGGCGCGGTCGCGGCCGGCGCGGTACCGGCGGGAGCGGCAACCAGCCGTTCCTTCTGACGGGCGACCCGGTGCTCGAAGCCGATGCCGAAGCCCTGACGCGCCTTCAGATCCTCCGGTTTCACCGGACGCACGTGCACCACCTGCGTCTCGATGTGGATCACCCGGCCATCGGACTTGCGGATCAGGCGGCCGTAACGGCGTTCCGTACGGATGTGGAGGACGCTTTGGTCCGCGCCCTTGCGCGCCATGCGCAGCTTCATCTCCGTGAGCAGCGCCCGGCGCTGATGCCGGTCGAGCGAGTCCCACTCCGCGGCGAGCGCGTTGAGCTGCTGATCGCTGTACTCGCCGTAGGGCGTGTCCGCCGCCAGTGCCAGCGCGGGCAGGCCGCTCGCTAGGACCAGCAGAAGGATCAGCCTTGGCATGGCGGCCGGGTGTGTCACACTCTCCTCAGACGAGTAGTGGACATGAAAAGGCGGCTATTCTCAACCGCTGCTGTTTCGGGCCCATTTCCCGTAGGTATCAATCTGTTACGGCCGATTCCGAAGAATCCGTCTGCGGGCCATGCTACTCTCGCGGCTCGCCCGTTTGAAGATACCCCGATGCACCTACTCGGGCTCGCTCTGCTGCTGATGCTGGCCGCGGTGATTGCCCCCGCGCCGGCCCTGAGTGCCGCCGGCGACGCGGCGGCGCTGCACCGACTGTTCGCCGACGAACGCGAGCACGTCTGGCGTACCGACCCGCTGTTCGCCACGACGTCCGGCGTTCACCGCTACGACGACCGGTTGCCGGACGTCAGCCCCGCGGCCCAGGCCGCCGCGCTCGCCGCCGACCGGCGCTTCCTCGAGCGTCTGCACGCGATCGACCGCGGCCGGCTGGACGCCCGGGACCGGATCAGCTACGACCTGTTCGAGGCGATGGTGGCGGGACGGATCCTGCTGGCCGAGCACCGCGAGTGGCGCATGCCGCTGAACAGCGACAGCGGCTTTCACACGGAGCTGACGATGCTGCACCGGACCGCGCGGCCTCGCACTCCCGCCGATTACCGCGCCTACCTCGCGCGGCTCGAGGCCATTCCGGACTACGTCGCGCAGCAGATCGACAACATGCGCCAGGGCATCCGCGACGGCTTCACGCTGCCGGGGGCGATCCTGGACGGCGTCGCGGCGGTGATCGACGCGCAGCAATTCGCCAGGGTCGAAGACGTGCCGTTGTGGGAGCCGTTCGCCGCGTTCCCCGACAGCGTGCCGGAGGCGGAGCGCGCGGAGCTCGCCGCCGCCGGCCGGCGCGCGATCGCCGACGCCGTGATTCCCGCCTTCGCCGAGTTCCAGCGCTTCTTCGAGAGCGAGTACCGTCCGGCCGCCCGGCGTTCGATCGCCGCCTCGGAGCTGCCCGGGGGGCGCGCCTACTACGAAGACCTGGTGCGCTACTACACCACGCTGCCCGACGCCACACCCGAGCAGATCCATCGGCTCGGGCTCGCGGAGGTGGCCCGCATCGAGGCCGAGATGCAGCGGGTGATTCGCGAGGTGGGCTTCGAGGGCGACGTGGCCGAGTTCATCGAGTTCCTGCGCAGCGACCCACGTTTCTACGCCGACAGCGCGGAGGAGCTGCTGAAGGAGGCGGCCTGGATCGCGAAACGCATCGACGGCCGGCTGCCGGAGTTGTTCGGCCATCTGCCGCGTACGCCCTACGGGATCCGGCCGGTGCCGGCGGACATCGCGCCGAACTACACCTCCGGGCGCTACAACGGCGGCCCCGTCGGGGCCGCCGGCGAGTACTGGGTGAACACCTACGCGCTCGACACCCGCCCGCTCTACACGCTGCCGGCGCTGACGCTGCACGAGGCGGTGCCGGGCCATCACCTGCAGAACGCGCTCGCCCGCGAGCTGACCGACTTGCCGGCGTTCCGCCGCGAGCTCTATCCGCATGCGTTCGGCGAAGGCTGGGGCCTGTACGCGGAGCGGCTCGGCGAAGAGATCGGCATCTACACGACGCCGTACGAGTACTTCGGCCGCCTGACGTACGACATGTGGCGCGCCTGCCGGTTGGTCGTCGACACGGGCATGCACGCGATGGGCTGGTCGCGGCAGCGGGCGCTCGACTATCTGGCGGACCGCACGGCGCTGTCGCGCCACGAAGTGCGCACCGAGATCGACCGCTACATCGGCTGGCCCGGCCAGGCGCTCGCGTACAAGGTCGGCGAGCTGAAGATCGCGGAGCTGCGCGAGCGCGCCGCCGAGGCGCTCGGCGATGCGTTCGACGTGCGCGCGTTCCACGACGCGGTGCTCGCGAACGGCGGCGTTACGCTGCCGGTGCTGGAACGGCAGATCGACGAGTACATCCGTTCGGCGGCCGGCGGCCGGCCCGAGCACTGATCGAGTCCCTGTGGGAGCGGCCTTCGGCCGCGAATTTGCGGCCAGAGCTGGGCCGGTAGCCGCCGCTCCCACAGGGCGGACGGCTCATGCCGGGACTTGGAGCGCGCCGCGCAGCTTGCTCACGTCCGCCCGCGGCGGAGCGCCGAACATCCGGCTGTACTCGCGGCTGAAGTGCGACGGGCTTTCGTAGCCGACCCGGTAACTGGCGGAGGCCGCTTCCAGTCCCTCGGCCAGCATCAGCCGCCGCGCTTCGTGCAGGCGCAGCTTCTTCTGGAACTGCAGCGGTGACATGTAGGTGACCTGCTTGAAGCTGTGGTACAGCGCCGACTCGCTCATGTTGACCTGCCGGGCCAGCTCCGACACGCGCAGCGGCTCCGCGAACCGATCCTTCAGAATCGCGATCGCGCGGGAGATACGGTTGGCCTGGGTGTCCACTCGCGCGAAGGTCCGGATCTGGGAACCCATCTCGCCCATCAGCGCGTGATACAGGATCTCGCGCCGCGCGAGCGGTGCCAGAATCGGCGCATCCGCCGGGGTATCAAGCAACCCGATCAGACGGTCGAGCGCATCCAGCATCCGCCGGTCCATCCGTGCCAGGTTGAGGCCGCAGCAGAGCTCCGCGGGATCGCGGGCGGCCGGCGCGCTGTCGCCCATCTCCAGCACCAGATCCCGCACTTCATCCGGATCGATGGTGAGCTTGATGCCGAGGTACGGATGCTCCGGCGACGCCTCCACGACGTGCCCCAGCACGGGCAGATGAACCGCCGAGACCAGGTAGGTGAGCGGGCAGTAGTTGATCTCCTTGTCACCGAGCTGAACCGTCTTGCGGCCCTGCACGATGAACGCCAGTGACGGCTCGTAGATGCTGGGAACGCAGTGCGTGGGTTCGTCGGATCGGACCACAGCTACCCCCGCCAGCGCGGTATCCTGCAGGCCCTCCTCGCGCGCCCAGCGTCTGACCCGTTCCGCGAGCTTCCCTCGCAGTGCGGCCAGCGCATCGGCGTCGTCGGGTGCTTGCGTGCTCGTCAACATGGCGTCCCTCCACGGCTGAGACTCGGGCCCCGAGTATACGGGCGATTCGGCACGGCCGTCCGGCGGTTTGCAGAATCCGGCAACGACTCGGCAGAAATGGGCAAGCCACACCCGCTTCGCGGCGGCTGACCCGGCCGGCGATGCAGGATCGCGCAATCACCCGGCAGTAATCCGATACCGCCGCCGCGGTCCCGGCCACTATCGTTCGTGATCCTCGATCCGGTTCCGACTTTCGAACGACACCGACGGAGTAGGCAGTCTGATGACACGATTCACGAATCTCGCGCTGCTCGGTTTGCTCGCACTGGCGCTGGCGGGGTGCGGCCGGACGACGGCGGCCGATCACCCGCAGCCGCCGCCGGCGGTGGAGGTGGCCGAGGTCCTCGCGGAGCCCGCGACGCTCTGGGGTGAATTCACCGGCCGCGTGGCCGCGCCGCAGACCGTGGAGCTGCGCCCTCGCGTCAGCGGTTACATCGATGCCGTCTCGTTCACCGAGGGCGATCGCGTCGAGCAGGGCGACGTTCTGTTCACGATCGATCCACGCCCCTACCGCGCACGCGAGCGGGCCGCCGAGGCGGCGCTCGAGCGCGCGCGGAGTCAGCTCACGCTGCTCGAGCGCCAGGCGGAACGCGCCCGGCGCCTGCTGGAGAGCCGTGCCGTCTCCCGAGAGGACTACGACGAGCGCGTCGCGGAGCGCGACGCGGCCCGCGCCACCGTGGCCGCGGCGCAAGCCGCGCTCGAGAGCGCACGCCTCGACCTGCAATACACCCGGGTCCGAGCGCCCATCAGCGGCCGCGTCGGGCGCGCGCTGGTGACCCGCGGCAATCTCGCCAGCGCGAACGAGACGCTGCTGACGGTGGTGGTTTCGATGGACCCGATGTACGTCTATTTCGAGACCGACCAGCAGACCTTCGTCCGCAGCCGCGGTCTGCTCACGCGCGAGCGGCATCCGCGCGTGCACATCGGCCTCGCCGGCGAGGTTGGCCACCCGCACGTCGGGGCGCTCGACTTCATCGACAACCGGCTGAACGCACGTACCGGGACGATCCAGTACCGCGCGGTGGTCGCCAACGCCGACGGCCGTCTCGTCCCCGGTCAGTTCGCGCGGGTACGGGTGCCGGTGGAGCACTTCGACCGGGCGCTGCTGGTGAACGGCGAAGCGGTGCTGACCGATCAGGACCGCCGCTACGTCTACGTCGTCGGCAGCGACGGTCGCGTCGAGCGCCGCGACGTGGTCAGCGGACCGCGCCTCGACGAGCTCGTGCTGATCCAAGCGGGGCTCGAGCCCGGCGAGCGCGTCGTGGTGAACGGGCTGCAGAAGATCTTCTCCTCCGGCGTGCCGGTGCGCGCGGAGCTCGTACAGATGCGCGTGCCCGAGCCGACGAGCCAACTGGCCGCACGCTGATCAACGGAGGGTCCGAAGCGAATGAATTTCTCCCGATTCTTCGTCAACCGGCCGATCTTCGCGTCGGTGCTGTCGATCATCGTGTTCCTCGTCGGCCTGATCAGCATTCCGCAGCTGCCGGTGAGCGAATACCCGGACGTGGTGCCGCCGAGCGTCGCCGTCACCGCCCGGTACCCGGGCGCGAACCCGAAAACGATCGCCGAGACGGTCGCGATTCCGCTCGAGGAAGCGGTCAACGGCGTGGACGACATGATCTACATGAAGTCCGTCGCCGGCAGTGACGGCACGCTGACGCTGACGGTGACCTTCGCGCTCGGCACCGATCCGGACATCGCTCAGGTACAGGTGCAGAATCGGGTCGCGCAGGCGCTGCCGCGGCTGCCCGAGGACGTGCGGCGGCAGGGCGTCGTCACGCAGAAGCAATCGCCCAACCTGATGATGGCCGTGCACCTGCTGTCGCCCGACGGCCGCTTCGATGCGACCTACATCCGCAACTACGCGGTGCTGCACATCCGCGACGAGCTCGCGCGCATCCCGGGGGTCGGTCAGGCGGGCCTGTTCGGTTCCGGCGACTACGCGATGCGCATCTGGGTGGATCCGCAGCAGGCGGCCGCGCTCGGCGTCACCGCCTCCGACATCGTCGCCGCGCTGCGCGAGCAGAACGTGCAGGTGTCCGCCGGCCAGATCGGCGCGCAGCCGATGCCGGACGGGAGCGATTTCCTGATCGCGATCAACGCCCGGGGGCGGCTCGTGAGCGCCGAGGAATTCCGCGACGTGGTGCTGAAGACCGGCGCGGACGGCGAGATCACCCGGCTCGGCGACATCGCGCGGATCGAGCTGGCCTCGTCCGAGGACACGTTGCGCGCGCTCCTGAACGGCAAGCAGGCCGTGGCGCTGCCGATCTTCCAGGCGCCCGGCTCCAACTCCCTCGAGGTTTCGCGCGCGGTGCGGGCCCGGATGCAGGAGCTGGACGACCGCTTTCCCGAGGGCCTCGAATGGGAGATCGCCTACGACCCGACAGTGTTCGTCAGCACGTCGATCCAGGCGGTGATCTCGACGCTCCTCGAGGCGGTGCTGCTGGTGGTGCTGGTGGTCGTGCTGTTCCTGCAGACCTGGCGCGCGTCGGTGATTCCGCTGCTGGCCGTGCCGGTGTCGATCGTCGGCACGTTCGCGGTGCTGCTGGCGCTCGGGTTCTCCATCAACACGCTGACGCTGTTCGGTCTGGTGCTGGCGATCGGTATCGTCGTGGACGACGCCATCGTCGTGGTGGAGAACGTCGAGCGCCACATCGAGGAAGGGCTCGATCCGCTGCGCGCCGCGCACCGCGCGATGCGCGAGGTGAGCGGGCCGATCGTCGCGATCAGCCTGGTGCTGTGCGCGGTGTTCGTGCCGATGGCGGTCCTCGACGGTATAACGGGCCAGTTCTATCGGCAGTTCGCCGTCGCGATCGCGGTCGCCACGGTGATCTCGGCGATCAACTCGCTGACGCTGTCGCCGGCCCTCGCCGCCGTGCTGCTGAAACCCCACGGCGCCGCCCCGGACCTGCCGGCACGCCTGATCGATCGGCTGTTCGGCTGGGTGTTCCGACCGTTCAACCGGCTGTTTCAGCGCAGCGCCGAGCGCTACCAGCGCGGGGTGGGCGTCGGCCTGAATCATCGGGGCGTCGTGTTCGCCGCGTACGCGCTGCTGCTCGCCGGCACCGCCGTGCTGTTCGACCGGGTGCCCGGCGGCTTCATACCCGTACAGGACAAGACCTACCTGGTCGGCAGCATTCGCCTGCCGGAGGGTGCGTCGCTCGATCGGACCGAAGCGGTGGCGCGACGCGTGACGGAGCTCGCGCTCGAGACCGACGGTGTCGCCGACGCCGCCGGCTTCGTCGGCTTCAACGCGCTGCAGCGCACCAACACACCGAACGTCGGCACCGTGTTCGTGCTGTTCGACGACTTCAGCCAACGCGACCGCAGCGCCGAAGAGATCGCCGCGGAGCTGAACGGCAAGCTGGCCGGCATCAAGGAAGGCTTCGCGGTGACGTTCATGCCGCCGCCGATCTTCGGCCTCGGGGCGGGATCCGGCTACTCGCTCTACGTTCAGGATCGAGCCGGTTCCGGCTACGGCGCGCTGCAGGAGGCCACCGATCGCCTCGCCGGCGCGCTCAGCCAGACCCCGGGCCTCGACTATCCGTTCAGCTCCTATCAGGCGAACGTGCCGCAGCTCGACGCGCACGTGGATCGACTGCAGGCGAAGGCCCAGGGCGTCGGCCTGGACGACCTGTTCGGCACGCTGCAGCTCTATTACGGCTCGATGTACGTGAACGACTTCAACCTGTTCGGCCGTACCTATCGCGTGGTCGCGCAGGCCGATGCGCCGTTCCGCGACGACCCGAGCGACATCGATCACCTCTACACGCGCAACGACCGCGGCGAAATGGTGCCGATCAGCAGCATGGTGAGCCTGCGCCGCAGCTTCGGTCCGGATCCGGTGATCCGCTACAACGGCTATCCGGCGGCGGACCTGCTGGGCCAGTCCGATCCGGCGCTCCTGTCGTCGAGCGAAGCGCTGGCGGCGGTGGAGCGCGTCGCGGACGAGACGCTGCCCGCCGGCATGGACATCGAATGGACGGACCTCAGCTTCGAGCAGGTGAACCGCAGCAGCGCCGTGTTCCTGGTGTTCCCGCTGGCGCTCCTGCTCGTGTTCCTGGTGCTCGCCGCGCTCTACGAGAGCTGGGTGCTGCCGTTGGCGGTGATCCTGATCGTGCCGCTGTGCCTGCTCGCCGCGTTGTTCGGCGTCTGGCTGACCGGCGGCGACAACAACGTGTTCGTGCAGGTCGGGCTGGTGGTGCTGATGGGGCTCGCGTGCAAGAACGCGATCCTGATCGTCGAGTTCGCCCGGGAGCTCGAGATCGACCGCGGCCTCGACCCGGTGCGCGCCGCGCTCGAAGCCTGCCGCCTGCGCCTGCGGCCGATCGTGATGACGTCGGTCGCGTTCATCGCCGGCGTCGTGCCGCTGATGCTCGCCGACGGCGCCGGCGCCGAGGTACGTCAGGCGATGGGGGTGACCGTGTTCACCGGCATGATCGGGGTGACGCTGTTCGGCCTCTTGCTGACGCCGGTGTTCTACGTGGCGCTGCGCCGCCGGCAGCCGACCCGGCCGGCCGCGGAGGAAGCCGCGACCGCGACGATCGACTGGGCGCTCGAGGCCGCCGCGCGCCGGAGCCGAACGGCCTAGATGTGCAGCTTCAGCGCCCGCAGGTGCTCGTAGTGCGGCCGGCACGCCTCCGCGACCGCGGCGAGCGGCTCCGGCAGCTCTAACGCGGCGCGCCGGTACGGCTCGAATCCCGTCGAGCGCGCGACCGAGTCGTACCAGTGCGGCGCCCAGACGCCGTCGCTCGCGCGCAGGCCCGGCGGCCAACGCAGCATCTTCGGCGAGAACGGCACGCCGAGCGCCTCGCACAGCGCGCGAAGCGCCGCTTCCGGGCGGCGCAACACGTCCGCGGCCTCGATCACCGGCGGCGCCTGGCCGGTCGCCGCGCGCACCTGGCGGTAGATGTCCACTTCCTGCAGCAGCCCGAGGTCCTCGACGGCGACCGACTCGCGCTTGCGCGCATACGACGCGACGATCTCGACCGGATCGCGAATCAGGAACGCGTGCCGCACCGTGCCGAGCCAGGCCGCGTCGAGCGGCACGACCATGTGGTGGGTCATGTGCTTCTGATACTGCACCGCAATGCCGGGCGGCAACGGCGCCGTCAGCGCCTCGATCACCGCCTGCCAGTCGTGCGGCTGACTCGCGAGCACGGCCTCGCGCATCGGATGAGCGATGTCGGTGGCGTGGAGGTAGCAGGCGTAGAACGGCTCGTCGACCACCACACAGTCGTCGCGGTTCTCCCAGGCCCGCATCATCGCGGTGGAAATGTTGCGCGGGCCGGACCACATCGCGATCCGCACGGGTTCGGCGGCGCCGGCGCTCATCGGCCGCTCGCGCACTCCTGCTCGAGGCGCGCGATGTAGCGCTGCTGCAGGTCCCGCACCCGCGGCCCGCGCCGGCCGTCGCCGATACGGCGGCCGTCGACCTCGGTCACCGGCACGATGCCGGCGAACGTGCCGGTGACGAACGCTTCCTCGGCGCCGTACACGTCCGTCAGTGAAAAGCGCTTCTCGAACGCCGGGATACCGGCCTCGCGGCAGATCTCCAGCACGACGCCGCGGGTGATGCCGCCGAGGCAGAACTCGCCGGTGGAGGTCCAGACCTCGCCGCGGCGCACGACGAAGAAATGGGTGCTGTTGCAGGTGGCGACGAAGCCGTGGGGATCGAGCATCAGCGCCTCGTCGGCGCCGGCCTTGGCCGCCTGGATGCAGGCCAGGATGCAGTTCAGCTTCGAGTGGCTGTTCAGCTTCGGATCCTGCACGTCGGGGTAGCCCCGGCGCACGTGCACGGTGAAGAGCCGCACCCCGTTCTCGACGGTGCTCGGCAGCGGCTCCTTGTACTCCGGAATGATCACCACCGTGGGCGGCGTGATCGTCGCGCGCGGATCCTGGTAGGGCGTCGACTTCACGCCCCGGGAAACCATCAGCCGCACGTGCACGCCGTCGCGCATGCGGTTCGCTTCCAGCACCCGGTAGAGCCGCTCGGTCAGCGCCTCCCGCGTCAGGCCGATGTCGAAGTCGAGCGCCTGCGCGCCCTCGTACAGCCGATCGAGGTGACGGTCGAGAAACGCGTAGCGGCCGTTGTGGACCCGCAGGCCCTCCCAGACACCGTCGCCGAGCACGAAGCCCGAGTCGAATACCGAGACCTTGGCCTCGTCGCGCGGGAACAGCTCGCCGTTGACGTCGATCAGGATGTCACGGTTGCGGGGATCTTCACCGTGGGCGTGGGTGGAGTGGGTCATCCTGACCTCGTACGATGTCTGTGGGAGCGGCCTCCGGCCGCGAATCGATTCGAATTCGCGACCGGAGGCCGCTCCCACATCGACCGGTTCAGGCGGCTTCGAACAGCCCCGCGGCGCCCTGGCCACCGCCGATGCACATCGTCACCACGCCGAGCTTCTTGCCGCGGCGCTTCAGCTCGCGCAGCAGCAGGCCGACCTGCCGCGAGCCGGTCATGCCGAACGGGTGGCCGATCGCGATGCTGCCGCCGTTGACGTTGTAGATCTCGTTGTCGATGCCGAGCCGGTCGCGGCAGTACACGCACTGCGACGCGAACGCTTCGTTCAGCTCCCAGAGATCGATGTCCTCGAGCTTGAGGCCCGCGTTCTTCAAGAGCCGCGGAATCGCGAACACCGGACCGATGCCCATCTCGTCCGGCTCACAGCCGTGCACCGTGAAGCCGCGGTAGATGCCGAGCGGCTCGATGCCGAGCTGCGCCGCGCGCTCGGCGCTCATCACCAGCGTCATCGACGCGCCGTCGGAGAGCTGCGAGGCGTTGCCGGCGGTGACGGTGCCGCCTTCCTCGAACGCCGGCGGCAACTTGGCGAGACCCTCGAGCGTCGTGTCCGGGCGATTGCACTCGTCCCGATCCACCGTCACCTCGACGTGGCTCTCCTCGCCGGTCTCCTTGTCCACCTTCAGCATGGTGGTCTTCATCGGGACGATCTCTTCGGCG
The DNA here is from genome assembly GCA_036381275.1 of Pseudomonadales bacterium. Taxonomy (GTDB): domain Bacteria; phylum Pseudomonadota; class Gammaproteobacteria; order Pseudomonadales; family Azotimanducaceae; genus UBA7803. The sequence goes on along the minus strand of DASVDC010000076.1, from coordinate 28,702 downwards.
ATCCAGCCGGCTTGCTGCGCACGCGCGTAGCGCTGCTGGCTCTGCAGCGCGTACTGGTCCTGCACTTCCCGGGTCACCTGGTAACGGCGCGCCACCACCTCGGCGGTGTTGCCCATCGCCATGAAGATCTCGGGCTTCTCGTCGAGCAGGCGCTGGTTCTGCTTCGCCTTGGCCGGCTGCTGGCGATTGCGCATCGAGATCGAGTCGGCGCCGCCGGCAATGGCCACCTCGGTCTGGCCGAACGCGATCTGGTTCGCGGCCATCGCGATGGTCTGCAGCCCGGAAGAGCAGAAGCGGTTGATGGTCGTGCCGGCGGTGGTGATCGGCAGGTTCGAGAGCACCACCGCGAGCCGGGCGAGGTTCCCGTCCTGCTCGCCGACATGGCTCGCCGCGCCGACGTAGACGTCTTCCACCTCGTCGGGGGCTACCTTGGGATTGCGCTCGAGCAGCGCATTGATGCAGTGCGCCAGCATGTCGTCGGAGCGGGTGAGGTTGAAGCTGCCGCGAAACGACTTCGCGAGGCCGGTGCGGACACTATCGACGATGACGACGTCTCTCATGGGTCTTCCCCCGATTCTGGTCTGGGTGATGGATCGGCCCCGGCCCGCCCTTTCCCGAGCCTCGCGGATGCCTGATCCGCGATGCTACCCCAACCGCTGTGCGACGATCCAGGCAGGCAGCGGCCGCGACCGTCCGACCCTACGTTTTCGATCCTTCAGAAGTCCCAGCTCACGCTGAGCGCAAACGTGCGGCCGGCCTTCTCCTCGAACGTGGTCACGCCCCCGCGCTCGATCTCCACCGACTCGCCGAGCAGGTTCTGGATCTTCGCCTTCACCCGGAGCGCTTCGGTCGGGTACCAGGCGTACGTCGCGTCCAGCGAGTGGAACGGCTGCTCGAAGCCGTCCGGTGCGCCGAGCCGGCCGGCGACGAACAGCCGTTCGTCGAACACGTTGTAGACCAGCGTGGCCGAGTGCCTGCCGTTCGGCGCATCGTAGCCGAGCTGCAGGTTCGCGATGAACGGGGCCGCGTTGGTCATCTCGCGCTTCGGGTTGGTCGGCGAGCTCGCCTGTTCGCCGGCCACGAGCGCCGAGTCCTGGAACGTCAGGTTCGCCTGCAGGTAGAACGGCTCGAGCCGCGGGTGGATGAAGGCCAGCTCCTTGAGCAGCTCGAGCTCCACGCCGTAAATCTCCGCCGACTCGGCGTTGACGATCTCGCGGGCGATGTTGGTGTCGCTCGACGGCGCCTCGAAGAATTCGATCGGGTTGTCGATGTCCTTGTAGAACAGCGACACCGTGAAGTTGTCGCCGTTCGAGAAGAACCACTCCGCGCGGATGTCGTAGTTGGCCAGCTCCGCCGGCACCACCCCGGGATTGCCGAACACGAGGTCGCTCGTCAGCGGGTCGATGTAGCTCGCCGCCGTGATCTCGCGCAGGTCCGGGCGGGTGACGGTCTCGCTGTAGCCGAACCGGAGCTGGAACGTCTCGGCGAGGAAGCCGTTCGCGATCCGGGTCAACGACGCCGACGGAAACAGATCGTCCTTCGCGAACGCATTGACCGCGAGCTCGTCGGGGTCGGTGGTGACCACCGGATTCGCAATCCCGTAGCCGAACGGGTTGTAGCCGATCGCGAACTGCCGGTAGTCCTCCCAGCGCACGCCGAGGGCGAGGCGCCAGGTATCGCGCCAGGTCCAGTCGAGCGCGCCGAACCACGCATCGGTCATCGTGGCCGCGATGTAGCTTTCGTTGTTGGCGCCGGTGCGTTGCAGCTCGAATCGATTGGCCGGATCGAGTATCGCCTCATCCGAGAACACGTCGCCCAACGGGCTCGACAGCAGGCCGGGATCGCCCACGCGGAACACGCCCAGCGTGTACTGGATCTGCCGGTAGTCGCGTGCCTGACGGGTGTGGCGATAGCCGCCGGACAGCTCGAAGAGCGACTCGCCGAACCGCAGCGGCGCCTTCACCGCCCAGCCGTAGTCCTCCACCCGATCGTCCAGCTCGGTGAACCGGAAGTCGGCCGCTTCCGCCAGCATGCGCACGGCCGGCTTCAGGATTTCGCCGGTGACCGGATCGGCCGGACCGGCCATCGCGACGCGAGTCTCACCCGGTATCCCGGTCTCCGATTCGGAGTCGGAGTAGAACCAGCTCACCTCCAGATCGTTCGGAACGAGGTCCACCAGACGCTCGGGCAGGAACCGCTCCGCGATGTCGCGGGTGCCGAGCCCGATGCGATGGTGGCCACGCCATTGGTTCACCAGGATCTCGCGTTCCTCGAACTTCAGCCGCACGTCCTGGAAGCCGCTGCCGCTCGATCGCTCCCGGTTCTCGTTGAAGAACGTCCGCACCGCGGTCTGGTCGTCGGTATTGCGCAGGTACAGCGTCGAGAAGATGATCTCGTGCTCGTCGAGGTAGCTGAGCCCGACGTTCGCGTTGCCGGTCAGATTGACCGTGTAGGTCGACTCGACCTCCTCGTCGGTACGCTCGTCGGGGAAGCGGAAGTTGCGGTTCAGGCTGTTCGACTCCCGCCAGCCGTCCTCGTAGGCGGCGGACGCGACGAAGCCGAGCTCGAGATCCTCACCGACGAAGAAGCTGTTGCCGACGTACCCCTTGACGTCCAGATCCGGATCCACGTCCCGCTCGTCGGGGGTCAGGTTCCGATTCAGCTCCAGCGCGAGCTGGCGATTGATCGCCTGGGCGTCCGCGAGCGTGGCGGACGGATTCTCCTGGGCGCGCAGCGTCTTCAGAATGTTCTGCACCCCCACTTCGCCGCGAAAGCGATGCGTCTGCCGGAGCAGCGTGCCGGAGAGCGAGCGGGTGCCGTCGTCCGTGCCCCACGCGTCGTCGTCGCCGCCCGGGTAGCTCAGCACCCGCCCGCCGGCCTCGTCGTCGTAGCCCGTGCCGACTTCGAGGCCGAAGACCAGGCTGCCCGGCAAGCCTCGCGTGCGGATGTCGACGTTGCCGCCTCCGAACGCGGCGGGCTGATCGGCCGTGAACGACTTCTGCACTTCGAGCGCTTCCACGACGTGAGTCGGAAACACGTCGAGCGGGATCACGTTCCGCGTCAGGTCGACCGACGGCACGCGGGCGCCGTTCAGCGTGGTGCTGGAATAGCGCTCGCCGAGGCCGCGCACGTAGACGAACCGATCGTTGACCAGCGTCAGCCCGGATATCCGCCGCAGCGCCGCGGCGACGTTGCTGTCGCCGACCCGGCCGATGTCGTCCGCGCCGATCAGGTTGGTGACCGAGGAGCTTTGCTTGCGCTCCTCCACCAGGCGGGCTGCGGCGTCGTAGTAGCGGCCGACGACGACCACCTCTTCGACCTGCTGAGTACCGCCGGCGCCGTCGGCCGCCGACTCGGCCGCGAGGGCCGATGACGAACCCAGGAGGACGGCGAGGGTGCTCGCCCCCGCCGCGGTCCGCCGGATGTCGAAGGTTCCGAGTTTCATGGCCGTCCTTCCCCCAGGGAGCCTCACGGCTCGATCCAGAGCGGCTGCGCCCGATTGTCTTCGAAGATGCCGAAGGTCCAGCGGGCGAACGGGTTCTCGGCGCCGAGGCTCAGTGCGCCGATGTAGCTGCCGCCGGCCGGAGCACCGGCCGGTGCTGCGTCGTCCACCACCATCGTCGCGTAGTCGATCGAAAAGATCGGCGGCGACCCTTCGAGGAGCTGCAGGCCGGTGTCCGCGTTGGCCGTGGGATCGGCCGAGCCGGTCACGGTGGCGAACACGACGCCCTGGCTCGATGCCCAGTCCTCCACCGTCTGGCCGCCCGGCAGCGGCCCGCCGGCGGTTCGGTCCTGGCACGCGATGATCACGGCGTTCAGCTCGATCGCGCCGGACTCGGCGAGCGGCAGCGACGCATCGTCGATACGCAGGCAGTAGTTGCTGTCCGCCGAATCGGCGCCGAACGACGCGATCAGCAGCGAGTCGCTGATCACCGGCGCCACGCCCTCGCGGAACCGCCAGCCGGCGCCGGGATCGTGGGTCGCCGAGTCGGCGCCGTTCGGCGAAACGATGCAGGTCAGGTTGCTGATGGCGGGCGCGCTGTTCAGCCCGCGGGCGATGAAGTCGTCGATCGTCGCGTCTTCCAGCGTGTCGAACGACGCGAGCCCGTCCGCCTCGATGCAGTGATTGCCGTCGGCGGCCGACTGGATCACGAGCGCGGTGTCGATCGTGCCGATCCACCCCTCGTCGATGTCGATCGAGTCGTCGCGCACGTAGACGGCGGCGAAGTTTTCGATGTTCACCGCGCCACCGAACATCTCGATGCCGTCGTCGTAGGTGGAGTAGGTCTGCAGGTTGCGCACGACGGTGCTGCGGCCGACGGCGTTGAAGGTGACGCCGTTCAGCTCGTCGCCGTTGCCCACTTCCGCGCCGGTGTGCTTGACCACCACGTACTCGAGACGGCCCGAGTCGTCGTCGTCGTTGTCGCCGCCGTAGAAGCTCTCGTCCTGGCCGGCGGAGCCCTCCGCGGCGGCGTGACATTCCGCCGCGAGCGCGAACCCGGGCTCGCCGCGGCTGCCGATGTACTCGCACGTGTTCGTGACGCCGAAGCCGTTGATGATCAGGCCGCCCCACTGCGACACCGCCTCGGGATCGTCGGCGAGATCGCCGTTCACGTCGGAAGCGGAGGTGAAGGTGATCGGTGCTTCGGCGGTGCCGACGGCGAAGATCTGCGACCCGCGGTTGATCACCATGAACTTGTCGTTGGACTGCCAGGCGAGCGTCGCGCCCGCCTCGATCGTGAGCGTGGGGCCGTCACCACCCTCCGCGATGCCGGCGGCCTGCAGCTCGGCGTCGCTGTTGAACGCTTCGCCGACGAACAGGCTGCCCTCGAAGATGTGGGCGCCGCCGTCCGGCAACGCCGGAATGGTCAGGTCGACCTTCAGGTTGTTGCCGGAATCGACGAACGTGGGCGAATAGGTGCAGTTCGTGCCGTCGTAGCGGCCCTGGCGCACCTCGCCGCTGCTCGTCTGGTAGGACGCGCAGGGATTGACGTCGCCCCCGCCGCCGTTCCCGCCCCCGCCGTTGTTGTTGGTCGAGTTGTCGACCGTCGATGGACTGATCTCGATGTCGCCGCTGCCGCTGCAGCCGGCCAGCATGCCCAGTGCGCACGCCGAGACGATCAGCAGCCGGCCGCGCCGCAGTGCGCGGCGTGGCGATCCGGATACGCGTTTCATTCCGATGAACCCCCATTGCCGTGATACCGGCTGCCGTGCGCCGGTCTTGTCGATGCGGGCACGTTAACGGGGGAACGTGTCGATTCGGTTACGCCGGTATGACGGAACGGTGAACGCGCGCCGCCGCAGGTCGCGGCGGCGGATCCGGCAAGGTCGAGCCCGGCTCAGGGGCGGGGCGGCGGCTCCTGCGCGTCGCGGTCTTCGTCGCGCAGCGCTTCGCCGGCGCGGTCGAGTGCCTCACCGGCACGCTCCATCGCGGGTCCGGCGGTTTCGCGGGCGGCTTCGGCAGTGCGTTCCGCGACCGCTCCGGCGCGCTCGCTGAGCCGCTCGGCGGCCTCCCGCGCGCTGTCCACCGCGCGCTCGGCGTCCTGCTGCAGCTCCTCGGCGAAGCGCTCGCCCTCCTCCGCCGTTTCCTCGCTGCAGCCCCACAGCGCGAACGCGAGCATCAGTACGGTGAGCATCGGTCGGATCATGGCCTTCTCCCGCGGCGCTGATCGGTCAGCGTAGCCGATCCGATCGTGATGCGACACCAGCTTTGTGAGAGCGGTCGATCTGTGGGAGCGGCCTCTGGCCGCGAACGGGATGCCCGAGATTCGTTACCCATCGGATCGGACGACTGTTACCTGACGAACGCCGGCCTCGAGAACGGGCGGCTCGAGGCCACCAGCGCTCTATTCCAAAGCGTTCTATTCCAAGTGATAAGGAAACCCCGCGGCGGCGTGCAGGGCTGGCAATGAATCGGCGCGCTTTCCTGCGCGTACGATCCGCAACATCGCCCGAATCAAAGCTTTGAGCCCGTGGTCGACGTCGACCGCCGCGCCGGGGTGCGACCGGCGGTGCGCGTGAGTGATCTCGCACGGCGCCATCCGCCTCGGCACCATCCACCGCGCCCGCATCGGGAGGGAACATGGCCCGAATCAATCGATCAGGACCCTAGGCGATCGAGATCCGGCGCTGCCTCGACCATCGCGGCTTCGATTCGGGCGATGTCGCGAACTCGATTCGGGCGATGTTCGCGATTTTGATTCAGCCAATGTTCGCGATTTCGATCGACGGGCGATTGCACTTTGATTCGGGCCATGTTGCGTTTCGCTGATGGGCGCGAGGCGCGGAACTGACCGGCGACAATGCGAATGATCCGGCGGCTTGAAGAGGCGCGCGCAGCTGCACAACGACGTCAGCGACTTCTTACCGCACCTTCAGCCATCGCCGGCATCGCCGCGATGAACAGCGCCCTAATCTGGGCGCATGGGAAAGGCGAACAGACGGCGACCGAAACAGACCGAACTGGTGCTGATCCCGTCGGGTCGCGGCGGCTGGCGACCCGGCGCGGGCCGGAAGGCGCGGCCCAACGCGCGCGTGCTGCACCGGCGCCGCGAGAACATCCCCGGCCACTGCCCCGTGCACGTCACGGTGCGCCTGCAGCGGGGTTTGCCGAACCTGCGCAGGAAGCGCTTCGTCGCAGCCTTCCGATACAGTCTCGCCCAGTGCGCCGAGCGCCCGGGCTTTCGTGTGGTGCACTACTCGATCCAGCACAACCACCTGCACTTTCTGATCGAGGCGCAGGGGAAGCGTGCGCTCGCGTGCGGGATGAAGAGCCTCGCGGCGCGGGTCGCGCGCTGCGTGAACCGGGTGTTCGCCCGGCGCGGGAGTGTGCTCGACGGGCGCTACCACCACCGGCTGCTGCGCACACCGAGGCAGGTGCGCCATGCGCTCGGCTACGTGCTGCTGAACGCGCGGCACCATTACTTCGAGCGACACCGGAGGCCGCCGCCTGCGGTGCGGCTCGATCCGGCGAGTTCGGCGGTGTGGTTCGAGGGATGGAAGCGCCGGCCGTGGCATCCGGGTGATTCACCCCCGCGAATTCGCGAAGTGGCACCCGCCGCAACCTGGCTGCTGACGAAAGGCTGGCGCCGCCATCGGCTGATCGATCCGGCCGAGATCCCCGGCCGCTGAGGCGACATACGCGGCTCAGGTGTCGCCCCGGCGTCCGGCCCAGGTGTTGCCGATCTGGCCGGTGCGTACCGGCCGCGAATCGCGTTCTGGAGAACGCTCCTACAACCGGATCGTTCGCGGCCGGAGCTGGGCGGGTAGCCGCCGCTCCCACATCACAGCGCTCAGTCGGTCATGTCCGGGAACGGGTTGTCGACGTTCAGCCGAACCGGGTGGGTGAAGCCGGGAATGCGGATCTCGTCGCGGGTGATGGTGAGGTCCGGGCCGTCGAGCACGCCTTCGCCGAACCGGTAGATCGGCGCGACCTCGCCGCGGTCGATGGCGGCGTCGTAGTCGGCGGCGCGCTGTTCGACCGCCTCCGCCCGCTCCGCGTATGCCCGAAGGGCTTTGCGGCCCCAGCGCTTCTCCAGCATGCGCCGCGTCCGGTCGGGGGAGAGCACCACCGCGGTGGCGTTGTTGCCGCCGAACCCCTTCGAGTTGATCAGCGCGGCCTCCACGACGGCGGTGTCGATCTCGAAGTGCTGCATCGGCAGATGCAGATGGCTCGCGTGCACGTCCTCCGCGATGTGGTCGATGGTGGTGATTCCCGGCAGCAGCCCGTGCGCAAAGGTGCCGAGCGCCGCGGCGAGCTGATCGCCGCCGGCGGGGCCGAGCGAGTGGCCGACGTAGGCCTTCACCGCCCCCACCGTGAGCTTGTCGATGCCGTGGATGCGGGCGAGCTCGTTGAAGATGTGCGATTCGGTGACGCGGTTCTGCGGTGTGCCGGTGCCGTGCGCCTGCGCGAACGTGCCGCGGCGCAGCGCCTCGTCGCCGAGTATCGCCCGGATCAGCCCCATCGCCTTGCCGACGGTGAGGTAGTTGCCGATGCCGGGTCCCGGGATCGACTTCTTGTAGCCGTCGGCATTCACGAACACATCGGGCACCGAGCCGAGGATCCGCGCGCCGAGCTCGAGCGCCAGCTCGTCGTCCATCAGCACCGCGAAGATCGCGCCTTCGGCGACCGTGAAGCCGCAGTTGCTCGAGAACGGCCGGCACGCACGGCGGTGATCCGGCGCGTCGGTGCGTCCATCGAGCGCCATCAGCGCCTCGTCCTCGGCGAGCGCGCCCATGGTCCGGTAGCCCTCGATCACCTCGGGCACCACCGGCGCCTCGGCATTGCCGACCATCACGATGCGCTTGCGCCCGGTGACGATGTCGGCCACGCCCTGACGCAGCGCGTACAGGAACGTCGCGCAGGCGCCGATCACGCCCGCGGTGCCGCCCACCGAGCCGAGCACATAGGCGTTGATGAAGTCGCCCGGCATCTCGGCGAAACCGAGCGCGACGTTCTTCGACGTCGGCCGCTTGCCGAGCAGCGCGTTCTGCAGCATGCCGCCGAAGCCTTCGGTGTCGAGCTGGCCCATCGAGCTGCCGGAGTACACGGCGAACGCGTCCGGCGCGACCGCCTGCTTCAGCGCTTCGATGTCGAAACCGGTGGAGCGCAGCGCATCGGAGGCGCCGAACACGGTGAGCTGCAGCGCGCGCGGGTGATTGCGCGACTGGTACAGGCTGCCCGGATCGAAGCCGGTCGGCACCTGCCCCGCGCTGGTGACCCGGGACTTGCGCCGGTCGGGAAACAGCACCTCCGCGCCGGCCGGCACCCGCACGCGGCAGGTCTTGTCGTCGAGGTCGGTGATCTCCCAGTCGGAGGGCAGATGGTCGGGCAGGTGCCGGCGGGCGATGGTGAAGCCGAGCCCGTCGGTGCCGTCCGGACGCAGCATCGCGTGCTTGTTGATCCGGATGTTGTCGGTGTCGAACAGCTCGATCTTGCGCACCAGCGTGTGGGCGTCGATGTAGGCGCGGGTGTCCGCGGCGTCGGGATCGGCCTCCAGCCGCATCAGCGCGGCGAGGCTCGCGTACGTCCGGCGGCGGTCCGCCTCACCCAGCGCGTCGACGACCAGCCGCCGATACGCATGATGGAACGACACGCGGCCGGCGGAGTTGACGCCGCCGAAGCCGACGATGACCGGCAGTCGCGAACGTTGAGTCATGGGCACGGTCCCGCTGGTTGGATGACGTTGCCGCTCGAGCCGCCGGACTCAGTCCCGCTCCAGCGCAATGGCGGTGGCTTCGCCGCCGCCGATGCAGAGCGCGGCGATGCCGCGCCGGGCGCCGCGCGCCTTCAGCGCGTGCGCCAGCGTGACGATCAACCGGCTGCCGGTCGAACCGATCGGGTGACCCTGCGCGCAGGCGCCGCCGTAGACGTTCACGCGCTCCGGATCGAGATGCAGCTCCTGGATCGCCAGCATCGTGACCATGGCAAACGCCTCGTTGATCTCGAACAGATCGACGGTCTCTACGTTCCAGCCGAGCTGGTCGAGGAGCTTGCGAATGGCGCCCACCGGCGCAATGGTGAATTCGCTCGGGTGACGCGAGTGGGTGGCATGGCCCACCACGCGCGCGAGAGGCTCTGCCGTTCGCGCTGCCTCGTCACCGCCGAGCACCAGCGCCGAGGCGCCGTCCGAGATCGAGCTCGAGTTCGCGGCGGTGATGGTTCCGTCGGCCTTGAACGCGGGCCGAAGCTGCGGGATCCGCTCGATGCGCGCGCGTTGCGGCTGCTCGTCGTCCGTGACGGTGCTGCCGTTCACCGCGATCGGCGCGATCTCGCTGGCGAGGGCGCCCGATGCCATCGCGGCGCGCGCCCGCTCCACCGACCGCACCGCGAAGGCGTCCTGCGCTTCGCGGGTGAGCTGGTAGGCATCCGCCGTGCTCTGTGCGAACGTGCCCATCGTAGCGCCCGTCTCGGCGTCCTCCAGGCCGTCGAAGAACATCGCATCCTTCAGATCGGTGTGACCCATGCGCAGCCCCGAACGCGCCCGGGCAAGCAGATAGGGGGCGTTGCTCATGCTCTCCATCCCGCCGGAGACGACCACGCGGGCGCTGCCGACCCGAATCAGATCGCTGGCCAGCATCGTGGCCTTCATGCCCGAGCCGCAGACCTTGTTCACCGTGGTGGCGCCGCAGGCATCCGGCAGGCCCGCCTTGCGCATGGCCTGACGCGCCGGGGCCTGTTTCAGTCCGGCGCTGATCACGTTGCCGAGGATCACCTCGTCCACCGCGTCCGGGGCGACGCCGCTGGCGGTGAGCGCAGCCCTTACGGCATGTGCCCCGAGATCGGGCGCCGTCAGCGCGCTGAGGCTGCCGAGAAAGCTGCCGATGGGCGTGCGGGCGGCGCCGAGGACGTAGACGTGGCTGGTCATGCTGAATTTTCCGTGGGTCCGAAGTCGGCGCATTCTACCCGCGCCGGGGTGCGCAACTGAACCGGCGTCCGGCCTTGTGGGAGCGGTCAGCTCCAACAGAGCCTTCAAGTTTCCCTGAAGCGCGGAATCAGCTCGACGAGGTTGCAGGGCCGGAATCGGGAGTCGAGCTGCTGGTGGAGGATCTTCTCCCAGCCGGTGCGAACCGCGTTGCCCGAGCCCGGCAACGCGAAGATCAACGTGGCGTTCGCGAGGCCGCCCACTGCCCGGGACTGGATCGTGGAGGCGCCGATCTCCTGGTAAGACACCTGTCGGAACAGCTCACCGAAGCCGACGATGGTCTTGTCGAACAGCGGCAGCAGCGCTTCCGGCGTGCTGTCGCGGCCGGTGAAGCCGGTTCCGCCGGTGGAGACGATCACGTCCACCGCGGGATCGGCGATCCAGGCCGATACCACCGCGCGGATCCGGTAGACGTCGTCGGGTACGAGCGCGCGATCGGCGAGCCGGTGCCCGTCGCGCTCGAGCAGCTCGACCAGCAGATCGCCGGAGGTGTCGGTCGCGGCGGTGCGCGAATCCGAGACGGTCAGCACGGCAATCGCGAGCGAGATCGGCTCCTTACTGGAATCGGTCATGACGGCCCTGTGGTTTTCTCAGCAAAATCGCACACTTACGCACAAGTGTGTTTGCGTGAGCCAGGTCAACTGGCTAGAGTACCGCCGATCTTACACTGGACCAGTGGTCGCCGTGGACAAACAGCTCGTGGAAGGAGATCGGCTCTATCTGATCGCCGAGAGCCTCGCGAAGGATTTTTCCCTGTTTCCGGCTGCGGACGTCGAGGAGCCGCTGCCGGGGCTGCTCGGCGAGCGCGAGATCCTGCGCCAGCGCGACCGCCTGGCCAAGCTCGACGTCGACTCCTACATCGAAGCCGTGGTCGCCCGCGCGGAGGACCCCGGCCGCACCGCCGCGCCGGAAGTGATCTGTCAGCTCGGGCGCGTCGTGGAGGAGGAATCCAACGGGCCGTTCTACGCCGCGACGCTCGAGATGGACTTCGACGGCATCCAGCGCGTCGTCGGCTTCATCGCCCAGAACCGGGCGGTGAAGAACGGCGTCTGGATGCCGGAGCACCACCTCGCCGCGGCACGGCGCATCCAGATGTACTCCCAGCGGGCGATGCCGATCGTCACGCTGATGGACACGCCGGGCGCCGACGCCGGTGAGGAGGCCAACCGCAACAACCAGGCGCACAGCATCTCGCGGCTGATCGCCGAGATGAGCAACGTCGACGTGCCGAACGTCGGCATCGTGTTCGGGCTCGGCTACTCGGGCGGCGCGATTCCGCTCGCGGCGAGCAACATGATCCTGTCGGTGCGCGACGGCGTGTTCAGCACGATCCAGCCCCGCGGTCTCGCCAGCATCGCACGGCGGCTGAACCTGTCGTGGCAGGAGTGCGCGAAGTACGTCGGGCTGTCGCCGTTCGAGCTCTACGTGCAGGGCAACATCGACGGCGTGATCGACTACGCGCCCGGCGAGACCGGCGAGAAGCTCGAGAACTTCCGCTCGGCGATCGTCGCGAGCCTGCTCCGGGTCGAGGAAAAGGTGAAGGAGTTCGTCGCCGAGAACCCCTACATCCTCGACCACTACCGGATGAGCCTGCAGCGCTATCTGAATCCGTCGGAGCAGCTCAAGTCCATGCAGGCGACGGCGTCGATGAAGGTCACGCGCACGCCCACGGAATACCTGAACGTGTTCGGCGTGGCGTACCGGTATCTGCGCTACCTGAAGGTGCGCCAGCGCATCAAGGCGACGAGCAAGAGCCAGTACGGACGTCTGGCCGACCAGGAGCTGCCGAAGGGCGAGCTCGACGTGCGGGCCGATCTCGAGCGCCGGCAGACGTTCCTGCGCTGGGTGCAGGACCCGGACCGGATCGTCTACGACGACATGCTCTCGCGCGCCTGGAAGAACTACAACGAGAAGAAACAGGCGGTTCACGACGAACGGGGCCGTATCGCCCAGCTCATCTTCGGTGAGCCGAAGAAGAACTACGAGGACGCCCGCTCGGGGCTGCTGACCGCGGTCGGCGTGTTCCTCTACAACCGCTGGAAGGGCGATGCGGTCGGCAACCTGCGGGCGCTGCGCGGCTTTCTGCAGCACCACGAGGACATCCGCCAGATCCTGCGGGTCGAGGACATCTCCAACCCGCGCGGGCTCGCGCTCGCGCTGGCGGACGATACGAAGCTGCTGCCCGAGCTGCGTCAGCGCTTCAGCCACGAAGGGCGCAAGCTCCTGCGCAAGTCCGGCATCGAGGAGAAGTCCGAGGTCTACCTCTCGAACCAGCTCACCAACGAGCTGAATCTGGTGATCACCGGCCGCTCGCTCGCCGGGCGGCTCGGCGAGGAGGTGGGTCCCCGGGCCCGCGAGCAGGTCGCGGCGAAGGCGTCCGACATCGCCGTGAACCGGGCGATCCTGGTGGATCGGTTCGGCGAGTTCATCGCGCCGCCGCGCACCGAGGCGACGCCGGTGCCGTTCAGCGACATGACGGTGCTCGACGTGCTGGTGGCCGACGATCTGCGCCGCGACTTCATCACCGAGTGCGAGAACCTGCTGCTGTTCGACTCGGTGTACGACCAGATCATCGCGAACCTCGACAGCATCGCCGAGGAGGCGCAGGCCAAGCAGGCCCTGTCGAAGGAATCGCTGGCGCGGCTGCTCGACACCACGCTGAACCTCGCCGCGCAGGGGGTCACCCTCGGCCGCGTGCCGGAGGAGCTCGGCACGGAGGAGCTCGCGGCGCGGCTGCGCCAGCAGTTCAACCGCTGGTACCTGCGCGCGATGCGGCTGCCGAAGAACACCGACTTCTTCCGCTCGGTGGAGGAATGGAAGAAGGCCAGCTTCCCGCACCTGTCGGATACGCTGTTCGTGGTGGTGACGCATCTGTTCGATGCGCTGCTGTACTCGTTCATCCAGTCCGAGCAGGAAGGGAAGTCGTACCAGGGCCGCATCTCGCCGAAGAACATCGGCCGACGCAAGGACTTCTGGAACCGGCTGAACATCGCCTACCGCGACCTCCTGATCCAGAACGTGCTGCGGCGCTTCAAGAACGAGCGCACGATCACGCCGGAGGACTTCGTCGAGCGCTTCTTCGCGGGGTTCGAGGAGAAGTTCGACGAGCTGATCAGCTCCGACCCGTGCGAGTTCCCCGGCTTCCGGCTGTCCATCGAGAGCGCGCTGAAGAAGAACATCGCGCCCTGCGGCATCATCACCGGCATCGGCGAGCTGAAGAACATCAACGGCGGCACGCGGGTCGGCGCCGTGATCTCGAACGTCCAGTTCCAGGCGGGCTCGTTCGACATGGCGAGCGCCGAGAAATTCTGTCGCCTCCTGGTGGAGTGCGCCGAGCAGCACCTGCCCGTGGTGTGCTTCATCTCCTCCGGCGGCATGCAGACCAAGGAGGGCGCCGGGGCGCTGTTTTCGATGGCGGCGGTGAACGACCGCATCACCCGCTTCGTACGGGACCACGCGCTGCCGGTGATCATGTTCGGCTTCGGCGACTGCACCGGCGGCGCGCAGGCGAGCTTCGTCACGCACCCGCTCGCGCAGACCTACTACTTCTCGGGTACCAGCATGCCGTTCGCCGGGCAGATCGTGGTGCCGTCGAACCTGCCGCTGAACTCGATCCTGTCGAACTACCTCTCGCTCGTACCGGGCTCGATGCAGGGGCTGGTGACGCATCCGTTCCTCAAGGGCCTCGACGAGGAGCTGCGGCGGATCGACCCGGAGATTCCGGTGCCTCAGGAGACGGTCGAGGACGTGGTGCAGCGGGTGCTGGCCGGCATCCTGAGCCAGGCACGGCCGGTGGTGGTGGCGCACCGCCCGCGCTACACGCCGAAGGATCTGGTTCGGCCGGTGCGCCGCACGCTGATCCACGCGCGCGGCTGCACCGCGGTGAAGCTGATCCGCATCGCGCAGAAGAACAACATCGAGGTGGTGCTGGTGCAGTCGGACCCGGACATGGAGTCCGTGGCGGTGGACATGCTGCTGCCGCGCGACACGCTGGTCTGCATCGGCGGCAACACCCCGGACGAGAGCTATCTGAACGCGCTCAGCGTGCTGCGGGTCGCCGAGCACGAAGGGGTCGACTCGCTGCACCCGGGCATCGGCTTCCTGTCGGAGAACGCGCAGTTCGCCGAGCTGGTGCGCTCGCACGGCATCAACTTCATCGGCCCGCCGGTGTCCAGCATGGACACCATGGGCAACAAGTCGAACGCGATCAACACCGCGATCCGGCTCGGCGTGCCGGTGGTGCCGGGCAGCCACGGGATCCTGACGGACGTCGATCGGGCCGCCCAGGTGGCCGAGCAGATCGGCTATCCGGTGCTGATCAAGGCCGTGCACGGCGGCGGCGGCAAGGGCATTCAGGTGGTCGAGTCGCCCGACCAGTTCCACGAGCTGTTCCACCGGGTGACCGCCGAGGCGCGCAGCGCGTTCGGCAACGGTGACGTCTACCTCGAGAAGTACGTGACGCGGCTGCGCCACATCGAGGCGCAGCTCCTGCGCGACACCCACGGCAACACCAGGGTGCTGGGCCTGCGGGACTGCAGCGTCCAGCGCAACAAGCAGAAGGTGTTCGAGGAATCGGACTCGACGCTGCTGACGGACGAGCTGCGCGAGAAGGTGATGCAGTACACGGCGGCACTCGCCGAGGAAGTCGACTACGTCGGCGCCGGCACCGTGGAGTTCATCTTCGACCTCGATGCCCGGGCCGTGTACTTCATGGAGATGAATACGCGGCTGCAGGTCGAGCATCCGGTGACGGAGTGGGTCTCCAAGGTCGACATCGTCAGTCAGCAGTTCCGCATCGCGTCCGGCCAGTCGATCGCCAACCTCGAGATCCGCAACGACGGCTACGCGATCGAAGCGCGGGTGAACGCCGAGCGTGTGCACCAGAACTCGAACGGCGAGCTGGTGTTCAAGCCGCATCCCGGGGAGGTCAAGGAGTGCGATTTCCCCGAGGAGCCGGGGGTCGAGGTGATCCCGGCGGTCGGCCCGGGCAAGTTCGTCTCACCGTACTACGACAGCATGGTGGCCCAGGTGATCGTGCACGCGGCGAACCGCGAGGCCGCCATCGCGAAGCTGCGCGACTACCTCGACCGGGTCCGGATCACCGGCATCTGCACCAACATCCCGCTGCTGCGCCGGATCCTCGCGGACGAGACCTTCCGTCGGGGCGACTACGACACCAACTATCTGCCGCGATTCCTCGAGCGCATCGATGCCGATGCGCTGATCCACGACATCGAAGCGGCGGCCGGCGAGATGTCGGCGGGTATCGACGCCGACAGCATCCGCATCGACGGCAGCAACGAGCTGAAGGTGCTGGCGCCCGCGGCCGCGATCTTCTACAGCACGCCGGCCCCGACCGAGCCCGAGTACGTGGCGGTGGGCGATCGCATCTCGATCCGCCACACGCTGTGTCAGCTCGAGGCGATGAAGATCTTCACGCCGCTGAAGCTGGCGGATTTCAACGGCGACGGCACACTGTACGAGGACCGCGAGTACGAGGTTACTCGGATCAACATGGCGTCGGGCCAGCAGGTCAACGCCGGCGACCTGCTGTTCGTCGTGAAGCCGGTCTGACGCTCGTTCTCTGCGGGAGGAGCCTTGCGGCCGCGATCTGGGTTCCGGATCGCGGCCGCGCTGCGGCATCGCTGCAGCGTCTGCCGGTCACGTGGGCGCATTACCGGTCGTGCGGAACACTTCGGTTGCCGCAGCCTCTTCCTCGTGGATGCTGCGGGCCGATGGCCGCGTGATGATGCGGCGGTAGTACGCTTCCAGCCGCGGCCAGCGGGCGGCGTCGAGCGGCGCGCCGGCCAGGTCCAGCAGCCGCAGCGGCGACGCCAGAGAGATATCGGCAATGCCGAAGCGGCCGCCGACGATTCCGTCGCCGTCCGGGGCGATCTTTTCCAGGTAGTCGAGCGCCGGGGGAAAGTTCTCGTTCACGAACGCCGCGACCTCCGCCTCGTTCACCGCCGTGCCGGTGCGCACGGGGATGATGATCTGCATCCAGAACACCCTCGCGCAGACTTGGGTCAGCAGCGTGTCGCCGTACTCTTCGAGCCAGAGCGCCCGTGCCCGCTCCCGGGGATCCTCCGGATAGAGCGGGGGCTCGGGCTGAATGTGCTCGAGATAGTCGCAGATGGCGGAAGAGTCCGGGATGAAGGTGCCGTCTTCTTCCTCCAGGATGGGCACCCGGCCGAGCGGGTTCATCGCGAGGAACCGCGGCGATTTGTTCAGCGGGTCGAGCTGACGATGCTCGAACGGGATGCCTTTCTCCTTCAGCGCAATCCACGTCTTGCGCACGAACGGTGAAGTGGCCGGGCCGTGCAGCTTTCGCATTGCTCCTGCTCCCCACTGTGAATTGGCTGGCCGAGCTGGCGATTGCCATGCCAGCCCAGTCTATGCGCAACTGGAGAGACCCGATACATGGTGGCATTGCCTCCCCGTTGATGCAGTCGATCCGGCGGAGCCGGCGATATACACGTGCCTGTTTTTTCAGCGCTGACGCCGGCAGGGCCGGTCGTCCGGCTCAGATCAACGTCCTCGCTCCCTGCACGAGGCAGGCACCGGCGATCGCGAGAATGAACCAGCCGCTCACCCGCCGGAAGGTCTCGTCGGCCAGCCGATCGAGCAGCCGGGTGCCGATCCGCGTTCCGGCAACCGCGGTCAGCATCGCGAGCGGGAACAGCCACCACGGCACGGCGTCGGTGGTTCCGACCAGCAAGCCGTAGTAGCCGAGCTTCAGCAGGTGGCCGATCGTCTGGGTGATCGCCTTGCTGGCGACGATCTGATGCCGCGTCAGCGTGGTGTTCAGGTAGAACATGTCGAGCAACGGGCCCGAAGCACCGGCGAGGAGCTGAGCTGCCGTCACCACCGCGCCGCAGACCACAGCCGTCGGTACGTGGTTCATGTCGAGCGCGTTCAGCCGCGGCGTGAAGCGGGCGACGAACGGCATCGCGCCGACGAGCATCAGCACGACGCCGGCGTCCGGCACCAGCGTGACGGCGGCGAACCCGGCCACGGCGATCGCGGCGCCGAGCAGATACGGCGGCAGAATCCGCCACTGCACGTGCTGCCACAGGAACAGCGTGCGCGAGCCGTTCGACATCGCCTGCACCGCGCCGTGCAGCATCATCGCGGTCGACACCGGCACCGCGACGACGAGGATCGCCATCAGGATCATGCCGCCGGCCATGCCGAGCACGCCGGAGAGCACCGCCGTCAGCAGCACGCTGATCAGGATGATCACGTTCACCAGCATGGCGCGCAGGATGAAGAAGACGCGCTCGTGAGGAAAGCGACTTTTCGGAAACGTTCGTAGTCTGGACGGTTCTAATTCGCGGCGGGGTCGGCGGCGTCCCTCGGCGTGAGCCAGATGCGCTCGCCGGGAAAATCGATCGTCATCACGAAGCGGCGCAGGTGTGCCACGCCGACGTTGGCATCGGATGCGTGGCCGGTGGCGTCCACGGCCGCGATCACCGGCCCGACCTCGATACCGGCGATTCGCACGGACGTGAGACGCACCAGATCGCGCAGCACTTCGCCGCCGAGGCCGCCGCCGGGTGCGCGGCCGGCGTGCCGTTCGGGGGTGAGCCAGCCATGGCGTTCGGTGAACCCACGGCCGAGCATCATTTCGCTGCCGTTGCCGAGATCGAAGTCCGCCCAGGTGCCGATGCCTTCGATGATCACCGGGATCTGTCGGATGCCGGCATGCTCCCGGAGCGGCAGCACGCTACCCGCGGGCGGATCGTCGTCCCGGACCCGCTCGATCCGGCCGCCCTCGACATCGAGCCGGAAGCGACCGGCGTCGAACAGCTCGCGGCCGAGCACCATCGCGAGCGGCTCACCGATCAGCCGGCGGGAGACGTCGGAGAGGTCGAGCACGGCGACCGTCCGGTCCTGGAGCTCGACGCCGGCGACGGCGAAATCGACGCCGGTCGCGAAGCGCGCGGGCTGCTCTCCGCCGGTGCCTCGCGCCGTTTCGTGACCGGTCAGCTCGAGGCCGAGGCGCTCGGCCAACGCCGTGTCGATCAGCGTCATCTCGGCGCCGGAGTCGAGCAGCGCTTCGACATCCACCCCTCCGACCTGCACCGCGAGGAACAGCCGCTGGCCGCTCACCCGGAGGTCCTCCGCGAGGCCCGCGGCCGGGACGGCCAGGAGCAGCGCGCAGATCAGGCTGTGCAGCACGTTCATCGGGAGCTCACGACCGCCGCCGGCAGGGACGGATAGCGTAGAGCCGGCCGGACGGGAGATCCACCGGAGCGATCTGGGCGAACGGCGATGAAGAACAAAACGACTCGGTCGGCTATCATTCTTGTGCGATTGGAATGAGTCAGATGATCGAGAATCTCGAGACGTTGGTGACCTTGTCGAAGACGGGCACCATGATGGAAACCGCCACGGTGCTGAAGATCTCGCAGTCGGCCGTGAGCAAGCGCATCGCCGCGCTGGAGCGATTCTACGACCGGGAGCTGATCGAGCGGCACGGCCGGCGGGTGGTGCTGACGCACCACGGCACGCGGCTGGTGGAGAAGGTGACCCCGCTGATCTCGGAGCTGCGCAGCGTGTTCCTCGAGGACAACGCGCTGCGCCGCGGCAAGATCATCATGGGGGTGTCCGAAGCGATCCTGGCGAGCTGGGGCCCGCGGCTGTTCGCGAAGGTGCAGAAGCGGATGCCGGAGGTGGAGTTCACCTTCCACGCGCAGCGCTCGCCGATCGTGCTCGACCGGATCCGTTCCGGCGAGTACATGGTCGGCATCTGCACCGGCTCCCCGGACGCCGATACCGACCTGCAGAGCGAGGTGATCCGCCGCGAGGCGATGGTCATCCTGCCGTCCGGGCTCGAGCCGCTCGACTACGAGATCGGCCAGGAGCTGGACGTGATCACCATCGAATCGCGCTCCGGCGCGTGGCGCTCGATCGAGGAGGACATGCGGCGGCTGAAGCTGCACCGCCGGGTGTCGCTCGAGTCGTTCTTCTCGGTCGCGCAGATGGCGCTCGCCGGTTTCGGCCACGGCCTCGTGCCGGAGGGCGTTGCGCGTACCCTCGGGGTGCGCCCGGACGACTGGATCGGGCTGCGTGAGGCCGGCCTGCACCGGCCGGTGCGCTTCGTCGCCCGCAAATCGATGTTCTCGCAGCCGCTGGTGCAGAACTTCTACCGGCTCGTGTCAGAATGGGCGGAGACCGTCTGAGAGGGGTCCCCATGAGCGTGTTCCTGCACCACTACCCGCCGTCGCTGTTCTCCGAGAAGATCCGGCTGCTGCTCGGCTACCTCGGCGTGCCGTGGAACTCGGTGATCATCCCGAGCATCATGCCGCGGCCGCTGCTGATGCCGCTCTCCGGCGGCTACCGGCGCACGCCGGTGCTGCAGATCGGCGCCAACGTGTTCTGCGACACGCGGGTGATCGTGCCGGGCTTGGTCCGCCACAGCGGCAACCGCACGCTGCTGCAGCGCGGCTTCACCGCGCAGCGCGTCGCCGACTGGGCCGACACGCACCTGTTCCAGGTCACGGTCGCGCTGAACTTCTCGCCCGCGGCGCTGGCCGCGACCATGGGCCGCCTGCCCGCGCACGAGGTCGAGGCATTCCGCAAGGACCGTGCGGAGCTCTCCCAGGGCGCGTCGATCACGAGCTTCACGCCCGAGGCGGCTGCCGCCTACGCGCGTGCGCATCTGACGGAACTCGACCGCAGCCTCGGCGGAGCGTTCCTGTTCGGTGACGCGCCGAGCGTCGCCGATTTCTCCCTCTACCACTGCCTCTGGTTCCTGCGCAACAACCCGGTCAACGGAGCGCTGCTCGACCGGTATCCGGCGGTGCTCGCGTGGATGGCGCGGATGGAGTCGTTCGGCCACGGACAGGTGACGGAGTCGTCGGGCGAAGCGGCCCTCGCGGCGGCCCGCGACGCGACGCCGGTGCTGCCGGAGCTCGAGAACGATCTGCCCGAGGGTTTCGCGCTCGGCCAGCCGGTCACGGTCACGCCGGTGGACTACGGCAAGATCCCGGTCGCCGGGCGGCTCGCGGCCTGGTCGCCCGACGAGGTGATCATCGAGCGCGAGACGCCGGAGACCGGCCCGCTGCTGGTGCACTTCCCGTCGCCCGGCTTCGAGGTCGCCGCCGCCTGAGCCGCCCCGAGCCTGTGGAGCGGCCTCCGGCCGCGAATCGTCCGTGGGAGCGGCCTTCGGCCGCGAATCGGTTTCGTAGGAGCGGCCTCCAGACCGCGATCTCCACCGGTTCGCGGCTGGAAGCCGCTCCCACAGGACGCTATCCGAGGATCTCCCGGCACCACCCCGCCAGCGCCGCGACCCAGTCCGGCCGATCGTTCAGGCACGGCACCAGCGTGAAACTCTCGCCGCCGGCCGCGAGAAACGTCTCCCGGCCGGTGATGCCGATCTCCTCCAGCGTCTCGAGGTTGTCGGCGACGAACGCGGGGCAGGCCACGACCAGGTCACGCACCCCCTCGGACGGCAGCGCCGCGAGCGTCTGGTCGGTGTAGGGCGTCAGCCAGGGCAGCCGGCCGAGGCGGGACTGGAAGCTCACCGCATACTGCGCGGGCTCGATCCCGAGCGCCTGCGCCAGCCGCTCCGACGTGCGCAGGCACTGATGCCGGTAGCAGGTCGCGTGGGCGGGCGAGGGCGTGGTGCAGCAGTCGGGGGACTGCAGGCAGTGCTTACCGGTCGGATCCGCGCGGGTCAGGTGCCGCTCCGGCAGACCGTGGTAGCTGAGCAGCAGACGATCCCACCGCTCGGGCAGGTGCTCGCGCACCGAGGCGGCGAGCGCCGCGACGTAGTCCTCGCGGGCGTAGAACGGCGGCAGCACGTGCAGCTTCATCCGTCCGCGCACCTTGCCGGTCACCGCGTGCACCGTGGTGCTGCAGGTCGAGTCGGCGAACTGGGGATAGAGCGGCACCAGCAGCAGCTCGTCGACCTGCTCGGCGGCGAGCCGCTCGATCGCGTCGTCGAGCGCCGGCTCGCCGTAGCGCATCGCGAGCTCGACCGGCCAGGGCAGCTCGCGCTGCAGCGCGTCGCAGAGCCGCCCGCTGTAGTGGAGCAGTGGGGAGCCGGTGCCGGGGCCGGCGTGGTCCCAGATCCGGCGGTAGGCCTCGGCGCTGCGCCGGGGACGGAACGGCAGAATCGTGGTGGAGACGATCGCGCGGCGGATCGGCCACGGCACGTCCAGGACCCGCGGGTCCATCAGGAACTCGTCGAGGTAGCGGCGCACGTCGGCGATGCTGCACGAGGCGGGGGAGCCGAGGTTGACCAGGAGGATGCCGCGTGCCATCGAATCCGATAGTATCCGCGCTCCTTCGCGATGTCATTCGGAGCACGGCGTGACCGTGATCATCGACTACGACGCCGGCAACCTGCGCAGCGTGCAGCGTGCCTGCCGCGAGGTCGGTCTCGATGCCGAGATCACCGCCGATCCGGACCGGGTGCGGCGCGCCGGCCGCATCATCTTTCCCGGCGTCGGCGCCGCCGGCAGCGCGATGCGGAGCCTCCGCGCGCGCGGCCTGGACGAGGCGCTGAAAGAGGCCGTGCGCGGCGGCACGCCGATGCTCGGCATCTGCCTCGGCATGCAGATCTCGCTGACGCATTCCGAGGAGAACGACCAGCCCACGCTCGACCTGATCCCGGGTGAGGTACGCCGCTTCCGTTTCGAGCGGCGCGATCTGAAGGTGCCGCACATGGGCTGGAACGAGGTGCGGGTGGTGAAGCCGCACCCGCTGCTCGCCGGTCTGCGCCCGGGCGACGAGTGCTACTTCGTGCACGCCTACTATCCCGACCCGGCCCGTCCGGAGGACGTCTACGCGGTGACCGACTACGAGATCGAATTCGCCTGCGCGATCGGCCGCGACAACTTCTTCGGCATGCAGTGCCACCCGGAGAAGAGCGGCCGCGTCGGGCTCGACATCCTGGCGCGCTTCGCCGGGTGGAGCGGCCGATGCTGAGCAAACGCCTGATCGCGTGCCTCGACGTGCGGGACGGCCGGCTCGCCAAGAGCGTGAAGTTCGTCGACACGAAGGACATCGGCGACCCGGTGGAGAAAGCGCGCGAGTACTACCTCGACGGCCTCGACGAGCTGGTGTTCTACGACATCACCGCGTCGAGCGACAAACGCCGCATCATGCTCGACGTGGTCGAGGCGGTGGCCGCGCAGGTGTTCATTCCGCTGTCGGTCGGGGGCGGCGTTCGCACCGTCGCGGACGCGACCGATCTGCGCCTCGCCGGTGCCGAGAAGATCAACGTGAACACGGCGGCGGTGCAGCGGCCGGCGCTGATCGCCGAGATCGCGGATGCGATCGGCAACCAGAACGTCGTGCTGTCGATGGACGTGCTGCGCGTTCCGCCGAGCGACGCGTGCCCGACCGGCTACGAGATCGTGATCAACGGCGGGCGCACGCGCACCGGCCGCGATGCGCTCGCCTGGGCGCTCGAGGGCGAGCGGCTCGGTGCCGGTGAGCTGGTGGTGAACTCGATCGACGCCGACGGCACCCGCGAAGGCTACGAGCTGACGCTGACCGCGATGCTGTCGGAGGCGGTGCGCATCCCGGTGGTGGCGAGCGGCGGCGCCGGCAAGCCCGAGCATCTGTACGACGTGCTGACCGAGGGCAAAGCCGACGCGGCGCTGGTGGCCTCGATGGTGCACTACGGCGACTATCGGGTGAGCGAGCTGAAGCGCTATCTGCACGATCGCGGCGTGAAGATGCGCATGACCTGGTAACGCGGAGTCGACCATGAAAGCGATCCTGATCGACGACGACCGCCTGCGCTGGACCGATGCGCCGGACCCGGCCCTCGGCCCGGGCCAGGTGCGCATTCGCGTCGCGGCCACTGCGGTGAACCGCGCCGACCTGGCGCAACGCGCCGGCCGTTACCCGCCGCCGCCCGGCGCCAGCGAGATTCTCGGGCTCGAGTGCGCCGGCGAGGTGCTCGAGGTGGATGAGGGTGTCACTCGCGTGCGCCCCGGCGACCGGGTCTGCGCGCTGCTCGCGGGCGGCGGTTATGCCGAGCAGGTGGTGGTGCCGGCCGGTCAGGTGCTGAAGGTGCCCGAGGGATTCGATGCGGTGCAGGCGGCCGCGATTCCGGAAGTGTTCGCCACCGCCTACCTGAACCTGTACATGGAGGCGGCGCTGCGCACCGGCGAGCGGGTGCTGCTGCACGCCGGCGCGAGCGGCGTCGGCACCGCGGCGATCCAGCTCTGCCGCGCGTTCCACAACCCGTGCTTCGTCACCGCCGGCAGTCAGGACAAGATCGAGCGCTGCGTCGCGCTCGGCGCCGACGGCGGCGTCAACCGGCACGCCGGCGGCTTCGAAGAGCCGGTGCGCGTCTGGAGCGACGGCGCCGGCGTCGACGTGATCCTCGATCCGGTCGGCGGCGCGTATCTGCAGCAGAACCTGCAGTGCCTGGCGCCGGGCGGGCGGCTCGTGCTGATCGGGCTGATGGGCGGCGCGCGCGCGGAGGCGAACCTGGGCCTGCTGATGATGAAGCGCCTGCGGGTGATCGGCTCGACGCTGCGGGCGAGGCCGATCGGCGAGAAAGCGGCCGTGATGGACGCGCTGAAGGCGCGGGTCTGGCCGCTGTTCGAATCCGGCGCGATCGTACCGGTGGTCGACGAGGTGGTGCCGATCGAGGAAGCCGAGCGCGCTCACGCGCTGGTCGAGAGCAACGAGACCGTCGGCAAGGTGGTACTGACCGTCTCCGGTTGAGGGCGGCGGCGGTGCGCCGACCGGCGTGCTGAAGGCGCCCGCGCTCAGCCGTCCGCGGTCGCGTCCGCAGGGGCCAACACCGGAACCGCCACCACCATCCCGGGCTGCAGCGCGGCGAAGTTCACGTCGGGATTGTATTGCCGCATCAGCCACATCGGCACCGTGGGGTAGCGGCGCGTCAGCAGCCATAGCGACTCCCCCTTGCGGACCCGGTGCTCGCGGGTTCCGGTGATGTGGAAGCGGGCGAAGAACGTCTCCTGCAGCAGCCGGTGGTAGTCGCGGCGCCGTGCCTCGAACAGCGCCGGATCGCCGCCGGGGACGTCCACCTTCAGCCGCCGGCCCACGACCAGCGGGGCGTTGGTTTTCAGGCCGTTGTGACTGCGCAGCTTCGCCACGCTGACCCCGAGCCACTCGGCGTAGTGGCCGAGGGTCTCGAGCGGCTGGATCTCGATCCGGCCGTTCGCGTCCACCTCGAGGTCGCTCGGGTCGGCGCCGAGTCCGGTGGACATGCTCATCACCTCGGCCGCGGGCTCGCCGTCGGATGGGGGCGACGCAGTGCGCATCGCGAGCTCGCTCGCGAGCTCCATCACCAGCGCATCGGCGGTCGGCTGCGCGGCGGGTTCCGGCAGCTCCAGCGCGGCCACCTGCGCTTCGGCCTCCGCGGCCGGTGCACCGGGCAGGCGCAACACGCTGCCGGCCCGTACGCGATGGGGATCGCGCAGCCCGTTCAGCGCCGCCAGCTCCCGAACGGTGGTGCCGTAGCGCGCCGCGATCAGCGACAGCGCCTCGCCGCGCGCGACGCGATGGAACTGGTCGGGAATCTGCTCGGCGTAGCGCAGCTCGGCGGGAATCGCCGCCAGCGCCTGGGTGAGCTCGTCGGCGCCGTGACGGGCCGGCAACCGCACCGGCAGCCCGCGCGGCCAGCGCTTCGTGCCGTTCCAGACCGGTGCCAGCACCGCCGGGTTGTAGCGCCGCAGCACGTCGGACTCGACGCCGAGTGCCTTGGCGAGCGTGGTCACGTCCAGGTAGTCGTCGGGAATCACCTCCTGCAGCGCCGGCGGTCGTTCCGGCCGGATCGGGCCGAACAGCTCTTCCGCCCGCGCTTCCACGTCGACGGCGGCGAGGAACGCCGCGTAGAAGTTGCGCGACGCGAAGCCGAACGCGCGTCCGCGATAGTCCCACGCGATCGTGCCGATGTCTTTCGTACCGAGCTGCTCGACGGCGCGGCGCATCCCGGCGAGCCCGTGGTTGTAGGCGGTGATCGCGAGCGGCCAGCTCCCGGTGACCTCGTAGTTGTGACGCAGGAGCTGCGCCGCCGCACGGCTCGAGAGCCACGGGTCGAGCCGCTCGTCCACCACGTGGTCGATCTGCATGTATCGCCGGCCGGTCGAGACGGTGAACTGCCAGAGCCCGCGAGCATCGGCGTGCGAGCGGGCGGTGGGATCGAACGACGATTCGACGTGGGGCAGCGCGGCGAGCGCTTCCGGTACACCGGCTTCGCGCAGCGTCTCGGCGATGAACGCCCGCCAGGCGCCGGAGCGCGCGAGCCCGGCGCGGAAGCGATCCGCCTGGCCGCGCTGAAAGCGCACGCGTCCGGTGGCCTCCGCCAGCGCCTTGGCGCCGTGTGCCTTCCACAGCGCCGCGACGCGGGCGGCCTCGGCATCCGCCGGCGGCGCGGACGGCGCCGCGGCCAGCCCCTCGAGGATCTTCCGGTAGCGCGCCGTCGCCGCGTCGATGCGCGCGCGCTGCGTGCGCGGGCTCGTGCCGGGCGGGAATCGGACCACCTCGTAGACCACGTCGAGGTAGCGGGCGTCGTGGATCAGTCCGCCGTCGGTGTCGACCTCGCTGTAGACGCGCGTCCAGAACGCCACGGCTGGACGCAGCTTCTCGGGCCGAGGGAACGGCGTAGCCGCCTCGTCAGGGGTCCCGGCGGGCGGCGGCATCGGCCGGGCCGGCGCGGCGCCGAGCGACACCAGCGTCGTGATCAGCAGCACGGTCAGCCGAACGGTTGTCGAGGCGAGCGTGGAGGGCAACGCGCGCGGTCCCCAAGGCGGCGGATGCGCTCATTCTAGGCACGCCGGCACGCGGCGATTTCCCGGGATTTGTAACGCTCCGCATGACTTCGTGGGAAACGCCGGAAACCGCTGAACACTGTCGCGAATTTGGATTAGAGTTGTTCTGCAGCTTCCTGCCACCGCCGAACATGACACCCACCATTCCCGTCTCGTTGCCGCCGTCCGCGGGGGAGCGTCCTGTGACTGCGCTCGCGCGTCCCTCGCCGATGCCGCTCAGGCGCTTCGTGCTGGTCTGCGTGTTCGGCGTGGCGTTCTGTCTCGGCTGGGTGGTGGTGCGTGAGCTGATCACGTTCGAGCGGCAGGCCCACCTGCTCGCGTCGCTCGCCCACGACATCGGATTCCGCGTGGAGCCGGGGCCGAGCCGGACGGTGCGGTTCCCCGTCACCGGGGAGACCGACACCCGGCTCGGCTATACCCGCCTGCCGGAGGTGCTGCCGCGGCTCGAGGAAGCGGATTTCGAGGTAACGGCGCAGGCGCGCTGGTCGCCGCGGCTCGAGTGGGTGGTCGAGCACGGGCTCTATGCGCCGTACCGGCGCAAGTCCGGCGCCGGCCTCGTGGTGCGCGACCGCCACGGCGTCGAGCTGCACCGCGGCGTCGACACCTCGCGCAGCTACCCCGAGATCGCGGCGATCCCGCCGCTCGTGGTCAACAGCCTGCTGTTCATCGAGAACCGCGAGCTCCTGGACGATCGCCACCCGTACCGGAATCCCGCGGTGGAGTGGGATCGTCTGGCGCACTCGCTGACGGTCAAGGCGATGAACGTGATCGGCCGCGACCGCAAGACGCCGGGCGCGAGCACGCTCGCGACGCAGCTCGAGAAATACCACCACTCTCCGGGCGGACGCACCGAATCGGCGGGCGAGAAGCTCCGGCAGATGGTCTCCGCGAGCCTGCGCGCGTACCTCGACGGCGAGGACACGGTGGCGACCCGGCAGCGCATCGTCACCGAGTACCTGAACACCGTGCCGCTCGCGGCCGCCCCGGGGTTCGGCGAGGTGCACGGGCTCGGCAACGGTCTGCACGCCTGGTTCGGCGCGGACTTCCAGCGTGTGAACGCGCTGCTCGCGGAGCCGAACGAAGAAGCGGCGGCGCTCGCCTACCGTCAGGTGCTGTCGCTGCTGATCGCGCAGCGCCGGCCGTCCTACTACCTGCTGCAGGACCGGGACGCGCTCGATGCGCTGACCGATGCGCACCTGCGTCTGCTCGCCCGTGAGGGCGTGATCGGCGGGACGCTGCTCGAGCAGGCGCTCGCGGCGCGGCTCGAATGGCGTGCGCCCGCGCCGCCGGTGCCCGCACCGTTTCCCGAGCGCAAATGGCCGTACTTCGCGCGGGCGCGGCTGATGGAGCTGATGGGCGTGCCGAGCCTGTACGACCTGGATCGCTGGGACCTGTCGGCCACCACCACCGTGGACGGCGCGGTCCAGCGCCGGGTGACGGAGCTGCTGCGTTCGCTGCACGATCCCGAGCGCGTGCGCGAGCTCGGGCTGCGCGAGGAGGGGCTCCTGGGTAAGGCCGATCCGAGCAAGGTGATCTACAGCGTCACGCTGATGGAGCACGTGGACGGCGCCAACGTGATCCGCGTGCAGGCGGACAACGCCGACCGGCCGCTCGACATCAACCGGGGCGTGAAGCTCGACCTGGGCTCCACCGCGAAGCTGCGCACGCTGGTGACGTATCTGCACGTGATCGCGGGCCTGTACGAGCGCTACGCGGCGCTGACCCCGGAACAGCGCGCGGCGGTGCAGCGCCCCGACCCGCTCGGCCGCTGGGTGCTGGAGCGCCTCAGGGCCGAACCCGACCTCGGCCTGATCGAGTTGCTCGAAGCCGCGATGGCGCGGACCTACTCGGCGAGCCCGCGGCGCGCGTTCTTCACCGGCGGCGGACGTCACGTGTTCGGCAACTTCGACCGCCGTGACGATCACCGGACGCTCACCGTGCGCGAGGCGTTCAATCGCTCGGTGAACCTGGTGTTCATCCGGATGATGGCGGACGTGGTCGCCGCGTATCAGGCCGAGCTGGCACCGGCGCAGGACGGGACGGTTCTCGATCCGGCGGCGCGGGAAGCCTACCTCGCCCGGTTCGCGGACCAGGAGGGCGCCGAGTTCCTGCGCCGCTTCTACCGCGAATACCAGGGTCTCGCGCCGGAGCAGGTGCTGGAACGGGTGCTCGAGAAGGCGCGGCCGACGCCTGCGTCGGTGGCCACGGTGCTGGCGAGTGTGGTGCCGGACGCGACGCCGGCGCTGCTGCAGCAGCGGCTCGACGCGCGGCGGGTGCAGGGCCCGCGCACCGAGCGCGAGCTCGAGGGGCTGCTCGAGCGGCACTCGACGGCCGCGCTGTCGCTGCCGGACCGCGGCTTCGTCGCCCGGGTGCATCCGCTCGAGCTGTGGCTCGCGGCCGCGCTGTACCGGAGCCCGGATGCGGAGCTCCGCACGCTGCTCGCCGACAGCGCCGAAACGCGGCAGCAGGTGTACGGCTGGCTGTTCAAGACCCGCAACCGCCACGCCCAGG
>DASVDC010000075.1:0-2858 GCA_036381275.1 Pseudomonadales bacterium | reverse complement strand
CGAGCCCGTGCTTGACCTGCACGTTCCGGCCGGCGAGCGCCCTGACCAGCTTCACGTCGTGGTTGCCGGGCACGCACAGTGCGGTCCCGGCCTCGACCATGCCCATGACCAGCCGCAGCACGCCTGGCGTGTCGGGCCCGCCGTCGACCAGGTCGCCGAGGAAGACTGCCGTGCGACCCGGGGGCGGCTCGACCACGAAGATCGGCCGGCCGTCCGCGCCGGTCGTGGCCTCGACCGCGTAGCCCAGCTTCCGCAGCAGCGCGACCAGCTCGTCGAGGCAGCCGTGCACGTCGCCGATGATGTCGAACGGCCCGCCGAGATCCCGGCGGTCGTTCCACAGCGGCTGGCGCACGATCTCGGCGGCCTCGACCTCCTCTGCCGAGCGCAGCACGAATACGTGGCGGAACCCTTCGCGCCCGAGCCCGCGCAGCGACCGGCGCAGGTCGCCGATCTGCCGGCGCACCACGTGGGGCTTCAGATCCCGGTCCTGCCGCGCGGCGTTCCGTTCCTGGCAGACACGCTCGGGCAGGTCGAACACGATCGCGACAGGCAGCACGTCGTGCTCGCGCGCGAGCGCGACCAGCGGCCGCCTCGCCTCCGCCTGCACGTTGGTCGCGTCCACGACCGTGAGGTGGCCGCGCTCGAGCCGCTTCGCCGCGATGTAGTGCAGCACCTCGAACGCGTCGGTGGTCGCGGCCTGGTCGTTCTCGTCGTTCGAGACCAGGCCGCGGCACTCGTCGGAGGAGAGCACCTCGTAGCGGCCGAAGTGCTTGCGGGCGAACGTGGACTTGCCCGCGCCAGACGCGCCGATCAGCAGCACGAGCGAGAGGTCGGGGATGGTGAGCTTCATTCGTTTCCGCCTGCGGAGGTCGGCCCGAGCCGGAGCCGGATCAGCAGATCGTCGAGCGCCGCGGCCGCCGTCGGCAACTCCGGCAGCGGGCTGTCCCGGCCGGCTTCATCGAGTTGCTGGTACAGACGCTCGAACTCGCGACGGTGGAAGCTCACGTCACTTCCCTTCAAGGTCGCGCGCTCGGCCCCGGACACCTTCCGTTCGATCAGCTCCGCGATGTACGGCAGCCGGAAGTGCTCGTTCAGCCGTACCAGATTCGCCTGGACCTCGCCAGTCCGCATGAGATGAGTGCCGGTGAGCAGCACGCGATAGACGTAGAGCAGCGGCTTCACCCGTCGCGGAGTCTCCTTCTCGAACAGCGACCACTGGTTCCGCGCGAAGCCCAGGTAGTGCCGGACGTGCCGCCGCGTGATGCACCCCCTCGCGACGTGCAGCAGCTCCTGGTGTCCGGCCGTCGACACGACAACCAGCGGCGAGTAGAGCTGCTCGAGCACGTAGCCGTTCGGCCGCAGCAGAAGTCTGAAGAACTTTCGGACGTCGTGCGTGACCAGGTCCACGTCCACGCCGTGCCGGACCTCCGAGCTCTGCAACGTCTCCTCCGGCCGCTCGAGCCCGATGAGCTCCCGGACCGGCAGCACGTGCGCGCCGCGCAGATCGTAGTCCGAGTCGGCCGAGGGGAAGCCGTACAGGTGCGCGCCACTGACCGTCGCGAACAGCAACGGGTAGGGGTGCGCACGGGCCACGCTCCGCAGAACCTTCTCGTCCAGCATCACGTCAATTCCCCCGTACCATGGACCGGCGCGCGCGGATCAGGAACGCGTTGGCACGCTCGTAATCTGGCCGCTCGGGAAGGACGGTTTCCCGGAGCGCATCATCGAATTCCGCGTGCAGCCGGAGGCGCCACGCGTTCACCTCGTCCCAGGACAGCTCGCCGCGGCGGATCTTCAGCAGCGCGTCGCGATGCTCGCCGACGTGGACCGGTACCGCGCCCTCGCGCAGCGTTCGGATCCCGGCGATCAGCAGCCGGATCAGGTGCATCGGGTGCTTCCACTTGATCGCGCCCTCGTTGTTGCGGCGGTGCTGCTCGATCCGCTTGAACTGGCTGAGCACGTAGCCGTTGTACGTCTGGTAGACGAGCCGTGACAGGAATGCATCGCGCATGGCGAGCAATTCCTCTGCAAGCGGCGTCGCGTGCTCGACGAGCGGCGAGTACAGACACTCCAGGATGTTCGGGTTCGCCTTCAGCGCGAGCGTCAGGAACTTCTGGAGCTCCCAGTACGCCTCCTCGGTCTCGCCGTTCTCGAGTTGCTCCGGCACGCCGTAGAGCGACCAGTGTAGCTCTGCGGGCGGCAGGTAGATCCCACGCCGATCCGTATCGGAGTCTTCGTCGGCCAGGCCGTACGCCCGCGAGCCCAGCACGCAGCGGTAGATCACGAAGTCGTACAGATTGTAGTCTTCGAGCACGCCGCCCACGCGCTCCAGCCCCCAGCGCTGCACGTGCTTGAGGATCGCCAGCTCCTGGCGCCGCAGCATCGCTTCCGCGCCATCCGGGAAGCGGACGCGGTAGCGGTGCGATGCGTCGAGCGGCGCCTCGACGATGACGCCGACGGCGCCCCTGGGCAGCGTGCGCTCGCCGCCGAGCGTTCGCACGGCAACGCGCGCGACGACCTCGGTCCCCGCGGGGACGATCAGGTTCGGATTGAACACACGTTCACGCACGGTCGAACACCCCCATCTGCGTCGGCGCGCCGAGCTCCGGGTCCTCCGGGCCGACCGGCAGGAACCGCACGGCGTAGCCGAACCGCTCGGCAACCCGCTCCGCCCAGTCGCGGAACTCCGCACGCGTCCACTCGAAGCGGTGGTCGCGGTGGCGGAACGCGCCGGCGGCGAGCGTCTCGAACTTCGCGTTGTATTCGCGGTTCGGCGTGGTCAGCACCACGGTGCCGGGCCGCGCGAACTCGAACAGCACGCGCTCGAACGCCTTCAGCCGCGGCGGGTCCAGGTGCTC
>DASVDC010000074.1:0-94147 GCA_036381275.1 Pseudomonadales bacterium | reverse complement strand
CGACTCCCGGCGCTGGATCACGATGGCGCTCGAGAGCGCACCGCCCCCGCCGCCCCGGCACGGCAAGAAGCGGCCGCACATCGACACCTGGTAGCCGTGCGAGGGAACCGACTGAGGGAGTGGTTGCCTTTCCAGGCAGTGGTCGCCTTCTGAGGGAGCCGTTGCTTTCCGTGAGCGCGGCCTCAGCGGTACGAACCGGCCACACGAGTGCATCGGCGCGCGACTACGATCCGCAACATCGCCCTGATCAACGCTCGTGAACGGGTGTCGACGTGGACCGCAGCGCCCGGCGTGCGGCGGCGGTGCGCGCGGGG
The DNA here is from genome assembly GCA_036381275.1 of Pseudomonadales bacterium. GTDB lineage: Bacteria > Pseudomonadota > Gammaproteobacteria > Pseudomonadales > Azotimanducaceae > UBA7803. The sequence goes on along the minus strand of DASVDC010000074.1, from coordinate 93,833 downwards.
TATCCCACGCACCATCCAGCCTTGGCACCACCACCTCAGCCCGCATCGGAATGAACATGGCCCGAATCAATCGATAGGCCCGGGGCGAATCGAGATCCGGCGCTGTACCTCGAACACCGCCGATTTGATTCGGGCGATGTTGCGGATTCCGATTCGGGCGATGTTCGCGATTCGATCAAGGCGAGCTGTTGATTTGATTCGCGCCATGATGCATCCCCGGCGCGCGACGGATGCGGAAGCCGGCCGCAACGGTGTGAACGAGCGGACGGGTTGGAGGGTTGCTGGCGGCTGAAACCCGGACGTCAGCGACTTCTTACCGCACCTTCAGCGATCGCCGGCATCGCCGCAACCAACAGCGCCCTGATCTGGCCGGGGTCCGAACCGGACCGCCCGCGAAGTGCACGGCCGACTCGCGCCGCCGGCATCCGGTGAAGCCGTATGCTGTCCCTGAGACCCGCCCGCGCGGCGCAGTGCTCGGCCTCCGCAGCGAACCATCGGGCGAGGATGACCTCGGCTGCCCGAAACGCTTGACGCGCGGACGCTTTCCCGATTAGGTCCCACCCGACGTCTCACTTGGAGCACGAATCGATGAAGTTCCCGACCGCCGCGGCCGCGTTCGGCGCCGCGCTGCTGATCGCGTACGCCGCCACGACGAGCGGCGCGCCGAATCCTTCCGAAGACGGCGCGGCCGAGCCGTCCGCGCCCACCGCGGCCGATGCGCGCGCGTTCGTCGCCGATGCCGAGAAGCGGCTGGCCGACCTGTCCGTCTACTCGGCCAGGGCCGCCTGGGTGAACGCCACGTACATCAACGTCGACACGGACTACCTCGCGGCGCGGTCGAACGCCGAGTTCACGGAGCTCGGGGTCGAGCTCGCGGGTCAGGCGGCGCGCTACATCGACATCGAAGGCCTCGATTTCGACACCCGCCGAAAGCTCGAGATCCTCCGGCAGGGCCTCGTCGCGCCCGCCCCCGACGAGCCGGGCGCGGCCAAGGAGCTGTCGACGCTGCTGACCCGGATGCAGTCGGCCTACGGCAAGGGCAAGGGCACCTACAAGGGCGAGCCGACCCGCGGCAACGACCTCGAGGCGCTGATGGGCACCGAGCGCGATCCGGAGCTGCTGAAGGAGATGTGGACGAGCTGGCACCGCGTCGGCGTGCAGATGCAGGACGACTACCGGCGCTTCGTCGAGATCTCCAACGCCGGGGCCCGCGAGCTCGGCTTCGCCGACACCGGCGCGATGTGGCGCTCGGGTTACGACATGGACCCGGACGCGTTCGCGGCACTGCTCGACCGGCTGTGGGCGCAGGTGAAGCCGCTCTACGACCAGCTCCACTGCTACACGCGAGCCGAGCTGAACGAGCACTACGGCGACGCGGTGCAGCCGGCCACAGGACCGATCCGCGCCGATCTGCTCGGCAACATGTGGGCGCAGGAATGGGGGCCGATCTACGATCTGGTCGCACCCGACGGGGCCGGCGACATCGGCTACGACCTGACCGAGCTCCTGGTCCAAGCCGACTATACACCGAAGCGCATCATCGAGACCGGTGAGCGGTTCTTCTCCTCGCTCGGCTTCGCCGAGCTGCCGGACACGTTCTGGGAGCGGAGCCTGATCACCGCGCCCGCGGACCGTGAGGTGGTCTGTCACGCAAGCGCCTGGAACGTCGACAACCAGAACGACCTCAGGATCAAGATGTGCACGAAGGTGAACGCGAGCGACTTCGTCACGGTGCACCACGAGCTCGGCCACAACTACTACCAGCGCGCCTACAACAAGCAGCCGTTCCTGTACCTCGGCAGCGCGAACGACGGCTTCCACGAGGCGGTGGGCGACTTCATCGCGCTGTCCGTGACCCCGGAGTACCTGGTGCAGATCGGGCTCCTCGATCGCGAGAACGTGCCCGACGAATCGAAGGACGTCGGCCTGCTGCTGCGCCAGGCGCTCGACAAGGTCGCGTTCCTGCCGTTCGGACTGCTGATCGACAAATGGCGCTGGGGCGTGTTCTCGGGCGAGATCACGCCGGAGGAGTACAACACCGCGTGGACCGAGCTGCGCCGCGAGTACCAGGGAATCGTGCCGCCGGCCGAGCGCCCCGCGGACGCGTTCGACCCCGGGGCCAAGTACCACATCCCCGGCAACACGCCGTACACGCGCTACTTCCTCGCGCGGCTGCTGCAGTTCCAGTTCCACAAGGCGGCGTGCGAAATGGCCGGCTGGAAAGGGCCGCTGCACCGCTGCTCGATCTACGGCAACGAGGAGGTGGGCCGACGCCTGGAGGCGATGATGGCGATGGGCATGAGCCGCCCGTGGCCCGAGGCGCTCGAGGCGTTCACCGGCAGCCGCGAGATCGACGGCACCGCGATGCTCGCCTACTTCGAGCCGCTCGTTGACTGGCTCGAGGAGCAGAACGCCGGCCGGCAGTGCGGCTGGTAGAAGCCGTCGGTCGCGCGCCGCTCGACGGCGGCCCCGCCGGGCGGCGCACGGCCGCGAGGCCGGGAGCGGCGCGAAAATTCCTTCCCGGCGCTCGCGCCGCCCGCTATGCTCTGGCCCGGAAGGGAGTTCCGGGGGGAGCTCATGCCGCTGAACGTCTCGTTCCAGTTGTCCGACGACGATCTCGCGTATTTCCGCGAGCGGATGCACGAGGCGCAGGAGGCTTTCGAGGAGCGCAACGCCTCCGAGGTCGCGCAGGCTGCGGCGAAGATGATCGCCGAGATGCGCCAGCGCGAGTTGCCCGACTTCGTCAACGCGCGCATGGAGAAGCTCGAGCTGCTCGCGCGGATGGTCGAAGATTCCGAGTGGCGTCTGGACGAGGAGGACCGGAACCGGGTGCTGCGCTCCCTCGCCTATCTGCTCAATCCGCACGACGACATACCGGATCGGATTCCCGGCGTCGGCTTTCTCGACGACGCGATCATGGCCGAGCTCGTCTGCCAGGATCTTCGGCACGAGATCGAGGCCTACGCCGATTTCTGCCGCTATCGCGCCGATGAGGAAAAGCGTCGAGGCACCGGACACGACGCCGCGACCCGTGAAGAGTGGCTGTCCGCCCGGCGGATTCAGCTTCACGAACGGATGAAGCGCCGCCGTGCTTCGATCTGGAGGGCGCGGCTCGGCCGGGACCTCTGGTGAGCGCTCCACGGCAGATGCCCCCGGTCGAACAACGTCGCGCGGCCATTGAGCTTGACTGGAGGCGTATTCTATAGTTGGCCCGCTGCATCCTCAGCGCGGACGTCGGCGTCGGTACAGTGCGCTGAGTCATCAAGAGGGGGGAGGCAGAACGTCATGACGTCCCAGCCTTTCGTGCGCGGCCCGGACGCGTGGGTGGTGCACCGGCGACGCTCCCGGTTGACTCCGATCGTCATAACCCTCGCGGCCATCGCCGCAACCGCCATCACCCTCCCGGCCGTCGGTGCCGCACTCGAAGAAGCCCTCGCTGCGCAGTTACAGGTCGATCAGGCCGCAAAGGCGTCGCAGCAACGCATCAACGATCTCAAGGACAGAACGCAGGATGCGGCGACGCGCTATGCGCAGGCGACCGCCGAGGCGGAGAGCTTCGAGAAATACAACAAGCAGCTCAGCACTCAGGTGCGGTCGCAGGAGGAGGAGATCGCCTCGATCGAGCAGCAGTTGCTCGACATCGAGACGACCAACCGCGAAGTGCAGCCGCTGATGGAGCAGATGGTGCGAGCGCTCAGCGAGTTCGTCGCGCTCGACGTGCCGTTTCTGCTGGAGGAACGAACCGCGCGGACGCGGAACCTCCAGAACATGATGGCCCGCGCCGACATTTCGATCTCCGAGAAATACCGGCTCATCCTCGAGGCGTATCAGATCGAGCTCGAGTACGGCCGCACCATCGGTGCCTACGAAGGCAAGCTCGGCGACGGTCCGGACGCCCGCACCGTGCAGTTCGTCAGAGTCGGCCGGGTGTCGCTGATGTACCGCACGCTCGACGGCAGCGAGACCGGCTACTGGGATGCCGAGCAGAAGACCTGGGTGGTCGACGACAGCTACGCCGACGCCGTCGAGCAGGCGCTCGCGGTTGCGAACGAGGAAGGCGCACCGGAGCTGCTGACGGTGCCGGTGCCCGCACCACAGGAGATCACGTCGTGAGCCAGCTACTCCGGGTCGTTCTCGCCGTGGTGCTCGCGGCACCCCTCGCCGCACCCGCTCTCGCCCAGCAAGCCGATCCCGGCCCGGCGCCGGCCTCGCTCGAGGAACTGCTGCGTCAGATCGCGAAGGTGCGCGACGCCGACAAGGAGCTGTTCGCCGAGCGCCAGGCCGAGTTCAACGCCGCGCCGCCGGAACGACAGCAGGCCATGCTCGCGGAAGCCACCGCCCGGCGCGACCGGCTCGAGGCCACGGCCAACCAGCTCTCGGACACGTTCTCGGCCAACGAGATCAAGATCGGCAACCTGAACGGCGAACTGCGGAAGCAGGCCAACACCCTCGGGCTCGCGCCGCTGTTCGGCCTGGCCCGCCAGGTCGCCAGCGACGTGGCCTCGACCCTGCAGCAATCGCTGATCGCGACCGAGTTCCCGGTCGACGAGGGCGCGGTCGGCCGGGTCGAGTTCCTGCGCTCCTTCGCCGCCGACCGCACCACGCCGAATCCCGAGCAGCTCGAGCGGCTGTGGTTCGAGATCCATCGGGAGATGACCGCGCAGGGCCGGGTGGCCCGCTACCGCGCGCCGGTGGTGCAGGAAGACGGCAAGAGCACCGACAGCGAGGTGATCCGGATCGGGCCGTTCACGGCGACGTCCGAAGGCCGGTTCCTCCGGTACATCCCGAGCCTCGGAGCCTTGAGCGTGCTGCCGCGGCAACTCCCGGCCGAGTTCATGCACGTGCTCGGCGACTTCGAACAGGCGTCCAGCGGCTACGTGCGCGCGGTCGTCGATTCGACCCGCGGTGTGCTGACCGGTCTGTACATCGAGCGCCCCACGTGGCTCGAGCGCATCGAGCTCGGTGAAACCGTCGGCTACGTGATCATCGTGGTCGGGGTCGTCGGCGCCGTGCTGTTTCTCTATCAGCTCGTCAACCTGATCATCGTTCGCATCGCCGTGAGCCGGCAGCTCAGGAACCTCGACCGCCCCGCCGCCGACAACCCGCTCGGCCGCGTGCTGCTCGCGTTCAAGGGCGATCCCAACCGGATCGAGGAGGACGCCGACATCGCGGAGCTGCGCATCTCCGAAGCGGTGCTGCGCGAGGAGCCGAAGCTCGAGCGCTTCCAGGCGTTCCTACGCCTCGCGGTGGCGGCAGGGCCGTTGCTCGGTCTGATCGGCACCGTCGTGGGCATGATCATCACGTTCCAGAGCATCACCGAATCGGGCTCGAGCGACCCGCGGCTGATGGCCACCGGCATCGGTCAGGCGATGATCGCCACCGTGCTCGGGCTCGGCATCGCGATCCCGTTGCTGTTCGCGAACGCACTGCTGAACTCGCTGTCGCGCAGCGTCGTGCAGATCCTCGATGAGCAGAGCGCCGGCATGCTGGCCGAGAGCATCGAGAAGCAACGCGGTGTTTGACCAGATCCCGATCATTCGCGGTATCGCCGAGCTTTCGAACGACGGCGGCCCGTTCGTGCTGTGGATCTTCGCCGCCGGCGTGCTGATGTGGGGGCTGATCATCGAGCGCTACTGGTACTTCTCGCGGGTGTTGCCGAAGCAGGCGGCCGAGCTGCGCGCGCAGTGGGAAGCCCGCCACGATCATACGTCCTGGTGCGCCCGCCAGATCCGGCGCGCGATGATCTCGCGCCTGAACGTGTCGATGACCAGCGGCTTTCCGGTGCTCGCCGTGCTCGTGCCGATGTCGCCGCTGCTCGGGTTGATCGGCACGGTCACCGGCATGCTCGAGGTCTTCGACTCGATGGCGCTGCGCGGCAGCGCCGATGCACGCAGCATGGCGAGCGGTGTATCCGCGGCGATGATCTGTACGATGACCGGGCTCGCGGTCAGCATCACCGGGCTCTATCCCGTCTACTACTTCCGCACGCGAGCAGTCCGTGAGACCGAGCTGCTCGCGGACGAGCTCACGGTCTGACGATGCGAATGCGCCGGCGCAGATCCGAAGCCGAGGTGTCATCACACGGCATCGATCTCGCGCCGATGCTCGACTTCGTGATCAACCTGCTGATCTTCTTCATCATCACCGCGGTCTTCGTGAAGGAATCCGGGGTCCTCGTCAATCGGCCCACCGAATTCCAGCAGCAGACCGAAGAGGAGATCGAAAGCATCCAGATCCAGATCCTGGACAACGGCGAAGTCTGGGTCGACAACCGGGCCGTCGACGTTCGGGCGGTGCGCGCGAACGTCGAACGCCTCAGCGCGATCAGCCCGGACAGCGGCGTGCTGATCATCGCGCAGCAGGGTGCGCCGACCGGCACGCTGGTGCGGGTCGTGGATCAGGTCCACCTGGGCGGGATCTACAACATCACGTTCACCACGCAGGAATGACGCGGAGGCGCCAGGGGCGAACGCAGACATGGCATCGCGACGGCACTCACCGGAAGCCGAAGAGCACGGCATCGACCTTGCCCCGATGCTCGACTTCACGATCAACCTGCTGATCTTCTTCATCATCATCACGTCGTTCGTCAAGGACACCGGGGTCACCGTGGTCAAGCCCGAGGCGATCACCGCCGAGCACCGGGAGTCCGGCAACCTGCTGATCGCGATCCGGGAGAACGGCGACATCTGGATGGACCGCAAGCAGGTCGAGCTGCGGGATCTGCGCACCCTGATCGAGCGGCTGCACATCGAACGTCCGGACGATACCGTGGTGATCATCGCCGACGCGGCGTCGAACGCCGGCATGGTCGCGAAGGTCATGGACGAGGTCCGTGCCGGCGGCATCACCGACGTATCGCTCGGCGCCGACCCCGGAACGGACAGCTGACGGCATGGACAGGACCACGCGATGCTGCTGAGGCTCCCGCTCACCGTTCTGTTCGGCTTCGCCTTCACCGCGACGGTGTTCTGGGTGCTCTGGCGCCTGGTGAGCGTGCCGATCGACGTCGAGCGGATGGCCGAGGCGACCCGCATCGAGTTCACGCAGATGCGCCGCGACACCGAAGCCCAGACCAAACGCCAGGAACAACCGGAGCGTCAACCTCCCCCGCCGGTGCCGGAAGTACCGCAAATGGCCTTCGCGAGCGGCGGGGTGTCCAACAACATCGTCGCGCTGACGCCCAATCTCGACCCCCGTGGTGCCATGTCCAAGCTGACCTTGAGCGCGGGTACCGACACGGACGTGATTCCGCTCGTGCGGATAGCGCCGCAGTACCCGCCCCGGGCGTTGCGCCGCGGGGTCGAGGGCTGGGTCATCGTGCAGTTCACGATCACCGAGACCGGCGCGGTCAAGGATCCGATCGTGGTCGACGCCGATCCGAAGGGCCTGTTCGAAGACGCCGCGCTGGAAGCCATCCTGCGCTGGCGCTACAACCCGAGGGTGGAAGGCGGGGTCGCCGTCGCGCGCGTCGGCGTGCAGACCAAGATCACCTTCGCCCTGGAGGAGGACTAGCCGTGTCTTCCCGGACCAGCACGCCGCTGATCGTGATGATCCTGCTGGGGTTGCTGACGATGCCCGGAACGGCGCTCGCACAGAGCGACGATTCACCGGAGCCGAGCGGGACCATCGGGGCGACCACCGGCCGGATCCTGAACGAGGCGATCGAATTCCTGAACGTGGAGGACTACGCGAGCGCGCGGGAATCGATCGGCCGCCTGAAGCTCGACCGGCTGAGCCCGTACGAACGCAGCCGGGTCGAGCAGATCCTCTCCAGCATCGACAACGCCGAGGGCAACTACGGCTCTTCGCGGCAACACCTCCAGAACGCGATCGCCGCCGGCGGCATGAACGAGCAGGAGACCTCACAAGCGCGCTACAACATCGCCCAGCTCTACATGATCGAGGAGAAATGGGCCGAAGGCGCCGCGGCGCTGGAAGAATGGTTCCGCACTACCGACAGTCCGAACTCGGCCGCCTACTACCTGCTGGCGGTCGCCTACTACCAGCAGGAGGATCTGCAGCGTGCGCTGGCACCGGCCCAGAAGGCGGTCGAGCTGACGGACCGGCCGCAGGCGTCGTGGATCGAGCTGCTGCTGGCGCTGTATCTGGACAGGGAGGACTTCCGCAGCGCTCTTCCGCTCAGTGAGCGGCTGGTCGCGATGGATCCGACGAACAAGTCCTACTGGGTGCGGCTGGCGTCCCTGTACCAGGCGGTCGAAGACCACGACAAGGCGGCCGCGACCTTGCAGCTCGCCTACAACGCCGGGTTGCTCGCCCAGGACTCGGAGTATCGCCGCCTCGCCGACCTGCTGCGCTTCACCGAGATCCCCGAGCGCTGCGCACGCATACTGCAGCGTGGCCTGGAAGACGACAAGGTCGAAGCCGACGCCGACCTCTACGAGAAGCTGGCCAACTGCTGGATTTCGGCACGCGAGTTCGACGAGGCCATTCCACCGCTCGAGCGGGCCGCCGAGCTTTCCGACAACGGAGACCTGTTCGTCCGGCTCGCTGAAGTTCACCTGCAGCGGGAGGACTGGGGCGCGGTCGTGGCGGCGCTAAGAAAAGCGGTCGACAAGGGCGACCTCAAGGACACCCCCTATGCCGAGCTGCTGATGGGGATCGCGTTGTACAACCAGGAGGAGCTGTCGGAGGCCCGCCGCTGGTTCCTGCGGGCTGCGAAGTCGGACGAGCGGCGCAAGACCGCCAACGACTACATCCGGGTGATCGATTCGAAGGTGGCGAGTTGAGCATCGCGAACCGTCAGCGAAGGGGATCGGCATCATGACCTGCAGACGTCGGGTGATGGCGACGTGCGTCCGCACGCTGGGCGGCGCTCTGCTCGCTGCCGCAGCGGCCCTCGCCACTGCCGAGGAAGCCGGCGTCGAGTACGCGCGCCTGATGGCGGACGCAGACAGCCTGGAGCGCTACAACGCGCAGCGCGAGAAGATTCTGGAGTCTCAGCAGGCCGAGATCGCGTCGCTCGAGGCGCAGGTCGCCGGTCTCGCCGAGACCGGCCTCGCCGTGCAGCCGCTGCTGCAGCGGATGTTCGGCGCGCTGGCGGAATTCGTCGCCAACGATCTGCCGTTCCTCAGCGAAGAGCGGCGCGACCGTATCGACCGGCTCGAAGAGATCATGGCCGGCGAGAGCCCGATCGCCGAGAAATTCCGCCGCCTGATGGAAGCCTACCGGATCGAGCTCGAATACGGACGGGCCATGGCGGCGTATCGCGGCACGCTCCCCGACGGCCGGGCCGCGCAATTCGTCCATATCGGCCGGGTGACGCTGCTGTATCGAACCGACGACGGCTCCGAGGGAGGTTATTGGGACGCCGAGGCTCGCCAATGGGTGGCCGACTCGAGCTACTTCCGCGCGATCAGCGATGCGATTGCGATGGCCAACGAGGAAGTGACGCCCGATCTGCTCGCGGTGCCCGTGCCCGCGGCCGCGGAGACCCGCTCGTGAGCCGGGCGCGGCACGGCTGGGGCTCGGACCTATCCGCGCTGCTGATCGCGTCGCTCGCGCTGCTGCCGGTCGCGAGCACCCGGGCCGCGGAGACGGACCCCGAGGAGGCGGCCGCCCAGGCCGAGGCCAAGGCCCGTGCCGAGGCCGAAGCCCGGCAGCGCGAGATCGATCGGGCTTTCGCCAATCTCCAGGAGCAGATACGCAAGCTGCGCGCGGAGGAAGCCGAGATCAACCGGCAGCGCGAGGCGGCCGCCCGCGCGGACCTGGAAGAGCAGCAGCGCCTGGAGCGGCAGGCCGTCAACCGCCGGAACGCCGCCGAGGCCCGCTCGAAAGAGCTCGATCGGCAATGGGAGGCCAACAGCAAGCGCATCGAAGAGATCAGCGCGCTGCTCGCCCAGCATCAGGGGAATCTCGGCGAGCTGTTCGGCGTGACACGGCAGGTCGCCGGCGACGCCGCCGGTGTGCTCGGGCGGTCGCTCTTGAGCGCACAGTTCAACCCGTCCGACGGCGTCGAGGAACGCGCCGAGTTCATGCGTCGGCTGGCCGGCGCGAAAGCGCTGCCGTCGATCAACGAGCTCGAACGCCTGTGGTACGAGCTGATGCGCGAGCTGGTCGGTACCGGCAAGGTCGTGCGCTTCAACACCCCCGTGCTGCAGCTCGACGGCAACGCCGTCGAGCAGGAAGTCGTTCGCGTGGGGCCGTTCACCGCCGTCTCCGGTGACCGGTTCCTCGGCTATCTGCCGAGCAAGGGGATGTTGACCGAGCTCGATGGGCAGCTCGCCCCGCGGTTCCGTTACACCGCGCAGCGGCTGGTCGATACGCCCGCCGACGCGCACTACGTCCGGGCGGTGGTCGATCCCGCCAGCGGCGCGCTGCTCGGCCTGTACCTGCAGCGGCCGAGCTGGATCGAGCGTATCGAGAGCGGCGAAATCGTCGGCTACGTGATCATCGCGGTCGGTGTGATCGGCGCGCTGGTCGGGCTGTTCCAGATCGTCTACCTGCTGCGCACGCAGCTCGCGGTCTCCTCGCAGGTCCGCAACCTCGAGGCGCCGAGGGCCGACAACCCGCTCGGGCGCCTGATACTGGCCTTCCGCGGCAACGACCAGGAACCGGTGAGCGCCGACCTCGCGGAGCTGCGCGTGTCCGAAGCGGTGCTGCGCGAGGTCCCGAAGCTGGAACGTTTTCAGTCGTTCCTGCGCCTGGCCGTGGCGGCGGGTCCGCTGCTCGGTCTGATCGGCACCGTGGTCGGCATGATCATCACGTTCCACGCGATCGTCGCGTCCGGCGGCAGTGATCCGAAACTGATGGCCCACGGTATCGGCCAGGCGATGATCGCCACGGTGCTCGGCCTCGGCGTCGCGATCCCGCTCCTGTTCCTCAACTCCGCGCTGTCCGCGATGTCGCGCAACGTCACGCAGGTGCTCGACGAACGCAGTCAGGCGCTGCTCGCCGAGCAGATCGCCGGCAACGGTTAGACCCGGGCCCGCATTGAGCTGACCGGTTCAGGGCGCCGCTTTGCCTTGACAGCGGTGCTGCGGCCTATATCCTCGCCGGTTTTCGCTTCGTCCGGAGCCGGCAGGCGCCGCCGTAGCCGCCTCGCGTTCTTCGGAAACACCCGCAGCTCCGGCCTTCCAGAGGGCTTCGTGAACACCGAGACGGCAAGCAATCCGCCGGCGGCGATGGGGTGGCGCCGGCGCATCGACCCGGATGCGCCGCCTCCGGTCTGGCTGATCGCGGTGCTCGCGTCGGTCACCGCGACCGGCCCTCTCGCGATGCAGATCTTTCTGCCCGCACTGCCGGCGATTCAACGGACGTTCGGCGTCAGCGCCGGCACGGCGCAGCTCACGCTGTCGACCTCGCTGGTGGCCATCGCGGTCGCGACGCTGGCGTACGGTCCGCTCTCCGACCGCTTCGGCCGCCGTCCCGTGATCCTCGCCGGCCTCGGCGTGTTCCTGATCGGCAGCCTGATCTGCACGGTCGCGCCGACGATCGAGACGTTGATCCTCGGGCGCGTGATCCAGGGCGCGGGCGGAGCGGCCGGCATGGTGATCGCGCGTGCGATCGCCCGGGACCTGTACGGTGTCGGACGCGCCGCGAGCGTGATCGCGCGCCTGACGATGATCATGGTGATCGCGCCGATGGTCGCCCCCGCGATCGGCGGCGTGATCAGCGACACGCTGCACTGGCGCGGCATCTTCGCGGCGGTGGCGGTGGCCGGCGTGGTCGTGCTCGGCACGACGATGGTGCTGCTCGGCGAGTCGAACGCGCAGCGCCGGCAGACGGAGACGCCGATCGATCTGCTGCGCGGCTTCGCGCGGCTGCTGCGCTCGCCCCGCTTCTCGGTGATGGCGCTGTTCCCGGCGTTCTCCTCGATCGTGTTCTTCTCGTTCATTTCGGGCGCGCCGTACGTGATGGTCAGCATCCTCGAGCGCCCGGCGACGGAATACGGGCTCTATTTCGTGCTGATCGCCGGCGGGTTCATGTTCGGCAACTTCCTCACCGTGCACGCGAGCGAGCGCGGCGGTCTGGTGCGGATGATGACCACCGGGACGGTGATACTCTGCGCCGGCGTGGCCGGAACGATGGCGTTCGTCGCGATCGGGTGGCTCAGCCCGCTCACGCTGTTCCTGCCGATGGCGTTCGGCCAGATCGGTCAGGGCATGGCGATGCCGAACGCCCAGGCGGCGGTGATCAACCTGGCCCCGCACCGGGCCGGCACGGCGTCGGCCGTGACCAGCTTCCTGCAGATGATGGCCGCCGGCGCGGCGATCCAGGTGGTCGGGACGCTGCAGAACGGTACCGCCTGGCCGCTGGTGCTGGTCACCGCGTTCGGCGCCGCCGGCGCGCTGGGCGCGCTGCTCCTCGCCCGCAGCCGCTTCGGGCTGGCGGACGCGCTCGCGAGCCGCTGAGCGACGACCACTGTGGGAGCGGCCTCCGGCCGCAAATCGCTGCAGTTCGCGGCCAGAGGCCGCTCCCACAGTGCTCTTCTATGCTCTTCAGCGCTTTTTCTTCAGCCCGCGGCGCGCGCAGCGAGGAAGCGGTGCAACGCCTCCGCGGTGTGCGAGCGGCGCTTGCGCCTCGCGACCTGCTCGGGCGGCCCCTCGGCGACGATCCGCCCGCCGCCGTCGCCGCCTTCGGGTCCCAGGTCGATCAGCCAGTCCGCCTCGGCCAGCACGTCCAGGTTGTGCTCGATCACGACCACGCTGTGGCCCGCGTCGACGAGCCGATCCAGCACCCGGGTCAGTTTCTCGACGTCGGCGATGTGCAGGCCGATGGTCGGCTCGTCGAGCACGTAGAGCACGTGCTCGGCGGACGCGCGGCCGCGCAGCGCCGCCGGGCGCGCCTTCGCGAGCTCCGTCACGAGCTTCACCCGCTGCGCCTCGCCGCCGGAGAGCGTCGGGCTCGGCTGGCCGAGCGTGAGGTAGCCGAGGCCGACGTCGGCGAGGAGCTGCAGCGGATGGCGGATCTTCGGGTGCGCGTCGAAGAACGCGCACGCCTCGTCCACGGTCATCGCCAGCACTTCCCCGATGTTCTTGCCGCGGTAGCGAACCTCGAGAGTTTCGCGATTGAAGCGCGCGCCGTTGCAGCGCTCGCACGGCACCCGCACGTCGGGCAGGAAGCTCATCTCGATGCGCTTCAGGCCCTGTCCCTCGCAGGCGTCGCAGCGCCCGCCCGCGACGTTGAACGAGAACCGCCCGGCGTCGTAGCCGCGCAGCGTCGCTTCGGTGGTCAGCGCGAACAGCCGCCGCACCTCGTCCCAGATGCCGACGTAGGTCGCGGGACAGGAACGCGGCGTCTTGCCGATCGGCGTCTGGTCGACCTCGAGCACCCGGTCGATCTGCTCCCATCCGTCGATCGCATCGCAGCCGACCAGTGCGGGAGCCGCTCGCGTCTTCCCGCGCCCTCGGCGCACCTTGCCTTCGAGCAGGCGCTTCAGGTTGTCGCGCAGCACCTGCCGCACCAGCGTGCTCTTACCGCTACCGCTGACGCCGGTCACGCACACCAGCCGCCGGAGCGGCAGCGTCACGTCGATGTGCTTCAGGTTGTGGCGCGCGGCACCGCGCACCACCAGAAGCGGCGTGTCGTCCGCACCGTTGCCGCGGCGGCCGTTCGCCGTTCGGGGAACGACCGTCGGCCGCCGCGGCAGGATCGGATGACGCGGCGGTGACGCGAGCACGCGGCCGGTGACCGAACGCCGGGTACGCATCAGTTTCGAGAGCGAGCCGCTCACCACCCCCTCGCCGCCGTGCACGCCGGCGCCGGGCCCGAGGTCGATCACGTGCTCGGCGCGGCGGATGGTGTCCTCGTCGTGCTCGACCACGACCACGGTGTTGCCCTTCTGCGTGAGCGCACCGATGGTGTCGAGCAGCAGCGCGTTGTCCCGCGGGTGCAGGCCGATGGTCGGCTCGTCGAGCACGTAGCAGACGCCGCGCAGGTTCGAACCGAGCTGCGCGGCGAGGCGGATGCGCTGCGCTTCACCGCCCGACAGGGTCGGCGCGGCCCGGTCGATCTGCAGGTAGCCGAGACCGACCAGGTCGAGAAACCGCAGCCGATTCACCAGCTCCGGCAGCACGTCGCGGGCGATGCTCTGCTCGCGCCCCTCGAGCCGCAGGCGCTCGAACCACTCGAGTGCCTCGCGGATCGACAGCGCGCCGAGGCCTGCGATCGACCGGCCTCGGAAGTACACCGCGTTCGCCTCCGGCCGGAGCCGCGTGCCGGCGCAGGCCGGGCAGGTGGCCGGCTCGACGTCGCTCGCCGGCCCGGCGGCACGACCGCGGGCGGCACGCCCGGCGTTGCTCCGGCCGTTCGCGCTCTCCGCCGGGTCGAGCCAGACGTCTTCCTCACCGCTCTGCTCCTCGTCGAACCCTTCCAGCACCAGGCCCGTGCCGTAGCAGGCGGTGCACCAGCCGTAGCGGGAGTTGTACGAGAACAGCCGCGGGTCCAGCGGCTCGAAGCTCCGCCCGCAACTCGGGCACGCGCGCTCGGCCGAGTACAGCTCGCCGGCCGACCCGTTGCCGGCCACCACGCGCAGCATGTTGCGCCCGAAGCCGAGCGCCCGGCGCACCGCCGCATCCAGCTCCGCCTCGGCCTTCGGCGCGACGACGAGCTCGTCCACCGGCAGCTCGATGTCGTGCTCGCGGAATCGGTCGAGCCGCGGCCAGGCGTCGGTCGGCGTGTCGACGCCGTCCACCCGCAGCGTCGGGTAGCCCTTGCTCTCTGCCCATTCGGCGAGCTCCGTGTAGTAGCCCTTGCGCCCGATCACCAGCGGCGCGAGCAGACGGATCCGGCGACCGCGGTAGCGGGTCATCAGCGTCGCGACGATCTGCTCGGGCCGCTGGGCGTGGATCGCGACACCGCAGTCCGGGCAGTGCTGCTCGCCGAGCTTCACGAACAAGAGGCGCAGGAAATGATGGATCTCGGTGAGCGTCGCCACCGTGCTCTTGCGGCCGCCGCGGCTGGTGCGCTGCTCGATCGCGACGGTCGGCGGGATGCCGTAGACGGCATCGACGTCAGCCCGCGACGCGGGCTCGACGAACTGCCTCGCGTAGGCGTTCAGCGACTCGAGGTAGCGGCGCTGGCCTTCCGAGAACAGGATGTCGAACGCGACGGTGCTCTTGCCGCTGCCGCTGACGCCGGTGATCACCGTGAGCTTGTCGCGCGGAATGGTGACGTCGATGTTGCGCAGGTTGTGCTCACGCGCGTGCACGATCTCGATCGACGGCCGGCGTCGCGGCACGGCCTTCGGCGGCCGGGAGCCCGCGCGCGCGTAGGCGGGCGACTCCTCACGCACGCCCGCGGCGCGGCGCAGGGCCCGGCGCCGCAGCCGCTTCGGGTCGGCGAGCGCCGCGCGGTGCGCGAGCAGCGCCTGCCCGGTGCGGCTCTCGGGCACGCGCACGATCTCGTCCGGCGTGCCGCAGGCGACCACCTCACCGCCGGCGTCGCCGCCTTCCGGACCGAGATCGATCACCCAATCCGCCGCGTCGATCAGATCGAGCTGATGCTCGATAAGCACCACCGAATGTCCTTCGGCGCAGAGCCGCTCGAGCGCCGCGAGGAGCTTCGCGATGTCGGCGAAGTGCAGCCCGGTGGTCGGCTCGTCGAAGAGGAACAGCGTCCCCGAACGGGTTCCCGAACGGGCGCGCGAACGTGTTCGTGCGCTTGTCTGCGGACGCACCTCGGCGAGGTGACTCGCGAGCTTCAACCGCTGCGCCTCGCCGCCCGAGAGTGTCGGCACCGGCTGGCCGAGCGTCAGGTAGTCGAGCCCGACCGCGACGAGCGGCTCGAGGCGCCGCACCACGTCCGGCTCGTCGTAGAAGAACGTCAGCGCCTCCGCCACCGTCATCTCCAGCACGTCCGCGATCGACTTGGGCTCCGTGTCGTGCCCGCCCGGCGGGGCCAGGCGGACCTCGAGCACCTCGGGGCGGTAGCGCGTGCCGTTGCACTCGCTGCAGCGCAGGTAGACGTCGGAGAGGAACTGCATCTCGACGTGCTCGAAACCGTTGCCCGCGCACACCGGGCAGCGACCGTTGCCGGAGTTGAAGCTGAAGGTGCCGGCCGTGTAACCGCGCTCGCGGGCGAGCGGCTCCGCCGCGAACAGTTTGCGGATCGGCTCGAGCGCGCCGACGAAGCTCGCCGGATTGGAGCGCGTCGTCTTGCCGATCGGCGACTGGTCCACCAGCACGACCTGATCGATTGCGTCGGCGCCGGTGATGCGGCGGTGTCGGCCCGGCGGATCCTTCGGGGTGCCCTTCAGCTTCGCGAGCCCGTTGTACAGCACGTCCTGCACCAGCGTCGACTTGCCGGAGCCGCTGACGCCGGTGATGCAGACGAGGCGTCCGAGCGGGATGCGTACGTCGATGTCCTTCAGGTTGTGCTCCGCGGCGCCCTCGACGACGAGCCAGCCCTGCCCCTCCGGCCCGGGATTTCCGCGTTGCTTGCGGCCGATCCGCAGCTCGCCGCGCAGGTAGGCGCCGGTGAGCGAATCGCGCTGCTCGAGCAGCCGCGCCGGCGGGCCGTTGAACACCACGCGCCCGCCGTCACGCCCCGGCCCGGGGCCGAGATCGACGATCCGGTCGGCCGCGCGCATCACGTCGGCGTCGTGCTCCACCACGAGCAGCGTGTTGCCCGCGTCGCGCAGCTTGTGAAGGACGTCGGTCACCCGGCCCATGTCCCGGGCGTGCAGGCCGATGCTCGGCTCGTCGAGCACGAACAGCGTGTTGACCAGCGACGTGCCGAGCGCCGTGGTCAGGTTGATCCGCTGCACCTCGCCGCCGGACAGCGTACGCGACTGGCGGTCCAGCGTGAGGTAACCGAGACCGACCTCGTTCAGATAGCCGAGCCGCGTGCGGATCTCGCCGAGCACCAGCTCGGTCGCCGCGGCCGTCGGGCCCGCCGCCGGCAGGCTCCGCTGCTGCGACTCGACGAAGCGCAGCGCCCGCTCGAGCGGCAGCATCATCACGTCGTGGAGCGTGAGGCCCGGGAGCGATGCGAACGTCGCGTCGTCGACGGTGAGGTTCCGAGGCCGGAACCGCGCTTCCGGCGCGATCACCGCGGCGGCGTCCTCGAGAGTGCCGAGGCGCCACAGCAGCGACTCCGGCTTCAACCGCGCACCCCGGCACGCCGGGCACAGGTCGTACGAGCGGTACTTCGACAGCAGCACGCGGATGTGCATCCTGTAGGCGCGGCCTTCCAGCCAGGCGAAGAAGCGCTTCACGCCGTACCACTTGCGCTCGCTCCAGGAGCCTTCGCCCTCGATCACCCAATCCCGTTCTGCGTCGCTGAGGTCGGCCCACGGCACATCGACGCGCACGCCGCGCTTTCGTGCGAAGCGCAGCAGATCGTCCTGGCACTCGCGATAGCTCTTGCTCTGGAACGGCTTCACCGCGCCTTCGGCGAGGGTCTTGTCCGCATCCGGAATCGCGAGCCGGTAGTCGATGCCGATGGTGCGGCCGAAGCCGCGGCAGGTCTCGCACGCGCCCACCGGCGAGTTGAACGAGAAGCTGTTCGGGATCGGCTCGGAGTACGCGCGGTCGCACTCGGCACAGTGCAGCGCGGACGAGAAGCGCAGCACGGTCTCCGGTGCATCGAGCGTGCGCACCGCGACCCGGCCGGCACCGAATTTCAACGCCGCCTCGAGGTCCTCGACGACCCGGGCGCGCTGATCGGGCGCGAGCCTCAGCCGATCCTGCACGACATCGATCCGGGCGCCGTTGCGCTCGAAGCGCGTATAGCCCTGTTGCACCAGATGGCGCTCGACCTCTTCCGCGGTGAAGCTCTCGGGAACGGTCACCGGAAAGGTAATTGCGACCCGGGGCGTCTCACCCGCGGCGAGCCAGCGTGCTTCGAGCGCCTGCCAGATGGTCTGCGGCGAATCGCGCCGGACCGGCCGGCCGCAGCACTCGCAGTAGAGCACGGCCGCGCGCGCGAACAGCAGCTTCAGATGGTCGTTCAGCTCGGTCATCGTGCCGACGGTGGAGCGCGAGGTGCGCACCGGGTTGGTCTGGTCGATCGCGATCGCGGGCGGGATGCCGTCGATCGCATCGGCCTGCGGCTTGTCCATCCGGTCGAGGAACTGCCGCGCATACGGCGAGAACGTCTCGACGTAGCGGCGCTGGCCCTCCGAGTAGACGGTATCGAACGCGAGCGACGACTTCCCCGAGCCGCTGACACCGGTGACGACGATCAGCTCGCCGAGCGGCAGATCCAGGTCGAGGTTCTTCAGATTGTTCTGCCGCGCGCCGCGGATGCGGATCGCGTCGCCGGCGCGCGCGGAGGGAGTTGGCCGGTTCTTCATAGGGGTGTGCGCCCGCCATCTTACCTGCTCGATGCCCCGGCGGGTACGCCTCTGGCCCCTGATCGCGTACAGTGGCCCGGCAGATGCGATCGGAGGAGCGCCCATGCGGGTACTGGTGACCGGGGGAAACCGCTACATCGGGCTGGATCTGGTACGGGAGCTCGCCGCCGCCGGGCACCAGGTGACGGTGATCAACAGCCACGAAGCGCCGCTGCCGGACGGGGTGCGGCGCATCCACGCCGACCGCCGCCAGCCGGGCGCGCTGACCGCGGCGCTCGCCGCCGAGCGCGATTCGTTCGACGTGATCTTCGATCACACCGCGTACCGGCCGAGCGACGTCGAGCCGCTGGTCGAGCTGTTCCGCGGCCGGATCCGCCACTACGTGTTCACCAGCTCTCAGGCCGTCTACCGGCGCAGCTTCGTGCTGCCGATCCGCGAGGACTTCCGCCGGCACGCGCCGGACGACGACGACCCGCGCAAGGCCTACGGGGTCGGCAAGGTGCAGTGCGAAGACTATCTGCTCGGGCTCTGGGAGCGCGAAGGCTTCCCGGCCACGTGCCTCCGGGTCGGCCACACGCTCGGGCCGCGCAGCCCGCAGCCGACCCGAGACCCGTGGTTCTTCGCGCGGCTCGAGGCCGGGCGGCCGATCCTGGTACCGGGCGACGGCTTCGGCGCGCTGCAGCTCATCCACATCAACGACGTCGCCCGGCTGATGGTCGCGCTGATCGGCAACGAACGCGTGCTCGGCCGCGCCTACAACGTGGGCGGCGCCGAGATCACCACCGTGGTCGGCGTGGTGCACCTGATCGCCCGCGCGCTCGGCACCCGCGCGGAGATCGTCAACGTGCCGCAGGAGATCGCCCGGCGCCACCCGCCGGTGATGCACTGGGGCGAGGCGATCGTCGGCAGCGCGTTCATGTCGATCGACGCGGCGCTCGCCGACATCGACTGGAAGCCGCGGTTCGGCATCGAGGACGGCTATCGGGATAGCTGGGCGTGGTACGACCGCGAAGGCCGCGGGCTGTACAGATACGATTTCGCGGCCGAAGACGCGATCCTGGCGGAGCTCGGACGGTAGAAAACGATCTTGCTTGTGGGAGCGGCCTCCGGCCGCAAACGCCTGTCGATTCGCGGCCGGAGGCCGCTCCCACAGCAAAAGTGCAGGAGCGATCTCGGGCGAGCGAAGCCTCACCTCAGGCGAACCTTCGGTTCGCCCCTGATCGCGATCTGGAGATCGCTCCTACAGCGCCGGCAGCGTTACTGGAAGCGGTAGTTCACGCTCACGCCGTATGTCGCCGGCATGCCCGTGAAGCGCACCATCGAGTCCGCGGCGAACGAGACGTTCGTCCAGTAGTACTCGTCGGTCACGTTGCGGCCCCACAGCGTCACCTTCCATTCGTCGCGCTCGAGGCCGGCGCGCAGGTCGACCAGCGTGTAGGAATCCTGCTTCAGGATGTCGAACTCGCCGAACGACGCGTAGGTCTCGTCCTGGTAGTTGGCGTGGGCGCCGACGAACGCCGACCAGCCGGTCGGCAGATTCCAGGTGTACGAGACGTCCAGGTCGGCCTGCAGCTCCGGCGCCGCCGGGAACGGCTCACCGCCGAAGTCGGCCTCCCGACCGAGGAAGTCGAAGTCGACGAACTCGCCTTTGATCTTCGAGTTCTGGTAGCTGATCGACGGAGTGATGCGAAGGCCGTCCACCGGCGCCCACTGCGCCGCGAGCTCACCGCCGTAGACGCGCGACTTCGGCACGTTGACCAGTGCCGGGAGCGGCCCGAACACCGGATCGGGCACGTCGCCGAGAATCTGCTTGTCCTCGTAGTCGTAGTAGAACACGGCCCCGTTCAACTGCAGCGTGCCGTCGAACAGCGTCGACTTGACGCCGGTCTCGTAGGCGAGCAGCTTCTCCTGGGTCACCGGCTCGAACTGGTTCGACAGCGCGATCGCGAGGGTCGGGAACGAGCCCGCCTTGTAGCCCTGGCTCACGTTCGCGTAGAGCATCGTCTCCGGCACGGGATACCAGTTCACGTTGACGCGCCAGGAGACGTTGTCCTCCTGCAGGTTGTCGTAGACCATCCCCGGGATGTAGGTGGGCGGCGGCCCCATCGTGCCGCAGCCGCCGTCCGGCACCGGCGTGAAGCCGGACAGACCCGCGAGCGACCGCAACAGCGTCTGGATCGCCTCCGACTGGCCGCCCCAGCCCGGATTCGGCGCGCCGGCGACGTCCCGGCTGCAGCCTTTGAAGTCGCGGTCGGAATCGGTGTAGCGCAGTCCCACCTGAACGATCAGGTCGTCGCGCAGCGGATACTCGACGTTGCCGAACACCGCCCAGGTCGTGATGTCCTGGTGCGTCTCCGGCGCCGAGTCCGGGCCGAACACGCCGAGCACGGTCGCGCTGGTCGAGTCGGCGTAGAACTGATGGAACGTATCGAAGGTGTTGTCCTCGGAATAGTTCGCACCCACGATCCAGTTGCCCTGCTCGGCGACGCTGCCGGAAAGACGCAGCTCCTGATACCAGCTCTTGATGAATCCCCCCTGGATGCTGAAGTAGTTCTCGAACGACGTCCCGTCGCCTTCGAGGAGCTGATCCCGGTCGAAGTCCTGATAGCTGGTGAGCGACGTCAGCGTCACGTCCGGCGTCAGATCGTACTCGACGCGCAGCGCGCCCGCGTACATCCGGTTGTCACGGCTGTAGTCGTGCTCGGGATTCCAGTCGACGTCACGCGCGTTGCGCGGCGCCGGCGGATAGTTCACGAAGCCGGGAGGCAGCGTAGCCGTGCTGTCGGCGCTGCGCGGGATGATGCCGAAGAACTGTGGCGCGACGCTTTCCGATTGGTCCCTCCAGCCGCTCAAGGTGAGCCGCGCGCGCAGCCGCTCGCTCGGATCCCACTCGAGGGTCGCACGCGCATTCAGCAGGTCCTCGGCGCCGAGGGCGTCGTTCTCGCGCGTGTAGCTCTCCTGCCAGCCGTCGCTCTTCGTGTAACCGACCGCGAGCCGGCCGGCCAGGGTCTCTGCCAGCGGGCCGCTGATCACCGCCTCGATCTCGCGCTCGTCGAACCGGCCGTAGCTCGCGTCGACGCTCGCCTCGAACTGCTCGGTGGGCTTGCCGGCGATGTAGTTGATCGCACCGCCGGTGGAGTTCTGGCCGTAGAGCGTTCCCTGCGGCCCTTTCATGATCTCCACCCGCTCGATGTCGAGGGTCGTTCCGCGGGTCATTGCGGTGAACGGCATCGGCACCTCGTCGGCGTAGACGCTCACCGTAGGACCGGCGCTCAACGTGGTCTCGAGAAAGCCGACGCCGCGAATGCTGTACACCGGCGTGCCGTACAGCGTCGGTGTGAAGTTGAAGCCGGGTACGATCTTGACCAGGTCCGCCGTGTCTTCGACGCCGAGCTCGGCGAGCCGCTCGCCCGACGACGCGGTGATGGACATGCCGACGTCGTTGATGCTCTGGCTCACCTTCTGCGCGGTGACCACCACCTCTTCGATCGCGCCCGCGCGCTGCGCGACGGCCTCCTGCCCTACCAAAACCGCGAACGCCAAAGTAGCGGCGCCGCCCCATCCTGGGTTACGCACGAGATTCTCCTTCCCTGGATTTGTCGTCGAGGTGACAGCGTGACTTGAACGGGCCGCCTCACTGCGGAGCCCGAGTCACCCGAAAACTGCACCGATATGGAGCGAGGTCGCCGAGGCCTCGCTCCGGCGTATTCGAGATTAGCGAGCGGATCGAAGGCAAGTCAACGGTATGCCGCCCGGCCCACAATCGTTTTTTCCCCGCCCGAGTCGTATCATCCACCGGAAACCCTCGACATCAGGGACGATGGCAGCCGACCTCGCCGAGGCGTTGCGACGGTTCCACGACGGTGCCGCTTCCGAAACCGCCGTGATGGCCTGCCTTGATTCGATCCTGGCCGAGTCGGACTGCGATCCCGACACGCTGCTCACCGTCATCGACGAGCATCACACCCGCCGGCCGCTGCCGGAAACGCTGGTGCGCCGGCTGCGTGAACGCGTC
The DNA here is from genome assembly GCA_036381275.1 of Pseudomonadales bacterium. Taxonomy (GTDB): domain Bacteria; phylum Pseudomonadota; class Gammaproteobacteria; order Pseudomonadales; family Azotimanducaceae; genus UBA7803. The sequence continues at coordinate 71,559 of DASVDC010000074.1, read as the reverse complement.
CAGGAAGCCGCCCGGGTGCTCGCCACCGGCAGCCGCGAGCACGTGGACGCGACCCGTCTCGCGACCGGCTTCGCGGGAACCGGCGAGCGGCGGATGCCCGCCGGCGACCCGGACTCCCCCGACGCCACCCGCCTCTACTCCTCGAGCTCGAACCGGGGCTTCGGCGAACCGGTCGCGAAGGTCGGGGACACGCTGAACGGCCGGTTCTACCTCGAAGAGCTGATCGGCGAAGGCGGTATGAGCCTGGTGTTCCGCGCGATCGACCGACTTCGCGAGAAGGCTCAGTCGCGCAATCCGTACGTGGCGCTCAAGGTCCTCGACGTGGCCGGCCCGAGCGAGCGCGAGGCGTTCATCGCGCTGCAGCGGGAAGCGCAGAAGTCCCAGACGTTGAACCATCCGAGCATCGTCCGCGTCCACGACTTCCATCAGGACGGCGACATCGTCTACATGACGATGGAGTACCTGCACGGCGTGCCGCTTTCGGTCCGGCTGAAGCAGATGGGCCAGCGGGGCCTGCCGACCGCTCGGGCCCTGAAGTACGTCAGGCAGATGGGCGAAGCGCTGATCCACCCCCACGGCCACCGTTCGGCCGTGCGACCGCCACGACCGCGCGCGACGCGAATCTGAAAGTGCGGCGGCCGAAGGATCTGACGAACCGGCAGTGGCGCGCGCTGCGTCAGGCGCTCGCGTTCCGGCGCGAGGATCGCACGCCGACGGTACGAGCCTTTCTCGACGAATTGAATCCGCCGCCGGTGCGCTGGACGCCGTTCGTCTGGGCCGGCGCGGCCGCCGCGGTGCTGGTGCTCGGGGCGATCTGGTGGATGCGCGTCGGCCCGGCGCTGATGGTTCCGGCCGGCGATCCGGCGAGCGCGCCCGCCCGCGAGGAGCCGCAGGTCGAGCGCGCGGCACTGCCGGAGCCGGGCAGCCTGCTGCGCGATTGCCCGAGTTGCCCGCAGCTCGTCGTCGTGCCGGCGGGCACCTCGGTGATCGGTGACGAGCCGGAAGGCGCGGAGCAGGTGTTCGAGTCGCCGCCGCTCACGATCACCATCGCCCAGCCGTTCGCGCTCGGCGTCACCGAGGTCACCCGCGCGGAGTTCGCCGCCTACGTCGAAGACTCCGGCAGTCCGCTCACCGGCTGTCGCACTGCCTCGTCCCAATGGCAGGCAGACCCCGAGCGATCCTGGCAGGCGCCCGATTATCAGCAGACGGCCGAACATCCGGTCACCTGCGTCTCCTGGCTCGATGCGCAGGCTTATCTCGCCTGGCTGAGTCGCCGTACCGGCCGGACCTACCGGCTGCCGAGCGAGGCGGAGTGGGAGTATGCGGCGCGCGCCGCGGGAACCGGGCTCGACCTCGGCGCCGCGCCGGAGAGCGCCTGCCGCTACGCGAACGTGGCTGACGCAGCGGCGCTCACTCGCTACCCGGGGCTCGATGCGTTCGCGTGCACCGACGGTTTCGCCGAGACCGCTCCGGGGAGCTTCGGCGAGGCCAACGCGTTCGGCCTCTACGGCATGCGCGGCAACCTCTTCGAGTGGACCCAGGATTGCTGGAACCCGAGCTACCGCAACGCGCCCGCGGACGGCAGCGCCCGCGAGACCGGTGACTGCAACAAGCGTGTTCTGCGCGGCGGCTCGTGGTTCACCGCGCCCGCCGAGCTGCGCATCACGTTCCGCAACCGCTTCGACGCGAGCTACCGCAGCAACACGTTCGGCTTTCGCGTCGTCAGGGAGATCGAGCCATGAGGGGTTTCGTGCTGCTGGCGGTTCTGGCCGTGCCGGTCGGCCTCGCGGGCGGCTGCGCACACCGCCCGCCGACCATCGCGCACGTGCACCTCGGCCACGCGATCACGGCCGCTCACGATACGCCGGATCAGGTCGGCTACATGACGCTCGCCGAGGAGCAGGCGCAGGCGGCGCTCGCGAGCGCCGAAGCGGCGCTGGCGGAAACCTCGCTCGACGGGCTCAAGCGCCGCGTGGCGGAAGTCGATCAGGTCACCAATCGGCTGCGGCCGTACCCGCTCGTCGGTGCCGTGCAGGAAGCGGCCAGCCACATCGAGTACGCGGCGCTGTCCGAGGATGCCAGCGAGAACGTCCGGGCCGGGCAGCGCCAGTTCGCGCAGGGCATCGAAGGCGTGCTGACCCGCGGCACGCTGATCGAGAGCTACGCCCGCGACGTCGCCGCGGCCACGTCCGAGGAGGAAGCCCGCGCGCTCGCCGAGGAGGTGCACAGCCTCGCCCGCGCGAACCTGCACGGTGAGGACGTCGACGGTGACGGCACGATCGGCAGCGACCCCGCCGAGTACGGCGTACGGCAGATTCGAGGCGACCTCGACGCGCTGATCGGGCGGGAGGACCCCGCGTACGTGACCGTCGACCGGTGGTATCTGTTCAACCTGATCCGGCTGCCGAGCGGCGAGTGGATCTTCGCGCGCTCTCGCAGCCGGGGCACGGACGCCTATCAATGAATCGCCGATCCGCCATTGCCGCCGCCTGCCTCGGCCTGATCGCCTCCGCCGGGGCGGTCGCCGCCGAACCCGGACCCGTGTGTGCGCCGGGCTATGCCGCCGCCGAGTGCGGCAGCACGGAGCGCTGCGAGGCGGTGCTGGAACAGGATCCTTACGACGTGCCGGCGCGCATCGCCCTCTGCGACGCGCTGGTCGAGCAGGGCAGCCTGCTCGACGCGATGGTCGTGTTGCGCCAGGGCCTCGACGGCTGCGCGGGACGCAGCTACGCCTGCTCGGTGCTGCAGATCGCGCTGTCGAACGTGGAGGAGCTGGCCGAGAAGGACGCCCCGGATCTGCGCGCCGACCGTCGCCGTGACCAGGCGTTCAAGCGTCAGTACTGCCTCGGACCGAGCGCGAGCGACGAGAGCATTCAGGCCTGCAACGAGGCGTTGCTGTCGTTCGGCGAGGACGGCGCGCTGTATCAGGCACTCGGCGCGAAATACCAGCGCCGGGGCCAGCCGGCTCAGGCGCTGCAGAATCTGCGGCGTGCGGTTGCCCTGCTGCCCGACAGCGACGAGGCACGGCGGCTTCTCGACGAAGCCGAAGCCGCGCGGCTCGAGCTGGCGGACGCTTGCCTCGCTTCGCAGGATCTCGACGCCTGCAACGCCGCGACGCTCGCGGGAGAACCCGACGAGCTGCGCCTGCAGCGACGGCGCGCCGAGCTGCTGCAGCATCAGGGGCGCCGCGATGCAGCGCTGCAGGCGCTGCTCACCGCCCAGTCGCTCGCTCCTGACGATTCCGATCTGGCGCGTGGGCTGCTGCCGCTGGTCGACGACGCACTCGAGACCCGGCCGGACGACCCGGAGCTGGCCGCGGCCCGCGCTGCGGCGCTCGCTGCCGTCGGCGAGGTCGATCCGGCGATCCTCGCCTACCGCCGCACGCTGGCGCTGAACCCGGCCGACGAGGAAGCGAGCCGGCGTCTGCTGGCGCTGCGCGAGCAGCGCCGGGAGCGGCTGGAGCGGCTCTGTTTCGCGACGCAGGACATCGACGTCTGCCGGCAGAGCATCCTGCCCGGGGAGCCCGACGAGCAGCGGATCCTCGCTCACGTCGCGGCCGTCGAGGCGGCCGAACAGCGGCGTGCCGAAGCCGAGCAGGCGCTCACCGAAGCCGCCGAGGCGGCCGAGCCGAGCTCACCGCCGGAAGCCGGCGCCGAGCCCGCGCTGGCCGCAGCAGGCTCCACGGCGAGGCCGCTCCGATTCCGGAATGCTCCTGCGGCCGACGGATCCACGCATTGAGAGACCGAAACCAGAGAGGCATGGGAGGACGGGGATCATGACGAGACCGGCAACGACCTGCTTGCTCGGAACGGTATCCTGCACGTTGGCGCTGACGGCGGCTCCGGCCTTCGGCCGGGATGCCGGCGCCTCGTCCGCATCGCGCGTCGACGTTGCCGCCAGCTTCGCCGTCGGCTGGCAGGACAACATCGCGCTGACCGCCGAGGAACCGGACAAGATCGACGTCGCGACGACGCACCTGGATCTCGCTCTCGGCTACCGCCTGGTCGAGACCCGCGACCTCGAGATCGCGGCGTCGCTGACACCGTTCTACGAATGGGTCAGCGACGTCGAGGATCTGTCCAACTACGGCGTCACCGCCGCGGCCGAGCTGTCCGGGGCGTTCGGCCCCGATTTCGCGGCGCCCTGGTATTCGGCCCGCGCGGCGTACACGCTGATCCGCTTCGACGACAGCGACCCGCGCGACGGCGACTGGATCGACATCGAGCTCGCGCTCGGCAAACGCTTCACTCCCCGCTTCGGCATTCACGGCGGCTACCGGTACCACCAGCGCTGGCAGGAAGACGACGACCCCGAATGCGTGACGGCCGGCTGCGCGCCTCAGTTCAACTGGCAGACCGGCGAAGTCTTCGACCTCGAGCGGCACGGCGTTTTCCTGCACGCCGACCTGACGCCGGCCGAGGCGACCAACGTGTTCGCCGAGTACACGTTCTGGAACGGCGACGTGGCGGTGACCGGCCGTCCCGCGGTGCCGAACGTCGCCGTGGTGGACGACCTCGCGCTGGAAGGCTTCACGAACGACGACGGAACGCCGGGCGTCTTCAGGGTCTGGCGCGCCGACGCCGATCAGCACGTGGTGGAGGTCGGAATAGACCAGCGGTTCTCCGAGCGGCTCAGCACCCGGCTGTCGGCCATCTACCTGTGGACCAGCGACATCCAGAACGAGATCAGCGAAGAGGACTACGAGAACACGATGGTGACGCTGTCGTTCACCGTCGAGCTCTAGCGTATCGGCGACGCCCATCGCCCGCGTCAGGCGCTCGCTTCGCCGCAAATTGATCAAATCCGGTTGATCAATCAACCCGTCTTGATGTATTGTGGTCGCCGTGACGACGACCACCTCCCCCAGCCAGGCCGAATCGACACCCGAGTTCCTCCGGCTCGTCGCGCATCCGCTGCGCTGGCAGCTCCTGCGCGAGCTGGCACGCAGCGACCGTCAGGTCCGCGAGCTGGCGGGGGCGTCGGGTCAGCCGCAGAACCTGATCTCCTACCACCTGGGGCGCCTCCGCGACGCCGGCCTGGTGCAGATGCGGCGCAGCGCGGCCGATCGCCGCGACGCCTACTATCGGGTGGACCTGACGGCCTGCGGCGAGCGTCTGCAGCAGGTCGGCGCGGCGCTGCACCCGCGCCTCGGGCGGGCGCCCGGTCCGGTCGAGACCCGGGGCCGAAGCACGCGGCAGCGCCGATGGCGGGTGCTGTTCCTCTGCACCGGCAACAGCGCCCGCTCGCAGATGGCCGAGGCGTTCATGGAGCACCTGTCGGAAGGGCGCGTGGAGGCATACAGCGCAGGCAGTCGGCCCAAGGCGCTGCACCCGAACGCGGTGCGCGCGATGGCCGAGTGGGGCATCGACATCCGCGGTCGACGGACCAAGCACCTCGGCGAGTTCGTGCGCCGCCGCTTCGACCACGTGGTCAGCCTCTGCGACCGGGTGCGCGAGGTGTGTCCCGAGTTCCCGGGTCACCCCGAGACGATCCACTGGAGCATCCCCGATCCGAGCGCCGCGGGGGTCACGGACGAGGAGAGCTATCCCGCCTTCGTGCGAACCGCGCGGGAGATCGCGTCGCGCGTCGAGTTCCTGCTGGCGCGCATCGAGAGCGAGACGAAGGAGAAGACCGGATGAACAGCAACGACGACATGGTCAGCGTTCGCTACATGGTCGACGACGTGGCAGCAGCCGTCGCCTTCTATACCACCCATTTCGGTTTCGAGCCCCAGCTCAACGCCGCGCCGGCGTTCGCCGCGGTCACCCGCGGCCGCCTGCGGCTGCTGCTCGCCGGACCCGGCAGCTCGGCAGCCCGGCCGATGCCGGACGGCCGCCGTCCCGAGCCCGGCGGCTGGAACCGCCTTCACTTCGTGGTAGACGACATCGAACGGGAGGTCGCGCGCCTGCGGGACGCGGGCGTGCGGTTCCGCAACGACATCGTGGTCGGTCCGGGCGGCTCGCAGATCCTGCTCGACGATCCGTCGGGCAACCCCGTCGAGCTGTTCCAGCCGGCCGCGGCGGCGCCGGGCTGACGGGATGCGGGTGATCGCGGCATTACTGGCGGGCCTGCTCGCCGGCTGTGCGGCGCTCTCCGGCGAGCGCGCGGTGGATCGCGACGAATACCTGCCGGTCGCCGATGCACGGCTCTACATGGTGACCCGCGGCGAGGACGCGGCGGCGCCGCTCCTCGTCTGGCTGCACGGCGGCCCCGGCGGCGCCGAGCGGCCGCTGTTCCGGCTGTACAACGCGCCGCTCGAGCGGCACTTCCTGGTCGTCTACTTCGACCAGCGGGGCACCGGGCGCTCGTACGATCCCGACGCGAATCCCGCGCGGCTCACGATCGCCCGCCACCTCGAGGACCTCGACGCGGTGGTCCGACATCTGCTCGACGAGTTCGACCGGCGCCGGGTGATTCTGGTCGGCCACTCCTGGGGCAGCGCGCTCGGGCTGCTGTACGCCGAGGCGCATCCCGCGAACGTCGCCGCGTTCGTCGGCGTCGGGCAGTTCACCTCCGAGCTGGACCGGCAGCGTGCCCAGTACCGCTTCGTGCAGACCGAGGCGCAGGAACGGGGCGACGAGGGAGCGCTCCGCGAGATCGAATCGATCGGCCCGCCGCCGTTCACCGCGGAGCGTGAGCTCGCGATTCAGGGCTTCGTGAACCGCTACGGCGGCTACTGGCGCGATCCCCCGAACCGCTTCGCTCTGCTGCTGCGCGGTTTCTTCCGGGGCTACGTGATGCCCTGGGAGCTGCCGCGGATGATCAGGGCCAACAACGTCTCCCTCGAGGCCATGAACGACGAGCTCCTGGCGCTCGATCTGCGCGAGCGGGTGTCCGCGCTCGAGGTGCCGGTGGTGTTCATGCTCGGCCGCTACGACCGGCAGGTGGACGCGCGCCTCGCGGCCGCCTGGTTCGAGCAGCTGTCGGCCCCGGCGAAGCGGCTGATGTGGTTCGATACCGCCCACAACATCCCGTTCGAAGCCCCCGAGCGCTTCAACGCCGCGCTGCCCCAGCTGCTCGCAGCGGTGGGAGCCGTGTCGCTATGAGGGCCGTGCCCCGATGACGTCAGGCCGTTTCCCAGCCGCGCCCTCGCAGCGCCTGCCAGAGCACGAGCACGATCAGCCCGAGGCCGCTGATCGTCAGCAGGAAGTTCACCATGCCGCCGATGAACGGCAGGTTCACCGCGATCATCACCAGCAGCAGCCCCACGACCAGTGCCACCGCGAAATGGCGCGCGCTGTCCGCCGCCTGCAGCACACGCGCGCCGAGGAAGTGCGCGAGCACGATCTTCGCGAGGTAGATGGCCACCAGCCACAGCAGCACCGCAATGATCGCGATCGGAATGCCGACGACCGTGACGGCCACGATCAGCGCGACGATCGGCACCGCCACGAGTGTGACCAGCCCGACCGCGCCGGCCGCGAACACCTCGCCGGCGCTGTCGAGCCGTGCGCGGCGCAGCGCCGGAATCAGCGCGAGCACCGCGAGCCCGACCAGGAACGCGGCCGCGAAGCGCACGATCTGCCAGACGTAGTAGCCGAACCGCGCGTACCGACTCGGCTCGTGCATCTCGTGCGTATGAATCTCGGTATTCACCTCGCCGCCTACCGTTGCTCCCGGCGAGACCGTCAGGTGATCGGCGGCCGGAACGTGCGCCATCACGTTGCCGGCGACCCGAGCCGGCGCCAGCAGCGTCAGCCGATTCGCGTACGCGTTCAGCGAGCCGCCGATCTCGCCGCCGAGCTCGATGAGCTCACTGAAAGCCATCACGTCGCTCGCCACCCGGCCGGTCAGGTTGACCCGCTCGGCGAACAGGAACGCATCGCGCTCGAGCACGGTGCCGCCGCGGTCTTCGACCTTGGCGGCGAAGCCGTACAGATTGCCGCCGATCCGGTTCGCGGCGACGTTCAGCGTCCGCGCGAAGCCGACCACGCTGCCGGTCACGTCGCCGTCCAGCGTCAGCTCCTCGGCCGCCGCGACGAGTTGCCCGTCGACCCGGCCGCGAATCACCACCCGGCGGCCCGCGGCGATCAGGTCGCCGTTCACGTTGCCGTTCACCTCGACCACCTCGCCGAACGCGAGCAGCGTGTCGTCGACGGTCTCGTCGGCCGGCACCAGCACCGTGCCGTGCTCGACCCGGCGGATGTCGATCGCCTGAGCCGGTGCCGGCAGCGCGAGGTAGATGCCGCCGAGCAGCATCAGCAGCAGCGGCCCCCGCCCGGGGCGTCTGACCGCGAACACCAGCCAGACGACCAACACCGCCACGCTCGCGAGCGCCGCGAGCTCCAGAATCCCGGTCATGATCAGACCTCCGCGTTCAACCAGATACAGCCCAACCCGCACGGCCAGATCGGCCAGGCTCACCGCGTCGAAGGCTTCGAACCAGGTGAGCGGTGCAGGCAGGGAGACGTCGAGCAGGTTCGGTGTGGCGGCCAGCCCCGTCGCGACCAGCACGAGCGATACCGCGCCCGCGGCAATCCGACGCGGCGACGCCGGCTTCAGGAACGGCGCCACCGGTACCGCCGGCACTTCCGTCAGCGCGGCGGCGATGGCCGAGCGTTCGGCGCGCAACCCGGCGAGCCGCTCCCGACACGCGGCGCAGCCCGCGAGATGCGCATCGGCCGCGCGACGCTCGTCCTCCGGCAGCGCATCGTCGGCGAGGCAGAGCAGGGTCAATTCGGGCAGGCACGACATCAGCGGATTGCCTCCTCGACGCCATGGAGCGCCTCACGCAGCCGCCGGCGCGCCCTGAGCAGCAGCACCCCAACGTGGTTGCGGGTGATGCCGAGCTCGGCCGCGATCCGCTCGTAGCCCCAGTCGTTGTAGTACGCGAGCACCAGCGGTACCCGGAACTTGTCCGGCAACGAGTCCACCGCGCGGCGCAGCGCCTCGCCCTGCTCCGCCTCGATCAGCAGATCGAGCGCGGCCGGGGCGTCGTCCGGATCGGTGCCGTCGGCCGCTTCCTCGGCGAACAGGCCCTGCTCCCGGTGGCGACGGCGGATCAGATCGACGCAGTGGTTGCCGGCGATGCCGAGCACCCACGGCTCGAACGGCTGGGACGGGTCGTAGCTGGCCAGGGCCCGATAGGCACGCACGAAGACCTCCTGCGTCGCATCTTCCGCCTGCGGCCGCCGGCCGAGCAGCCGCAGGCACAGGCCGAACACGCGCGGGTAGGTGTCCCGGTAGAGCGCGTCGAAGTCGATGTTCAAACCCGATCCCGCACGGTTCCGCACTGAAACGCTCTCCGACGGTCAGGAATACGAACGGGCGGAGGGACCATTACAGCGCCATCGGATCAGGGCCCGAGCCGGTCGGGGTCGCGCAGGAGGCGGTCGATCAGCGGCACGATCTCGGCCTCGTCGATCTCCCGGCCCACCAGTGACGCGCACAGGTTCACGGCGGCCGGCACGGCCGCCGAGCCGGCGCGGAACGCATCGAGCGCCGGACCGCCGCCGCGGAGCACGTCGCGGGCGACCGCCGGGCTCAGCATCGCCGCCTGCTCGAGCACGGGGCAGCCGATCAGGTTGTGCAGTGCGGTGAGCAGCTTCGGGCCGACGAGCTGCGGTACCATCGGCCCGCGGTGCGCCCGGACGATGCGCTCCGCGGCATGGCGGTAGAAGTCGAGGAACGGATTGCCGCGCCGGAACATCAGAAACGCGTTGTGCACCTTGACGTAACTGCGCAGGCCGTCCGCGTTCCGCTGCACCCACACCTCCCGGCCGAGCGCGTAGGGCGCATCCGGCAGCACGAGCGCCGCCGGGCGCAGCACCAGCGTGTCCGCATCGAACCAGACCACGGTCTCGAATCCTTCCGCGAGGGCCGCCTGCAGCGCAGCCAGTCGCGCCAGGTCCGCGGCGATGACCGGCTGCGCGCGGGTGCGTTCGCGCAGGTCCGGCGCGAGCCGCGCGAGCAGCGCATCGTCCTCGAACCGATACCGATGGCCGTGCTGCTCGGCCCAGCCGCGCACCGACGCGATGCAGCGCTCGAGCCAGCGTCCGGGCAACGGGCGGCGATGGGACTGCAGCACCAGCGTGCCGGAGCCGCCGCTCACGGGGCCGGGTACGGCCGCCAGGCGACCAGCCGCGCCAGCGCGACCGCGCGGCCGTCCGGGTCATGCGTGTGCCCTTCCCAGTACTCGACCACCTGCAGGCCGACGGCGGCGGCGCGCAGCTCGCCGGGGGCGACGCGGAAGTTCCGGTCGCGCGGGCCGATCACCGGCCGATCCGAGGTCAGATGCGCCTCGCAGATCAGATAGCCGCCGGGCCGCAGGCGCTCGGCGGCGGCCGCGACCAGCGACAGATCGAGGTAGCGCATGATCAGGATCAGGTCGTAGTCGCCGAGCCCGCGCGGCAGCCCCTGGTCGAGGTCGCGCTGGATCCACGAGATCCGGTAGCCGGCCTCGCGGGCCGCCCGCGCGCCGCGCTCGAGCGCTTCCGCGGAAATGTCCACCGCATCCACGCGGTAGCCGAGGCTCGCCAGATACAGCGCGTTGCGGCCGGCGCCGCAGGCGATGTCGAGCGCCTCGAACTCGCGATCGCCGCTGGTGGCGCGCTGGGTCGCGAGCACGTCCGGCGCGTGCTCGGTCACGAGCTGGCTCGGGTTGCGGCGGTCGCGGTACGCGCCGCAGCGGTAACGGGCTTCCCACTTGTTGCGGTCTTCGAGACTCACGCGGCCGCCGCCTCCCGAAGCCGCTCGGCGTCGAGCGGCATGTCACGGACCCGAACGCCGCAGGCGGCGAAGACGGCGTTCGCCAGCGCCGCCGCGGTGGGGCCGGCGGTCGCCTCGCCGGCACCGAGGCTCGGCTGCTCCGGCCGATCGAGCAGCCGGGTGATCACCTCCGGCGTTTCGTCGAAGCGCAGCACCGGGTAGCTCACCCAGTCTTCGCTCTCGATGTCGTCGCTGCGGAAGCGCACGCGCTCCTTCAGCGTCCACGACAGCGCCTGCACCGCGCCGCCCTCGAGCTGATTGATCAGCCCGTCCGGATCCACCACGCGGCCGGCGTCCGCGGCGATCCACACCTTCGGCACCCGGACCGCGGCCGTGGTCGGGTCCACCTCAACCTCGACCACCACCGCGGCGTAGGTCTGACGGTTCTTGTAACGGGCGAGCGCCACGCCCCGCGGGCCCGTGACGCCGCCGCAGAGCGTCGCCGCCGCTTCCAGCACCGCGCGGGCGCGCGGGTCGGCCAGGTGCTCGAGACGAAACGTCACCGGGTCGCGGCCGGCGAGAAGCGCGAGCTCGTCCATGAACGACTCGATCGCGAACACGTTGCCGTGGGCGCCGAGGCTGCGCAGCGACGACGTGCGCAGCGGCCCCGGCGCCACGAACCGCTTCACGACGCGGGGCGCCGGGAGCGCGTAGATCGGCCAGGCGTTGCGATGGATACCCACCTCCGGTTCGAGGCGCGGCACGGCGGGCGGCGCCTCCCGGGGCTCGGCGCGCAGCCACGCCGCGGCCAGATTCGAGCCGCGCTCCCCCGGCACCGGCCGGCCGGCATGGGTGTAGCTCCAGACCTCGTGCGACCAGCCGGTGATGCGCCCGGCGCCGTCCAGCGCCGCCGCCAGGTCCACCCGCATCGCCGGCCCGTACGGCTCCCAGCGGTGCTCCTGCGTGCGCGTCCATTTCAGCAGCACCGGCCGTCCCGGCTCCGCCAGCGCGCACAGCGCCGCGTCGAGCGCCGCGTCGTCGGCGCCGTTGTGCCCGTACGCGCCCGCGCCCTGCACGTGAATCACCGTGACCGCGTCGGCCTCGAGCCCCAACACGTCCGCGAGGGTGCGCTTCAGCAGCTCGACGCCCTGGCTGTGCGACCAGACGGTGAGCCGCCCGCCCTGCCAGCAGGCGGCCGCGGCCGACGGCGCCAGCGCGGCGTGCATCAGGTGCGGACGGCTGTAGCTGGCGGAGAACGTGGGCTCGAACCCGAGCGGCGGCACCGGCCCGGTCACCGGCGTACCGCCGTCGAGCAGGAACGCCTGCGAGTCGCGGCCGAGCGGCACCCCCTCGAGCGGCGAGACCAGCCGCCAGCGGCACGCACGGGCCACCCGCTCGGCATGGCGCACCACCTGATATTCGTCGTCACCGATGACCGCGATGAAGCTGCCATCGCGAATCAACCGCACCCCCGCCGCCGCTGTAGGAGCGGTCTCCAGACCGCGATCGATGAATTCCGAACCGGCAAACCCCTCCAATCGATGCCGGAACGTCGGCGGACGCACCACCCGCGCATGCCGCATCTCGGGCCAGTGCAGGTCGTGCAGGAATACGCCGCGGCCGAGCAGCTTGTCCGGCAGATCGATGCGCGTCTGGCGCGCCGGCGGCGGCGCCGGCGGCCGCTCCGGGATCCGCTCCTCGATCCGCCGGCGGAACGGCTCGCCGCCCTGCAACGCCCAGAGGCTTACGCGCTCGTTCAGCCCCGGCGCCGAGATCCAGCCGTCGTCGATCGCGAGCTCGCTCGCCGGCACCCCCAGCCGCGCCGCCGCCGCTTCGAGCAGATGCCGGCGCGCGTGCGCGCACGCCTGCCGCAAGGCCGCGCCGCTCTGCTCCACCGACATCGAGCCCGCCGTGATCAGCTCGTTGGGCGTCACGCCCGTGTGCGCGGTCTGTACCCGGATGCGCTCCGGCGCGACGCCGAGCTCGTGCGAGGCGATCAGCGCGAGGGCCGTGGTGATGCCCTGGCCGATCTCGACCTTGCCGGTGAACACGGTGACGGTGTCCGCCGGATCGATGCGCACCCACCGGTCCAGCTCCGGATACCGCTTCAGCCCTGCCGGAAGCTCGGTCACGGCTCAAACCCCCGCGGCCAGCGCATCCAGCGCGCGCAACACCCGGGGCTGCGCACCGCAGCGGCAGATGTGCGGCGCGAGCGCAGCGCGGATGTCGGCGGGGCTCGGGCGCGGTTCGTCCCGGAACAACGCCGCCGCCCGCACGACGATGCCGGACAGGCAGAAGCCGCACTGAGCGGCGTTGTGGCGGAGCAGCGCCTGCTGCACTGCATGCAGGGCATGTTCGTTGCCGAGACCTTCCACCGTGGTCACCGCGCGGCCGGCGCAGTCGGCGACCGGCAACGTGCAGGCGTATCGGCACTCGCCGTCGACCAGCACCAGGCAGGCCCCGCACTGCTCGAGCCCGCAGGCGAGCCGCGTGCCGGGCAGGCCGAGCCGGTTGCGGAGCACGTACACCAGCGGCTCGTCGCCGGGGCAGTCGACCCGGTGCGATGTCCCGTTGATGGTCAACTCGACCATGGTCCAGAGCCTACTGCAGAAACGAGTGGGCCGACAGAGCCCGCTGTGTGGGAGCGGCCTCCGGCCGCGAACTACAACCTTCGCGGCCGGAGGCCGCTCCCACAGGGGAGACCGCCCCCACAGCAGTCAGACCTCAGCGCGTCCGGCCGGCCCGCCACGCGGCGATCAGCTCCTCGTACGGCACGGTGCGGCCCGGCGGCTTCTCCTGGTCGAGCTTCGGCTTCGGCGCGCCGGGGCGGGCGAGCCAGGCTTCCGCCGGCTCCTCCGGATTCAGCTTCGGCCCGCACGGGCCCTGGATGCCGGCGCGCTCCAGCCGTTCCAGCACCCGATCCTGCTGCGCGGCCAGGCTGTCCATGGCGTCCTGCGGCGTCACCGAGCCGCTCACCGCGTTGGCGACGTTGGGCCACCAGAGCTGCGCCAGCTTCGGATAGTCGGGCACGTTGATGCCGGTCGGCGTCCACGCAGTTCGGGCCGGGCTGCGGTAGAACTCCACCAGCCCGCCGAGCCGCGGCGCGGCCTCGCTCATCGCCGCGCTCCGGAGGTCGGAATCCCGGATCGGGGTCAGCCCGACCAGCGTCTTCTTCAGCGACACCGTCTTCGAGGTGACGAACTGCGCGTACAGCCAGGCGGCCTTGCGCCGCTCGAGCGGGGTGCTCTTCAGGAACGTCCAGCTTCCGGCGTCCTGGTAGCCGAGCTTCATGCCCTCTTCCCAGTAGGAGCCATGGGGTGACGGTGCCATCCGCCACTTCGGCGTACCGTCCTCGTTCACCACCGGGAGGTCCGCCTCGATCATGTCGGCCGTGAACGTGGTGTACCAGAAGATCTGCTGGGCGATGTGCCCCTGCGCCGGAACCGGGCCCGCTTCCGAGAAGGTCATGCCGGCGGCCTCGGGCGGCGCGAAGCGCTTCAGCCAGTCGATATACTTGGCCAGCGCGTAGACGGCCGCCGGGCCGTTCGTCGCGCCGCCCCGCGTCACCGACGAGCCCACCGGACGGCAACCCTCCATCCGGATCCCCCACTCGTCCACCGGCACGCCGTTGGGGATGCCCTTGTCACCCGCGCCGGCCATCGACAGCCAGGCGTCGGTGAAGCGCCAGCCGAGCGAGGGATCCTTCTTGCCGTAGTCCATGTGACCGTAGACGCGTACGCCGTCGATGGTGCGCACGTGCTCGGTGAAGAACTCGGCGATGTCCTCGTAGGCGGACCAGTTCACCGGTACACCGAGCTCGTAGCCGTAGAGCTCGCGGAACCGCGCCCGCAGATCGTCGCGCTGGAACCAGTCGTAGCGGAACCAGTAGAGGTTCGCGAACTGCTGGTCGGGGAGCTGATAGACCTTGCCGTCCGGACCGGTGGTGAAGCTGATGCCGATGAAGTCCTCGAGGTCGAGGGTCGGCGAGGTCACGTCGGCGCCCTCGCCTGCGATGAAATCCGACAGCGGCACCACGTAGCCGTAGCGCGCGTGGGTGCCGATCAGGTCGGAGTCGTTCACGTACGCGTCGTAGACGTTCTGACCGGACTGCATCTGCGTCTGCAGCTTCTCGATCACGTCGCCTTCCTGGATCAGGTCGTGGTTGACCCGAATGCCGGTGATCTCGCGGAACGCGCGGGCCAACACCTCCGATTCGTACTCGTGGGTGGTGAGCGTCTCGGAGACCACGTTGATCGTGAGGCCGCGCAGCGGCGCGGCCGCTTCGGTGAACCAGGCGAGCTCGGCGAGCTGCTCCTCGCGGCTCAGGGTCGAGGGCTGGAATTCCTGATCCACCCAACGCTCGGCGTTGGCGGTGAAGTCCATCGCCGCCGTTTCCGGAGCCGCACCGCCGTCCGCCGGCCCGTCATCGCCGCAACCGGCGAGGCCGAGCAGCAGCACGCTCCCGGCAGCCCAACTCCATCGCACCATCGACGTCCCTCCCCCGACGAGTTGATCGCGGCCGCAGGCCGCTCCCACGGAAGCCGCCATTGAACCCGCTCGGGGCCGCCATCATCAACCCTGCGGCGGAATCACGACTCCGAGGCGGTGAGCGCCGCGCGCGGTGTCGGCTCCGCAACCGCCGCGCCGTCGCTGTGCGCCGCGAGCGCCAGCGCGATGTCGGCGCCGCTCGGCTGCTGGAACACCCGCAGGCCGAACTCGGGCAGGATCGCGTACAGGTGATCGAAGATGTCGGCCTGGATGCCTTCGTAGGCGACCCACGCGGTATCCGACGTATAGCAGTAGATCTGCAGCGGCAGTCCGGTGGGACCGGGCTGGAGCTGCCGCACGAGGCGGATCATGCCCTGATGGATCTGCGGGTGCGAATCGATGTACGCCTGCACGTAGGCGCGGAAGGTGCCGACGTTGGTCACCCGGCGCGCGTTGATCGGATCCTTGCCTTCGGCGGCCAGGCGCGCGTTGTGCTCGTCGATCTCCCGCTGCTTGCGGTCGAGGTAGTCGCGGATCAGCGCGAGACGCCGCAGGCTCTCGCGCTCCTGGTCGGTCAGAAACCGCACCGACGCCTGGTCGAGGTAGATGGCCCGCTTGATCTGGCGTCCTCCGGACTCGAACATCCCGCGCCAGTTGATGTAGCTCTCGTTGATCAGCCGCCAGGTCGGGATGGTGGTGATCGTTCGGTCCCAGTTCTGCACCTTGACGGTGTGCAGCGAGATGTCGACGACGAAACCGTCGGCGTTGAGCTGGGGCATCACGATCCAGTCGCCGATGCGCAGCATGTCGTTGCTCGAGAGCTGCACGCTGGCGACCAGGGACAGCAGCGTGTCCTTGAACACCAGCATCAGCACCGCGGTCATCGCGCCGAGCCCGGACAGCAGCAGCAACGGGCTGCGGTCGAACAGCGTCGCGACGATCAGAATCGCCGCCACGAAGTAGACGACGATTTTCGCGACCTGCAGATAGCCCTTGATCGGCCGTGCCCGCGCCCGTTCGGGATCACGCTGATCGTAGACGTCGCCGAGCGCGGTCATCAGGTTCGTGAGCGCGAGTGCCAGCGCGAGCACCACGAACGCGCTCGCGACGTTGCGCACCACGACGA
This sequence comes from Pseudomonadales bacterium, assembly GCA_036381275.1. Lineage (GTDB taxonomy): Bacteria > Pseudomonadota > Gammaproteobacteria > Pseudomonadales > Azotimanducaceae > UBA7803. Next base: position 55,298 of record DASVDC010000074.1, on the reverse strand, counting down.
CGACCGGCTCCGGCAGCCCGGTGATCAGCCCGACGCCGTAGTACGCCACCAGAGCCGGCACCACGTTGGCGAGCCGCCGGAAGATGCCGCGCCCGATCAGCCCGCTGGCCGCCGTCTCGCCGAGCGCCCGGTTGATCGCGCGCCGCAGCACCGAGTGCGTGGCCTTGTTGACGAACCAGACGATCAGCAGCAGCGCGGCGATCTGCACCAGTGCCAATGCCCATGGATGGCCCTCGAGCGGGCGCAGCAGGTCGTTCACGAATTCCATGCCGGCATTCTAACAGCAGCTCCGAGCGGATTCCCGGCACCGCGCTTGATCGCGCTGAGCGTTGATGGTTTAGTCGCACGATCGACGGACAGCACGCACCTCCGCCAGCACCCATGCCCTCCCGTGAATGACTCAGGCGCCGGATCCCGGCCCGGCGCGCCGACGCTGATCGCGATGATCGGACCCGGCCTGCTGCTCGCGGCCACCGGGGTCGGCAGCGGCGATCTGGCGACCGCCAGCATCGTCGGCGGGCTGCTCGGCACCGCGGTGCTGTGGGCCGTGGTGGTCGGCGCGTTCCTGAAGTTCGTGGTCACCGAAGGGCTCGCCCGCTGGCAGCTCGCCACCGGCGAGACGCTCCTCGAAGGGGCGCGCCGGCGCATCGGCCCGGTGGTCATCTGGCTGTTCCTGCCGTACCTCGTGCTGTGGTCGTTCTTCGTCGGCTCGGCGCAGATGAGCGCGAACGGCATCACGCTGCACGCGCTGTTTCCGGTATTCGAGGACGCCGAGCGCGGCAAGGTGGTCTTCGGCATCGCGAGCTCGCTCGCGGGCCTCGCGCTGGTGCTGCGCGGCGGCTACGCGCTGTTCGAGAAGGTGATGCGGGTGTGCATCGGCATCATGTTCGTCACGGTGGCGGTGGGCGCGGCGATGCTCTGGCCGGGCCTCGGGCCGGTGATGGAAGGCCTGCTGGTTCCCCATATCCCCGACGTGCCCGAAGCCGGCACTTGGACCATCGCGCTGCTCGGTGGCGTCGGCGGCACGCTGACGGTGCTCTGCTACGGCTACTGGCTGCGCGAGGAAGGACGCACCGCGCCCTCGGACCTCGGCGTGTGCCGGATCGACCTGGGGCTCAGCTACCTGATGGCGGCCGTGTTCGGCATCGGCATGGTGATCATCGGCAGCCGCATCGAGCTCGACGGCGAAGGCACGCGGCTGCTGGTGATGCTCTCCGACCGCCTCGGTCAGGAGCTCGGCCCGTTCGGCCGCTGGCTGTTCCTGATCGGCACGTTCAGCACGGTGTTCAGCAGCCTGCTCGGCGTCTGGCAGGCGGTGCCGTATCTGTTCGCCGATTGCTGGCGCCTGCTGCGCGACCGGCGTGATTCGGCGGACGATTCCGTCGACACGCGGGCCCCGCCCTACCGCGTCTACCTGGTACTGCTGGCGCTCGTGCCGATGGGCGGGCTGCTGGTGAGCTTCCGCGAGATCCAGAAGCTCTACACGGTGATCGGCGCCTGGTTCTTCCCGCTGCTCGCGCTGGCGCTGCTCGTGTTCAACGGCGCCTGGATCGGCCGGGAGCTGCGGAACCGGCCTGTGACCGTGATCGTGCTGATCGCGGTGCTAGGCCTGTTCGCGTGGGTCGCCATCGTCGATCCTGGCGCGGTCTAGCCACGAGCGCAGCGGGCCGGCAGCGAGCACACCGTCCGCCGCGAGCGCTTGATTCTGGGTGGGCGCGGCCACCTTGCGATCCACGGCGAGGGACACGAGGGGACGCCTCCACGTCGCGCACTCCCAACCTCCTGGCGCACCGCTTATGGTGCGAGGGACGAACCGGCCGATCCAGCGTACATAGCTTCTGCTCCGTTCGCAGGGAACGTTCAACCGACGCGTGCGGACGCGTGTCCTATTGAGCGGCCGCGGAGGGCGCACTGATTGCGACGGCAATCATCGCTATTATCGCGGTGCTGCAACTTACCTACGCGCGGGCAATGAAGAAGCCCACCGCCCTCAAGTGTTGGGTACACGGAACGCCGTACACTGACCCGTGAATCCGACAGGCTGAAGCAGCTCGAATCGGCCAACTGCTGGAGACAAGCGGGCACAACACCAAATGCGGCGCTCGTGCGCCTTCCGCGATCGGGTGTATTCTCCGATCACCGGCCCTCTCGTGGGAGCGCGCGATGGACCATATCACGTACCGGCGGGCCACGACCGAGGACGCTGCGGGCATCTCGGCTCTGATACTCGAGTCACAGCGGCAGTTCTGCTTCTACGAGTTCTCGGAGGAAGGTCAAAGGCTGATGTCGGAGTTGTGCGGAACCAAAGCCATCCGGCATTACATCTCTCGTGGAGACGTATGCTTCGTTGCTGTCTGCAACGGAGTTGCGGCTGCTTGGCACCGTCGCAGCATATCGCACCGGCTTTGGGAGATGGGCAGGCAGGAGTGCTTCTGCCGCGGCAACAAGGGCTATTTCAACCTTCGATCTTCAACGTACGCCATTCCGGTGTATGAGAAGTGGGGATTCCGACGCACCGGCGCTGCGGATATGGACCATGGGATCACGTCGACGCCGATGGAGTTACAGGTCTCGACAGGGATGGACCAAGAGATACCGAGCGACGCCTAAGACGGACAACCCAAACCATCACTTGATTTGCAGGAGGAAGTGACATGAGCAAGACCCGTTGGCTCGATCATGGCCCCAGCCTGGTTGTGGGGACTGGAATTGTGTTGTCGACCCTCGTCGCAGATTTCACCGCCGACTACGGTTGGTGGGTTCTTTCCGGGCCGATACTCCTCGTACTCGCATTTCTGAGTGCAGACTTGATGCAATCGCAACGGAAAGGTGCCGCACGCGGGATCTCCCCGGCGACGCTGATCCTGGGGCCGGTATTCGTGTTGGCGGCCCTTATCGTCGCGCTTCGCGATCCGACGCTTGTCACGAGCTTCATTCCGATCATGGGCGCGGCTGCCTGGGTCGCGGTCTTTCTCCGGCCGGGCGGCCCGAGCAGGGGCTGCGGGTGGATGAAGTCTCACTCGACGGGAGCCTGAGCGATGTTTGCAAGACTGATGGGCTGAAAACAATCTCACCCGAGGCGCTGCAAGAGCGTCTGGAAAGCGGACGGGTGACGGTCATCGACGTCAATGCCCGCGACAACTGGAGACGGGCGCATGTGCCTGGCGCGCGGAATCTCGATCCCGCTGGTTACCGGGAAGGTGACCTCCCCGAAGACAAGGTCACCACCCTCGTGTTCTACTGCTCCAATCCGGTGTGCCGGAAAGCCCCGAACGCAGCCAAGCGAGCAAAGAAGATGGGGTACGAAGATGTTCGGGTCCTGTCGGCAGGCATCAAGGGTTGGATCGCCGCGAACATGCCCCTGGAATCTTGCTGATGGCAATGGCCAACAAGTGATCAGTCCGCTGGGGACCGGCGGGTCACCCCGCCGGCCACAGCAACGTCGCCAGCCACGCCGCCGCGAGCCCCAGCAGAATCGTCAGCGGCGTGCCGACCCGTACGAAATCGTGAAAGCGGTAGTCGCCGGGCTCGTAGACGAGCAGATTGCCGTGGTGGCCAATGGGAGTCAGGAACGCAGCCACCGCACCGAGCGCGACGCTGAACACGGCGGCGGTGGCCGAGACACCGAGCAGTCCGGCGAGGCCGAGCGCGACGGGTCCGAGCAGCACGGTGGTCGCGGTGTCGGAGAGGATCTGGGTAAGCAGCGCGGCCGTCATGAACAGCGCGAACAGCACCCAGACGTCCGACCAGTCGGCCAACGACTCCGATAGCCCGCCCGCGATCAGCGCCGCGGTGCCGGTCTGCTCCATCGCGAGCCCGAGCGGAATCGCGCCGGCGACGAACACGAAGATCCGCACGTCCACGGACGAGTAGGCCTGCCGGGCGGTGAGACAGCCGCTCACCACCATCGCGGCGGCGCCGGCCAGGAACGCGATGGATACCGGCACCAGCCCCGTCGCCGCCGCGAGCACGCTCGCGGCCATGATGCCGGCGGCGACGCCGCTCTTGCCGAGCCGGCGCTCCTGCGCCGAAAGCGGCACCAGGAGCAGGAACGACGAGCTGTCCGCGAGCCGGTCGAGCGCCTTCTGATCACCCCACAGCACCAGCAGATCGCCCGCCCGCAGCCGGACCTTGGAAAGCTCCCGACGCAGGAACCCGCGCTTGCGCCACAGCCCGACCACCACGACACCGAAGCGCGACAGGAAGTCCACGGTGCCGAGCTCACGGCCGACCAGCTCCGAGTCCGGCCCCACCACCGCCTGCACCAGGCGTTCGCGTTCCGACACGTCGCCGTCCTCCTCCGGCAGCACCTCGCCGTACTGCACGACCGCGCGGAGCGCCAGACCGCCTTGTTCCTCCAGCGCCGTGAGCTCGTCAGGGCTGGTACGCACCAGCAGCACGTCGTTGGGCTCCAGCAGCCGCTCATCCCACGGCTGGCGCAGCGATCGGCCGCGGCGCAGCCATTCCACCACCTCGAACCGCTCTTCACAGGCTTCCTGCAGCTCGCGCATGGGCCGGCCGAGGTGGGACGAGTCCTCGAGCACAACCATCTCGGTGTAGTAACGCTCGAGTCGGAACCGATCCTGGTCGGCCGCGGCACCGGGCCGGCTCGGCAGCAGCCATCGGCCGAGCGCGAGCACGTAGACCGTCCCGAGCAGCGTCAGCACCAGGCCGATCGGCGCGATCGCGAAGATGCCGACCTCGTGGCCTTCCCGAGCCAGCAGGCTCCTCGCCACCAGGAACGCCGGTGCCGCGATCACCGTCACCGTGGTACCGAGCGATGCCGCGAACGCCATCGGCATCATCAGCCGGGAAGCCGGCAGGTCGTGCGTACGGTTCAGCGACAGGATCACCGGCAGCATCATCGAGGTCACCATCAGGTGATGGCTGAACGCGGCCATCAGTGCGACGCTCGGCATGATCACCAGCGTCGCGCGGCCGACGCTGTCGCCCGACCAGCGGCCGATCCAGCGCCCCAGCCGTTCCGTCAGACCGGTCTGCCGCAGCCCGCCGGACAGCACGAACATCGACGCCAGCAGAATGGCGGGCTCACTGGAGAATCCGGAGAGCGCATCGTCCGGCGCCAGCAGACCCGCTGCTGCCAGCGCTACGATGATCAGCGCACCCGTCAGGTCCAGCCGGATCCACTCCGTGATCAGCAGCACCAGCGCGACCGCCAGCACGATCAGAAACACGATCTGGTCGATGGTCATGGCCGCGGGATCAAGCAAGAGGGAAGCCAATTCCTCCGTGCCGTGCCCGTGGGCCCGTCAACCGCGGGCCATCAGCACCGCGGCGATGACGAGCGAGGCCACGGAGGCCCAGAGCACGGCCGCATCGGTCATTGCGAGCCACAGCACGTGCACCGCCGCGGCCGTGAGCAGCGCGATGAAGAACCGGTCGCCGCGCGTGGTCGGGATCGGCAGCCAGCCGCGGCGCCGGCGCGTCGGATGACGCAGCTCCAGCAGCGTCAGCACCGCGAGCGCGAGTGCCACGCAGAGGAAGAACGCGGCCGTCGGCCAGGTCCACGCCATCCACTGCATCAGACCCTCCCGAGCGCGAAGCCGCGGGCGAGGTCGCGGCGCACGAACCAGACCACGGCGACCCCCGGCAGGATCGTCAGCAGCCCGGCCGCGGCCAGCACGCCCCAGTCGAGTCCCGACGCGCTCACCGTGCGCGTCATTACCACCACGATCGGCTTGGTCTCGCTGCCGGTCAGCGTACGCGCGAGCAGCAGCTCGACCCAACTGAACATGAAGCAGAAGAACACGGTGACGGCGACGCCGCTCTTGATGTTGGGCAGGAACAGCCGGAAGAAGAAATAGCCGAGCCCGTGCCCGTCGATCCGTGCCATCTCGTCGAGGCTCGTCGGCACGCCCGACATGAACCCTTCGAGGATCCAGACAGCGAGCGGCACCGTGAACAGACAGTGCGCGAGCGCCACCGCGAGCGGCGTGTCGAACAGGCCGATGGCCGAGTAGAGCTGAAAGAACGGCAGCAGGAACACCGCGGGCGGCGCCATCCGGTTGGTGAGCAGCCAGAAGAACAGATGCCGGTCGCCGAGGAACCGGTAGCGCGAGAACGCGTACGCAGCCGGCAGCGCCACCGCCACCGAGATCAGCGTGTTCAGCAGCACGTAGGAGAGCGAATGACCGAAGGCACCGTACCAGACCGGGTTGGAGAAGATCTCGGCGAAGTTCGCGAGCGTGAGCCGGTCCGGTATCGGATGCAGACCCGAGACGATGTCGCGGTTCGTCTGGAACGCCATCGCGGCAAGCCAGTACACGGGCAGCACCAGGTAGAGGAAGTAGCCATAGAGCAGCCAGCGGCCGCGCGGCCGGCGCGGATCAACCATCCCCGCCCTCGTCGTCCGCGCGCATCACGCTCGTATAAAACAGCCAGCAGAACAGCAGGATCGCCAGGAAGTACAGGACCGAGAACGCGGCCGCCGGGCCGAGGTCGAACTGCCCCACCGCCATGCTGGTGAGGCGCTGACTCAGGAACGTGGTGCTGTTGCCGGGCCCGCCGCCGGTCAGCACGAATGGCTCGGTGTAGATCATCAGGCTGTCCATCAGCCTGAGAAGCACTGCGATGATCAGCACCGACCGCAACCGCGGCAGCTCGACGAAACGGAACACCTGCCACGTGCCGGCCCCGTCGATCTCGGCGGCCTGGTAGCAGACCGGCGGTATGGACGCCAACCCCGCGTAGCCGAGCAGCGCCACCAGCGGCGTCCAGTGCCAGGCGTCCATCAGCAGCAGCACGATCCAGGCATCGAGCGGATCAGCGGTGAAGTTGAAGTCGAGCCCCATCGCGTTCAGCGCGCCGCCGAGCAGGCCGATGTCGGGCCGGGCGAACATCTGCCAGATGGTGCCGACCACGTTCCACGGAATCAGCAGCGGCACCGCGATCACGACGAGCCAGAGTCCCGCACCGGTGCGCGGCAGGCTGCGGGCGATCAGGATGCCGAGGGGGATCTCGATCAGCAGCACCAGGCCGCTGAACGCGAGCTGACGCAGCAGCGCCTCGTGGAACCGCGGATCGCGCAGGATCTCCCGGTACCAGTCGAAGCCGACGAACAGCCGGTTCTGCGGATCGAAGATGTCCTGAACCGAGTAGTTGACCACTGTCATCAGCGGAACGAGCGCGCTGAACGCGACCACCAGCACCACCGGCAGCACGCCGAGCCAGGCCCGCTGATCGTGTCTACGCATGCGCCGTCGGTTCCGCTCGCGTTACCACGATGCCGGCGGCGGCGTCCCTCACAGCCAATGACGCGCCGGCCGGCTTTCGGGCCAGTTGCGGTCGGCCCGCTCGATCATCGCCGGCCGGTCTGCCTCCCACTCCGCCTTGACGTCGTGATCGAAGTTCAGGAACAGGCGGCCGTCGACGATGCTCCATGCGGTCGGGTCGGTGAAGGCCGTATAGCCGCCGGCCATCCCGTACGCGCAGTAGCCGCCGTAGGCCGGCGCGAAACGCTCCGGATCGGCGCGGAAGCGCTCGAGATGGTCCGCGCTCGCGAACAGCCAGCGGCTGCCGCGCCACTCCCACGCGTGCGCATCGCTGCCGCGCACCGCGCGGCCTTCGGTGAAAAAGGCGACCGGATCGTAGCCGTCGATGGCGCCCCGCTCCGTGGTGTAGACCGCCTCGTCGGCGAACATTCCCACCGAGCGGAAGAACAGCAGCACGGCGACCACCGTGACCACGGCAATGGAGCCCAGCACGATCAGAACGCGGCGCAGCATGATTCGCTCCTCCCCGACGGGTTGCCCGCAGGATACCGGAATCGCGGCGGCACCGCAGAGCGTCGCCCATCCTGTCAGACCGCTACTGCCGGCAGCCGATCCGAACGCCTTCGCGGAACAGCACCAGCCGCGCGGAGTCGAGCTCGAGCCGCGCCGTGTCGCCGGCGGCCACCCGAACGATCTGGCGGGTGCGCAGCAGGTGCTCGCCGAGGCGGGCGGTGACGATGCCGAACGCGCCGCCGCCGTCGATGCCGAGCACGCGGGTGGCGGTGACCTGCACCGTCAGCCCATCACTGGGGGAGCCGCCCGTACTGTGGGAGCGGCCTCTGGCCGCGAACTCTGCATTCGCGGCCGGAGGCCGCTCCCACAGGGGTTGCCGCTCCCCGAGGGGCTGCAGCTCGGCCCATTCCGGCCGGAAGCCGACCGTGCAGGGCCCGTCCGCGAGATCGGCCGGCGCCGCGGCGACCCGTACGCCGGCGAGCCGGACCTCGCCCCGCTCCACGCGCCCCGGCAGCAGGTTCATGCCCGGCGAGCCGATGAAGTGGGCGACGTGCTCGTGGTCGGGCTCTCGGTACAGCGCCTCCGGCGTGCCGGTCTGCAGGATCGCGCCGCCGTGCATCACGCTGATCCGATCGGCGAAGGTCAGCGCTTCGGTCTGATCGTGCGTCACGTAGACCATCGTGGCACCCAGGTCGCGCTGGATCGCCTTGATCGACTGACGGAGTTGCCACTTGGTGGCCGGTTGCACCGCGGTGAGCGGCTCGTCGAGCAGCACGAGCGCGATGTCCGGACGCACCAGTGCGCGGGCGATCGCGACGAGCTGCTTCTGGAACAGCGACAGCTTCCCGGCACGCACCGCGAGCCACGGCGTCAGCTCCAGCCGGCCCGCGATCTCGGCCGCGCGCTCGCGCGCGGCGGCCCGGCGCCAGCCGCGGTTGCGTAGCGGCAGCGTCAGGTTCTGTTCCACCGTCAGCGTGTCGTACAGCACCGGAAACTGGAACACCTGCGACACGCCGCGTTCACGCGGCGGCAGCGCCGAGACGTTGCGGCCGTCGAAGCGCACCGCGCCGCTCCCCGGGCGGATCAGCCCGGACAGCAGGTTCACCAGCGTGCTCTTGCCGGCGCCGGACGCGCCGAGCAGCGCGTGCGCCTCGCCGCGCGCGATGCCGAGATCGAGCTCGCGCAGCGTGTCCGTGTCCGCTCCGGGGTAACGGAACGACAGCGCCTCGAGACGCACGTCAGCCACCGGCGGGGAACTCCATAACCGCGTCCGCCTCGGCCCGCAGCAGCACCCGTTCGCCCGGCTCGACGCGGTGCAGACCGGGCAGCTTCGCCACCCAGTGCTCGCCGGCCACCGTGCCGTGCAGGTACGTTTCCGAGCCGTTGGTCTCGACGGTGAGCACGGCCAGCTCGAAGCGCCGCTCCGCGCCGGCCACCGGCTCGATCCGCAGGTGCTCGGGACGGACCACGCAAACTCGGCTGCCGTCGCGGTAGCGGTTGACGCCCGGATCGCTCATCAGATCCGCCGCGGCCTCCGACACCGGCGCGCGGTAGACGGCGAGCGGAGGGCCGCTCTGCAGGATCCGCCCATTCTCGAGCAGCACCACCTCGTCGCCGAGATTGAACGCATCCCGCGGATCGGACGTGGTGTACACCACCGTCAGCGCTCCGTCCGTCAGCATGTTGCGAAGCTCCACCTCGAGCTCTTCGCGCAGCTTGTAGTCGAGGTTCACCAGCGGCTCGTCCAGCACCAGCACTCGCGCGCCCTTCGCGAGCGCGCGGCCGATCGCGACGCGCTGCTGCTGCCCGCCGGAGAGCTGCGCGGGCAGCCGGTCGAGCAGCTCGGTGAGGCCGAGCCTCGCGGCGATCTCGGTGACGCGCGCGGTGATCACATCGCGCCCGGCGCGCTGCGCCCGCAGCGGCGAAGCGATGTTGTCGAATACCGTGAGGTGCGGGTAGTTGACGAAGGCCTGATAGACCATCGCCACGTCGCGCCGGCCGGGCGGCAGCCGGGTGATGTCCTGACCGTCGAGCTCGATGCGCCCGCCAGCCGGCTGCTCGAGACCGGCAAGCAGCCGGCACAGGCGCGTCTTGCCGGAGCGGTTGCGGCCGAGCACCACCGTGATCGCGCCGGACGCGAACCGATGGCTCACCGGGCATTGCCCCAGCGGGATCTCGTGCATCGCCAGCATGTCGCGATGCTACGACAGTTGACGGCGCCATCACATCCGTGCACGGGATGCGCTGCGAGCGCTGCGCTGCGAGCGGCGGCAGAAACTTTCATTGCCCGGTGCCGGGCGCCGATATATAGTCCGTGGCGTGTCGGGCGGATAAAGAAAGGAGGTGATCCATGTCTACTCGTTTTGCTCGTGAGGGCGATCGGTAGCACGAGAGCCTCAACGGGCTTACGGGGGGGCCGGTCCAACTCCGGCCCTTTTCATTTCCGCTCTTCATCCCCGTCAGATCGCCGAGAAGTAGGCCTCCAGGCGATCCAGGCGTCGCTCCCATTGCTGACGGAACGCCGAGCCGTAGCTCTCGAGCAGCCGTTCGGTGGTCACCTCCGGTAGCCGCCCCGCGCCGAGCTCCTCGCTGAGCACGATCTGACAAGCGTCCACCCGATCTTCCAGAATCAAACGCAGACGACCGGTCCCTGCGGGAGCGGCCTCCGGCCGCAAATGCGGCAAGCGCCCCTGGGCGCGAACTTCCCGAGATTCGCGGCCGGAGGCCGCTCCCACAGGGTTGTAGCCGAGCGTGAGCACGAACCCTTCCGGCCGGGTGATCTCGGTGAACGTTCCCGATTCGCGCACCGCCGCGCCGGATAGGTCCGTCCAATTCACGTCGAAGCGCCCGCCGGGCACGGGCTCGACGATCACCTGGCCGGGCTCGCAGCCGTCCGGCACGTACCACTGCGAGAGGTGCCCGGCATCCGTCCACGCGTCGAACACCACCTCTCTCGGCAGGTAGAGCTCGCGAATCAACCTCGGCGTCTGCATGACCCGCTCCGGTCTCGAAGCCGGTGACTAGTGTCCCGGAAGCGGCGCTGCTTTGCAGCCGGCACTTCGCAGTGTCTCCCGGCGCCGCTTGTGTCACCATCGAGGGCTTCGAGCGGAGACGGCAATGAGCGACGCGTTCCTGTCCGGCCGCAACGCCGCGCTGTTCACGGACCTCTACGAGCTCACCATGGCCCAGGCCTATCTGGCGGCGGGCATGGTCGATCCAGCGACGTTCAGCCTGTACTACCGCACGCTGCCCGAGCGGCGCGGCTACGTGCTCTCCTGCGGCATCGAGGACGTGGCCGACTTCGTGACCGAGCTGCGCTTCAGCGACAGCGATCTCGCGTACCTCGAGCAGACCGGGCTGTTCTCCGGCCATTTTCTCGACTACCTCGCGGCGCTGCGCTTCACCGGCGACGTCTACGGCCTGCCGGACGGCATGCCGGTGTTTCCGCTGGAGCCGCTGGTGGAGGTGACGGCGCCCGCTCCGCAGGCGCAGATACTCGAGACCTGGGTGCTCAATCAGATGCACGCCCAGTCGGTGCTGGCCACCAAGGCCTCGCGCGTGGTCGCCGCCGCCCGCGGACGACCCGTGCTCGACTTCGGCCTGCGTCGCATCCACGGCGCCGACGGCGGGCTGAAGGCGGCCCGTGCGTTCTACATCGCCGGCGTCCAGGCGACCTCGAACGTGCTCGCCGGCAAGGTCTACGGGATCCCGATCGCCGGCACCATGGCACACAGTTTCGTGCAGGCGCACGAGGACGAGCTGGCCGCGTTTCGCGCCTTCGTTGCGGAATTTCCCGATACGGTGCTGCTGGTGGACACCTACGACACGCTGCGCGGCGTCGACAACGTGGTGCGTCTCGCGCGCGAGCTCGGCGACGGGTTCCGCGTGCGCGGCGTGCGCCTCGACTCGGGCGATCTCGGACCGCTCGCCCGTGAAGCCCGCCGCCGGCTCGACGCCGCCGGCCTCGGCGACGTGCAGATCTTCGTCAGCGGCGGGCTCGACGAATACGAGGTCGATGCGCTGATGGCCGCCGGCTTTCCGATCGACGGATTCGGCGTCGGCACGGCCATGGGCGTCTCCACCGACGCGCCGGTGCTCGACATGGCCTACAAGCTCGTGGCCTACGCCGGCGAAGGCCGGATGAAGCTCTCCACCGGCAAGCCGTCGCTGCCCGGCGCGAAACAGATCTTCCGCCACGTCGAGGGCGGCGTCGCGACCGGGGATACGCTCGGCCGGCGCGACGAGGCGCTCAACGGCACGCCGCTGCTCGAGCCGATCGTCGTCGGCGGCAGACGCGTGCGCGCACCGGAGCCGATCGAAGCCGCCCGGCAGCGCGCCGCCGCGGCGCTTGGGACGCTGCCCGCCGATCTGCGCGGTATCGAGCCGCGCGGCGCGCCGTACCCGGTCAGGTTGAGCCCGGCGCTGGAGCGCCATCGCGACGAAGTGCGGCAACGGATTCTGGCGCGGGCGACGGCCGACGAGGAGAGCGTCCGGTGACCACCGCCACGGCCGTCCGGCTGACCGACGCCGCGGAGGTGGAGCGCCTGCTGGATGTGCTCGCACGCGCCATCGCGGCGGACCTCTCGCCCGACACCGCGCTCGTCGGGATCGTACGGCGCGGCGCGCCGCTGGCCCAGCGCCTGGCCGAGCGCCTGCGGCGACAGGGACACCCGGTGGAGGTCGGCGAGCTCGCGCTGAAACTCTACGACGACACGCTCGAGCGGCTCTACGAGCACCCGCATCTCGACGCCAGCGCGCTCGATCTCGACGTGAAGGGGCGCCACCTGATTCTCGTCGACGACGTGCTGTACACCGGCGAGTCGCTGCTGCGCGCCGTCTGTCATCTGCACGCCGCCGGCGCGCGTCGGCTGCAGATCGCCGTGCTGTGCTCGCGCGGCCGACCGCTGATGCCGATTCACGCCGACTTCGTGGGCTTGCGCCTCGAAGTCGACGAAGGCTGGATCGTCGAATGTCACGTGCCGCCGTACGAGGAGGACTTCGGCATCCACCTCGTCCAGCGCCCGTGAGCGCGCGGACGAGCGCTTACCCAGCATCCCCTCACGGGGGCAGCGCCCGGTAAAACGCGCGCCAGCAGCGTTTGCCGAGCCGGTCGTAGGCGCGCATCGCCGCGATCAGCCGCCGGCGCGCCGCCACGTCCACCAGCGTCTCGGGCAACAGCGGATCGATCAGGATGTCGTGCATCACCGCGCGTCCCACCAGCAGCGTCTCGCGCGCGGCGGATTGCACGTCGAGCTCGGCCACTCGCGCGGTGCTCTCCTCGAGCCGCCGCCGGTCGTCGGCGTAGCGGCGCTCGAGCGCCGCGGTATCCCAGAGCCGCTCGGGCTCGAACGGCCGTGTCGGGTCGGCCTGGTCGATCACGACGACCAGCGCCTCGCGGTCGAGGCCGAGACCGACCAGCTCGTCGCGGAGGGCCGGGAGCGCGGCGCGCAGGTTGTTCGGGCGCACGAACAGCCCGGGCTGCGCCTCCGCGAAACCTTTCAGCCGCAGCGCGCGCTCCCGGGCCCGCAGCCCCGCCTTGTCCGAGCGTCCGAGCTGGGCCGTCAGCACCGCTAGCCAGCGCCCGTCCCAGCGGCGGACCTGATCCTCCACTCGGTCCCAGGCGAGCACGCGCCGGTGCAGCTCGCTGCCGCGGCGCCCGAGCCGGTAGACGCCGCGCTCGGCCTGCTCGAGCACGCCCTGCTTGACCAGCCGGGCGAGCGCGACCCGCACCGCGCCGGCATCGATGCCGAGCAGCTGCGCCGCCGCCACCACCTGCGCCGCGGCGAGGCGCGGCTCCGGGACCGAGTCCGCCAGCGTCAGCACGAGCTCCGGCGCGCTCAGGGTCTGCAGAGCGGTCGGATCCATCGGCGAGCGTGCCTCACGCCTCCGTCTTTCTAACACGTATTGACCCGATCAGACATTCTGTGTAATAAATGACGCCGCATCGAAGAGACCGCAGGCACCCGCCATGACCGTGGGCGACACCGTAACCGAATCCCCTGCCCGCCTCGACCGCTTCGTGAGCCGGGAGGAGCTCGCCGCCTGCCTCGCCCGTTCGGACTGGAAGGCCTCCGGCGTGCTCGCGCTCAACTACGCGATCATCGCCGGCGCGTTCGCTCTCGCGATTCTCTGGCCGAACCCGCTGACGATTCTGGTCAGTGTGGCCGTCCTCGGCGGGCGGCAGCTCGGCCTCGAGGTATTGAACCACGACTGCGCGCACAGCGTTTTCTTTCGCCGCCGCCGGGTCAACGAGCTGGTCGGCCACTGGCTGTGCGGCGGGCCGATGAACACGAGCCTGTACCGCTATCGCGACTACCACCTCGGGCACCACCGCTTCGCCGGCACGCCGCAGGATCCGGACCTCGGCATCGCCTCCGCCTACCCCGCGACGCCCGACAGTCTGCGCCGCAAGCTGACCCGGGATCTCACCGGCCGCACCGGTCTGCGCGATACCTGGCGGCAACTCCGGCGGCTCCGGCCGCGGCGCAACGCCCCGTTCCTGGTGAGCCACGCGGTGCTGCTCGGTGCGCTGACGCTGGCGGGGGCGCCGTGGGCCTATCTGCTCTGGTGGGCCGCCTACCTGTTCGTCTACCCGTTCGTGACGCGGCTGCGCTTCATGAGCGAGCACGGCGTGGCCCGCGACCGGCTGGCGGCGGATCCGCGCATCAACACCTGCAGCACGCTGGTGAGCTGGTGGGAACGGCTGCTGGTGGCACCGAACCGCGTCAACTACCACGTCGAGCACCACCTGCAGGCGGGGGTGCCGCTGTACAACCTGCCGCGCTTCCACCGGCTGTTGAAGAAGAGAGGGTACTTCGACGGCTTCGACTGCCTGTCCCGCGGCTACCGCGACGTGCTGCGACGCGCGACGCGGCACACGGGCGCCGAAGCGCCGCCCGCGGCAGCCTGACCGCGGCCGCGCCTCGGGCGCGGAGCGGGATCGTCAGCGGCGCCGCAACAGCCAGGCCGACCCGATACCCAGCCCCAGCAGCAGGAGCATCGGCGGTTCCGTCACCGGGGCGGACGCCGCGAGCACCCTGACGGTCCCCGAGCCGGCGGAATCGAGCAGCAGCGGGTCGCCGAACCCGTCGCCGAGAATCGCGCGGCCGAGCGACAGCACGGCGGAGCCAACCGACCGCGCCTCGAACGACAGCGTCAGCAACGTGAACGTGGACGGCTGCAATGCATCGAGCTCCGACGGGAACAGGAACGACAGCTCGAACGCGTCGGTGCGGCCGGCCGTCAACGTCCCGCCGTTCACGCTCGTGACGATGCCGTCGCCCAGGAGCCCGCCGAACGCGATGCCGGCGGGTGCCAGAATCGCGTCGTCGAACGTGATCTCGAGATCGAACGCCCCGAGCGACGGCGCGACGCCGGTGCCGAGCCCGTCGATCACGACGTCCACGGAAGCCGTGCCGCCGAGCGCGACCGTCTGGTCCGCCGGAACGAACTCGATGATCAGCGCCCGAGCCGGTCCCGCGCCGGCAAGCAGCATCATCGCCAGAATCAGAACGCAGTGCCTGTCACGCATGGGATCGCTCCTCCGTATGGATCAGCGCGCGCAGCCGGGGCGCGTGCACTCGAGCACGCATTGGCGCGCGTCCAGAACCGTGATCGTGCCGTCGCCGTCGGCGTCGCGCGGATCGTCGAGACCGTTCGCCGGCGTGTTGCGGGCCGCCGTGATCGCGGCCGTGTCGTCGCGGTCGACGTCACCGTCCAGGTCGATGTCGCACCGGAGCGGCTCCGCCGGAGCCTCGCAGGCATCGCCGGTCCCGTCGCGGTCCGTGTCCTGCTGATCCGGGTTGGCCACGGCCGGACAGTTGTCCACGTCGTCCGGCACCGCATCTCGATCGCCGTCGGCGGCCGACTGCACTTCCCGGATCGACTCTTCACCCTGCAGGTTCTCCCAGCGGATGCGCCAGGTGAGCGCCGGGCAGGGATCGCCCGGCGTCGCCGTGGTGAACGCGATGTGATCGTGGCTGGACGTCACCGCGATCGGAATCACCGTCGCGAGCGCATCCGGCCTCTCGTCCTCGTCGTGAGCGAAACGCGCGGTCGGGTCGGTGACCACGACGCCGGCCGGAGGATCGACGACGCTGGCGGCGACGTTGTAGGCGTAGCCGTAGCCGTCGTTGCGCAGCCGCACCTGCCAGATGCCCGGCGCGACCGCGTCACAGCCCACCACCGACAGCTCGGGGCTCGGCGGAAACTGCGGATCGATCAGCACGTGCTCGATCGGCGCGGTGTCGATGCGGCTCGGCGGCTCGGCGTTCGGAAAGACGATGCTCGCGACGTTCCGAACCCGGTTGCCCGGTGCTGCGTCGGCGCGCACGTTCACCTCGAAGCCGACCGATCGGGGCTCGCCCGGCGGCAGCGACGGATCGGTCCAGATCAGCACGCGCCGCGCGGGATCGTAGCGTCCACCGTCGTGGACGATGAGCGTCGCGTCGTCGAGGCTCGAATCGAGCACGTCGATTACCTGGACGTTGAGCGCATCGGCATTGCCGATGTTCTCGTAGTGAATCCGGTAGCTGATCCTCTGCCCGGCCTGTGCATAGCCGTAGCCGGCGGCGTTCACGGTGGGATTGGACTCCTTGAAGTTCGGATCGACCGGCGCACAACCGGGCACTTCCACCCGACAGGCTTCGAGCGCCTGCGACGCGTTCAGGCTCGGATCGGACCAGGTGGCGAGATCGCAGCAGTAGGCGGGCAGCACGACGCCGCCGCACGCCCCGCGCGGCACCTGGCACTGATGCTCCGAGGCCGGCAGCGGCTCGCAGCCGCCCGAGACGACGATCACTTCTCCGCTGGGCCCTTCGATGATGTTGCCGCCCAACGGACAGTTCGGTGCCGGCGCGCTCGGATCCAGCGGCAGCCGTGGCGGCGGGCAGTGGCAATCCGAGTCCATGCAGTCGCTCTGGCCGTCGCAGTCGTCGTCGATGCGATTTCCGCAGATCTCCGGCTCGCCGAACACCGCCTGAACGTCGAAGCCGATGGTGTCGACGGCGACGTTGTTCGCGAGCAGCGGATCCACAGACGTTCCGGACACCGCCGCAATGTTGGTAAGCAGTGACTTGCAGCCGAACGCGGGGCGCGAGGGCGTCAGGATGTCGATCCGGAACGGCTCGCCGCTGCCTGCCGCCACCGTGGCACGATCCCAGGTCACCACCTCGGCGGTCACGTCGACCACGCCGTCCGGCGGCGCCGAGCCGCTCAGCAGCCCCGTCGGCGGAAAGTCGATGATCTTGACCCCGCTGCCGTCGTCCGGGCCCAGATTGTCGAGCAGCAGATCGAAGCCGCCCGCGGTGTCGGGCAGCAGGCGCTCGGCATCGCTTTCGACGCTGATGGCCAGATCCGCCTGGCCGGACGATCCGGGGGACGGCACGAAACGCAAGTCGTGCACGACGAACAGCGAGCCGCGCCGGCGGATGTTCACCAGACCGATGTCGCCGATGTCCGCGGCGCCGATGAACACGTCCTCGCAGAAGGTGAAGGGCGGCGTGTGCACGAGCTCGGTGTCGAGCGCGCCCACGAACTCGGCGCCGGGGCAACCGTCGAAGTTGCTTCCGAGGAAGCCGATCGCCGTCACCGGGGGACTCACGGTCAAGACCACGCCCTGTCCGGAATCGGAAAAGGTCTCGACGTAGATACCCGTTTGGCCGGTGAAGGGCGCCGCCAGCAGCGGTTGGCCGCTCGTGCTCTCCAGCCGGAACGTCACGCCGGCCACGACGAATTCGTACTCGAGCGCGTCGGCCGGCAGGCCGGCCGGCGGCATCGGCACGTGCACGGCACCGGCAAATGCCGCGTCGGCTGGATCGTGGATGCCGCGCGCGGCCGCGTGCGGGGCCGTCAGCATCAGCGCCGGCACGGCCAGCCAGCCGAATCTCGCGATGAAACCCGCACGCCGCAGCCGACGACCGCCCATATGCCCTTCCTCCGCTCGGGTCCTCTCCAGTCGCCGGCCGATTCTGCCGCGGGCGCCGCGGAGGAATCCTGACGGGGTTCGGAAGAGTTCGGAAAATTGCGGAAGCCGATCCGCGGGCCGCACTGGTCCGGCGAACTTCACCGAACTGGCACTTCACCGCACGACGTGCGCTCCGCAGACTGGCGGCGCTGCCGTCCGCTACCGAGGAGGTTTCATGCCGATCGACTTCTCCGCCCTGGCCGACAGCACCGCCCGCTCACCGCTCGGCCGGCACCTCGACTGGCGCGCCGAGCGCATCGAGCCGGACCGCGCGTGCTTCCACATGCCGTTCGCCGAGCACAACGTCACGGTGGGCAACATGGTTCACGGCGGCGCGATCTCGGCGCTGGCGGACGCCGCGGCCACCGCCGCCTGCTGGGCGACGCCCGACGCCGACCCGGCCACCAGCCGCGGTGCGACGGTGGCGCTGAACATCAACTTCCTGAAGGCGGCGCTGGGTGTCGGGTTGACCGCCGACGCCCGGGTCGTACAGCGCGGCGGGAGCCTGTGCGTCGCCGACGTCGAGGTACGCAGCGACGAAGGCGAGCTGATCGCGCTGGCGCGGGCGACCTACAAGCTCTCGCGCCGGCGCGCCGGCTGACGGTTTGCAGCCCTCTTCCCGACCCGGTATACGTATACCGAGCTCGGGAGAGACGGCATGCAGGACGACTTCCGACGACGCGGCTTCCTGCCTCCGGAGGATCCGCTGACGGCGTTCCCGGCGGATTCGCCGTACGCGATGCTGGACGAGGTGGGCCGCACGCTGCCTGAGCGGCTGCGCGATCCGGACTTCCGCCGCTGGGCGGAAGCGCTCGAGATCCCGCCGTGGACCGGCGGCTCCGGCCCGGACGCCGAGCGTCAGTGCCGGCTCTACTACGTGCGCGTCGGCTTCCTCGCGTCGGCCTACGTGAATCAGATCGGCGCGCCCCCGGCGCACGTGCTGCCAGCGAACCTCGCGCGGCCGTTGTGCCAGGTGGCGGCGGCGCTCGAGCGCCCGCCGATCCTCAGCTACGCCGGCTACGCGCTCTACAACTGGTACCGCCTCGATCCCGCCGGGCCGATCGCGCTCGGCAACATCGACACCTTCCAGAACTTCGTCGAGCTCTACGACGAGCACTGGTTCATCCTGGTGCACGTCGACATCGAGGCGCGCGCCGCCGCGATCTGCGGTGCGATCCTCGACCTCGAGGACCGGAACGCGTGGCGCGACCGGGAGCCGGTCGATGCGGCCGTCGAGCGGATCACCGCCACGGTCGACGAGCAGACGGCGGTGCTGCAGCGCATTCCCGAGCGGATGTCGCCGGACCTGTACTTCACCCACTTCCGGCCTTACATCCGCTTCTTCGAAGACGTGGTCTACGACGGCGTCGACCACGCGCCGATGAGCTTCCGCGGTGAAACCGGCGCGCAGAGCAGCGTGATGCCGCTGCTGGTCGCGTTCTTCAAGATCCGCCACGAGCCGAACGAGCTGACCCGCCACGTCGCCGACATGCGCCGCTACATGCCGGCGAGCCATCGGGCGCTGCTCGAGCGGGTGGACGCGTTCCCCGACGTGCGCGGCGTCGCCACCCCGGAGGTCTTCGACAAGGCGATGGACGCGATCGCACGCTTCCGCAGCGTCCACTACGGCTGGGCGCAGAAGTACATCGCGGAAAAGGAATCGGACCCGCTCGGCACGGGCGGAACCCCGTACGTGAAATGGCTCGCGCAACTGCGCGAGGAGACGCTGGCGCACCGGATCGGCAACGGCCGCGGCAACTGAAACCCCGCTGGAGGGAGGCAAGCCCATGGAAGGTTCCTGTCACTGCGGCACAGTGCGCTTCGAGGTGGCGGCGCCGCCGACCCGGGCCGGCGAATGCAACTGCTCGATCTGCTGGAAGCTCGGCACGCTCTGGTCGTACTACCATCCCCGCGACGTGCGCTTCCTGTCGGGCTTGGACCAGACCCTGGCCTACGTCTGGGGCGACCGTACCCTCTCGTTCCATACCTGCCGCACCTGCGGCTGCACGACGCATTGGCAGGCACTCGATCCGGCGCGTGCCGAGCGGATGGGGGTCAATGCCCGGCTACTGCCCGTGTTCCCCGGCGACGTCGAGGTCCACCACATCGACTGCGGGGAGCACGGCCGCTTCTGGATCCGCTGATCCGCTC
Source organism: Pseudomonadales bacterium (assembly GCA_036381275.1). Lineage (GTDB taxonomy): Bacteria > Pseudomonadota > Gammaproteobacteria > Pseudomonadales > Azotimanducaceae > UBA7803. The sequence goes on along the minus strand of DASVDC010000074.1, from coordinate 35,438 downwards.
GGCGCAGCGAGCTCGAGCTCGCGCACGACGATCCAGCCATCGCCGCTGTGCGCCGGCACGCCGAGCGCGCCTCGTGCCGCCCGCAGCTCGTCCGCCAGATCCGGTAATCGGTGGTCGACGTCGTAGGCCTTCACCGTGAGATCCGGGTGCTCGCCCGCGAGCTCGAGGTCGAGGCGCACGCCATCCGCCGGCGGATCGAAGAACGCGAACGTTTCGCCGCCCTCCCGCAGCGGCTCGAGCGACTGGCCGGCCCAGGCGGCCGCGGCGACCTCGGCCGACGCCGGCAAGGCCACCGCCAGCACCGGCGCATCGCGCAGCGACCGCAACCGCAGCGCGAGCCGCCGACGCCCGCCGGCCTGATCGTCGGACAGCACGATCACCTCCGGCGCAGGCGCTTCGCGATACGGTGCCGGCGCGGCCGGCAGCGGCTCGCCGGCGAACACCTGCCGGGGCAGACGCGGCGCGACGTCCGCCAGCGCCGCGAGTCGTGCCGGAACGGCGTCAGGCGTCCAGAGCTGCCACTCGGCGCTGCGCCGGTCCGCGTCGGTCACGTACTGGATGTTCAGATGCTGCGGTGCCTCCGGCGAGTAGTGCGGCACGCGCGGCAGCGCGAACAACGCCGCGGCGGTGACGAGCAGCGCGCCGGCCGCGAGCCAGGCGGCCGCCCGCGCCGGGCCGACCAGCGGCAACGCCACCGGCGCGAGCAGCGCGAGCGGCCCGTACACCGAGGCGGGTTCGGCGAAGCCGCTCACCAGTTCGCCGCTCAGATACATCGACAGCATCCAGTACCCGGCGACGGCGACCGAGACCGTGGCTGCGCCGAGCCACGCGCCGGCCGCGCCGCGTGCCGCGAACGCCGCCGCGGCACTGATTGCCGCGGCGATCAGCGCCGGAATCAACAGCACGTTCGCGGCGAGCGGCGCCAGCACCGCGAGCCCGAGCGCGAGCAGCGTCCACAGCAGCCAGCCGCCGAGCTGCCGCGCTGCGATGGATACCCGACGCGCGACGAGCGCGCCGACCGCGAGCGTCGCCGCGGCCGCGGGGGCGAAGACCAGCAGCCGCCACGGCCAGAGGTGCGCGGGCCAGGCGACCAGCGCCGGAACGGCGCGGTCGGCCAGCGCCCACGTGCCGATCTCGAGCGCGACCACCGCGGCGACCGCGATCACCGCGACGCCGATACCGCCGGCGAGTTGCCGCCAGCCGAGCACCCGCCAGGCCGGCACGAACGTCGCGCCGGTCAGCCCAAGCGCGACGAGCGCGAGCGGCACGGTCGCCGCGAGCGGCCAGGTGATCCACCAGCGGTTGGCGACGGTGACGAAGCTGAAGTTCGCCGAGCGTTCGCCGAGATCGGCCTGCGCCAGTCGCCGCGCCAGCGGCAGCACGTTGTCGCCGTGGTGCTGCAGCGTGCCGAGGTCGAGGTTGTCGATCGTGTCGAGCGGCGTGTGATAGTGGAGCCGGGTGCCGGCGAACGCGAAGTCGATGCCCGGCAACTGCGCCCGCATCACGTGCAGGAAGTCCGTGTTGTTCGGCAGCAGCTCGAACAGCTCCTGCAGCATCGAGTTGCCGGCCGGATGGCGGCTCTCGGCCGCGAACGCGCGCACGAGCGCGCCGCTGCCGGGTCCGACCCGCAGCACGTTCACCGCGCCGCTGCTGCCGCTGCCTTCGAGGTTGATCACCGCTTGCGCCCGTTTCGCCCACGGGTGCTCGCGGAAGAACGCGTGGGCGCCGAGCAGCCCCGGCTCCTCGGCATCGGTGAACGCGAACAGCACGCTGTTGCGGAACGGGGCTTCGCGGACGAGGATTCGTGCCGTCTCGAGCAGCGCGGCAACGCCGGCGCCGTCGTCACCGGCACCGGGTGCCGCCGGCACCGAATCGTAGTGGGCCATCAGCAGCAGCGCCGCCGGCTGCTCGCCCGGGATCGCCGCGAGCACGTTCGCGACCCGTGCGCAGCGGCCGAAGCCGCAACCGATGCTGCGCTGCACCTCGACCTCGAGGCCGAGCTCCTCGAGCGAGGCGATCAGACGCTCCCGCACCGCCGCGTTGGCCGGCGACCCCACCGGATGGGGCTCCTCGTCGCCGAGCAGCCGGCGCAGCTGGACGAGCGCCCGCGCGGCGGAGAACTCGTCCGGAGCGGCGTCGGCGCCGCGCGGCGGCGGCGTCGCCTGCTCCGTCCAGACCGCGAGCGCTGCGAGCGCCAGCGCGGCGAGCAGCAGCGGCAGAGCGGTCCGGGCGATGGCTCAGACCTCGCGCGGGTCCGGGGGCACGTCGAACTCCTTGAGCGCGCGCAGCAGTTGCCGGCAGGTGACCTGACCGACCATGTGCCCGTGCACGTCCACCACCGGGCGGCGGCGGCGCTTGTGATCCAGCATCGACTGCGCCACCTCGATGATGCCGTCGTCGGGCGAGACCGACTCCACCGGCGCCGACATGTAGTCGCGCACCGGATGGTACCCCACTTCTTCCTCGTGATAGGTTGCCGACAGGATCGCCCGCAGGCAGTCCAGCTCCGAGAGCACACCCACCGGCTTGTTGTGGTGGTCCACCACCGTGACTCCCGAGATCCGGTTGACCAGGATCTGGTGGATCGCCTCGAAGAGGTCGGTTTCCGGCCGCACTACTATCGGACGGGTCAGCATGTAGTCACGAACTCTCACCGATCGAAGCATGGGAACCTCCCGGCCGGTGCGCGAGGCCCCGGCCTGTCAGCCGCTCCAGCCGGCCAGTGCCTGCCGCACGGCGTTTATGAAAGGTGCCGGATAGACGCCGAGCAACAACACCAGCGCTCCCAACACACCCAACGTCACCCGGCCCGACACCGAAGCCGCCGGCAGTCCCCCCTCGGCGGCGACGGTGGAACGGGTCATGGCGAAGACGATCCGCAGGTAGTAGTACAGGCCGATGCCGCTACCCACGATCAGCGCGCCGAGCAGCAGCCAGGCGGCTGCACTGACACCGGCGGCGAACAGATAGAACTTGGCGATGAAGCCCACGGTCAGCGGGATGCCGGCGAGCGACAGCAGCGCCACGGTCAGCACCAGCGCGATGCCCGGGCGGTGCCAGAACAGGCCCTCGTAGTGGCGCAGGTGATCCGCTTCCTCGGCCGGCGCCGAGCCCGACAGCACGCAGACCACCGCGAACGCCGCCAGCGTCATCGCGAAATAGGCGCCGAGGTAGACCAGACTCGCTTCCACCCCGAGCCCCGGATCGGTGAGCCCGAGCGCCACCGGCGGAATCAGCAGATAGCCGAGGTGCGCGATCGCGGAATACGCCAGCACCCGTTTCAGATGCTCCTGCCGCAACGCCAGCAGATTGCCGACGATCATCGACGCCACCGCCAGCACCACCAGCACCGCGACCACGGCCGGATCGACGAGCACGCCCGTCTCGAGCAGGTAGCGCAACAGAAACGCGAACACCGCGCCTTTCGAGACCGTCGCGAGGAACGCGGTCACCGGCGCCGGCGCACCCTGATAGACGTCGGGCGTCCACATGTGGAACGGCACCAGCGAGAGCTTGAAGCCGACGCCCGCGAAGATCATCACCAGACCGGCCGCCACGTACAGCCGGCCGCCCTCCCCCGGCTCGGGGAGCGGCGCGAAGCCGAGCGAGCCGGTGGCGACGTACACCAGCGCCATGCCGAACAGCAGCGTGGTCGACGCGGCCCCGGACAGGACCAGGTACTTGAGCGACGCCTCGAGCGGCGGGCTGCCCGCCTGCGGGTACGCGATCAGCACGTACAGCGCCACCGACAGGATCTCGAGGCCGAGCAGCAGGCTCGCGAAGTGGTCGGCCGCCGCGAGCGTGACCGCACCGAGGGTGGCAGCGAGCAACAGCAGGTAAAACTCCTCCGGGTCGTCACGGCTGCCGTGCAGGTAGCGGTGCGACAGCACCGTCACCACGAGCGTCGCCAGCACGAACAGCACGCCGAGATACACGGCGTACCCGTCGATCGCGAGGAGCCGCGTGACCGCCCGCGGCGCGGCGTCCGCCGCCCAGCCGGCGGCGAGCAGCGCCATCAGCAGCGTCACTATCGTGACGCCTTGAGCGAGCCGGTGGTTGCGCCGGAACGAGATCGCGAGCAACAGCACGATCAAGCCGCCGCCGAGCGCGATCAGCATCGCCAGCGCCTGGAAGTCGAGCGCGGTCATGGGCCAACCCCGGTCACCGCGCGCAGCCCCTCGACCACCGGCGCGGACAGATCCAGCACCGGCTGCGGATAGATGCCGAGCCCCACCAGCGCGAGCATCAGGCCGACCATCACCGTCATCTCCCGGGCGCCGAAATCGCGCATCGCCGGGAATTCCGGTGCGAGCGGCCCCTGAAACGAGCGCTGCAGCAGGATCAGCGCGTAGGTGGCCGCGACCACGAGCCCGAGCGCTGCCACCACGGCCAGCGTCACGTCCGCCTGAAACGCACCGAGCAGCACCAGGAATTCGCCGACGAAGTTGCCGAGCCCGGGCATGCCGAGCGATGCGATCACGAAGAACAGCGTCACCGCGCCCATCCGCGGCGCCCGCTGCCAGAGCCCGCCCATGCGCGAGAGCGCGCGGGTGTGCAGGCGCTCCTGCAGAGCGCCGGCCATCATGAAGAGCGCGGCGGTGGAGAAGCCGTGCGCGACCATCTGCACCACGGCGCCCTGCACCGCCACCTGGTTCCACGCGAACACGCCGAGCAGCACGAAGCCCATGTGGCTGATGCTGCTGTACGCCACCAGGCGCTTGAAGTCCTCCTGCGCGAACGCGAGATAGCCGCCGTAGATCACGCTGATCGCGCCGAGCAGCATGATCGGCTGGCGCAGCTCGAAGGCCACGTCGGGGAACAGCGGCACCACGAATCGGATCAGCCCGTACGCGCCGGTCTTCAGCATGATGCCGGCCAGGATCACGCTGCCCGCCGTGGGCGCCTGGGTGTGCGCATCGGGCAGCCAGGTGTGCACCGGCACGCCGGGCAGCTTGGTCAGGAACGCGGCGAAGAAGCCGAGCATCACCCACGCGGGCAGGCCGGCGGACGAGCCGAGCAGCGCCCGGTAGTCGAACGTCAGCACGCCGGTCGCGGCCTGATGGTGGAACACGAGGCCGAGGATGCCGGCGAGCAGCAGCAGGCCGCTGATCTGCGTGAACAGGAAGAACTTCATCGACGCGTAGGCGCGCTCCTCGTGACCCCAGATCGCGATCAGCAGGTACATCGGTACCAGCATCACTTCCCAGAACACGAAGAACAGGAACAGGTCGAGCGCGGTGAACACGCCGACCACGCCGGCGAGGGTGAGCAGGAGGTTGAGCTGGAAGAAGCCGGGCCGCTCGCCGATCTCGGTCCACGACGAGATCACCGCCACCACGCCGAGCACGAGCGTCAGCAGCACCAGCAGCAGGCTCAGGCCGTCCATCGCGAGCAGCACCGCGATGCCGAAGCGCGGAATCCACGGCAGATGCACCGTCGCGACTTCGCCGCCGCCGAGCCACACCGCGGCGGTCCAGAGCGACGTCGCCGCGAGCACCGCGAGCGAGATCCACTGCGGCCAGGCGCGGCCGACGCGTTCGCTGAGCCACGCCGCCAGCGCCGCCGCGAACAGGATCAGGATCAGCGCCAGCGCCATCACGAGACTCCCAGCACGATCAGCAGCACCACCGCGAGACCCGCGGCCATGTTCGCCAGATACCAGCGCAGCCGGCCGTTCTGCAGGTACGCCGTCACCAGGTTGCCGCCGCGTACGACCGCCGCCGTCAGATCGAACAGCCGATCCACCGCGTCGCGCCGGTTCCAGTGCGCGATCGTGTTGTAGGGCGCCTCGAACAGGCGCGCGTACAGCCAGTCGAAGCCCCAGCCGGCGAGCCAGAACCGGCGCACGGCGTCGGCGGCGGGTGAAGCCATGAGCCCCGCGACGCGGTTCCGGCTCGGCTCGAAGAGCACGTAGCCGAGCGCGAGCCCGAGCAACGGGAACGCGCTGGTCACCCACGGCAGCCAGCCGCCGTGCTCGGCGTGCAGCCCCCCGTCCGGCAGCACGTCACCGGGCGGCGAAAGGCCGAACCAGCCGCCGATGATGGACAGCACCGCGAGCACCGCGAGCGGCAGCTTCATGTTCCAGCCTTCCGAGTCGTGCGCCCCCTCCCGCTCGTCACCGAAGAACACCACCAGGATCATGCGCATGCTGTAGAGCGCGGTGACGAACGCGGCGAGCACCGCCACCGCCCACAGCCAGGGCCCGCCGGGCGCGTCGAACGCGGTCAGCAGGATCGCATCCTTGCTGAAGTATCCCGAGGTCAGCGGCAGCGCGGCGAGCGCCGCCGAGCCGATCACCATCGACCAGAACGGCCACGGCAGGCGCCGGCGCAGGCCGCCCATCCGGAAGATGTCCTGCTCGTGGTGCATCGCCAGGATCAGCGAGCCGGCGGCGAGGAACAGGAGCGCCTTGAAGAACGCGTGGGTCATCAGATGGAAGATCGCCGCCGACCAGGCGCCGACGCCGAGCGCGAAGAACATGTACCCGATCTGGCTCATCGTCGAGTACGCGAGGATGCGCTTCACGTCGCGCTGCGCGAGCGCGGCGAACGCGGCGATGAAAAGCGTCGCGAGCCCGACCAGCGTCACCGCCGTCTGCGCCGCCGGCGACAGCAGGTAGAGATCGTGCAGCCGCGCGATCAGGTAGACGCCGGCGGTGACCATGGTCGCCGCGTGGATCAGCGCGCTGACCGGCGTCGGGCCCGCCATCGCGTCCGGCAACCAGGTCTGCAGCGGGAGCTGCGCCGACTTGCCCACCGCGCCGCCGAGGATCAAGAGCGCGGCCACCGTGACGGTGAGGTCGCCGCCGGCCCAGGCCGTGTTCGCGCGCTCGAGCAGTGTCTGGATCTCCAGCGTGCCGAGCTCGCGGAACAGCAGGAACAGGCCGATGGCCATCGCGGTGTCGCCGACCCGGGTGACCACGAACGCCTTGCGCGCCGCATAGCCGTTCGCCGGGTCGGTCTGGAAGAAGCCGATCAGCAGATAGCTGCACAGGCCCACCCCTTCCCAGCCGAGGTACAGCACCAGCAGGTCGTCGCCGAGCACCAGCATCAGCATCGCGAACACGAACAGGTTCATGTACGCGAAGAAGCGCCCGTAGCCGGGATCGCCCGCCATGTAGCCGGTGGCGTACAGGTGGATCAGGAAGCCGACGCCGGTGATCACTCCCATCATCACCAGCGACAGCCCGTCGAGGTACAGCGTGAAGTCCGGTGTGAACCCGCCGGCGCTGAGCCACGTCCACAGCGTCTGCGAATACGCGCCGCTGCCGCTGCCGAGGAAATCCAGCGTGACCACGGCCGTCACCAGCGCCGCGAGCCCGACCGAGCCGGCCCCGATCACGGCCACGACGCGCTCGGGCAGCCGGCCCTGGGTCGCCGCCAGGATCAGGAAACCGGTCAGCGGCAGCAGCGGGACGAGCCAGAGCCACGCCATCGTCATCCCTCCAGCTCGCTCGCGCGGTCGACGTCGAGGGTTTCGAGGCGCCGCTCGAGCTGCAGCAGCAGGCCGAGCCCCACCGCCACCTCCGCCGCCGCGAGCGCCAGCACCAGCATGTACATGATCTGGCCGTCCGGGGCGCCCCAGCGCGCGCCGGCGGCGACGAACGCAAGCCCGCAGGCGTTCATCATGATCTCGAGCGACAGCAGCAGGAACAGCAGGTTGCGCCGCACCAGCACGCCGGTCAGGCCGATCAGAAACAGCGTGGCCGCCAGCGCCAGCACGTGCTCCATCGGAATCACGGTCGCGGTCACGGCTGTTCCTCCTCGCGCCGCGAGCGCAGGTAGCGGCGCCCGAGGTGATAGGCGCCGACCAGCGCAGCGAGCAGCAGCACCGACGCGAGCTCCACCGCGATCAGGTACGGGCCGAACAGCGCGATCCCGACCTCCGTCGGCCCCACCGCGACCCCGGAGCTCGTCGAGGTGCCGCCGAACAGGATGTAGGCGAGCTCGAGCAGCAGCACGAAACTGAGCAGGCCCGGGCCGATCCAGTGCCGCGGCGCGAGCCGCGCCCGTTCCTCCGGGCCCCGCCGCGGCCCGAGATTCAGCATCATCACGACGAACACGAACAGCACCATGATCGCGCCGGCGTAGATCACGATCTCGAGCGCGGCCGCGAACGGCGCGCCGAGCAGGAAGAAGATCACCGCCACCGAAAGCAGCGACACGATCAGATAGATCAGCGCGTGCGATGCGACGCTGCGGGTGATCACCAGCGAGGTGGCCACCAGGCACACCGTCGCGGCGATGTAGAACAGAACCAGCTCCACTAACGCGCCCCTCCCCCTTCCGTCACGGCAACAGGCTCCGGATGTCCTCGGGCGGCCTCTCGCGCTCGGCTTCGCCCTTGTCCTTGCCGTGGATCGCTTTGCCGGCGACCTGCCAGAAGCTGTAATCCGGATATTTGCCGACCCCGTCGATCAGCAGATGCTCCTTCTCGTAGACCATGTTGTGACGCTGGTACTCGGTCAGCTCGAAGTCGGGAATGAGCTGGATCGCGTAGGTGGGACACGCCTCCTCGCACATCCCGCACATGATGCAGCGTGAGAAGTTGATCCGGAAAAACTCGGGATACCAGCGGCCGTGCTCGTCCTCGGTCTTCTGCAGCGCGATGCAGTCGACCGGACAGACCGCCGCGCACAGGTTGCACGCGACGCAGCGCTCCTCGCCGTCCGGATCGCGGGTGAGCACGATGCGGCCCCGGTAGCGCGGCGCCATGTACGGCATCACCTCGGGATATTCGACGGTGTCCTTTCGGGCGAACGTGTGCTTGAGGACCGCCCAGATGGTGCGCAGCTGGCTCAGCATCCGTCGCTCCACGCCAGGGCGATCGCCCCGGTCACCAGCAGATTCACCAGGGTCAGCGGCAGCAGCACCTTCCAGCCGTACGACATGAGCTGGTCGTAGCGCGGCCGCGGCAGCGCCGCCCGCAGCAGCACGAAGAAGCAGATCACCACCGTCGTCTTCAGCGTGAACCAGACGATCGGCGGCAGGAAACCGGGCCCGAGCCAGCCGCCGAAGAACAGCGTCACGGTCATCGCCGAGGTCAGAATGATCGCCAGATACTCGCCGACCATGATCAGCCCGAACTTCATCCCGGAATATTCCGTGTGGAATCCGGCGGTCAGCTCCTGCTCCGCCTCGGGCAGGTCGAACGGCAGCCGGTGCGCCTCGGCGACCCCGGCGATCAGGAAGATCACGAGCCCGGGGAACTGCGGCACCGCGAACCACAGGTCACGCTGCGCTTCGACGATCTGGCTCAGGTTGAACGTGCCGGCCAGCATCACTACGCCCATCAGCGACAGGCCCATGAATACTTCGTAGGTCACCATCTGCGCGGCGCTGCGCAGCCCGCCGAGCAGCGAATACTTGTTGTTGGACGCGAGCCCGCCGAGCAGCACGCTGTAGACTGCGAGCGAGGTCATCGCCAGGAAGAACAGCACGCCGATGTTCAGGTCGATGACCACCAGCCCCGGCGCGAACGGCACCACCGAGAAGCCCATCAGCATGCCCGCGGCCGCCGCGGTGGGCGCGAGCGTGAACACCACCCGGTCGGAGAACGGCGGAATCCAGTCGTCCTTCGTGAACATCTTGATCGCGTCGGCGACGCTCTGCAGGATGCCGAACGGACCGAGCCGGTTCGGGCCGAGCCGGTCCTGCCAGAAGCCGAGCAGGCGCCGCTCCCACCAGACCAGCAGCAACGCGCCGGCGAACGCCCCGAGCAGGATGGGCGCGATCATCAGGAACTGGACGGTGGTGTCGGTCATCCGCGCGCAATCACTCCGTCGTCGGCCGGACGGTGATCCGGGTCCGGCTCCACCTGCACCGCGTGCCCCGGCGCGATCCAGCAGGTGCCCGTGCCGCCCTCGAGCACGCCGATCGCGCCGCGCGGCATCGCCGGGTCGATTCGCGCCGTCACGCTGCAGGTGTCCTCGCCGTTGCCGAGACGCACGCCGCTTCCGTCGGCGATGCCGAGACGCTCGGCATCGGCCGGGGCGAGCACCGCGAACGGCGCCGGCGCGCGCTCGCGCATCGCGGGGCTGCGCAGCGCGAGCTCACCGCTCGCGAACACGTCGTGGAGCGGCACCGCGCGCAGCGCTCCGCCCGGACGGAACGGCTCCGGCACCGTCACGGCCGCCGCGGTCGCCGCTTCGGCCAGCGTCTCGACCGGCAGACGCCGGCCCGCCGGTCCGCCCCGCAGGTGCCCGGCCACTTCGTCCTGGAACTTGAAGATGGACTGGTTCGAGTTCCAGCCCGGCGCCCACGTGTACGTGAGCAGCGCGCCCGGTGCCCGCAGCGGATGCCCTTCCATCGTGAACGACAGCGGCGACTCTTCGTCCACCGGCGGCTTCGGCTCGTGCATCGTGACGTTCGCGTGCATCGCGGTGCGGCCGCTGTAGCGATGCGGCTGGCGCGGCACCCGCACGCCGGCCGGCAGCGCGGCGTCCGCTCCCGGACCCGCCTGCACCACGTCGGCGAGATCGCGGCGCGCAGCGGCGAGGGCCGCCAGCACGTCGGCGAGATGCTCGAGGCCCGCCACCCGCGCGGCCGTTTCGCCGCCGCTCGCGGCGCCGATCCGCGCGAGCCAGCGCCACGATGGCGCGACCTGCTGCGGCGGCGGGTGTACCCGGTAGTAGCGCTGCGCGCGCGTCTCGCTGCTGACCAGCGTGCCGTCGCCGTCCGCGAACGTGGCCGCGGGCAGCACCAGATCGGCCTGCTCGGGGGTCCAGCCCTCCAGGCAATCGAGCACGATCACCGTCGCGTGGCCGAACGCGCGCTCGAGCCGATGGCGCGGCGCGCGCCGGGTCAGCTCGTTCTCGAGCACGATCACCGTATCGGCGCCGCCGCGCTCGAGCCGCTCGAGCGCCTGACCGAGACGCAGGCCGCCGCCGAGCAGCCGCACGCCGAGGGAGTTGCATTCCGGGACCGCCAGATGCATGGCGACCGGCCGGCCCTGCTCGACCAGTGCCCGGGCCACCGCGGCCGCGGCCTGCACCAGCGCCGGCGACCCCGCGCCCGCACCGGAGATCACCAGCGGCCGCTCGGCTTCGCCGAGCACGCGCGCGGCGGCTTCCGCGAAGCCCGCGAGCTCGTCGTCGAGCGGCAGATCGGGCAGGTTGCCGTTGCCGAGCCAGCGGGCGATCGCGAAGCCGAGCCGCGCCAGATCGTCCGGCGCCCGGTGCACCGATTGCCGCATCAGGCCGTCGAGCCGGGTCGGCAACGGGGTCGCCTGAAACATCGGCGTCAGTTCGCGGCCGGCGTGGCCGCGGATGCCGGCGTCCTGCCAGAGCGGGATGCTCGCCTTCGCTCCGAGCGCGAAGCTGACGTTGCGCGACGTCTGGCGCAGCGCCAGCGCGAGCCGCGGCGCGGTGTTCGAGACGTCCTCGCCGAGCACCAGCACCGCATCGGCGGATTCCACCTCGCGCACGCTCGGCACCCGCACGCCCGGCGTCGCGAGCGCCGTCACCACCGCATCCATCACCGCCGCCTCCGGGTCGGAGAACCCGGGGCAGAAGTGGTCCGCGCCCACCAGGCGCTGCAGCACGAAGTTGCTCTCGAGCGACGCGCGCGGCGAGCCGATGCCGATCACCCGGCAGCCGCGCAGCGCCTCGGCCGCCCGTTCGATCGCCACGTCGTCCGGCACCGCGTCGAAGACGCCGTCGCCGCGGCGCACCCCGGCGTAGCGCAGCCGCGCCGGCTCGTTCACGTAGCCGGTGCCGAAACGGCCGCGGTCGCACAGGAAATAGCCGTTGACGTCGCCGTGGTAGCGGTTGTGTACGCGCTTCAGCACGCCGTAGCGCTCGCCCGGCAGCGTGTTGCAGCCGACCCCGCAGTTCTGACAGACCGACGGAGCCGAGGTCAGATCCCATTTGCGGCTGTAGGTCTTGCTGAACGGCTTGTCCGCGAACACCCCGGTCGGGCAGACCTCCACGAGGTTGCCGGCGAACTCGCTCTCGAGCACGCCGTCCACCGCGCGGCCGAAGTACATCCGATCGCGCGAGCCGAACGCGTCGAGGTCGGTGCCGCCGGCGTAGTCACGATAGAACCGCACGCACCGGTAACAGGTGATGCAACGGTTCATCTCGTGGGTGACGAACGGACCGAGGTACTGGTTGCGGTGCGTGCGCTTGGTGCCACGGTAGCGGCGCCAGGTGTGCCCGGTCATCACCGTCATGTCCTGCAGGTGGCACTCGCCGCCTTCCTCGCACACCGGGCAGTCGTGCGGGTGGTTCAGCATCAGCCACTCGATCACGGACGCGCGGAACCGGACCGCCTCCTCCGCGCGGATCGACAGCCGCGTGCCGTCGGCCGCCGGCGTCATGCAGGCCATCGTCAGCCGGCCGGTCTGATCGTTCTCGTCCCGGTACTGGACCACCGCGCACTGCCGGCACGCGCCCACCGAGCCGAGCGCCGGGTGCCAGCAGAAGTACGGCAGATCGAGGCCGTGGGACAGACACGCGTGCAGCAGGTTCACGCCGTCGCGGACCTCGTAGCTCACCCCGTCGACGATGATGCGCGCCATCAGCGCCCCTCCTTGTGCGGGCAGCGGCCCGCGCGGATGTGCGCCTCGAAGTCGTCGCGGAAGTATTTGATCGCGCTCGCGAGCGGCTCGATCGCACCCGTGGCGTGCGCACAGAACGTGTAGCCCGGCACGCCGATGAAGTGGCAGTTCTGCTCCAGCACCTCGATGTCGCCGTGCTGACCGCGGCCGGCCTCGATGTCCGCGAGCAGCCGCTCGAGCCACGGCAGCCCGTCGCGGCACGGCGTGCAGAAGCCGCACGATTCCTGCGCGAAGAAGTGCTGGAGGTTGCGCGACAGATCGACGATACACACCGAGTCGTCGACCACGATCATCGTGCCGGTGCCCATCCGGCTGCCGGCCTTCTGGATCGCGCCGTAGTCCATCGGCAGGTCGAGGTGGTCCTCGACCAGAAAGTCCGTCGATGCGCCGCCGGGCAGCAGCCCGCGGAAGCGGTAGCCGTCCTGCATGCCGCCGGCGTGCTCCTCGAGGATCTCCCGGATCGGTGTGCCCATCGGCAGCTCCCAGAGACCCGGCCGGCGCACCCGGCCCGAGGCGCCGAAGAGTTTCGTGCCCGCGTCCTCACCGCGGCCGAGCGCCTTGTACCACTCGGCCCCGTTCGCGACGATGCCGGGTACGTTGCACAGCGTCTCGACGTTGTTCACCACCGACGGCCGGCCCCAGGCGCCGCTCACCGGCGGGAACGGCGGCCGCGCGCGTGGCTGGGCGCGGCGCGATTCCAGCGCATTCAGGAGCGCCGTCTCTTCGCCGCAGATGTAGCGGCCGGCGGAGCGGTGCAGCGCGATCTCCACCGAGAAGCCGGAGCCGAGCACGTTGCGGCCGGCGTAGCCCCGCGCGCGCGCCGCCGCCATCGCTTCCTCGAGCCGGCGCGCCGCCAGGTGATACTCGCCGCGGATGAACACGTACGCGTGATCGGCCTGGATCGCGTAGGCGGCGATCAGCAGCCCCTCGATCAGCAGGTGCGGATCGTTCTCCATCAGGTAGCGGTCTTTGAACGTGCCCGGCTCCATCTCGTCGGCGTTGCAGATCATGTACTTCGGCCCGGGGCCGGCCGCGTCGCCCATCGGCACGAAGCTCCACTTGACGCCGGTGGGAAAGCCCGCGCCGCCACGCCCGCGCAGGTTCGCGTCCTTCACCACCGCCTGCACGTCCTGCGGCGACATCTCCGTGACCGCGCGGCGCAGCGCCCGGTAGCCGCCGGCGCGTTCGTACGCCTCGAGGCTCACGAGCCCGTCCGCCGCGTCGATGCGCGCGGTCAGCGGCCGCTTGTCGGTGAGCTCACTCATACCCGGCCAGCACCTCGTCGAGCCGCTCGGGCGACACCGGCCCGTGCAGGTCCTCGTCCACCAGGATCACCGGCGCGCGATCGCAAGCGCCGAGGCAGACGATCGGCAGCAGCGTGAAGCGCTCGTCGGCGGTGGTGCCGCCGGGCGCGACGCCGAGCTGGCGCTCGAGTGCTTCCCGCACCCGGTCACAGCCCATCACATAGCAGCTCACGCTGTCGCAATACATCACCACGTGCCGGCCCACGGGGCGGCGGAAGATCAGGTTGTAGAATGTCGCCACCGCGTCCAGCTCGTCGACGCTCATGCCGAGCTGGCGCGCCACCGCGGCGAGACTCTCGTCCGATACCCAGCCGCGCTTCGCCTGCACGATGCGCAGCGCCTCGATCGCCGCGGAGCGGCGATCGGGCACGTGCGCCACTTCCGCTTCGATCGCCGCGATCTCTTCTTCCGAGAGGGGGTTGATCAGCTCGCTCATCGGTCGACGTCCGCCATCACGAAATCGATGCTCGCGATGATCGCGATCAGATCGGCGACCATCAGGCCGCGGCTGATCAGCGGAATCATCTGCAGGTGCGGGAACGACGGCGTGCGGATCCGCGTGCGGTACGACGACGTGCCGCCGTCCGAGAACAGGTAGTAGGTGTTCAGGCCCTTGGTCGCCTCCACCGTCACCGCACATTCGCCCGGCGGGATCACCGGCCCCCAGGTCACGTTCAGGAAGTGCTGGATCAGCGTCTCGATGTCGTGCATCGTCCGGTCGCGCGGCGGGGGCGTGGTCTGCGGGTGCACCGCCTTCACCGGCCCCGGCGGCATGTTCTCCAGGCACTGGCGGATGATCCTGAGGCTCTGGCGCATTTCCTCCACGCGTACCACGCAACGGTCGTAGACGTCGCCCCGTTTGCCGATCGGCACGTCGAATTCGAACTGGTCGTAACCGCCGTACGGGCGCTGCTTGCGCAGATCCCATTCGAGACCGGTGGCGCGCAGCCCCGGGCCGGTCACGCCCCACTCGATCGCCTCCTCGGTGGTGTATTCGCCGATGCCGATGCTGCGCCGCTTGATGATCGAGTTCTGCAGCACCATCTCGTCGTAGTGATCGAGCCGCTTCGGCATCTCGTCGACGAAATCGCGCACCATCCGGTCCCAGCCGTTCGGCAGATCCGCGGTGACGCCGCCGATCCGAAACCAGCTCGGGTGCATGCGGCCGCCGGTGATCGCTTCGACGATCGAGAAGCAGCGCTCGCGGTCGGAGAACATGTAGAACACCGGGGAGAGCTGGCCGAGGTCCTGCGCGTAGGTGCCGTAGAACACCAGGTGGCTCGCGATCCGGAACAGCTCCGCGAGCATGATGCGGATCACCTTGGCCCGGTCCGGCACCTCGATCCCGGCGAGCCGTTCCACCGCCATCACGTACGGCAGGTTGTTCATCACGCCGCCGAGATAGTCGACCCGGTCGGTGTACGGGATGTAGGTGTGCCAGGTCTGCCGTTCCGCCATCTTCTCGGCCGCGCGGTGGTGGTAGCCGACCTCCGGCACCGCATCGACGATCACCTCGCCGTCGAGCTGCAGCGCGATGCGGAACACGCCGTGCACGCTCGGGTGATTCGGGCCGAGATTCAGGAACATGTAGTCCGTGTGCTTCGCCTGGCGCGACATGCCCCATTCTTCCGGCACGAAGCGCAACGCCTCCTGCTGCTCGACCAGGAACTCCTCGGTCATCCGGAACGGGCCCATCTCCGTGGCCCGCGCCGGATGGTCCTTGCGCAGCGGATGTCCCTGCCAGTTCGGCGGGGTCAGGATTCGGATCAGGTTCGGATGGCCGTCGAACCGGATACCGAACATGTCGAACGCCTCGCGCTCGTACCAGTTCGCGTTCGGCCACAAGCCGGTCAACGACGGCACGTGCAGCGCCTTCTCCGACAGCGCCACCTTGAGGCGCACCTCGGCGGCACGCTCGAGCGACCACAGGTGGTAGAACACCGTGAAGTCGGATCGAGGCTGATCCGGCCGGTGCTGGCGCAGGCGCTCGTCCACCGCGGAGAGGTCGTAGAGCATCGAGAACGGCCGGTCGATGCCGCGCTTCAGGAACGTGGCGACCTCGATCAGCCGGTCCGCCGGGACCCAGACCGTCGGGATGCCGTCACGGGTCGGCTGCAGCCGGATGGCGTCGCCGAAGCGGCCGCTGAGCTCGTGGGCGAGAACCGAGGTAGCCTGTGCTGGTGCCGCTGCCGCCTCCGCCACCGCCTGCCCTTAGTCCGCCTCGGGCGAACGGTGTTTCGCGTCTCGCGGCCGACCGCTGAGCGGCCGGCCGTACTCGGGGACCTCGCCCACCCCGGTCGGCTCGGGGTAGCGGGTGGCGCGCATGCGCTCGGGTGTGAAGCGGTCGCGCAGGCTCGGCTTCGGCAGCGCAGGCCGGGGCCGATCTTCCACGACCCAGGAGAGCGGACGCCGCTCGGTGCGGACCGCTTCCTGCAGCAGCGTGAAGCCCTGCAGCAGCGCTTCCGGGCGCGGCGGGCAGCCGGGCACGTAGACGTCCACCGGCAGGAACTTGTCGACGCCCTGCACGACGCTGTAGACGTCGTACATGCCGCCGGAGTTGGCACAGGAGCCCATCGAGATCACCCACTTGGGCTCGAGCATCTGGTCGTACAGATGCTGGATCACCGGCGCCATCTTCCGGAACACGGTGCCGGAGATCACGATCACGTCCGCCTGACGCGGGCTCGCGCGGATCACCTCGGAGCCGAACCGCGCCAGGTCGTGACGCGGCGTGAACGCCGTGGCCATCTCGACGTAACAGCACGACAGGCCGAAATTGAACGGCCAGATCGAGTACGCGCGGCCCCACGCGATCAGATCCTCCAGCTTGCCGAGCAGCACGCTCTGGCCGTTCAGCCGGTCGCGCTCGGCCTCGGCGGCGGTCATCGGCTCGTCCGGCTTGACCGGAATCAGGTTCCACCTCATCGCGCCGCCTCACCCGCCCCGGCGGGGACACGCGGCCGCGGCTCGGCCCGGCGCTTGATGCCCCAATCGAGCGCGCCGGTGCGCCACTCGTAGAGCAGCGCCGCGAGCAACACGCCGATGAACACGGCCGAGCCCAGATAGCCCCGCCAGCCGAGCTCACCGAACGCCACCGCCCACGCGAAGATGAAGATGGTCTCGAGGTCGAAGATCACGAAGAACATCGCGATCAGGTAGAACTCCACGGACAGCTTGAGCTCCTCCGCGGCGCCCACCGGCACGATGCCGGACTCGAACGGCATCACCGTGGCGCGGCGCGCCCTCGTGCGGCTGCCGAGATACCAGGCGAGAATCAGGGTCAGTGCGAGGATGCCCACGACGGACAACGAATAGACGAGGAACGGCAGGAGACTCTGAGTCCCTTGGATGGTGCCTGGATCAGCCACCGTCTCCATGCGACGCTCTCCTGGTCACACCCGATCGGCGGTGTTGCCACCGTCGAGTCCGCCTGGCCGCGCAGAACCCACCGAGCCGGGCACTGCCTCGCGCGGTTCGTGCCAGCTCCGCTACCGTACCCCGAGCGGGCCGGTACGGCTTCACCATAACCCCTTGTATCCATCGTCGGCAAGCCGGGCCGGCCGACCCTTGGCAGGCGTTGCCGAACGCGCTATAGGATAACCTCGTCTTGCGAGCGGCAACCGGGGAGATTTACATGGCCGAGCCCGTCGATCCGTTGACCAGTCTGGCCGAGCGCCTCGGCGACAAGACGGCCCTGATCGACGACCGCGGCGGCACGGTGGTGCGCTGGTCGTTCGCCGAGCTCGAAGCCAACGCGAACCGGCTGGCCCGGGTGCTCGCCGCGAGCGGCGTCGCCTCCGGCGACCGGGTGCTCTGGTGCGGCCACAACTCCCTCTGGGCGGTGGCCTGCGGCCATGCCGCGCGCAAGATCGGCGCGGTGGCGGTGCCGCTGAACTACCGGCTGACCGCCGACGAGGCGGCCTACGTGGCGGACGACTCGGACGCCTGCGTCGGCTTCATCGACGCGGAGATGGTGCCGCTGTTCGAGCAGATCCGCGGCCGGGTGCCGAAGATGCGCCGGGTCCTGGTGCACGACGGCGCTCCCGGGCGCGACATGGACGCGCTCGACCCGCTGCTCGCGGCGACGGATCCGAGCCCGCCCGCCGGCGGCGGCGCGACCACGACCGCCGGCACGATGATCTACACCTCCGGCACGACCGGAAAACCGAAAGGCGCGGTGCGCTCCGGGATCGGCGATCCCGAGCAGCTCGCGCGGATGATCGCGCTGATCGGCTACCGCGAGGACGACGTCTACATCACCACCGGCCCGCTCTATCACTCCGGGCCGAGCGGCTTCCTCGCGATCTCGACCAACCTCGGCAACACGGCCGTGATCCAGCGCAGCTTCGATCCGGAAGACTGGCTGCGCCTCGTGCAGACCTACCGGGTCACCACCACGTTCTCGGCGCCGACGCCGATCCGGCGCATCTGCCAGCTGCCGGCGGAAGTGCTCGCCCGCTACGACCGTTCCAGCATGCGCATCATGATCGCGAACGCGGCACCGTGGTCCTACGCGCTGAAGATGGAGTACCTCGACAAGTTCCCGGAGGAGTCGCTGTTCGAGGTGTACGGTTCCACCGAGCTCGGCGTGAACACGATCCTCCTGCCCCAGTACCAGCGCGCCAAGAAGGGCTCCTGCGGCCAGCCGGCCCCCGGCGTCGAGATCCGCCTGTACGACGAGAACGGCGAGGTCGTCACCGAGCCGCACCGGCCGGGCGAGCTGTACGTGCGTTCGCCGAGCGTGTTCTCCACCTATCACAAGGCGCACGACAAGTTCATGCAGGACCGCCGCGACGGCTGGCAGACCGTCGGCGACATCGCCTATTTCGACGAGGACGGCTTCTACTACATCTGCGACCGCAAGAAGGACATGATCATCTCCGGCGGGGTGAACATCTATCCGGCGGAGATCGAGGCGGCGCTCGAGCTGCATCCGGACGTGCTGGAAGCGGCCGTGTTCGGCATCCCGAGCGACGAATGGGGTGAGTCGGTGCACGCGGTGGTGGTGAAGCGTCCGGAGAGCGACATCGACGCGGCGGCGGTGCAGGCGTTCGCGCGCGAGCATCTGGCCGGCTACAAGGTGCCGCGCTCGGTGGAGTTCGTCGACGAGATCCCGAAGACCGGCACCGGCAAGATCCTGAAACGGGTGCTGCGCGATCCGTACTGGCACGGCCGCGAATCGCGCGTCGGCTGACCGCGCCGGCACGTCGCTCGCTTCAGCCGCGCAGCGAGCGCAGCAACGGTTCGTTCAGGCGCGAAAGCAGCACCGTGTCGGCCGCTCGATCGCCGCGCCAGGTGTCGGCCCGCCGCAGCCCCTCGCGCTCGAAGCCGTTCTTCTCGAGCACGCGCAGCGAAGCGCCGTTGTCGGCGTCCACGTAGGCTTCCACCCGGCAGAGCTGCAGCTCCGCGAATGCGACGTCGAGCACCGCGGCCACCGCCGCGCTCGCGAGACCCCGGCCCCAGGCGCCGCTTGCCAGCAGGTAGCCGAGCTCGGCCGAGCGATGCGCCGGATCGACGTTGCGCAGGAAGATGCAGCCCACGTCCGCGCCCTCGTCGTCACGGACGACCCAGTAGCGATCCCGGGTGCTGCCGACCCACTCCGCGAGGCGCTCCAGCGCGGCGGCGCGCGACAGCACGCCGATGCGGCTGTAGCGCATCACGTCGGCATCACCATAGAGCGCAGCCAGCAGATCGCCGTCGTCGGCGTCGAGCGGTCGCAGCTTCATTGCATCATCCCCTCGAAGATCCGTCCCCAGAGCCGCGACGGCCGGTCGCTCGCGAATTCGTGCGCATCGGCCCGCTCCGCCGCGTGCTCGAGCAGCCGGGCGCCGATCCAGCGCAGCGGCTCCGGCTCCCAGCGCCGCGCCTTATCGCCGACCCACGGCAGCTCGGTCAGCGGCGTGCGCCGCTCGAGCACCAGATCGACGAGGATCCGCGCCGCCAGGTTGGCCGCCGCGACGCCCTCGCCGAGGTAACCGCCGGCCCAGCCGAGCCCGCTGCGGCGGTCGAAGCAGACGCCGGGCCGCCAGTGACGCTGCGCCGCCATCGGGCCGCCCCAGCGGTGGGTGATGCGAACGCCCTTCAGCATCGGAAACAGCTCCGGCAGCAGCGCTTCGACCCGGCGCAGGCGCGGCTCGTCCGGCGGCACGTTACGCAGCCGCTTCGAACCGAAGTAGTACCGGCCGCGGCCGCCGAGCACCAGCCGGTCGTCGGCCGTGCGCTGGCCGTAGATCACCACGCGCCGCCAGTCGCCGAACGTCTCGCGGTTCGGCAGGCCGATCTCGCGCCACAGCTCGGGCGGCAGCGGCTCGGTGGCGGTGACCATCGAATGGATCGGCACCAGCCGCCGCGCTTCGCCGGTGAGGCCCGGCGTATAGCCTTCCGTGGCACGGATCACGACGTCGGCGCGCACCGGACCTCGCGCCGTCGTCAGCAGACCGGGCTCGATCCGGTGCACCGGCGTCTCTTCGTAGACGGTCACGCCGCGGCGCTGGACGGCGGAGGCGAGGCCGAGCACCAGCCGCGCCGGGTGCAGCGCCGCGCAATGACGGAAATGCAGCGCGCCGTGATTGTCCTGCATGCCGATCCGCTGCCGCGCGCGTTCCGGCGGCAGCCATCGATAGTCGTCCTCGTCGAGGCCCCAGCGCAGCCGATCCTCGACGTCGCGCTGCATCCGCTCCGCCTGGAACGGCACCGTGGCGACGGCGAGGCTGCCGCCCTTCGCGAAATGCGCATCGACGCCCTGCTCCACACAGAACCGGCCGACTTCGTCCACCGTCGCGAAGAGCGCGCGAGCGAGCGCGAGGCCGCGGGTACGCGTCCGCGCATCGGCCAGCACATCGTCCAGACCCGCCGCGAGCCCGAGGCACCAGCCGCCGTTGCGGCCGCTGGCACCGAAGCCGCAGCGCTCGGCCTCGTAGACGGCCACGTCCAGCGCCGGCTCGAGCTGCTTCAGGTACCAGGCCGTCCAGAGCCCGGTGTAGCCGCCGCCGACGATGGCGACCGGCACCCGCTCGCGCCAGAACGGCAGATCGAACGGCGGCAGCGTGTCGAGAGAATCGAACCAGAAACCGAGCCCGGTGCGCGGATCGTCCATCCGGTCATGATGGCCGCGAGTCGCGGCGTTTCGCCACTCCGGTACGATCCGAATCCGGGGCAGCACGGTGGGGAAGGCGGGTGAGGGGGCGTCGATCGGCACGATGGCTGACCTGCTTGTCAGTGTTGGCCGCACCGGCTCGAACGTGAGCGCCGCTCCCAAGCTGCTCGAGCGGAACTGGCAGATCCACCAGAGCGAGCACTTCCGGCTCCTCACCGATGTGGACGAACGCGCCGCCGCCAGCCGCCTGAACGAGCTCGAGATGTTCCGCAGCGTCGTGCTGGGCATCACCGGCCGCGGCGCCGCGGTGGACGACGCGACGCTCGACGTGGTCGTGTTCTCCCGCCACCGCGACTTCACGTACCTGTTCGGTGACGGCATCCTCGGCTTCTTCCTGCCGACGCTGCGCGTCAACTGGATGGTCGGCAGCGCCGGCAGACTCGGTGCCAGTCAACGTCAGGTGCTGTTCCTGCTGTTCTCCACCTACGCGACGATGCCGACCGCCACCGCCAACGAGTTCTATGTGGGTGCCTGGGAGCTGGTCCACTACCTGCACGCAGGCCATTTCGCCGGCGCGCCGAACCGGTTCCAGCAGATGGTCGACTACCTCGCCGCGCTGCAGCGCGGGCACGGCGCCGAGACGGCATTCGCAGAGGCCTTCGACATCACGCCGCTCGAGCTCGGCAACGAAGTGCAGCGTTACCTCCAGCGCGGCCGCATTCCCCGAGTCGACTATCCGACGGAATCCTTCGCCTGGAGCGGGGCGTTCTCCACCCGCGTCCCCGACCGCGCCGAGATCGCCTACCGACTCGCGCGCTCAGCCTGTCGCACGACGAGGCGACGCCCGCGGCGGTGCGCGGGTTGCTTGCACGAGCCGGAGCCTGCCGAAGCCCCGGCAGAAGCGCCCTCCGGTGCGGATACCTAGCGCCGAGCGGTGCCGACGGATCGGCCCGGGGATACACGGGATCGCTCATTCGGCGTCGTCGTGCGGGCCGCCGAACAGCGCATCGAGCTTGGCCCGCGCCTCGTCCGCGCGACTGCGCTCGGTCGTGGGTGCCCCTCCAACGCGGGGCGCGAAGAAATCGCAGAAGTTCGCGCAGGTCTTGTCGGTCGGCGGCTCCGCCCGGTCGTCGCGGCATTGTGCCGGCGCGGTCGCGTCGTAGCTCGTGCACATGCGGCAGCAATGCACGGCCTCCGCACACGCGGGGCAGTACTCGTGACGGCTGACCGGCAGCAACACCTGATCGAGCGCCGCGCCGCAGTTCCAGCAGGTCAACGTGTCGGCCATCGTTGCGTCGTCTCGCCCGTCGAGTTGCCGATGCTACGTCGATCCGCTCACGCCGTCGAACCTTCCGACCGCCCGCGGCGGGTACTGCGGCACACATCGCTCGCATCAGGATGCTATCCTCCACGCTGCCAGGGCGAGTGGGAGCACGCGTGAATCAACCACGGGGACTGTGGGTCCTTTTCATCACCGAGATGTGGGAGCGCTTCAGCTACTACGGCATGCGCGCGCTCCTGGTTCTGTATCTGATCGCGTCCACCGGCGGCCCCGGCGGGATGACCGAGAATCCCGGTTTCGGCTGGTCGGAGGAAGACGCCTATCTGCTCTATGGCCTCTACACCTGGGCCGTCTACCTGACGCCGATCATCGGCGGCTGGCTCGCCGACCGCTACCTCGGCACCCACCGGTCGATGCTGGTCGGCGGATGGATCATCGCGGCGGGTCACCTCACGCTCGCGGCCACGGAACTGTTCGGCATCACTCCCGGGCAGGTGGTCGGGCTGCAGGCGAGCACCGGCGCGTTCCTCACGTTCATGACCGGGCTCGTGCTGATCATCATCGGCACCGGGTTCTTCAAGCCGTGCGTCAGCGTGATGGTGGGTCAGCTCTACGAAGAGGGCGATCCGCGCCGCGACTCCGGATTCACGATCTTCTACATGGGCATCAACGTGGGCGCGTTCCTGGCGCCGCTGGTCGCCGGCACGCTCGGCGAGACGGTCGGCTGGCACTGGGGCTTCGGTGCCGCGGCGGTGGGCATGATCCTCGGCATCCTCACCTACCAGTATCTGCGGCCCCGCTACCTCGAGGGCATCGGGCTGGTGCCGGAGCGGCGGGTTGCGGTGCCCGGCAATCCGCACGGCCGCTGGAATCTGTCGACGGTGGAGTGGCAACGCCTGGTGGTGATTCTGGTGCTGTCCTTCTTCGGCAACATCCTGTTCTGGACCGCGTTCGAGCAGGCCGGCAGCTCGATGAACGTGTTCGCCGCGCACAATACCGATCGAACGCTGTGGGGCCTGCTCGACCAGCCCTTCCCCGCCACCTGGTACCAGTCCGCCAATCCGCTGTCGATCATCGTGTTCGCGCCCGTGTTCGCGATGCTGTGGGGATTCCTGAACCGGCGCGGCCTCGAACCGTCGACGCCGGTCAAGTTCTGCCTCGCGCTGTGGCTGCTCGGGCTCGCGTTCATCGCGATGGTGGTCGGTGCGCTGCAGGCCCGCGGAGACGGTCTGGCCGGGCCGCACTACCTGCTGATCACCTACGTGGTCTATACGTGGGGCGAGCTGTGTCTGTCACCGGTCGGCCTGTCGATGGTGACCAAGCTCGCGCCCGAGCACCTGCAGTCGATGATGATGGGTTTCTGGTTCTTCACCACGTCGCTCGCGAATCTGTGTGCCGGGCTGGTCGCCCGGTATTCGGTGATGCTCGAGCGCGGCGAGGTCACGTTCGTGTTCGAGGGCCTCGCCGGCTTCTATCTGCTGCTGGTCATCGTGCCGATCGTCGGGGGCCTCGCGCTGTTCGCGGCCACCCCGCTGCTGAAACGCTGGATGCACGGAGTGCACTGAAGGAAGTCAGAGGTACGGCGAGAACAGCCACGCGAGCCCGTCGAGCAGCCGGGTGTGCAGCGCCCGGCCGTCGACGTCCGCCAGCGTGACCTCGTCGGCGTCCTGCCGCGCGGCTTCGAAATGCCGGCCGAGCCGCGCCGCGAGCTCGCGGTCGTAGACTTCGACCATCAGCTCGAAGTTCAGCCGGAGGCTGCGCGGATCGAGGTTCGCGGAGCCGATCTGCGCGTAGTCGTCGTCGACGAGCAGCAGCTTGCTGTGCACGAACGGCGGCTTCTGGTAGTAGACGCGCACGCCCCGCTGCAGCAGCTCCCACAGCAGGTGGCGCGTCGCCCGGTGCACGAAGAACAGGTTGTTCCTGCCGGGGAGCACGACCGCGACGTCCACCCCTCGCAGCGCCGCCGCCTGCAGCGCACCGAGCAGCTCGCGGGGCGGAATGAAGTACGGCGTCATGATCGACACCCGCTGCCGCGCCAGACCCACCGCTCCGACCAGCAGGAGCAGCAGCCGGTCGAGCTCTTCGTCGGGGCCGTCGGCGATCGCCCGGCAGCGGGCTTCGCCGACCACGCCCGCCTGCTCCAGCTCGAGCGGGCCCTTGCCGCCGGCGAATACCCAGTCGTTCAGGAAGATCTCCGCGAGCGCGCTCACCACCGGCCCTTCCAAACGGAAGTGCAGATCCACCACGCGACGCGGATTGTCGGTGCGATCGGCCAGGTGGCGGTCGGAGATGTTGATGCCGCCCGTGAAGCCGACCCGGTCGTCCACCACGAGGATCTTCCGGTGATTGCGCAGATTCAGCATGAAGCTCGGTGGCAGCAGCCGGGGCGGCAGGAAGCGCCGCACCTCGACGCCGCGCCTGGCCAGCATCCGGCGGGCGCGCGGGAAGCTGTACAGCTCGCCGACGCCGTCGAGCAGCACCCGAACCTGGACGCCCCGGGACGCCGCGCGGCCCAACGCCTCGGCGAAGGCGCGGCCGGTCTCGTCGTTGTCGAAGATGTACGTGCTGAGATGGATCCGCCGCTCGGCCTGCTCGATGGCCCGCAGCATCGCCGGATAGACCTGCTCGCCCGAGTGCAGCGGCTCGACCACGTTGCCGCCGAGCAGTGGGGCCCCGCTCACGGTCTGGCCCAGGTTCGCCAGCGGCTCGAGCGGCCCGGGCGGCGGCGCGGCGAGTGCCTCCCTCATCCCGTGCAACGGGACCTCGAAACGCAGCCGCTGCGCCCGCCGGCGCGTGCGGTTGACGCCGAACAGGAAGTACAGCACCGCGCCCGCGAGCGGGAACGTCAGGCACACGGCGATCCAGCCGAACGCCGCGCGCGGCCGCCGCTTGTTGAGCAGCGCGTGGCCGCTCGCGAACACGCCGAGCGCGCCCGCGAACGCCGCGGCCAGCAGCGCGAGCAACCCGGCGTCGATCGACGTGTACCAGGCGCTCACACGGCCGCCAGATCGATCACGCGGGTGGCCACCCGCTCGACGAACGCCCGATCGTGCTCGACGAACAGCAGCGTCGGCCGGTCCCGCAGCAGCGCCTGCTCGAGCTGTTCCCGCGAGTGCACGTCGACGTAGTTGAGCGGCTCGTCCCAGACGAGCAGGTCCGCGCCCGTGAGCAGCGACCGGCACAGGTCCACCTTCTTGAGCTGGCCGAGGCTGAACGTGGCGAGATCCTGCTCGAACACGTCGCCTCTCACCCCCAGCACCCCGAGGAACTGCCGGAAGCGGGTCTCGTCGAGGCCCGCGTCCGCGAGGTGCCGACGAAGCTCCCCCTGCTGCCACACGGGCTGCTGATACCCGCGCGCCAGCGTGACGTGGGCCGGCCGGTGCACGAGACCCTCGTCGGCGACGCGGCGCCCGCTCACGCAACGTCCGCAGATCAGGTCGAGCAGCGTCGTCTTGCCGCAGCCGTTCGGGCCGACCACTGCGATGCGCTCCCCCGGAGCGACCTCGAACGACAGATCGCGGAACAGCACCCGGCCGCCGACCGCTACCGTCAGGTTCTGCACCGTGAGCAGCCGTTCGTCGCGGCGGGGCGCCGTCGTCACCGAGAGCCTGCGTTCCTTCTCGGCGTTCCGCAGAAGCGCGCGCTTCGCTTCGAGCTCCGCGTCGATACGCCGCTCGACGCTCTTCGCCCGTTTCATCTGCTTCGCGGCGCGCCGGCCGATGTAGCCTCGGTCCACCGGACCCGCCCCGTACTTGTCGCGCTCGCGGCCCTCGGCGTTCTGACGCGTGCGCTGCGCCGCGGTCTCGAGGCGCGCGACGGTACGCTCGATGCGCGCGCGGGTGCGTCGCTCGAACTCGAGCTCCTCGTCCATCTGCGCCCGCCATTGGCTGTAGTTCCCCTGATTCAGCCGGATGTCGCTGCGGTTCAGCGACAGCACGTGGTCCACCGCGCGGTCGAGAAAGCTCCGGTCGTGGGAGACGAGCAGGAAGCCGCTCTTGCCGGCGAGGTACGCACCGAGCCGCTCACGCCCCGCCCGATCGAGGTGATCGGTCGGCTCGTCCATCAGCGGAAACGACGCCGGGTCGAGGAACAGCGAGACGATAAGCGCCCGCGTCTGCTCACCGCCCGACAGCGCGCCGAAGGGGCGATCGAGCAGCTCGGCCGGAAGCTCCATCGCGTCGAGCTCCCGGGCGATCCACGCATCGATCTGATAGCCGCCGCAGGCGACGTAGCGCTCGTGCAGCTCGGCGTACTCGGCGAGCGCCGGTTCCCCGGCGTCCGCGAGCAGCGCATCCATGCGTCGCTCCCAGGCGCTGAACGGCGCCACGGCGTCACGCACGACGTCGAGCGTCCGGCGCTCCGGTGACGGCCGGGGACCGGGAAAGAGCCGCGTCGTGACCGGCACCTCCACCTCGCCCGCGTCCGGCGCGAGCTCACGGTGGATCAGCCGCAGCAGCGTGGACTTGCCCTGACCGTTGCGCCCGATCACGCCGGTACGCCAGCCGGTATCGAGCAGCAGCGACAGGTCGCGGAACACCGGCTCCGGTGCGGCGGGGTAACCGAATTCGACGTGATGCAGCAGGATCGTGGCCACCTGAACCTCCGGCTCTCGAAACGGGGTATCGAGTCGCGCATGTCGCACGGCAGCCGGGTCGTGGCTGGACGGGCGACGGGTTCAGAAGTGACGCATCGTCGACGGCTTCCTGCTGGCAGAGGGCTTCTGCGCTGCCGCGAAGTTTGGCCCGAGCGGCGCGGCGGCGTCAATTCCGCAGGAATCCGTTCACACACCCGTTCGCAGCCTGGCATCATGCCCCCATGCCAAGGCGCGCCAGTACCCGACAGCCGTGGTACCGGAAGCTCCGCACCGGCCCGGCCGATGGAGCGCGCACGCTGCCGACCGTCCATCTGGCACTCCGCCAGGCGCTCGCGAGTCGGCCCGACCGCACGCTGCTCTCGGACGAGACCTCGAGCCTCACGAACGGCGCGCTGCTCGAAGCCGTCGAGCAGCGGGCGCGCGCGCTGCATGCGCGCTGCGGGGACGACGCCACGGTCGCGGTTTCGCTGCCGAACGGCATCGAGCTCGCGATCACCTATTTCGCGTGTCTGCGGGCGGGTGTCCGCTATCTGCCGCTCCCGGCCGCGCCGCCCGCGGTGCTCACCGCGCTGCTCGACGCGCTGCGCCCGAGCCTGGTCGTCGGCGGCCCGGGGCGTGCCGGCCGGTTTCCCGGTCACCGCAGCGTGACGGCCGACGAGCTCGCCGACGACGTTACCGAGGTGCAGCCGCCGGAGCCTTCCGCCGATCGGCCGGCGCACGTGCTGCTCACGTCCGGCACCGAATCCGGCACGCCGAAGGCGGTGCTGACGGATCATCGCGGCTCGATGCTGTCGCACCGCTGGCGCAGCGCGCTCTGGCCGTACGATCCCGCGCGCGACGTGGTCGGCTGCAACATCTTCGGCGTCTGGGACCTGGTGCCCGCGCTGCTCGCAGGCGTTCCGGCGGTGATGCTGCGGGACGAGACGCTGCGCGATCCGCTCGCGCTCGCCGCGGCCGTGGTGCGTTACGGAATCACGCGACTGATGCTGACGCCCACGCTGCTCGACGCCTGCCTGGAAAGCACCGAGACCGTGACGGCGCTCGCGCGCCTGCGCCTGATCGTGCTGTGCGGTGAGGCGGTGACGGCGCCGCTGATGGAGCGTGCCTGGCAGCGCCTGCCGGACGTGCAGTTCGCGAACCTCTATTCGCTGTCGGAATGCCACGACGTCGCCGCCGGCGTGCTCGCACCGAGCCGTCCGATCACCGCGGGCCAGGTAGCGCCGTTCGCGGAAGTGCACGTGGTCGACCCGGAAGACCGCAGCCGCGTGCTCGACACCGGCGAGCCCGGGCGCGTGCTGATCGGGGGCGACGCGCTCGCCGTCGGCTATCTGGATGCGTCGGCCACCGCCGCCGCGTTCCCGACGATCCGGCTGGGGGGTCGGGAGCAGCGCGTCTACGATACCGGTGACCTCGGCCGGCTGGACGACGACGGCAGCCTGCAGATCCTCGGCCGGCTCGACGGACGGCTGAAGGTCCGGGCCGCCTGGGTCGAGCCCGACACGGTCACCGCCCGGCTGCTCGAGCAGCCGGGCGTCGCGCGGGCAATCGCACTGGCGGAAGGCGCCGACGACGGGTATCCGCGGCTGACGGCGTTCGTGGTGCCGACGGCCGAGGCACCGGCAGACCTGATCGAGCGGTTGCGCACGCGCCTCGCGCAGACGCTGCCGCCCCAGAGCCGGCCCGGCCGTATCGAGCTGCTGGACGAGCTGCCGTTGCTGCCTTCGGGCAAGATCGATCCCGCCGCTCTGCGTGCCGGGCAGCGCGACGCACGCGGCCCGGCGCCGGCGGCGCGGCCCGTGACCGATGCGCTCGAGCAGAGCGTGCTGGCCGCGTTCCGCGACGTGCTGCAGCAGCCGGCGGCGCGCGCCGACGACACGTTCCACGACCTCGGCGGCGATTCGCTCGACGCCATCGTGCTCTGCGGCCGCATCCACGCGTTCACCGGCAAGCCCGTGCGGGTCCGCGACCTGCAGCGTCATTCCACCGCCGCGAAGCTGGCCCGTTTTCTGGCCGCCCGTCCCGCCGGCCGCGCCGCGGAAGGCTTCGCGCTGCCGATGGACCGGCTGCCGCACGCGGCCCGGCGGAGCTCCGACGCGATACGCACCATCGTGGTCAGCGGCGCGACCGGCACCCTCGGCGTCCGGCTGCTTCGCGCGCTGCTGACGCGCACCCCGTTCGAGGTGGTCGCCCTCGTGCGATCGGAGGGCGACGAACACGCGCGCACGCGGCTGCACTCGCTGCTGCCGGGCGATCTGCCCGCGGCCCGGCTCACCCAGCTCTCCGCCGACCTCACGCGTCCGCGCCTCGGCCTGCCGGATCCACTCTGGCGCGACCTCGCCGAGCGCGCCGACGCGGTGCTGCACCTGGCAGCCCGGGTCGACATGTTCGCCGGCTACGAGAGCCTGGCACCGGTGAACGTCGCCGGCACGCGGCAGCTCCTCGAGCTCGCGCTCGCCGGCGGCGCGGCGTTCCTGCACCTGTCGAGCAGCGCGGTTCTGCCGCTCGATCCGCAGCAGGAGGGCTGGGACGAGACGCACCGGGGGCGGCGGCTGCTCGAGCGGCTCGCGCCGCGGCTCGTGCACTCCGACGGCTATTCGCAGACCAAGCTGGCCGCCGAAGCGCTCGTCTGGCAAGCGGCCGAACGCGGGCTGCCGGTGACCGTGGCGCGGCTGCCGCACCTGATCGGCCGCGGCCATCCCGGGCGCCTCGCGAACACGCTGGCGAGCCTCGCGCTGCTCGGCGTGCTGCCGGAAGGTTCCTGGCGCTGGCAGCTCGCCGACGTCGACGCGGTGTGCGATCGCCTGATTCACGCGCTGCAGGAGCCGGCGCCGGACGCGCGGCTGATCCACCTCGCCGCTGCACCGGTGAGTGACCGGGAGATCGACGCGGCGCTGTCGGAGCGGCGCGCGATTTCCCGCCTGACGCTGCCGGCGCTCGCGAACCGGATCGCCGAAGCCGCGCGGTCGGCGCCGCCGAACTGGAGCACCCGCCAGCGCGCAAACGTGACGACGCTGGCGCAACTGACGCGGGAATACGGTATCCGCGCGGCGCTCTGCATCGACGAGCCGTTGCTGATCTCCCGCCGCCCGCTGCTCGGCGATGCGGCGGCGTTGCTGTTAGACTCGCTGCCGTACTGACCGCGGACAAGGGCGTGGAGCAACTCTGGCAATGGTGGCTGGCGGTGGACGAGCCGGTCGGCACCGTGCTCGGCTTCGTGATCGTCCTGTGCCTGATCCGGCAGAACCTCTGGGCCTGGCCGCTCGGCGTCGCCTACGTGCTCGCGTCGGTCACGGTGCTGCTGGAAGCACGGCTCTACGCGAACCTGGCGCTGCACGTGCTCGGCTTCCTGCCGATGAACCTGTACGGCTGGTACTACTGGTTGTTCGGCAAGGCGCCGGCCGAGGCGACGCTGCCGGTCACCCGCTCGAACCGCTCGCTGATGATCGCGATGGTGGCGATCTGCGCGGCGGGGACGCTCGTGCTCGGCACCGCGTTCGCCACGCTCACCGACGCCGCGCTGCCCTACTGGGACAACGGCGTGTTCGTCGCGAGCCTCGTCGCGATGTGGCTCACCGCGCGCAAGAAGATCGAGAACTGGATCTTCTGGTTCGTGATCGACGTGGTCTCGGTCTGGCTCTACTGGGTGCAGGAGCTGCCGTTGTACGCGGGCCTCTACTTCGTCTATCTGGCGATGGCAGTGGCCGGCTGGCGGAGCTGGCAGCGCTCGATGCCGGAGCCGGACGCAGAGGGCCGAACCGTGCCCGCCACCCCCCGGGAAATCTGATCGTCCGACCGCCGCTCGTGCCGCTCCTGTTATAGTGGCGCGCTCAACCACCCGGGACCTGCTGCAGATGCGAATCTTCCGCCCGCTTCCGTTCGGCATCCTGCTCATCGGCCTGCTCGCCGCGACGCCGGCATCCGCCCAGGAGCAGCCGCCGACCCTGCTCCTCGCGCAGCCGAGCGTGTCGGATCGGCACATCGCGTTCGTCTACGCCGGCGACCTGTGGATCGCCGACCGGGACGGCGGCAACCCGCGCCGGCTGACCAGCGATCCGGCCGAGGAGCGCCGCCCGCATTTCTCACCGGACGGGCGCCTGATCGCGTTCACCGCCGAGTACGGCGGCAACACCGACGTCTACGTGATCCCGACCGCCGGCGGCACACCGCGCCGGCTCACCTTCCACCCGGGCGAAGACGAGGTTTCGGGCTGGTCGTCCGACGGCGCGCGGGTGGCGTTCTCGTCCGCCCGCGAGGTCGCATCGGGCCGGTCGGGCCAGCTCTGGGAAGCATCCCTCGAAGGCGGCCTGCCCCGGAAGGTCATGGAAGCGCCGTTCTTCCGCGGCGACTGGAACGGCCGGGAGCTCGCGTACATGGCGTTCGGCCCGGCGTACAACGGCCTCTACGGCGGCACCTCGGGCTGGCGCGGCTACCGTGGCGGCACCACGCCGTTCATCCGCATCCTGGTGCCGGGCACCGATCGTATCACGCGGGTTCCCGGCGAGCGTGTGAACGACATCGAGCCGCGCTGGGACGGCGACACGCTGTACTTCATCTCCGACCGGGAAAACAAGGTATTCAACGTATTTCGTTTCGATCGGCAGAATCGTCAGGTGCGGCGCCTGAGCGACGAGGCGGTCTGGGACGTGCGGTCGATGGACGTGCACGACGGCACCGTCGTCTACGAGGCCGGCGGCCGGCTGAAGGAGCTCGACACCGCCACCGGTCAGGTGCGCGAGTTGCCGATCCGCCTCGCGGTGGATCTGCCGCAGACCCGGCCGCGCTGGGTGGACGTCGGCGGCAAGCCGGAGACGATCGGCATCTCGACCTCCGGCAAGCGCGCGCTGATCACCGCCCGCGGCAACGTGTTCTCGGTGCCGACCGAGCACGGCTCGACCCGCAACCTCACCCAGGGCGATCGCGAGCGCGCCTACACGGCGCTCTGGTCGCCCGACGGCGGTCGGGTCGCCTACGTCGAGGACACCGGCGATGCGCAGCGGCTGGTCGTGGTGGATCAGGCGGGACTCCGCGAGCCGCGCCGTTACCCGCTCGGCAGCAACTTCTACTTCCTGGAGGACTGGGGCGGCGACGGCTCGCACATCGTCTACTCGGACAATCACCTGAACCTGCACGTGCTGCGCCTCTCCGACGGGCGCACGCGGCGCATCGCCACCCAGGCGCGCCGCGACGACCTCCACGTAGACACCTCGCCCGACGGCCGCTGGATCGCGTTCACGCTGGAGAAGCCGAACCTGCTGCAGGATCTGATGCTCTACGAGACGGAGAGCGGGACGCTCACCCGGGTCAGCGACGGCATGGCCGACGTCGCGGAGGTGGCGTTCTCGCCGGACGGCAAGTACCTGTACTTCGGCGCATCCACCAACAGCGGCCAGACCCAGGTCGGGCTCGATCTGTCGAGTCAGGAGCGGCCGCGCCGCCTCGCGCTGTACGGGCTCGTGCTGGCCGCCGACGGGAAGTCGCCGCTCGCCCCCCGCACCGGGGACGAGGGCAAGGACGACGAGGAGGACGACGAGAAAGGAGACGGTAAGAACGGCAAGAACGGCAACGGAGAAGCGGACGACGCACCGCCGCCGCGCACGCGAATCGACCTGAAGGGGATCGACCGGCGCATCGTGGCGCTGCCGGTACCGGCGGGCAACTACACCGATCTCGACGTCGACAAGGACGGCAACCTGTTCTACGTCGATCAGGTGCAGCCGGGTGCCGTCGAGACCCCCGAGGACGAGCCCCCGGAGACGATGAACCGGCTGATGCGCTTCGACTTCGAGGAGCGCGAAGCGAAGAAGATCGCCGACGGGATCACGGCGGTGGTGCTGAGTCACGACGGCTCGTTCCTGCTCGCCCGCACCGCGAGCGACGAGCTGCAGACCGCGGAAATCAAGGACGAGATCAAGCTCGAGAAGCTCGACACCTCCGGCATGCGCATGCGCGTCGATCCGCGCGAGGAGTGGGCGCAGATCTTCCGCGACGCCTGGCGGATGGAGCGGGAGTTCTTCTACGCCGCCAACCTGCACGGGCTCGACTGGAACGCGGTCTGGGAGCGCTACGCGCCGCTGCTGCCGCACGTCGGCCGGCGCGAGGATCTGAACGATCTGATGGTGCAGATGATCGCGGAGCTGCAGGTGGGTCACAACCGCGTCGGCGGCGGCGACGTCCACAAACCCGACGGCGAAGCGCCGGCGGGCCTTCTCGGCGCGGACCTGCGTATCGAGAACGGCCGCTACCGGATCCGCACGATCTACGACGGCGAGCGCTGGAACCCGTTCCTGCACGCGCCGCTCGCCCGCCCGGAGCTCGGCATCGAGGAAGGCGACTACATCCTCGCGGTGAACGGCCGCGAGCTCACCGCCGAGGACAACATCTTCGAGGCGCTGCAGGGCACCGTCGACAAGCAGACGCACCTGACGGTGAACTCCCGCCCCTCGACCGACGGCGCGCGCACCGTGGTGGTGACCCCCACCGACGACGAAGACGAGCTGCGCCTGTGGCACTGGGTGGAGTCGAACCGCCGGCTGGTCGACGAGGCCACCGACGGCCGCGTCGGCTACATCTACCTGCCGAACACGGCCGGCGCCGGCTACACGTTCTTCAACCGGATGTTCTTCGCCCAGGTGGACCGGGAAGCGCTGATCATCGACGAGCGCTCCAACGGCGGCGGCCAGGCGGCCAACTACATCACCGACATGCTGAGCCGCACCTACCTCGCGAGCTGGAAGGACCGCGACGGCCTGCCCTTCGACACGCCCGGCGGCGCCGTCTACGGCCCGAAGGTGATGCTGATCGACCAGGACGCCGGTTCCGGCGGCGACTTCCTGCCCTACGCATTCCGCCACATGAACATCGGCAAGCTGATCGGCACCCGCACCTGGGGCGGCCTGATCGGCATCGCGGCCAATCCGCCCCTGGTCGACGGCGGCACGCTCGTCGTCCCGTTCTTCCGCTTCTTCACCCCCGACGGCCGCTGGGCCATCGAGAACGAGGGCGTCCCCCCCGACATCGACGTAGAGCTCGACCCCGTCGCATACAACCGCGGCGTCGACGTCCAGCTCCGCCGCGCGATCGACGAAGTCCTCGCCCAACTCGAGAACTTCCAGCCGGTGCGCCGGCGCGAGGCCCCACCGCTGCCGACGCAGCTCGGGCAGTGACTCTGGACTGTCGGGCGCGGTAGCGAAGCGGCGCGGGCAGCACGATCGCCGAGGTGCTGCCCGCGCCGGTGGCGACGTCCGCCCGCACCCCGCGCCGACCCGCGTGAAGGAGCCGCGGCCTCTCGGGTCGCGGTGATCGGTAGACCCGTCTTCCCGGGCCTGTCCCGGACACTCCCCGAACGAGCCAGCGTACGCCGCGCAGGATCGCCTCCCGCAACATCGCCCGAATCGAACGGCGCCGAGCACGCATCGACGTCGGGATCAGTTCACACGCGCGGCAGGCTGCGATCGGCGCTGAAAGGCCAGGCTCCAGCCGACCGCGTCTGATTCAGGCGATGTTGCAAGCCGCAGGGACGAAACGGGCGCGAGATCCCTCCGCCGACACCGGCCCGATACCTGCACACCGAGCGTCGCAACATCGCCTGAATCAAAACCCGGAAAGGGGTATCGACGTCGGCATCAGCTACCCCCGCGGCCAATCGTGCGACGTGGGCGATCTCGCACGGAACTTCGGCATCGACCGCATCATGGGAACCGAACAGCGCCCGAATCAAGCCGACAAGGTTCGGCACTGCCGGGATTTCGGCGCTGCACCCGAATGCTCTCGCCTTTGATTCGGGCCATGTAGCGGATTGATTCGGGCGTTGTTGCGGTTGGATGGCGGCGATCTCGCACCGGACCTTCAGCCGAGGCCGGCATCGCCGCGATGAACAGCGCCCTAATCTGGGCGCATGACAAAGGCACGCAGACGGCGACCGAAGCAGACCGAAATGGTGCTGATCCCATCGGGACGCGGCGGCTGGCGACCCGGCGCGGGCCGGAAGGCGCGGCCCAACGCGCGCGTGCTGCACCGCCGCCGCGAAGCCATCCCTGGACACTGCCCCGTACACGTCACCGTGCGCCTGCAGCGGGGGCTGCCGAACCTGCGCAGGAAGCGCTTCGTCGCGGCGTTCCGATACAGCCTCGCCCAGTGCGCCCAGCGGCCGGGCTTTCGGGTCGTGCACTACTCGATCCAGCACAACCACCTGCACTTCCTGATCGAGGCGCAGGGGAAGTTCGCGCTCGCCTGCGGGATGAAGAGCCTCGCGGCGCGGGTCGCGCGGTGCGTGAACCGGGTGTTTGCTCGACGGGGCAGCGTACTCGATGGGCGCTACCACCGGCTGCTGCGGACGCCGAAGGAGGTGCGGCATGCGCTCTCCTACGTTCTGCTCAACGGTCGTCATCACTACTACGAGCGGCACCGGAAGGCGCCGCCGGTGGTGCGGCTCGATCCGGCGAGCTCGGCGGTGTGGTTCGAAGGGTGGAAGCGTCTGCCGGCCGAGCGCCCACCTTGGAAGGGGCCGCCACGGAGCCAGTTAGCGGGCGACACAAAGCCGCGAGTCCAGGAAGTGGCGCCGGCCATGACCTGGCTACTGACCAAAGGCTGGCGCCGTCACCGGCT
>DASVDC010000073.1:0-45487 GCA_036381275.1 Pseudomonadales bacterium | reverse complement strand
CATACGCCGTCCAGACGCGTCGAACACCTGCACGCTGGCCGACGGAATGGTGAGAGTCTCGCCGGCCAGCGCGGTGACGGGCAGCGTGTCTTCGGCGAGGTGACCGACGGCGTCCGCGAGCCACGTGACGAAGGCCGCGGTGGTGACCAGGTTG
Organism: Pseudomonadales bacterium; assembly: GCA_036381275.1. GTDB lineage: Bacteria > Pseudomonadota > Gammaproteobacteria > Pseudomonadales > Azotimanducaceae > UBA7803. Next base: position 45,333 of record DASVDC010000073.1, on the reverse strand, counting down.
CTCCAGGCCGGATCGAGCGCCGTCAGCAGCAAGAGCACCCGGCCGGCCCCCGCCGGATGCTCGAGCAGCAACGGCGCGCCGTCGTCCAGGCGCAGCAGTACGGTGCCCGCGGCGGGTGCGGCCCGCAGGTAGCGCGACACGGCGACGGCGCTCCAGTCCGCGGTGCCGGCCAGCGCCGGATGCGTTCGATCGGCGACCACCACCCGGCGCGGCTCGCCGTCGCGCGCACCCTCCTCGAGCGGCAGATCGAGCAACGGCACTCGCGCGGCCCGCCGCGTAGCGGGCCCGACCGTCATCAGCACCGCGCCGCCGTTCGCCAGGTGGCGCTCCAAGGCCTGCCGATCCTGCGCCGGCAGATCCGCCGGATCCAGCGCCACCGCCACCGGGCCGCTCTGGTCGAGCGCGGCCGGCTGAAAGCGCGGCAGGGCCGCGGCGATTCCGACGCGCAGGTACTCGGCCTGCGCGGCCGCCGTCGGCGCGACGTACATCGGCATCGGCACAGCGTCCAGGCGGCGCACCACGGCGTAGCCGACGTCATCGACCGCAAGCGCGTCACCGGCGTCGACGACGGCCTCGAGCCAGACGTCCTCGTCACTGCGCGGCGGCAGCGGGAAGCTCGCGTGCGCGGTGCCGTCGGCGGGCACGGTGAGCGAACGCCGTCCGAGCTCGCCCGAGGGACCATCGAGCCGCACGTCGAGCGAACGCTCGGGCGTGCCGAATCCGCGCACCGCCACGGTGACGAGCCGGTCCACGTGTATGCCTTCGACGCGCCAGTTCGGGCCCGCGGGCGGTACCGGATGCAGCTCGATCGGACCCTGTGCCCCGTCCACCAGCGCGTTGAACTGCGCCGGCAGCGCGGTGCGCTGGAAGTCCGAGATCAGATGCAGCGCCACCGGCTCGCGGGTGCTGCCGGCGAGCACCGTGAGACGCTCGGAGAGCCCCTCGAACGCGAGGCGGCCGTTGCCGGGGCGTAGCCCCGCCACCGCCGCGTGCAGCGCCTGCCGATCGGTGCCGAGCGGTGCCGCCACGGTGATATCGCCGTCGAGCCCGACCACGGCCGCGGGGACGTCCGGGGGCAGCCCGTCGATCAGCGCGTGCGCCCGTTGCCGCGCGGCCGCGAAATCCGCGGCCATCGACAGCGAAGTGTCCACTGCGATCAGTTGCGGCACCCGCGGCGTCCCGACCTCCGGCACCAGCCGCTCGCGCAGCACCGGCTGCGCGAACGCCAGCACCAGCACGGCGAACAGCAGCATGCGCAGCGCCATCAGCCAGCGGTGGCGCAGGGTCTTGCGCATCTGCTCGGGGGCTTCGCCGGGGCGCAGCAGCAGCAGCGAGCTCACCACCTGCGGGTCGGGGCGGTGGGTGTCCCGGCGATGCAGCCACCACGGCAGTGCCAGCAGCGCGAACCCGGCGAGAAACGCGGCGGCGGCGAAGCTCATGGCCGACGCTCCCGCACCCGCAGGTACTCGGCGAGGGACCGGTCGAGCGGCTGGTCGGTGTTCATCAGCCGGTAGTGGCCGCGGGCCCGTGCCACGGCCTGCTCGAGCGCGCGCAGATGGGCATCCAGCCGCTCGGGATGGCGGTAGCGCAGCTCGTCCGCCGTCACGGTCATCAGCGCACCGGTTTCGACGTCGCGCAAGGTCGTGCTGGCGGCGACGGGCAACCGGCGCTCCGCCGGGTCGAGCACGTGGAACAGCAGCAGATCGTGGCCGAGCGCCGCGAGCGCGGCGAGCTGGCGCGCGAGCATCGACGGATCGCAGAAGAAGTCGGAGACGATCACCAGGAGGCTGCGCTTCGCAAGCCGCCGCGTGACCTGCTCGAGCGCGTCCGCCCAGTTCGTCTCGCCCGCCGCCTCCAGCTCGTCGAGCCGATGGAACAGCGCGTCCACCGCACGCGCGCGCGACGACGGCGGGCGATACTCGCGCACCGTGTCGGCGAACGTGGCGAGCCCAACGGCATCGTGCTGGCGCGCGGCGAGATAGATCACCGCCGCGGTGAGGAAACGCGCGAACTCGACCTTGCGGATCGCGCCGCGAGACGGCTCGATGCCCATCGACGCGCTGGTGTCGAGCAGCACCATGATCCGGGTGTTGGTCTCGCCGAAGTAGCGCTTGACGTAGGTCCGGTCGGTGCGCGCGAAGACGTTCCAGTCGATGAAGCGCAGGTCATCGCCCGGCGTGTAGGCGCGGTATTCGGCGAACTCCTGGCTGAACCCGAAGCGCGGCGAGCGGTGCAGGCCGGTCAGCGCGCCCTCCACGACCGTGCGCGCGACCAGCGGCAGGTTGCCGAGCGCGGCGAGCAGGGTCGGCGGCAGCAGACGCGCCGGGGCGTTCACACGGGGACCTCCTGCACCACGGCGGCGATCAGCTCTTCCACGCCGATCCCCTCCGACTGCGCCAGGTAGTTGACCTGCACGCGATGCCGCAGCACCGGCGCGGCGAACGCGCGCACGTCGTCCGGTGTGACGTGGTAGCGGCCATCGAGCAGCGCCCGCGCCCGGGCCGCGAGCGACAGGAAGATGGCCGCGCGTACCGAAGCGCCGTAGCTGGCGAATCGCCGGATGCGCTCCGGTGCCTGCGCGCCGCCGGGACGCGTCGCGCGCACCAGATTCACCGCGTAGCGGTTCACCGCATCGGCGATCGGCACCTGCCGGACCAGGCGCTGAAATTCCAGCAGCCGGCTCGCGTCGGTGCACGGCTCGGCCTGCGGCAGGCTCATGCCGAACGTGTTGCGCTCCACCACCGCGAGCTCCTCGTCCGCATCGAGGTAGTCGAGCACCACGTTGAAGATGAACCGGTCGAGCTGGGCCTCGGGCAGCGGATAGGTACCCTCGAGCTCGATCGGATTCTGCGTCGCCAGCACGACGAACGGCTTCGGCAGCGCATGGCCCTCGCCGCGCACGGTGACGCGGGCTTCCTGCATCGCCTCGAGCAGCGCGGCCTGGGTCTTCGGCGGGGTGCGGTTGATCTCGTCCGCGAGCAGCACGTTCGCGAACACCGGCCCGGGCACGAACCGCCAGCGCCGCGCGCCGGTTTCCGGATCGACATCGATGATGTCGGTGCCGGTCACGTCGGTCGGCATCAGGTCCGGGGTGAACTGGATGCGCTTGAACGCGAGCCCGAGCGCGTCCGCGACGCACTTGACCATCAGCGTCTTCGCCGTGCCCGGCAGACCGGTCACCAGGCAATGGCCCCCGACCAGCACCGTGATCAGGAGCTGCTCGATCACCGTTTGCTGGCCGACGATCACCCGCCCCACCTGCTCACGGATGCGCCGCATGGTGTCACCGAACTCCGCCACCAGCGCTTCCGTCGCCGCAGTCTCGGCGGGATCCGGCATGTTCACGTCCGTCATCAGCGTTCCCCGTTCAGCTCGAGCAACAGATCCAGTGCGGCGTCGTAGCGCGGCGCAAGCTCGAGCGCCCGCAGCACCTCGCGGCGCGCGTCTTCCACGTGCCCGAGGTTCAGCTCCGCGCGCGCCACGCGCAGGTGCGCGTGTGCCCGGTCGTGGGGGCCGAGCGCGAGCGCCGCGCGATAAGCCGCGAGTGCATCGACATGGCGCCCGGCGGCTGCCAGGCGATCGCCGTATTCCGCTCGCAAGTCGCCGTCCAGAGGCAAGGTCCGCACCAGCGCATCCCATACCGCGAGGGCCTGCTCGCCGCCGCCGGTCTGCTGCAGCCGGGCCGCGTACCGGCGGAGCGCCCAGGGATCCCGACCGCCCGCGTCGAAGTACGCGCCGAGCGTTCGGTCCAGCAACTCGTCACGGCCGAGCGCTTCGGCCGCGCGCGCGAGCGGCAGGTAGGCGCTGTCGCCCTGCACGTACTCGGGGTACAGCGCCACCGCGCGCTGCGCCGCCTCCAGTGCCGCTGGCCACGACTCCGCCGCCGCGGCGTCGTGAGCTTCCCGCACCGCGCCGCGGAAAGTCTCCAGATTGCCGAGCAACTCGCCGAAGCGGCGTTTCAGGTGCTCATCGAACAGCCGATCCAGCTCGTCCGGCGCGACGCCGAGCGCCTCTCGCACCGCGGCCGCCGTGTCGCGCCCCGCGCGATACGCCCGCAGCATCGCGGTGAGGCCGCCGTCGAAGCGCGCGTCGATCAGCTCGCAGAGCAGGCCCGCCTGCATGTAGGAGATTCCCACCTGCGCCGGGTGGCGCGGCCGCAGAAATCCCTCGTCCAGCTCGCCGACGGGGAGCAGCCGGTCTTCGGCCAGCGCTTCCAGGAATCCGAGCGGCACCGAACGCTGGCGGGTCGGCCCGTGTTGCCGCTCTTCCATCACGCTCACGCCCTCGGAGAACCAGCGCGACACCCGGTTGTCGGTCGCGCCGAGCGTATAGACGTGCGCAAGCTCGTGCCACAGCGCGCTCAGCCAGTCGAAACCGTCGGCGATACCCTTGGCCGCCGGACCGTCCATCACCACCACGTCGCCGAACGTCGCCCCCAGAATGCCGAGGCCGGGCAGCCCGGCGGTGCGCACCGCGAAATCGTCGTGGTGTTCGTAGAGCTCGATCACCACGGGCCCCTCGGGGGTGTAGCCGTAGCGCTCCGCCATCTGCTGCCGCGCACGGCGTGCCTCGGCGCGAACGTACGGCGCGAGCGCATCGGCCTGCTCGCGCGGCGCGCGCATCACGAGCCCCGGCTCCTCGACCGTGGCGAAACCGTCCAGCAGATCGAGCAGGCGCAACGTGTTCACCGTCAGCGCGTTGTAAGGATCACCGTGATAAGCGAGCTGGAGGTGCCGGCGCGCCTCGCGGTGGCGATTCACCCGCAGCAGATTGATCCCGAGCTCGGCGTGCGCCGCCCAGTCTTCCGGATTGACGGCCACCGCCTGCTGGTAGCGTCGGACGGCTTCCCGGTAGCGTCGGTTGATCACCAGGAGCCGGGCCGGCACCGCGTGCACGTCGGCGAAGCGCGCGTTGAGCGCGAGCGCGCGTGCCACCCACGGACTCGGCACGCGGTCCTGCACCGCGTCGGCGGCCGCGAGCACGGCATAGGCGTCGAGCCGCTGCTGCGGCTCGATCTCTCCCCGTTCCAGCAGCCGCTCGACGGTGGCCCGCACCGCCTCCACCTCGCCGAGCTCGAGGCGCATGCGCGCGAGCAGCAGCTCGGCGTCGAAGTGCCCGGGATGCCGCTCGAGCACCTGCTCGACACGGGCCCGCACACCGCCCTCGAACCGGCCGAGCGCCAGCTTCGCGAGCCCGAGCAGCGCCTCCACCTCGTCGGGGTCGATCGCCAGCGCCTCGCTGAACAGCGCCTCCGCGTCCGCTTCCTGATGAACGTCGAGAAACAGCCGCCCCCACCGCGCCCGCACCCGGGCATCGTCCGGAGCGGCCGCGACCGCCTGGCGAAACGCGGCGTTGGCGCCCTGCACGTCCCCCGCGCTCCACAGCGCCTCCGCGCGCAGCGCCGGATCGGCCGCCGCGGCCGCGAGCTCCCGGTAGCATGGTTCCGCGCCCGGCGCGCCGCGCACCTCGAGCGCCCGGCAGTCCGCGAGCGCCACCGCACCGGCGAGCACCCAGGCGACCATCATGATCCGTCCGTCCCCGGTTGGCGTCGCAGCAGCGCGACTTCCAGCAGCAGGCTCTGCAGCCGCGCGTAGTAGTCATCCGGCTCGTAGTCTTCCTTGTTCGCCTTGAGCGCAGCGATCTCGGCCTCGAGCTCGGCGAGCCGCTCACCCGCTCCGGCGGGCAGCGGGGACGGCTCCGCCCCGCCGTCCAGCCGCGCGAGCTGCAGCGGTATCTCCGGGCCGTCGAGCACCGGGTGCTCCGTGGCCATCTGCTTGCGCTGCTCGTAGTGCCCTGCAACCGCGGTCTCGGCAAAGCGGAATGCCTCGACGCTCGAGACGTATCCGTCCTTGTCGGTGTCCGCGCTCGCGTCTGAGAGCGCTGCCGTGAAGTAGTGGGAAAACACGGTCACGTTGCGCTCGCCGCCGCTGCGGGTCGCGGTGATCACGGCCCGGCGCGGATCGGCGAAGAGCTCCTGCAACGCGCCGCTCGCGCTGGTGGCCACCACGACGAGCTGACGCTCCGCGCGCAGCTCCGCGAGCCAGGCGGCGAGGTCTGCCCCGGTCGGGTCCGGCCCGGGCAGGTTGAAGCGGTAGTCGCGGTCGTCGAAGCTGCCGTGGCCGATCAGCAGCACCACGGCCGTGTCGCCTGCCGCCGCGCGCCGCGACAGCGCGGCGAGCTCGCCCTGCAGCCGCTCGCGGCTCGCCTCGGGCCCGGCGAGCACCACCACGTCGGCGGCGAGCGCCCGGAGCCGCTCGGCGCTTTCGTGCGCCTGGCGCTGGAACTCGGTCTCGTATTCCGGCGTGCCGCCCAGGCCGGCGATCACCAGCGCGCGCGTCTCGGCGAACGCGCCGGCCGCGGCCAACAAGCTGACCAACGTGAAGACGAGCTTCATATACGGCCCCAGCGCCGGCGCAGCAGCCATTCACCGCCCTTCAGCGCGACCAGCAGCAGCAACGCCGCCGGCATGTCCCAGAGCGGGAACCGCTCGATGCGCTTCAGCCCGGCCGCGTCGAACGTGAGCGCCCGCGCGATGTCCCCGATCTCCTCGGGACGCCAGTAGCGTCCGCCCGTCGACTCGGCGATCCGCTCGAGCAGTGCGTCGTTGCGGGCCGGCTCGAAATGCTCGGCACGCTCACCGCCGATGCGCACGAAGCGGGTGACAGGCTCCGGATCACCCGGCGGATGGACGTCCACCCGGTACACGCCCGGATCACTGACCGGATGCCGCCCGCGCAGCACACCGGAAACGCCCTCGGACGTGAGCTCGAGCCGCTGCTCGACGCCCGCCGGTCCGAACACGAGCGCATGGGCCCGCGCGACCCGCCGCGGCTCGAACAGCTCGTCGCGCTCGATCAGCGCCACCTCGATGCCGTCGTCCGTCGCCGTCAGCCGCACCTCGCGCTGCTGCCGGGCGGCCTCCGCCAGCTGCCGAAGCAACTGCCGCCAGAACAGCGTGTGGCGCACGTCGTGTGGCGGCGTGCGCATCTGCCAGCGCCAGGTGGTCGCGGTGGCGAGCACGGCCGTCGTGCCGAGACCGTACGGCTGGGTCACCAGGAGCGGCCGGGGCTCGCCGTCGATCAGCACTTCGAGCAGCGTGGTCGCCGCGGGCTTCAGCGCACCCAGGGGCTGATGGTCGCCGAGCGGCGGCAGCGACGCCCAGGCATCCCCGCCCTCGACGTCGACGAGCTGCATCATCGGCGAATGCGCGCCCGCGGCGGTCAGGCGGACCTCGGCCTCGACCGCGCGGTAGCCGGACGTCGCCGAACGCGCGAGCCGCACCGGCAGTGCCCGCGCGAGCGGCGTCACGTCCCAGCCGCCGTCGGCGAGCGCTTCCCGCCCGGCGAGCGCGAGCAGGCTGCCGCCCCGCTCGCCGACGAAGCGCTCGAGCCAGTCGTGCTGCTCATCGCTGAGGTACGTGGCGGCGAGGCTGCCCAGCACGATCACGTCGTAGCCGTACAGGCCCGCGCGATCCTCCGGAAAGCCGGCTCGCAGCTCGTCCGGATCGCGCACGTCCTGGCGATAGGTCTTGCGCTCCGTGGTGCGCAGCCACGAAGTGAGCTCGAGCACCCGGTCACCGGCGACGGCACGGCGGATGAACTTGTACTCCCAACGCGGTTCCCCTTCGAGGTACAGCACCCGTCGCTGCTGCTCGCTGACGGTCAGCAGGCGCTCCTGACGGTTGTTTCCGGCCAGGTGATCGCCCGCCGGCGGCTCGACCACGAAACGGAGCTCGCGGATGCCGCCGGGACCGCTGTCGAATGGCACCGCCAGACGCTGCACCGGACGCTCGGGGTCCAGCTCGGCCTCCTCGGCTGCCACCAGCCGGGCGCCGTCGAGCACTTTCACGATCACGGGCCCTGCGCTGCTGTGGCGCAGCTCGAGCTCCGCGACGACCCGGGTCTGCGGTGGTGCCTCGCTCGGCAGGCTGACGCCGCTCAGTTGCACTTCACCCGGCAGCGTAGCCGGCCCGATACCCACCGTGTGCACCGGGACTCCCGCCGCGGCGAGCGCCGCGAGATCGTGTTCGGTGCCGTTGTCCGCCCCGTCGCTCAGCACCACCAGCGCCGCCAGCGGCCTGCCGCGGAAACTGGCGATCACGTCTTCGATCGCGCCGACGAGTCGCGTACGCGGCTCGTCGGCTTTCAGCGCATCGAGCTCCGCCCGGCGCGCCGTCGCGCCGAACGCGAACGTGACCACCTCGCCCACCGGTGCGAGGCTCGGCTCAAGTGTGCCGGAGACCGCCGCGCGTGCCACGTCGAGCCGGCTGCCGTCACCGGAACCGGCGTCGAAGCTCATGCTCTCGGAGTTGTCGACCAGCACGGCCACCGCATTGGCGCCCGGCGCCAGCGTGGCGAGCTCGAGCGTCGGCTGGGCGAGGAGCAGCAGCACCGCCGCCGCGAACAGCGCCTGCAGCGCGGCGAGCCCGGCTCGCCGGCCCGGACCGAGCGTCACCGGGCGCCGCGGCATGCCGAAGAGCACCACCAGCGCCACCGCGAGCACCAGCACCATCACGACGACGAGCGCCTCGAACCCTCGGAACGAAGGGGCGAACACCAGCTCGCCGCGTTCGAAGACCGCGGCCGGGTACTTGAACAGGAGCTCGAACATCCCGCGCCACCTCGTACGTGATCATCTAGTGCGTCATCACATAAGTGATCACGTTCACGGCCATCCGATACGACAGCGTGCTGAACCGCTCGAAGTACCATTGACCGTAGGCCTCACGCTCCCAGCCGTCGGCGATGTCGGTGTTGTGGGTGCCGATCACCATCAGCCTGCCCTCGTCGTCGAACCAGCCGCGCATCGTGGGCACGTCGAGGGAACCGGCCGGCGGCCGATGGGCCCACGGCGACTCCGCCGTGTACTCGAGGCCGGGGCTGGCGAAGCTGCGTGCGGGGATCTGTGGCATCTCGTTGATCTCGAACACCATGTGGAACAGCGGGTGAGTCGGTTCCACCACCCGCCACTGGACCCGCGGCAGCACTTCGCGCATGAACCGCTCGAACGCCGCCCACTCCGCATCACCCCAGAAATCGTCGGCCCAGAGGAACCCGCCGTTCGCCAGATACGCCCTGAGCGCCGCCGCCTCCTCGGCGGTGTAGCGCATGTAGCCCACATCGGACATGAAGATCAGCGGAAAGTCGCCGAGATCCGGTGCGGTGAGCCGCCGCACCGCCGGCTCCCGCGCGCTGGCGATGCGGGTCAGCTCCGCGAGACGTCGGCCGAGATTCTGCTCGGCCTGCGGATGGTCGGTCTCCCAGCGCTCCCACAACCGCCCTTCGAACTGGTAGTAGGCCTCGCCGATCCCGCCGATGCTGTCGTAGACGATGCGCGCGATCTGGAACTGGGACAGGTCGGGCTTCGGCTCCGTCCGCGCCTGCTCCGGCGCTCCGGCCGCCATCGCGAACGTCGCGGGGAGCATCAAGAGCACAGGGAGCAGCCGCCACCGGACCATGCCGGAACTCCATGAAGCCTGTTCCGCGAGGCTACGTCAGCGGCCCTGGGATGTATAGAAGGTGTCTGACGGTGCCGCGGCCCCCCGCTTCCTCCGGTGCATAGGCACGAAACCTGCACACGCTTCCGGTCCCGCGACGAGGGGCACGCCACGGCGTCGATCGGCCCGCGGGGACAATTCGGGAAGTGTGAGGTATCCCAATGGAACGTCCCGGCACCGGCCGCCGCCGCACGAGCGCGCATCCCCGGGGCTCGATGGTGCTGCTGGCTGCGCTGCTGACCGCCGCGGCGTCACCGGCGAGCTCCGCGGCGGCGTCGAGCGGCGATGCGAACATCCTGGAGACCCGCGGCCGGGTGGCCGCGATGGCGGAGGAAAGCGTCGAGATGCTGAAGTCCGAGCTCGCGCTGGAAGGCGTCGAGGGCTGGGCGGTGATCAACGGCGACTCGCTGCCACCGGATCTGGCGCCGGGTATCGGCATGGCGCAGTCGATCGAGGGAGAAGCCTATTTTCTACGGACACCGGAGCGCCGATGCCTGACCAAGGGTCACCGGCACGTGCTGGTGTTCCGGGACCCGGACGCGTTCCGCGAGTTCCGCCAGGGCGAGCTGCAGGGCGACGCACTGGAGCGGATGCGTTCGGAGGGAGCGGACGCCGCGCTGCAGGCCTACCGCTTCCGCCCCGCCAAGCCGGTCGAGCTCGAACCGCTGAATCTCGCAGGTTGCCGGTTCGCGTTGCACAGGGACTTGCAACGCGCTCTCGTGGCGGAGCCGTCCGAAACCGAAGGGATGGTGAAAGACGATCACGTGGACGTCGACGAGCAGTGACGTCCGCCCGCGAACCCGACCCACAGGTGCCCGCATGGAAGAATGGTCCCTCTTCTTCACGATCCTCGCGTTGGCCGGGGTGTTTCTGACGCTGTTCGGCGCCTGGCGGATGGTGCGCGGGATGCGCGGGCGGCGGGCCGCACGTTCGCAGAAGCAGTCCGATACGTCGGGCCCGATCCGCTGAATCCCCCGCCAGAGCCTCACTCTGGTATGAAGCTTGCTTAAATGCGCCATCGCCCGGTGGGAGGTCATCGATGATGAGGCCGATGGTCCCGCGGCTGCTGCACCGGCCGCATCGTCCGCCATCGCCGGTACCTGCCGCCGGCCGCTCCGACGCCAAATGCCAACAATCAGCCCGAGCGCCGGGCCGCGGAAGCACGATCCGGGGTACCGCCCGCGAGGCGCTCGACCTGTAAGCGAGGGAACCTTGAACAAGACATCCGTCCCGGCGGTGATTGCCGCCTCGACCATCGCCGCCGGTGTGCTCGTTGCGGCATCCGCGCACGTCGCCGCGGCCACCGATCCGTTCTCGCGGCCCGCCCCATCGACGACCGATCCGTTCCAGGCCGAGGTATTCGTAGGCGCCACCTACGACGACAACCTGTTCCGGCTCGAAAACGAAGAGGAGGCTCTGGACGAGATCGGCGACGACCAGCTCGAGGACTGGTACTACTACTACGGTGCCGGATTCCAGGGCAACTTCGCCGGTGACCGGCGCCGCTTCGCGCTCGACGGGCAGATCTACCGGCAGGAGTTCGACGAGCAGGGCTTCCTCGACCACACCGGCGGGCGGCTGAACGCGAACGGCGAATGGGCGCTGTCGTCGGATACCGACGGCCTGCTCGGCTACGGCTATCAGCGGCGCCTGCAGAGCTTCACCAACAAGGCCAACACCGACAAAGACGTCATCGATCAGCACGGATTCACCGCCGGCATCGAGCACACGCTGGCGCAGCGCTGGCAGCTTCGGCTCGGCGGCGGCTGGACGGACCTCGACTTCAGCACCTCCGACTTCCTCGACAAGGAGCGCATCGACGCCGAGGCCGAGATTCGCTACGCGGCGAGTCAGAAGAGCATCTTCGGCCTGCTCGCAACCTGGACCCAGTCGGATTTCGACGACGGCGACACCCGGGACTTCAGCGGCTGGTCGGTGGGGCCGTCGTTCGAATGGCAGCTCACCAGCCGCTTCCAGCTCTCGGCGAACATCGGTTACACCCACCGCGGACTCGACGAATCCGGCGGCACGCTCGAGGACTTCGACGGCGTAACGGGCTTCGTCGCCGCGCTGTGGGAGCCGGGCGAGCGGTTCTCCCACGAGCTGCGGGCGTTCCGCGAGATCAGCAACCTCGGCGGAGAAGTTTCGGAGTACACGAAACTGACCGGCGTGCGCTGGCGGCCGCGCTGGCAACTCACGCCGAAGCTCTCGACGCGCCTCGCGCTGACGTTCGAAGAACGCGACTTCACCGCGATCGAGGGACTACCGGACCGGGAAGACGACTATCTGCTCGCGGATCTGTGGTTCGACTTCGACGCGACGCAGCGTCTCCTGGTCTCGCTCGGTTACACGTACGAGACGCGCGATTCGAACGAGCCCGAGGAGGAATTCGACGCCCACGTGTTCCGCGGCGAGCTGCGGTTCCGCTTCTAGGGCAGCTCCGCGGCGGCGACCGCGGAACGCTCGAGCCCGAGCAGCCGGTCGTACACGTCGGCGAGCCGCCGCGCCATCGCCACGTCCGAGAACGTCTCCCGCTGCCGCCGGCGGCCGGCGGCACCCATCCGCGCGAGCGCCTGCGGCTCCGCCGCGAGGCGCGCGATCGCGGCCGCGAACGCGGCCTCGTCGCCCGGTGCCACCAGCAGCCCATCGATGCCGTTACGAACCACCTCCGGCACGCCCTCCACGCGGGTGGCCACCACCGGCACGCCGACGGCCATCGCCTCCAGCACCACCATCGGCATGCCTTCTCCGAACAGGCTCGGCAGCGCCAGCACATCCATCCGGCGAAGCTCCGCGGTCACGTCGCGGCGAAAGCCCGGCCAATGCACCCGCGGCTCGATCCCGAGGTCGCGGCACAGCCCTTTCACGCGGCGCTCGTACTCGGGTGTCTCGAACGGCCCAACCGCCAGCAGCTCCACGTCGAGGCCGTCGCGAACCAACCGCGCCAGCGCGCGCAGCAGCACCTCGATGCCCTTGCGCGGCCGGAACAGCGCCACGGTGCCGATCGTCAGCCGTCCCGGCCGGATCGGCAGCGCCGGGGCCGGACCCGGCTGCACGAGGACGCCGTTCGGGATCGTGACGATCCGTTCGGCCGGGTAGCCGCGCTCGATCAGATATTGCGCGAGGCTCTGCGAAACCGGCAGCAGCCGCGCCGCCCGGATCAGCACCGCGCGTTCCACCCGCGCGTTCACGGCGTTGCGCAGCGGGTGCGTGCTGTCGCGACTGGCCGGGCTGTGCACGTGGTGCACGAGCGGCAGCCCCGACCACACGGACGCCAGTGCCCCCACCAGCGCGCTGCGAGCGGTATGACTGTGCAGCAGCCGGCAGCCGTTGGCGCGCGCGTAACGCGCGATCGCATACGCCCGGCCGACCACGTCGAGGCGCGACCGCATTTCCACCACCCGCGACGGATGCGGCCCCTGCTCGAGCGCCTGCTGAAACTCGCCGCGCTTGAGGCAGACGAAGTGGGTGCGATAGCCGAACTGCGTGAGCGCGTCGGCGAGGAGCTGCTGCACCCGCTCGGCGCCGGCGTGGAACTCGCCGTTGATCAGGTGCAGCACGTTCACGGGACCGGCGTCCCGCTCCGTTCGCTCGAGCGCCTCTGCCGCCGGCACGCTAGCCATCCAGCACGACCGGCTCGGCTCGCGTCCGCATCCGCATCCGGCGATCCGGCACGGTGGACTCGATTCGCTGCACCTGAGCCGCCAGGTAACCGAACACGCACACCAGCATCGTCTGATACGGGATGTGGAACACGAAGAAGTCCTTGTGCGCGAGGCTCAGGGTCAGAATCACCATCGTCGCGGACAGCCCTTCGGCGATGCCGGCCCGGGTGGGATCGCGGCCCTGATAGTGCCGCACCAGGCGCCGCGCCTGCCGCCAGCCGGCCCAGAACAGCCCGAGCACCAGGAGCAGCCCGAGCACGCCGACATCCCACAGCAGCGCGGCCACGGCGGTGTAACCGATCTGCCGGCCGCCGTAGCGCCGTTCGGCCAGCGTATGCGCGAGGTCGAGACCGTCTTCCTCCACGCGGCTCGAACCAGGGCCATGCCCAACGAGCGTCTCGAGGGGCGAGGCGAACTTCTGGCGTTGCCACCAGAACGTCAACGCCGTCCAGCGTGACAGGCTGCTGTAGTCGTTCTCTCGCTCCCGCTCGGAAGCGAGCTGGTACTCGAAGGTCTGGCGCAGCAGATCCTGCCAGGTGTTGGTGTTGGGCGAGGGGTTGAAGGCCGTGTACGTCGTCAGCATGCCTGCCACGAACAGGCCGACCGCGAGGAAACCGGCGAGCGCACGCAGCGGGCGGCGTACGATGTCCGCCGCGAACACCAGCCCGAACACCAGCGGCAGGTACAACAGCGCCGCCCGCGCGCTGTTCAGCAGGATCGGCGACAAGAGCAGCAGCGCGCCGCCGAGCGCGCGCGGCCCCGACAGCGCGCCGTGGCGCCAGAGCCCGAGCAGGCCGGCGGCCACCATGATCAGAAACAGCGTCATCACGGAATTCGCGCCGCCGCCCCGGACGTCGCCGCCGAACGTGCCGGCCACGATGTCCACCGGTACGACACCCGGCATGTTCTGCCGCATCGGCACGAGCACCAGGAACTGGTGCGCGACGAACGGGAGCTGCAGGAACGCAAGCCACAAGGCCGCCTTCGGCAGCGAGTCGATCACCTGCGGGCGCCAGTGGATCATCGCGAGCGCGAGGAACAGCGGCCACATCGGGTAGTAGGTCTTCAGGCCCACAGCGGCCATGCCGAAGCCTTCCCAGTTCGCGGCGAACGAGATCACGCTGACGCCGAGGAAACCGAGCAGCCACGGCACGGTGGAAGGGACCGGCCGCCGCGGATGCTGCATCCATTCGGACACCATGTGCACGACCAGCGCGACTGCCGCGAGCGGCGGGATGTACTTGAGCGGCCCGGCCCCGGGCACGTACATCATGCCGGTGCCGACCAGCGCGATCCCGGTGACCACGATGAACCAGAGCGTGGCCTCGCGGCTCAGGATCAGCGCCACCGCACACAGCACCCCGAGGATCCCGATCACCCAGATGATGTCGAACTCGGCGACGAACGCGCCGGCCAGGATACTGAGCGCCAGCGCCGCCGCGATCAGCAGTACCCGTTCGCCCGCCGCCGGCGTCCAGGAGCCCATCATGTTCCGAACCCTCCGGACACCGGCCCCCGGCGTCGCTCCGTCCCTTCACGGCACAGCCACACAGACAGGTCCCGCCCGAGCAGCCGCTCGAGCTCGCGGATGTCGGGCGCGAACCGCTCCCGCAGCTCGCGCAGCGTCTGCGGCCGCGGCGGCGGTATCACCGCCTCCGATTCGATCACGTTGAGGCGTCGGTAGACGCCCCGCGCACCGATCCCGGCGGCGGTGGACCAGAGCCAACCCATCGCCGGCGTGCGCGACCATCGATAGATCCCATCCTTCAGCCTCGTCAGGCTCTTCGAGCGGGTCGCGAAGCTGGCGTTGAAGCGCCGGGCCACGGCATTGGATTCGAACGCCTCGTCGACACCGATGAAGCAGAACACCTCGCGGGCCACCCGCCGCGGCTCCGCGCTGATGTCCTCCATCAGCGCGACGTAGACCTGCTCCCGCGGAAAGTGCTGCAGCCAGTTGGCGAGGTGCTTGCCGTACAGCCCCTGCTCCACGTACATCGGGTTGTTGGCGAGCCCGGCCTCGAAGCTGAGGTCGGAGCCCGTGAAGTGCCCGAGCCGGACCTCGTGCTTGTGATTCGACAGCGCACGATCGACCGGGTCGCGCAGCGTGAGCAGCAGCTTCATGTCGCGACGGTAGCTGCGCACCCGAGCCGGCGCCGCCGGATCGTGGAAGTAGGACGGCGAAATCTCACCGGTGCAGTACGCGCTCTCGAACCCTTCGAAGTGCCGCTCGTACCACTGGAAGCCGCGGTCGTAGTGGTACGAGAAGAAGTCGATCTCCTTGCGCGCCGGCAGGCGGACCTGCGGATGCGTGGCCAGCACCTGATACAGCCAGGTGGACGCGCATTTCTGCGCGCCGAGGCCGATGAACATCGGCTTCACGACACGTACCTCGCTCCGCCGAGCGGCTCGTCTCCGGGCAGCACCGGCAACCCGGCCGGATTCGCCGAGGGGTGCGGCGACGGCGGCGTCAGGTCGAGCGTCTTCAGCGCCCACTCGTAGTCGAGCCGGCGATCCAGGCCGAGGAAGCCGAGCAGCTCGCGCATCACCTCGAGCGGTTCCCGTACCAGCTCGCCGCAGTGCACGGGCCGTACCCGCTCCGGCGCGACCGCCGCGAGCTCCGCCGGCAGCAGCGCGCACGGGCCGGCCGGCGCCCGCGCCTCGCCGTGGGCATCCCCGTGCACGACCAGATAGCGCGCGTCCGGCACCAGCGGTGCGACCGCGGCAACCCGATCACCGCGGCACAGCGTGACCAGCGCTCGGCCGCCGGCGGCCTGCTGCAGCCGCACGATGCCCTGACGGAGCCGCTCTGCGGCGCGTTCCGGCGGCAGCGCGCCATCGACCCGCAGGCGCCGCGGCAGCGCATCGGCTCCGGCCGGTTCGAGTTGCCGCATCAGCGCAGCGAGCAGCGGACCGGCGTCCGGCCGGCGGAACCACCATCGCAGCTTCGCCGAGAAGCGCCGCAGCCGGATGCGGCCGCAGAGCCACACCGGCAGCCGCGGAATCCGCTCCTCGAACCGGCCCACGTAAGCGATCTCGGGATGCAGACAGAGCAGTCGATAGAGCAGCGCGCTCGCCGCGGGGTCGGCACCCAGCACGAACACCGGCCGACCGTCGGGTGGCGCCGCTGATGACCGAACGGGACTCATGATGCGGCCGCCCGTCCGCGCGCCGGCACCGCCATCGGCGCCGGCGTCGTCGTCGACCAGCCCGGCGGCAGCGGCCGTTGCAGGAGCTGCTCCAGCTCCCGGTTGAACGGCGCGTACCAGGCTTCGAGGCGCTCCCGTTCGTCCGGCTGCATGCCGACATATCCTTCGCCGGCTCCGTTCAGACGCTTATAGACCGAGGCCACCGCGTGCTTCAACCTCGGACGCGGCCGCAGCAGCGGCTCCAGCCGACCATTCAGGAACACCGCCAGGCGGTGCAGGCTGCGGCTGCGCCCCGCGAAGGTGACGTTCGCCGGAGGAAACTCGGCCGATGCCCAGTGGCCGCGGTCGATGCCGAGGAAATCGCTGATCCCTTCCATGAACGTGCGCGGATCGGCGCGCAGGTCGTCGTAGAAGTCGACGCGGATCCGCTCGCGCGGGAACGCGTCGTAGTAGCGGCGCAGGTACGGTGCGTAGCCGCCGAACTCGAGCACCTTCAGGAACCACTCGCCGATGCCTCGCTCCGCCACCACCCTGGCGCGCTCCGCGCCCTGTGCGCGCGCGTACGCGAGGCACGCCTCCAGGTACTGCCCGAACTCGAGATCCTGCGGCAGGTTCAGCCGGCCACGGTGAAAGTGATAGGACGACAGGAACCGTTCGACCGGCTCGCGCAGTATGAACAGCAACTTCACGTCCGGGACCATCGCCCGCATGCGCGGGACCACGTGCTCGGCTTCGCCGAGGTAGCCGGGCGAAGCTTCCATCACCACCGGGCGGCCGTCGGCCGGCGGAAAGTGCTTCGCGTATTCCTCGGGGGTACCGTCCGAGCGGAAGAAGTCGGTCTCCTTGCGGCGTGACGCGACCACCTCCGGATGCTGCGCCAGATACTGGAACACGGCCGTCGTGCCGGCCTTCTCCGTGCCGGCGATGATGAAGTTCGCCAGCGTCATCGGGATGTCGCCTCCGTGGAGTCCGGTGAAGTCAACTGACCCGTGACCGCGTAGCGGAACGCCCGAGTGAGGAAGACGGGATTGCCGATCACGTAGCGCCCGAACAGCCGCCGCGGCTCCATCGCCAGACGGAACAGCCATTCCAGGTGCAGTCGCCGGACGGCGGCCGGCGCGCGCGGCACCCGGCCGGAGACGAAATCGAACAGCCCGCCGACACCCATCAACACCGGGATCTCGAGCCGCGCCGCGTGCTCCATGATCCAGATCTCCTGACGCGGCACCCCCATCGCCACCAGCAGAATGCCGGCACCCGATCGGTTCAACGCCGCGACGATGCGCTCGGTTTCGCTCTCGTCGAAGTAGCCGTGGTGCGCGAACGCCACGTCGAGCGACGGATGGCGTTCGGCGAGCACCCGCACACAGGCCTCGGTCACGCCCGGCGAGGCGCCGAGCAGCGCGAGCGGCACCCCGGCCGCAGCGGCCTCGCGACACAGGTGCGGGAAGAGATCCGTACCGTTGACGTTGTGCCGCAGTCGTTCACCCTGGAGGCGGGCCGCGATGGCCATGCCGACGCCGTCCGCATACACGACGTCGGCATCGTGCAACGCCCGCCGCAGCCGCGCGTCGCGCGCCGCGACGTTCATCGAATGCGCATTGACGAACACGACCCGGCGCGGACGGCCCGCGGCGGCACACGCCACCAGATCCCGAGCCGCCGCCGGCAGCGGCGCGTCCGCGCAGGGCAATCCGAACACGCGCACGAGATGTCCGTCATTTTGCTCGTCGCTGTCGCTGTCCGGCGACGCGGCGGCGACCGTACCCTGGACCGCCCGCGAGCGGCCGCCCGCGGCGGCCAGCACGCCGCGCGCCTGAATCCACAACCGCCCCGGATTGACCAGCGCCGCTCCGAGCAGGTGCAGCAGGTACCGCCCGCCGAACGTGACCGCCCCGAGCCGGCTCAACGTCGCCGGCTCCGGCTGGTAGCCGAGGCGCTTCATCAGCCGCCCGCAGCGCCGATTGATCAGCGCGCACTCGTCCGTCGACAGCTTGCTGCGCCACGCGTCGATCGGTGCGAGCGAAAAACCCCGCGCCGCTTCCCGGGTCGACACGTAGGACGAATTCACGTGCTCGACATCGAGCATCGCCGGCTCGAAGTCGACCCCGAGGAATTCGCAGAGCGCCCGCACCCGCGCCTCGGGCTCGCGCAGCAGGTCCTCGAGCCGCAGCAGATGAACGCGCGGATGCCCCTCGAGCTCGAGCGCGAGCCCCGTCGCCACGTTCCAGAGCTGCGCGACGGTGTACGGGTGATAGTTCACCCAGGTGCGGATCTGCTGGCGGCGGCTCATCTGCGACGGATCCGCCATCAGCGACCGGCGTTGCCAGCGGAACTTCTGCGAGGCCATCACCCCGCGCGGGTCGCGAAACAAGTGAACGAACCGTGCCGCCGGATACCAGTCGAGCAGCGCGCGGGCGTAGTAGATGTTCCGCGGCGTCTGCTCGCAGGGCACCGCCTTGCCGGCCCGCGCTGCGAACCTGGCAACCGTTGCCGCAAAGATTTCCGCCGCTCCGGCTTCCGCCGGCAGTTCGCGAACGAGCCGCTCCACGTCCGGGTCGGACGAGCGCCCGCGCTCGCCGGCCAGGATACCGCGCTCCTGCCGGGCGAACAGCGTCGCGATCGCGTCGCGGGCGTCGATGCGACGGCTCGGCGGATCACGGCGCGGATCGCAGAACTCCCCGAAGAACTGCATCTCGCGCAGCCCCGCGATGCGGCTGTGCTTGTCGAGAATCGTAGTGACCATGGTGGTGCCGGAGCGGGAGGCACCCGTGACGAAGATCATCGGTTCTGTCGCGGCGTGACCCATGTCCGACTCAGTGCTCGCACAGCACGGATCCGATCTGCTTCGCGCCGACGTCATCGAGCGCTCGGAGCAGACTGCGTGCCCGTGAGACGCCGGTGTGGTGCTTGCGGAACACGGCCACCGTGTTGCCGCACATTCCCGCCACGAGCTCGCAGCCGTCGTAGCCGTTCGCGGACGCCGGCGCGTCACAGATCACCACGTCGTACGCCTGGCGCAGCGACGCCAGCGTGTTGGCGAGCACGCCGTTGCCGAGCCGGTTGCTCATGCGCGTCGCGCGCCGTCCCGCCGGCAGGAACGACAGATCGCGGAACTGGCCGAGCGGCGCCACGTACGACGAGGGCGACGCGTTGCCCGCGATCATCGTCGCGAGGCCGCCGTCCTGGGGCCAGTTGAACACGGTGTGCAGCCGCGGCCGCTTCAGGTTGGCGTCGATGATCAGCGTCCGGAGACCCAGCTCCGAGAACACCACCGCGAGGTTCGCCGCGATGTAGGTCGCGCCGGCGCTGGGATGGGCACCCGCGACGGAGAAGCACAGGCCCTCGCGCGTGTACGCCTCGAGCAGGATCCTCGCCGCCAGATAGCGCAGCGCCCGCCCTTTGGCCGAGTACGGATTGAATGCGGCGGCCAGCTCCGGCGAGTAGCCGCCGGTGCCCGGACGCAGCGGCGGGTACTCGAACTGGGCGGTCACCAGATGCTTCAACTCGCGGTCGGAGATCAGCCCGAGCCGGCTGCCGTCGCGTTCCCCGTTGCTGCGGGCGGCGAGACGAACGGCCTGGTGCGGTGCCACCGGATCCGGCTCCGCACGCTGATCGCCTCCAGCCTTGCGACCGAGCACGGCCAGTGCATCGGGCCGCACGATGATTTCGCGGTCTTCGGCGTTCATACTCCCTCTTCCTAGTGGCGGCTCCATGCGCCGCTTGCCCTCGGCCGCGCGGTAATCAGACACGGCTCAGCATCCGCGTATCCAGCAGTTCACCGATGTCCTCGGGCTCGCGAATCTTCCTGAACGCCAGCTCCGCGCCGATGGCGAGCAGCGTGGCGAGCATCAGGCCGAGCAGCACGCTGCCGATGATGTTCAGCGCCACCTTCGGGCTGGCCGGTTCGGTGGCCGGCACCGCCGGATCCAGGATCTCCACGCTGGTCTGGCCGTAGCTCGACAGAAGCTGCGCGTTGTAGTAGCTCTGCAGCGCCTGCGAGTAGGCCTGCTCCTCGACGCCGACCTCGCGTGCGAGCACCTGAAGCTGGTCGCGCTGCCGCTTCAGTGCCAGCACGAGCTGCTTCTGCTCCTCGAGCGACTGCTGCAGCGCCTGTTCGCGCTGCACCGCGCGCACGTAGTCGGGGTGGTTCGGGCCGAGCTGACGCGAGCGGGCGTCGTAGAGCTCCGCCTGCGCCTCGACGAGCTGGTTGGTGAGCTCGTTCAGGCGCGTCATCTGCGTGTCGAGCCGGTCGTCCAGCGCGACGATGCCCTCTTCCTGCTGGAAGCTGGTCATGCGCGACTGCGCTTTCGCCAGGCGGTCGCGCATCATGTCGATCTGCTGCTCGAACCACTCGGTGTTGCGGATCGCCGGCTCGACCAGCAGCTTCTGGGTTACTTCGACATAGGCCTTGGCGAACGCATTGGTCACGTCGGCAGCGAACTGCGGGTCCTCCGCCTGGTAGAAGATCTGCACCAGGCGGCTTTCCCGGCCCGCCTCCACGTCGATGCCGTCCGCCAGCGTCTGCATCCACTCCGCGCGCTGCGCCGGCGTCTCGGCGAGACCGAGCTCGTCGACCACGCGTTCGACGACGCTGCGGCTCGTGATGATGTCGACCTGCGTCGCCATGTAGCTGTCGGCGAGCTGCGGTGCCAGACCGTCTTCCTTGAACGGGTTCTCGTTGTTGAAGCTGAGCAGCAGCGACGCGGAGGACAGGTACTCCTTGGGCTGTGTCAGCGTGAAGTAGGTGCCGGCCGCAACGGTCGTGACGGCGACCAGCACCATCAGCCAGATGCGGGAACGCAGCACGAGCATCAGGTAACGGAATGGCATTGTGGTTGTCTCCGAAGAAGCAGAATTCGGCCTAGAAGAAGCGTTCCTTCACGTAGATCACGTCGCCGGGCATGATCGGATCGTCGAGCTTCGCGTTGAGCTGCCGGCGCTTGCCGTCGTCGAGGCGGGTGACCGAGATCGCCCCTTCGTTGCCGCGTTCCGTGACGCCGCCCCCCACCGAGATCGCATGCATGA
Organism: Pseudomonadales bacterium; assembly: GCA_036381275.1. Lineage (GTDB taxonomy): Bacteria > Pseudomonadota > Gammaproteobacteria > Pseudomonadales > Azotimanducaceae > UBA7803. Next base: position 23,998 of record DASVDC010000073.1, on the reverse strand, counting down.
CCAGCATGTTCTTCTCGAGCGGGTAGCGGCCCGGACGGCCGACCTGCCCGTAGATGTAGAAGACGTCCGTCTCCGGAACCATCACCACGTCGCCTCGGGTCAGCTCCAGATTGGTCTCCGCCAGGTTTCCGCCCTGCATCAGCTCCTCGAGGTCCACCTCGATACGCTCGGGCTCCCCCTCACCTCCGCCGCTGCGGAACACCACTACCCGCGAGTGTGCGGTCTCGGTGGTGCCGCCGGCCACCGCGATCAGATCCAGCAGCGTGTTGGTGGCGAGCTCCGACTCCTCGCCGAGCGGGTAGCGCCCGGGCTGCCTCACGTGACCGAGGATGGTCACGTAGTCACCCGACAGGCTTCCCTCGGTCTCGACCAGCACGTTCACCTGGGGGTTGCGCACGATGCCCTGCCGGTCGAGCTCTCGGGCGATGTTCGTCTGCGCCTCGGCGGTGGACACACCGCCCACCACGACCTGACCGATGAACGGGAACGAGATCGTGTTGTCCTCGTTCACGCGTGCCAGCGTCGTCAGATCCGGTTGACCGTACACGGTGACCCGGACCAGATCCCCGGGTTTCGGGCCGTTCGGCACGTCCGCGGCCCGGGCACTGAGCGTGGCAGCACATGCCAGCAGCAGGGCGACGACGCCGGAAACGATGCGTGCGTGATTCATGAGCCTCATTTCGTCAGGTTCCTTACGGAACGCCCCCTCCAGTTGGTCGTTCAGGGTTTCGCCTGCGCGATTTCTAGCAAGAATCGGACCTTGATCGAGCATGATGGTCAGGCTATCAGACGGTCGTTCTCAAACGGATTGCGCAACATCAATGCCCGGCGTGCGGCGCGCCTTTATGTTGTCGGCAGCCGCCGTGCGCGTCGCTCGGCGACGCGTCGAGGTGTTCTCCGCACGTCAATGAGCTCGACCAAGGTCACCGACATCTCTGCCCACCGGGCTTCGCTGGCCCGGCGCGCGCCGCTCTACGCGGTGCCGACCAAGCGTCTGGTGCGCCCGAATCAGCCGCTGACCCAATGGCTGCAGTGGCTCGGCAACGCCGGCGTGGTCGTGGGACTGTTGTACGTGCTGACGCTGCAGCGGACCGGCGGCTTCGATGAGCATTACCGGGTGCTCGCGGTCGCGTCGGTGCTGCTGATGGTGATCGTCTACCACACCCTCGGCGTGTACCGCCGCTACAGCAATCAATGGTCGGCGATGGCGCGGGTTGCGCAGGTCTGGCTGATCACCTGCGCCGTGATCGTGCTGCTCGGGTTTCTCACGAAGACGTCTCACCACTACTCGCGCCAGGTGGTGCTCTCCTGGTTCGCTGCCGCGCTGGTCGCACAGTGCGGGATGCACCTGCTCTTCCACCTGGTGTCGCGTCTGTGGCAGGTGAGCCTGAAGGTGAACCTGCCGGCGGTCGTGGTGGGTTCCGGCTCGCTCGCCCGCCACCTGGTGAGCAGCATCAACCGGAACGTGTTCCTCGCCGATCACGTGGTCGGCGTCGTGGACGACCCGCACGCGCTCAAGGACTGGCGCTACGACGGGGTGGCCGCACTCGGCGGCATCGACGATCTCCCCCGCATCCTGGAATCGCGCATCATCGACCGGGTGTACATCGCGCTGCCGGTGGAGCGCAGCACCGAGGTCGCACGGCTGCACGAGCAGCTCATGCCGTACAACGTCGACCTGATCTGGGTACCCGACATCTTCTCGCTGCATCTCTTGAACCCCAGCGTCCGCGAGCTCGCCGGGGTCCCGCTGATTTCGTTGTCGGAAAGCCCGCTCACCAGCGGCGGGCGCGCCTATCTGAAGTCGCTGATGGACGTCACCGGCGCGCTGCTCGGCATCATCCTGCTGAGCCCCGTGATGCTGGCGGCGGCCATCGCGATCAAGCTGACCTCCCCGGGCCCGGCGCTGTACCGGCAGGTGCGCACCGGTTGGGACGGCAGCCACTTCCAGATCTGGAAGTTCCGCACCATGTATGTGCACGACGAGGGCCCGGGGACCCTCACGCAGGCGCAAAAAGACGACAAGCGGGTCACGCCCGTGGGCCGCTTCCTGCGGCGCACCAGCATCGACGAGCTGCCGCAATTGTTCAACGTCTTGTCGGGCTCGATGTCGCTCGTCGGACCGCGGCCGCACTCCATCATCCACGACCACGAGTACTCCAAGCACATCGACGCTTATATGGCGCGCCACCGCATCAAGCCCGGAATGACCGGCTGGGCGCAGATCCACGGCTATCGCGGGCAGACCCGCACCGTCGAGGAGATGCGTCGCCGGGTCGAGTACGACGTCGACTACATCAACCGCTGGTCACTGAAGCTCGATCTCTGGATTCTGCTGCGTACCCCGTTCGTTCTGTTCTCCGACAAAGCTTATTGACGCGGAAGCGTATTGACGCCGTCAGCTCGGACGGTTTCCTGCCATTTTTGGCGTGACTCTTGCACTCCACCTTTCGCGGGCGAATTTCCGACCGACGGATTCAAGCGAAAAAAGGAATTGGAGGTAGCACGAGATGGAGACGTCCTGTCGGCAACTGTTCGCGCTGCTCGCGGTGTATTGCTCGCTGGCACCGCTCGCGGCGTTGGGCGATACCATGGCGCCACAGGATTACCGCATACCCGCCGACATTGCCGGCGATGCCTGTCGAATCACCGATCCGACCGATCCTCATCAGATTCTCGGTCCCAACCCGGCTCATGCCGACTGCCTGACCGCGCTGTACCCGTCCGCGCTGCCCGCCGGTCTGTCGGCCGAGCTGGCGGACGACCAGCAGTGGGCTGCGGGACCGGTACCCGGTTCGGCGTCGGGAACCGTCACGCTGTGGCTCGCCGTCATGACGCTGGCGATGCTGGTGCTCGCGGGCTTCAACAGCCGCAAGCGTCATCGCCAGCTTCCGATGCCCGGGCTCGACAGCACCGGTACGTTCACCGCGCCTCCGGAGACCCGGCACGGCCGCAGCGAAGGCTCGCGTTGGCATGAGGAATGACGCGGCTCGGGACGCTGCCGGCCGTCGGCTGCTGATCATCGGCGTCGACGCCGGCAGCCCCGCGCTGTTCCGGCGCTGGTGCGACGCCGGTGACCTCCCGAATCTGCAGCGGCTGATCGGAGCCGGCCGAACGCAGGCCGTGGAGAACCCCTATGCGCTCGAGGCCGGCAGCGTCTGGCCGGTGTTCCACACCGGGCTGATGCCCGGACGGCAGCCGCAGTACGACGGCCGTCGCTCGTTCGTGCCGGAGGACTACTCGGTGCGCTGGTACGGTCCCGACGAGACCGCGCCCAGCGTCTGGCGGCAGCTCTCCGACCAGGGGGTCCGGTGTCTGCTCATCGATCCTCCGTACACGCCGGTCGACCCGAAGATCAACGGCGCGATGATCGTCGACTGGGGCACCCACGTGCCCGCCAACGGCACGACCTTCGAGCTGCGTACGCATCCGCCGGAGCTCGCCGAGGAGGTGTTGCGCCTGGTCGGGCCGGATCCGGCCGGCGGGGTCATCTGCGACCGTCGCAGTCCGGAGACCATCGAAGACCATCGCCGGTTTCGCGACACGCACCTGCGCCGCATCGAGCTGAAGGGCAGGCTCGCGAGCCACCTGCTGAAGACACGCGACTGGGATCTCGCGCTGGTGGCGTCCTGCGATCTGCACTGCGCCGGACACCACCTGTGGCACGTCAACGACACCGGCCATCCGCGCTATTCACCGCGCCTCGAGCGGGCGCTCGGCGAGCCGCTCAGGGACTGCTACCGCGCCTTCGACGACGCACTCGGCGCCATCCTGAGTTCGCTGGATTCCGACACGACGGTGTTGTTGTTCGGCAGCCACGGAATGGGACCGTCCTACAGCGGAACCGGATTGTTGGACAGGATCCTGCTGCGACTCGACAAAGGACCGCCGGCTGCGCCGGGCCGCTCGCTGAAGGCCCGCATGCGCAGTGCCTGGAAACGGATACCCGCGGAGATCCGCGGTTCGCTGCGGCCGCTGCGCCGTCGCTTCCGCGGTGCGCTGCGCGAGCCCCGGCTGGTGGGCGGGCGACCGGATCGGCGCTTCTTCGAGGTGTACGCGAACAACGCCACCGGCGGCATCCGGCTGAATCTCGCGGGTCGCGAGGGCCGGGGCATCGTGGAGCCGGAAGACGCCGAAGACGTGATCCGCTACCTGATCGCCGAGCTCGGCCGGATCGTCAACGCGGAGACGGGCGAGCCGCTGGTCGAGGAGGTGGTCGTCACCGGCGAGCGATACCGCGGCCCGTACGTCGGGCGGATGCCGGACCTGCTCGTGCGGTGGAACCGCCGTGCGCCGATCCGCAGCGTGCGCTCGCCGACGATCGGGGAGCTGGCCCACGAATATCTCGACAACCGCAGCGGAGACCACACGCCCGACGGCTTCTGTGTGCTCGCCGGTCCCGGCATCGAACCCGGAACGCAAGGTCCCACCTTGCGCACGGCCGACTTCGCGCCGTCGATCGCCGAGTTCTTCGGCGGCGAGCTCGCTCATCACGACGGCAAGGTCTTCCCGCTCGCAGGGACTCTGCAACCCGCATGAGGCCCTCTGACCGGCAACGGGCACTCCCCGGCGGACCGCCGACGCCGCCGCTGGTATCGGTGGTCGTTCCCGTGTTCAACGGCGCACGGAGCCTCGCCAGGGCGGTGTGTTCGCTGACCCGGCAGACGTTGTCGCAGCTCGAAGTGCTGATCGTCGACGACGGCTCCACCGACGACAGCGTGCGCGTCGCGATGGAGCTCGCGGCTCGCGATCCGCGCATCCGGCTGCTGCGACACCGCTGCAACAGAGGCCAGTCGGCGGCACGCAATCTGGCGCTCGAGCAGGCACGCGGACGCTGGATCGCGCCGGTCGACGCCGACGACGAGATCGATCGAGAGCGCCTGCGCATCCTGGTCGAGAGCGGGGAGACCTGCGGAGCGGACCTGATCGCCGACGGCGTGCACTTCGCCGGGCCGAGGCAACCCGGTACGCCCGCCCGCCTCGTCACCGACGCGAACCGGGAGCCGCGCCTGCTGACCGTCGAGGTCTTGATCGAAAGCGACATCCCGCTCAACGGCCGATGCAGCTACGGTTATCTGAAGCCGTTGATCCGGCGGTCGTTCCTCGAGCGCTGGCGGCTGCGCTACGACGAGGAGCTGCGCTTCGAGGAGGATCTGAACCTGTACGTGCGGGCGCTCCTACACGGCGGTCGCTTCCTGCTGCACCCGCAGAGCCTCTACCGCTACAACCAGACTCCGGTCTCGGCCAGCCGCGATGTCCAGGTGCTGCCGAAGGTGGTCGATCAGGCGTTGGTGAACAGCCGGCGGATGCGAGAATACGCGCGGCTGCACCGGCGCCACGATCTCGACGGACTGCTCGACCGCCACGAGCAGCGCTGGTCGACGGTGCTCTGGTTCAACCGGCTGAAGATCGCGCTGCGCGGTGGCCGGCCCGGCGATGTGCTGCAGACCATGCTCGACTGTCCGAGCGGCCTGCGCGGCCTGCTGCTCTTCGCCCGCGATCGAGCCCGTTCCAAGGCGCAAACGGTCCTGTGAAGGCGCGGCTCGTCAGCCGACTTGCGTTTCGCCTGTAAATTCTACGTATCGATCGTGTAACAGAGGCGTTACGGTCTGGACTGACGCGCGTGCTTTGCTAAGCTCCCTCAAACGGACTGGGAGAAGATGGATCTTGGCGAGCACGACACTCCGCGCAGTAGTGGCGGCGGCATTGCTCGGTGCAGTTGCGTTGCCGGGCTTCGCCGGAACGATGGTCCCGCTGAAGCCGCGCTCCGACCTCGACACCTTCTACGTGAGCGTCGGCGTGGCGGGTATGCAGCCGGAAGACTATCTGGTGGACACCGGGGCCGGTTACATGACCATCACCAGCGAGACGCTGGAACGCCTGCAGCAGAACGGCGGTGCCGTGCGGGTCGGGCAGCTCGACGGCCGACTGGCCGATGGCACCACCGTGCGCGTTCCGGTGTACCGCATCTCCGAGATCACCATCGGCCACTCCTGCCGGATCCACAACGTGGACGCCGCGGTGCTGCCGGGTGCGACGCGGGGCCTGTTCGGGCTGAGCGCGCTGCGCAAGGCCTCGCCGTTCCAGTTCTCGATCGATCCGCCGACGCTGACGCTCTCGAACTGCCACGACATCGCCCCCGAAGTCGCGGCGGCCGACTGACGCGGGCGGTTCCTGTCTTCCGTGCCTGACGCCGAACGGATCGTCAACCGGGCGGCGCGCCTTCACCCGCCTCGCGCGCGCCCTCCGCTCGGTCGCCGGAATCCGACGATTGACGCCTCCACGGCAATTCCGGACCGACGGAGCTGCGCTCGACGGCCGCGAACTCACTGCGGCTGATACGCCCGTCGGCGTCGCGGTCGAGCGTGTCGGGGCCCGGCCGCAGATCCTTCTTCGCCGTCAGCTCCTGGCGGCTCAGATAACCGTCGCCATCGCGGTCGAGCCGGTTGAACTCCGCATCCCGCTTCGCCCGCTCGGTCCGCGCCTCCACCCGACGCTGCAGCTCCGCTTCCTGTTCCTCCACCGCGGGACGGTCGGCTCCCGGCGCCGGCGCGGCATCGCCTGCTTCGTCCGCTTCGTCCGCCCGCGCGGCGGCGGCAACCAGCACGAACAGCAGAATCAGCTTGTTGACGCCCGGCTTCGCCATGGCTGTCGCTCCCTTATTTCCCAGCGTTGTCGCGTCCCGGCGACACCTACACGGTTCACGCCCGTGACTCGGACTCGGGCATCGGTTGCCCCGTGTCGCGGCCGTGCAACCGACGCGCCGGCCGGCGGGATCAGTTCTGCGCAGCGACCGGCGCCGCGGGTTCCGTCTCGTCCAGCCCGAGCAGGTACACCGGATCGTGCAGCAGCGCCAGGGTCTGACGGGTCGTCAGCCAGGGACACAACTTGTCGAGGTCACCGTCGCTGTGACTGACCTTCGCCAACGCGACCACGTGATCCACGTCGATCGGATCGCCGCCGTTGTCCGCCGCGCTCGCCGACACCAGTGTGGCACCGTTGGCCGAGAGTTGGGCCGTGTGCCAGAGACGCAGGTTCCGATCGAGCGCCAGTTGCCGCAGGGCCCCGGCGAAGGCCGGAACGCGCACGCGCTCGAGGCAGGCTTCGAACCAGCGCACGATCGCCGGCGGATCCGCTTCCTGCGGGGTGACCAGCAGGCGCCAGCGCGAGAGCTTCAGACCCGCTGCGCTCGAGCCGCTCAGCCGCGACAACAGCGGCGCGAGCACCAGCCCGGTGGTGAACGGCAGCAGCCACAGAAACAGGTGCGTGCTGAGGTACCACGAGATTCCCGCGGTCAGCCCGCCCACCACCACCTGCGGCCAGGTGCCCCGCCAGTGGACCCGCCACGGCAGCGTATCGCCGTCGCGGCGCTGCGGTTTCCAGCCGCCGTCGCGGCCGAACAGGATCTGCAGGATGGTCACGGTGTGGCTCAGCATCATCACCGGGGCGTACAGCGCGGAGAGCAGCGTCTCGGCCACCACCCCGGCCGTTACCGCGCCGGCGCCGCCGAACCCCCGGCGGCAATCGGGCGTCAGCATCACCCGCAGCCAGCCGAGCAGCTTGGGTCCGAGCAGCACCCCCATCGAGACCGTGAGGAGCGTCAGCGCGCGCTCCGCCTCGAACACCGGCCAATGCGGGAACAGCGACGGCCCGTTGAAGTACTCCGGCTCGAGCAGCCCGGCCTGCACCGACAGCGCCAAACCGACCACGATCAGGAGCAGCCAGATCATCGCGCTGGCGTAAGACATGATCCCGGTCAGCAGATGCAGCCGGCTCGGCAGCCGCAGCCCGCGGGCGGCGAGCAGGCGCGAGTGCTGCAGATTGCCCTGGCACCAGCGGCGATCGCGCACCAGCGCCTCGAGCAGGGACGGCGGCGCTTCTTCGTAGGTCTGATCGAGATCGGTGTGGAACTCGACGCCCCACCCCGCGCGGCGCATCAGCGCCGCTTCCGCGAAATCGTGGCTCAGGATGTGGCCGCCGAACGGCGGACGTCCGGACAGCTTCGGCAGATGACATGCGGCGGCGAACGCGCGTACCCGGATCACCGCGTTGTGGCCCCAGTAGTTGCCGCTGGCACCGTACCAGCCGGCGAGACCTTCCGCGTGCACGGGCCCGTAGCAGGCGGACGCGAACTGCTGCAGCCGCGCGAACAGCGTCCGGCCACGCACGAGGCTCGGCAGAGTCTGGATCAATCCCACGCCGGGATCGGCGGCGAGGCGCCGGGCCAGCGTCAACAGCGTCTCCGGCGCCATCAGGCTGTCGGCATCGAGCACCACCATCGCCTCGTACCCGCCGCCCCACCGCTGTACCCAGTCGGCGACGTTGCCGGCCTTGCGCTCCACGTTGTCGGCCCGATGACGGTAGTAGAACGGGCACGCGGCCGGTGCATCGCGATGCAGCGCACGAAACACCTGCTCCTCCCGAACCCACGCGTCCGGTGAAGTGCTGTCGCTCAACACGAACACGGCGAACTTGCCCGGTGCGGCAGTCGCCAGGTGCGGAGTGATTGCGCGCACCCCGGCGGCGATCCGCGCCGCGTCCTCGTTGTAGACCGGAATCAGGATCGCGGTGCGGGTCGGCAGCCGATCCTCCACCGGCGGCGGCGCGCGGTGACGGCGCCACATCAGCCGGCAGAAACCGACCAGCGACTGGTTGAAGGCCGCGCTGATCCAGAGGAAGTTCATTCCGAACAGAACCAGGAACAGCCACTGCAGTCCGGTCGGTCCCACCGACGAAACCACCTGGTACATCTCGTAGCAGCCGTAGCTGCCGAGGCCTAACGTGGCGAGGACGATGTAGCTGCGCGCGAGCAGCAGACGCCAACGCCGGGCCCGGTCATAGCGTTCTTTGCACCGCTGACGGGGACCGTGCAGCGGCGCGCGGGGCATGCTCAGCGGTTCCTCCGCCGGTACCGCCCGCAAGGGGGCCAGCTCTTGCATCACGACAGCTTGCCTGACTAGTTGGACAACGACCTCGGGACAGTGATAGCAACTCCCGTGCCCAGGGGCCCGATGCGCTTAGAAAGCGGCGATGGCATAGCATTTGCTCACCCGTGATTTGCCGCGAATTCAGCGGCCTTGCACGAAAGGATTCGATCGAGGATGAACATGGGCGGCAGCCGCGGGCGAGTGGATCTGGGCGTGATGGCCTTCATCGGGGCGCTGATCTTCCTCGGCTATCTCGCCGGCGCCCTCAGCGTCGTCTCGAAGACCCCGCCGTCGAAATTCATCGGCGATGCGTACAAGGCGGGCACCGCGCTGTACGCCAGCTTCTTCACCTACCGCGACCGCTTCGCCACCGATCTGTGGAACAAGGCACGCCGGACCGAGCGCGGCGTAACCGTGCTGGAGGCGGACGAAGTACAGGAAGGCTTCACGCTCTACACCAGCGGAGACGCGGCGGCCGCGCGGCTGATCGACCTGTCCGGCGAAGTGGTGCACGAATGGCGCCGGCCGTACAGCACCGTCTGGGAGCGCGGATCCGCGGTGCGCAAGCCCGTGCCGGACGATCACGTCTACTTCCGCAAAGCCATGCTGCTGCCCGAAGGAGACCTGCTGGCGCTGTACGAGGGCGTGGGCGATACGCCGTACGGCTACGGACTCGCGCGGCTCGATGTGAACTCGGAGCTGATCTGGAAGAACCTCGACAACTTCCACCACGACTTCGATCTCGCGCCGGACGGGCGGATCGTCGGCTTGACTCATTCGTTCCGCCGCGAACCGGTCAAGCACGCGGATCAGTTCGATCCGCCGCTGCTCGAAGACTTTCTCGCCGTGGTCGACGCCGAGGGTCGTACGCTGAAGAAGATCTCGCTGCTCGACGCGATCAACGAATCCCCGTTCCGCAGCTTGTTGTGGCGGGTGGCCTATTACTCGATGGAAGACCCGCTGCACGCCAACGCGGTCGATTACCTCGACCGCCAGCGCGCGGAATGGCTCCGCCAGCGTGTCCCCGTCGCACGGGAAGGTCAGGTGCTGGTCTCGTTCCGGGAGCTCGCCGGCGGCAGCATCGCGCTGGTCGACGTCGACCAGGGCCAGGTGGTCTGGGCCAGCCGCGGCCCCTGGCTCGCCCAGCACGATCCCGACATCCTCGACGGCGGACTGATCCAGGTGTTCGACAACCGCGGCAACCTCGGCGCGCTGACGAAATCTCGTATCCTCGTGGTGGATCCGGCGACGATGGGCATCGTCTGGAGCTACACGGGCGACGAGGAGAAACCGCTCGACAGCCCCATCCGTGCGTCACAGCAGAAGCTGGCCAACGGCAACACGCTGATCACCGAATCGAGCGGCGGGCGCCTGCTGGAAGTGACACGCGACGGCCGCATCGTCTGGGAATACGTGAACCCGGTGCGCGGCGGCGACGGCGACGCGATGATCCCCGTGGTGAGCTGGGCGCAGCGGGTGCCGGGCGACGCGTTGCCGCCCTCGCTGCTGAACCGCATCGCCGGAACCCGCTAGTGGGCCTGCTGGATCTACCGGCGCCGCTGTTCGAGCGGATCGACGCGCTGCTCGGCGTTCTGCCGGCGTTGCTGCGTCTGCTGCTCTGGGGCAGCGTCGGCGGGGCCATCTCGATGTGGCTGTACGGCGTGCTGTCTCCTCAGGAGCGGATCGCCCGCAGCAAGCGCGAGCAGCTCGAGGTGCGCCGCCGGCTCGACGGCTTCGACGGCGAGCTCGCGGAGGCGTGGCCGATGATCCGGCGGCTGCTCGGCCTGTCCCTCGGTCACCTCGGCCGCGTGATCGGACCGGCGCTGCTCGCGGCGCTGCCGGTGATCCTGCTGCTGGTGTGGATCTCGAACGCGTACGGGTACCGCTTCCCGGAGCGGGAACCGCCGCCGTTGCAGGTTCAGCCGGAAGAGCTCCGCGCGGCGTGGATCGCATCGCCCGAAGGTCCCCCGCAGGTCGAAGTACGCGACTCGCGGCGCGAGCTGCTCGCCCGGGTTCCGGTCGCAGTGCCCGTCCCGGTGATCGAAAAGCGCCGGTGGTGGAACACGCTGATCGGCAACCCGGCCGGCTATCTGGGCGCCGATGCTCGGGTGGACCGCGTTTCCATCGAGCTGCCGCGCCAGCAGGTCATCGGCTTCGGGCCGGATTGGATGCGTGGTTGGGAGGTGCCCTTCTTCGCCGCGGTGCTGGTCGCGTCGCTGATCCTGAAGCGCGCCCTCAGGCTGGAATGAACGCCGGGAAGTACGGCCGCATCGGCGCGGCCGATGCGGGCCGTGACCGGATGCTCCGTCAGTCGAACGCCCCGCGGCGCAGATCGCCCGACAGCAGCACGCCGATCTCGCGCGTCAGCGGGTAGTGACGCCGCCGTCCGCGATGCTCCACGGTCACCCAGCCCTCGCGTTCGGAGACGTCGAACTCGTCGCTCGGCCGCTGCGCACGATCGATAGCGCGCCACAACTCCCTCATCAGCCGGGTCGCAAGATCGCTCATCTCGATTACCTCTCGAACACTTTCCAGATGCCTGAATCGTTGCAAGCTTCGGACCAGCCCGAGCCGATCCCTTGACAAGGCGGGCGACGCATCCGCGGCTACTGCTGCTGCAGCTCGCTCAGCCGGCGCGCGAGATCCGGATTGCTCTGCACCAGCGCGACCAGCTCGGTGAACTCGGCGACCGACATGCCGGCGCCTTCCACCGACGCGACGATCTGCTGCTCGGCGTCCTTCTGCAGCGTCTTCGCCTTCGCGGTGTAGTCCTGCTGAATCTTCTGAACGTCCTTGGCGGCCTTCGCGAACTGGCGCAGCTTCGCGTCGGAGACGTCGGCCGCTTGCGTCTGCCCGGTCGGCGCCTGCGGCTCGGCGGGCGCGGCCTGCTCGCCCAGCGCGTACGGCGTGAACGCGAGAGCAGCAGCCAGCGAAACGGAGATCAGCGGCGTGCGGACAGAGAACTTCATGGTGCATCCTCGGTGCGGCTTCACCCGTACCGAGCAAGCGATGTGCCAGACGCCGCCCATGGCGGCGCCGTCAGAGAAGGTCTTGCCGGAGCGTCACTCGTCCCGGCGAGTCTGCCGCAGCTCACCCACGAGATTGGTGCAGACCACGCAATCCTCGCGCAGGCGTGTGAGGATCTGGCCGACCTCCCGCGTTTCCTTCTGCTGCAGCAGCCGCATCGCCAGTTCGACGGAGATCATGATGCCGTTGAGCCGGTCGTTCAGGTCGTGGAGCGTATCGTCGCGGGCGCTCACGGCGTGCTGCGCTCCGCCGGCAGTTCACCCTGCTCCTGATAACTCTTCAGGCGGTTGTACAGGGTCTTCTGACTGATGCCGAGGGTGGCTGCCGTACGAGTGCGATCGCCGTTGAAATGCTCCAGCGTGGCCATGATGAGGCGCCGCTCCAGCTCCCGGATCGAGGTACCGACCGGGACGCCGGGACCGGCGCCGTTGCCGACGAAGTCGTCGAAGAAATCGGGCGGCTCGGTGATGCGTCCGCCGCTCAGGATCGCGAGGCGTTGCACCGTGTGCTTCAGCTCGCGCACGTTGCCGGGCCAGTCGTGCTGCTCGAGGCGCTTGATCACCTCGGGAGCGCAGGTCACGTTGGTGCCGTGCTCACGGTTCCAGGCATCGAGCACGGCCTGAACGATCTCCGGTATGTCGCCGGTGCGCTCGCGCAGCGGCGGCAGCACGATCGGGAACACCATCAGCCGGTAGAACAGATCTTCGCGCAGCACCTTGTCCTGCACGAGCGGCTGATCGACCCGGTTGGTGGCCGCTACGACCCGGACGTCCACCGGGATGGACTTGCTGCCGCCGATGCGCGTGACCGTGCGGGTTTCCAGCACGCGCAGCAGGTGCGGCTGGTGCTCGAGCGGCAGCTCCGTCACCTCGTCGAGCAGCACGGTGCCGCCGTGGGCGCGTTCGAACAGGCCCGGCTGGGAGCGATTGGCGCCGGTGTAACTTCCCTTCTCGTGACCGAACAGCTCGTTCGCGATCAGCGACTCCGGGATCGCGCCGCAATTGATCGTCAGAAACGGACCCTGGCGGCCACTCAGACGGTGAATCGCATCCGCGGCGAGCTCCTTGCCGGTGCCACTCTCCCCGAGCAGGAACACGGTGGTGTTCAGCGGCGCCACCGAACGGATCTGGCGCTTCACCTGCGCCAGCGCCTCGGAGGAGCCGACCCAACGGTCGAACGGATCGTCGGAGGGCACCTCGGCGTGCGCCACGCCCGCCGGCATCGCCCGGTGCAGGCAATCCATCAGATCGCTGGCAGAGAAGGGTTTCGACAGGAACGTGACGCTCGGCGGGCACGCCGATTTCGCCGCCTCCGCGAGGCGCGGATGACCGGTGACGAGCACGAACCGCGTGTCCGCCAGGTCCTCGTAGTAGTCGTTCACGAGGTCGAGACCGCTGCCGTCGGGCAGCATCAGGTCGACGAACACCAGGTCGTACTTCCTGTCCGTCAGCGACTTCCGCGCGAGCCGGTCGGTGCCGGCGACGTGCACGTCCGCACCGGCCATCTCCAGCAATTTTCTTGCAGAGGCAACCAAATTGGCGTTGTCGTCTACGATCAGGACCCGGGCTCCCCGGGTGGACCGCTCCGTCCCTTCCACTTCCTGCTGAACTCTTTCTTGCAAATCAGTATCGTCGCTTGACGACCTCGCCATTACTACGGCCTCCGGGACACGCACGCTCCCCTTGCGGGGAGAATTTACTGGGTATGATACATGGTCCGCAACGAACAGTACCGTTAATTCTCATTTCACTCTGTTGCGGGAGTTTCGGCACCGGCCCCGCCGAAGCGGAAGTGCACGATGACGCCGCCGCCGGCCCGACGTGATGCACGCACCTCGCCGCCGTGACGAGCCACGCCACGCACCGCGAGCTCGAGCCACGGATCTACCGACGACGCGCCCGCCTCGCGCACCCAGAGGCCATCGGCCGTGCCTTCGCCTTGCGCGAGATCGCTCCCGTCATCGGCGACGAAGTAGACGGGTGGATCGCTGCCCGACTCGTGCCCGATTTCGATCACACCGCCGGAGCGGCCGCCGATCGCCTCCAGCGCGCTCGCGATCAGACCCCACAGCAGCGCGGCGGCGAGCTTCGGATCGCCCACCGTGCGGGGAAGATCGTGTATCGTCAGCTCGACGCCGGCCGGGGCCAGCCGCTCCCATACCCCCCGGGCCAGCCGGTCGATATCCACCGGCTGGCGCACGGGTTCACCGTACAGCGCGCGCGCGAGCGCCCGAAAGCGGTCCACCGATTCGACCATCTGCTGCTTGGCGCGCTCGATGTGCTCGAGCGCCATCGGGCCCAGCTTCGGATCGCCTTGCTCGAGCGCCGTCTTCGCGAGATGTACGTTCAGCCCGATGGTGTTCAGCGGATTTCGCAGGTCGTGCGCCAGCACGCCGCTGATGCGATCGAACACGCCGAAATCGGCCGACTCGGCCGACGCCGAGTCGCCGGCGCCGCGGCGCGGCCGGGCCGCGCGACGCCGCCGCGTGAAGAAGTCGATCATCCCGGAGCGCTGATCACCGCGTGAACGTCCTTGATTCCGGTGCCGTTGCGGCCGAGGCGCGACGGCCGGTCTTCGGCCGCCTTCGCCGCCGCGGCGCTGCGGGGCCGCTCGTCGGCGACCTTCAGCGTGAACACGTAGCCGTCGTTCGGCACGGTTCGGATGATGCGGGCGTCCGCGCCGCTCTCGCCGAACTTCTTGCGCAGGTGCGCCACCAGCACGTCGATGTAACGATCAGTCGGATGCCACGAACGCTGCACGACCTTGCGCGTCAGTGATTCACGGTCCATCACGCTGCCGGCACTCTCCGCCAGCACCAGGAGCAGCCGGGCCTCGGCTCGGGAGAGCTGCGCGGGTTTGCCTTCGGGAGAGATCAACTCGCGCGGTCGCGTCACCAGCGTCCAGGTCGGCATGAAATCGTAATCGGCCTGGATCTCATCCAGCGCGTTGACCTCCGGCACGATCACCATCACGTCGCGCGTGCCGGAAATTTCCTGCAGCAGCCGGTCGTAGCTCGCCATGCCGATCAGGCGCCCGTTCGCGTCCACGACCGGAAGCTGCCAGACGCGTTCGCGGACCATCAGGTTCATCAAGCCGCGGATGCCGTCTTCGATCCGTCCGCACAGCGGCTGCTCGGTGGTGGCATCACGCACCCGGATGCTCGCCAGATCCCCGCCACTCATGCACGCCTGCAGACAGATGGCGCGGCTGGTGATCGATCCCACCAGGCGTTTGTCCGCGCGGCAGACCGGCAGCACGTCACAACCCCACAGACACATCCGCTCCGCCACCTGCTGCAGCGATTCATCGGGTGCGCAATACGGCAGACCACGCTCAATGACCTCTTCCACCTTCATCGGAATCTCTATCCCAGGAATCTGATGTGGGGCGACTGCAAGGCCCATGCCAGGGCCGGAAGTCGGCTGCCCGCCAGCGAGGCGCGCGAACATCGCGCGTTCGCCAGCGGACAGCGTGCCCCGTCAGGAAGTTGACCGACAGGTAAATTCTGCCGCGACGGGGCGGGGTCAGAGCCGAGGTCGCCGGCCCATCACGAACAGCACCAGCGCCAGCACCAGTCCGACCACGAACAATATCCAGGCGATGTTGGCCGCGGTTCCGGCCACGCCGGTGAAGCCGAGCAGCCCTGCGATCAAAGCCACCACGAGAAAAATCAGAGCCCACTGCAGCATTGTGAACCTCCGGCGTCGGCTGACGCGCTAGTTGACTTGTTTGGCCACGGCTCGCCGTTCAATGTTCATGCCAGCGGCGGCCGCGGGAGCGCGGGATCGTGAGCCCGGCAGCTCCGCCGGCTAGGGCGCCGCCGCCTCGCGCAGCACGGACAGCACCTCGGTCAGCTCCACGGGCTTGGTGAGGGCGTGGTCGAAGCCGGCGTCGCGAATGCCCGCCTGAGTGCGGTCGTCGGTGGCGCCGGTGACCGCAACCAGAACGACCGGTTCGAGGGACGGGATCGCGCGCAATCGGCGGCAGAGCTCGATTCCGGACATGTCGGGCAGGCGGATGTCCAGGAACACGACATCGGGGCGCAGCGCCTCCACGTCGGCGAGGGCGCTGCTCGCATCGAACCGCGCGTGCGCCTCGCAGCCGAAGCTCTGCAGCAGCCAGGCCATCGAGTCGGCGGAATCCCGATGATCGTCGACCAGCAGCACCTTGACGCCGGCGAGTTGCTCTCGATCCGTGTCCATGCGATACCCCTCCTGCACACGACGTGTTGCGCGCGCCGTCGCGCCATCCGACCCTCGAGGTCGGCGACACCGCTGGGCGCAACAGCACGGAACCGAGCCCGCCGTCAGCGGGCTCGGACACCCGGGCGTCGGCGTCTCGCTACTGCTCCGTCTCCGGATCGTCCAGCGTATTCAGGTCGGACTCCTCGGTCGGCATCTGTCCCGCGGCTTCTCCGGCCGACGCCAGCGCCTGACGGAACTCTTCCCGATCGATGTCGCCGCTGGAATCCTCGTCGATCTTCTGGAATTCCAATCCGCCGACCATGTCCGGCTGCCACTCGGTCTGCTCGAGCTTGCCGTCGGAATTGGTGTCGAGGGCGGCGAACTCGGTCATGCCAATCGGGCCTTCGCCGGTCGCGCTTTCCGCTTCCGTACCGGCGCCCGGCATGGTCTGGTCCGCGGGGCCGGTGCCGGCGGTACCCGTCTGCCCGGGTTGACCTGCCTGCCCGGGCTCAACCGTCTCGCCCGCGCCGGCCATCTCCCGGTCGGCCGCCCGTTCTTCGTCCGTTACGGTAGTGCTGTCCGGAGCCGGTACCTGGTCCCGTTGCGACGTATCGGTGGGGCTGCCGGCATCGTTCCCGGCGTCGCAGCCGGCCACCAATCCGAGCGCTGCCAGCAACGCGATCGCGGTCAATCCTCTCGTGTGCATATGGCCCTCCACGGTTGCCGTGTGATGCGCTTTGTTGCGGCGCACGCGCCGACCAAGATAGCAAGCGTCATGCCACGATGCCGGCGGACTCGCGCGGCGCCCGCTCCAGAATCCGCTGCAGCGCCTCCAGGCTGAGCGGCTTCAGCAGATGCTCGTCGAAACCGGCCTCGCGGCTGCGCCTTCGGTGTTCTTCCTGGCCGTATCCCGTCAGTGCGACCAGGCGCAACCGGTCGCCGAACCGCTGGCGCACGGCCCGGGCGACCTGGTAGCCATCCATGTCCGGCAGGCCGAGATCGATCAACATCAGCTCCGGCACCCGCTCGTCCGCCAGTGCGATGCCCGCCTGCCCGGTTCGCGCGACGCGCACATCGTGCCCCAGCGCCTGCAGCAGCAGCTCCATCGAGCGGGCGGTATCGGGATTGTCCTCGACCACCAGCAGCGTACGGCGCTGTCCGGGCGCCGCCCGCTGGTCCGGGTCGGCCGCCATGGGCTCGGGCGCCCGGCTGAGCGGCAGGCGCACGATCATCGTGCTGCCGGTGCCGCGGCCTTCGCTCGACGCGCGCACCGTGCCGCCATGCATCTCGACCATGCGCTTCACCAGGTTCAACCCCAGGCCGAGTCCGCCGCTCGAGCGGTCGAAGCTGACGTCCGCCTGCTCGAACAGCTCGAAGATGTGGTCGAGATGAGCCGGGTCGATGCCGATGCCCGTATCCCGCACCGTCAGCACGCATTCCCGATCGCCGGCTTCCAGTCTGAGCCAGACCTGGCCGCCGCGATCGGTGTACTTCGCCGCGTTGTCGAGCAGGTTGTCCAGCACCTGAACGATCCTCGCGCCGTCGGCCTCCACCCACACGGGATCCGCCGGAAGCTCGACGGACAGACGTACCCCCTCGCTCTCGAAACGCGGCTTCCGATCTTCCGCCGCGCCGCGCAGCAGCGGCACGAGATCGATCACCTCGCGACGAAGCCGCACCCGGCCGGTGTTGAACCGTGCCAGATCCAGCAGGTCGTCCACCATCCGTGTCAGGTGGCGCACCTGCCGCTCGATCACCTCGCCGGCCCAGGCGACCCGCGGGTCGAGCCCCTCCTGCAGCCGGATCAGCCGGACGGCGTTGGCAATCGGCGCCAGGGGGTTACGCAGCTCGTGCGCCAGCATCGACAGGAACTGGTCCTTGCGCCGATCGAGATCGAGCAGCGCCTCGTGCCGACGCGCCTCCTCGGTGATGTCCGCCGCGATGCCGCAGACCGCGTAGATCTGCCCCTGGTCGTCGTGCAGCGGGAACTTGGTGGACAGGAAGGTGCGCAGCTCGCCGTTGACCTCCGCCGTCTCTTCGAACGTGCACGGCTCGCCCGACGCGATCACCGCCCGGTCGTTGCGCCGGTAGCGCTCGGCCACCTCCGGAGGAAACCGCTCCTCGTCGGTGATGCCGAGCAGACGCTCGACCGTCGTCCCCCAGAGCTCGGCGTAGCTGCGATTGACCAGGAAGTAGCGGCCCTCCAGATCCTTGATGAACAGCACCACCGGGGAATTGTCGATGATCGCCCGCAGCCGCGATTCGCTCGCACGGCGGGCCCGTTCCCCTCGCTTGCGCTCGGTGACGTCCCGTTCGATGCTGGCGACCCCGACGACCCGGCCACGGCCGTCGCGGATCGGCGCAGCGCTCAGCAGCACGTCGATGCGGCGGCCGTCCTTGCGCAGCCGCTCGGTGTCCAGCGCCTCCACGGGCCGCCCCGCCTGAATCTCGGCGATGATCCAGCGCGCTTCCCGTGATCGCGTCGGCGGCGACAGCCGCTCGATGGAACAGCCGATCATCTCCTCACTCGGGTACCCGTAGACGCGCTCCGCGCCCGCATTCCAGCCCGTCACGAACCCATCGAGGTTGCAGGTCACGATGGCCTCGTGCGCGGTGCTGACCAGCGCGGCCAGATACGCGTTGCTCGATCGCAGCCGGTGGGCGACACCGGCGATCACTGCCGAGGTGAGCGCGAACAGCAGCAGCGCAATCCAGTGCCTCGCGCTGTCGACCGTGAATTCTTCGGCGGGCGCGAGCCACCAGAACGTGGCGATGGCGCCGCCGACCGCGACGGCGATGGCCGGTCCGATCCCGGCGTAGATTCCGACCAGCGCGACGGCGGCGATGTAGGTGAGAAACGGCGCCTGCGCGCCGAGCCACGGCTCCAGCAACCAGCGGATCAACGTGGCGAGCGCAACGGCCAGCAGCGCGAGGCCATACCCTCTGACGGTACTGGGCTCGTCCATTCGGCCGAACGGCTCCGGCGTTCGAAAGAAAAACGCGGCCACTGCCGGCGGATCCCCCTGCCGCGGTACGGTGTGAAGGCTTCTCGGGACTCGAATGATAGTCCCACCAACGGTGGCGGGTTTCAAACGGCCACTGCCCGGGAGGCGGGTTCGCCCGCTTTCCCGTCCTGGGCTACCCCGCCCGCGGTTGGCCGCCCCGCGGTTGGCCCCGCGTAAATTCTGCCGACGCACAGGTAAGCAGGCAGCGTGACCACCACCCCCGGCCGACGCATTGACAGGACGCAAACGGTCCTCCCCGCCCTGCCCGCAATGGGCACGGCGCTTGCTACTTCGCTGCGGGCTCCGCGTGTCGGATCAGGACGCGGCAGCGATCACGAGGAGGTTCGATACGTGATGTCGGAGAACATCGGAGTCAGCTCGTCATCATCCCTGGCACGCCGCCCGATCGAACTGGCCCGCAGCAGCGGCCAGGACTGGTCGTTGCCGAGCTCGCTGTGTTGGACCTCGGTCGAGCTGGCAGCGGGCGAGATCCTCTACCGGGAGGGCTCGTTCGCCGATCGCCTGTATACGGTGCGTTCGGGGATCGTCAAGCTGGTCGCTCATATGCCCAACGGCCGGGTGCGCATTCTCGGTCTGCACGGACCGGGCACGGTGCTGGGGCTGATCACGCCCGCTTCGCGCCGCACGACCTACAACCAGACCGCGATGGCGGTCACCGATGTGGAAGCCGACTGGGCCGCGGCCGCCCAATTGCGCCGCATCCGACGGGAACGCTCGGAGGAGTATCTGCAACTCGTGGAGCGGCACTGCGAAGCGCTGCGCAACGCCGAGCGGTGGATCACCGAGTTCTCCGCCGACACCACCACCTGCCGGATTGCCCGGGTGATCCGATACCTCGCCGAGTTGCAGCGCCTGCCCGACCCGTCATCGGTCGAGCTGCTCACCTGTCAGGAGATGGCCGAGGTGATCGGCGTTTCCACCGAGAGCGCCAGCCGGGTGTTGGCCCGCTTCAAACGGCTCGGCCTGTTGACGCCGGTGGCGAGCGACCAGAGCAGCCGCCACTATCGCTTCGATGCCGCCGCGATCGACAAGATCGCCTTCGGCTAGCGTTACGGCCCGTGGATCCGGCAGGTCGCACAGGCCCCCGGTGGCCGTTACGTTTACGTAACATCCGGGAAACCTTACGCCCGGTGTCTCCTGCTGGAGACGCGTGCGCCGTTCGCCCACCCGCGCGCGCCCGCACCGGAACGCAGCCGTTTAGCTTCCCGCCGGCGTCGCGTTAACATCCACCGTCAGAGGGGCGGGAGAGGCTCCATCCGAGCAGGGATTCATCGGAGACGCCAATCGTACGCCTTATGACCAGACTTCCGAGCCTACGCAGAACCAGCAGTCGCCAGTCGGCTCTCGAGCGCGCGGTGAGTGCGCTCGCTCACGCCACCGATCTGAAGTTCCGTATCGCCAAGCCCGCCGTCGGCGCCGAAGCGGAGGCGGTCCTCGAGCTCGAGGGCGAGCTCTACCAGGCCCGCATCCGGATGTGGGCGCAGCATTCGCCGCTGACGGCGCTGATCGAGCAGATCAAACGGCATCCACGCGGGATTCTCGTCGCGGACTACGTCGGACCGGAGCGGGCCGATTGCTTCCGTGAGGCCGGCGTGCCGTTCATCGACACGGTCGGCAACGCGTTCCTGCGAACGCCGCACTACTACGTGTTCATCAAAGGCAACCCGCGGCCGAGACCGGTACCGGGATTCGGCAAACCGCTGCAACTGCCCTGCTTCTCGAACAATGGCGCCCGCGTGACGTTCGCGCTGCTCTGCGATCCGGAACTGACCGAGCGCAGTGACAGCGACATCGCCCACATCGCCGGCGTCTCCGTCGGTACGGTCGGCAACGTGATGGAAAGCCTGGCCGAGACCGATCATCTGGAGGATCGCCAGGGCCGCCGCGTGCTGATCCGGCGCGAGGATCTGCTGGACGGCTGGGTCGAGAACTACCCGGTGACCCTGCGCCCGACCCTGTCTCTCGGTCTGTACCAGGCCGAGGATCCCGATTGGTGGAAGTCGTTCGACGTCGACCGCTACGGCGGCTACTGGGGAGGCGAGATCGCGGGCGCGTTCTACACCGGCCGCGACGACGCCACCGAAGCCACCTTGTACGTGCCGAAGGCCCTGCAGGTTCAGTTGCTCGCGGCCGCGCACCTGCGCAAGCTCCCTCGCCCCGCGGGCGGCCACGGCACGGTCACGATGCTGGCGCCGTTCTGGCGCCGCCACGTCGGCCCGCACGGCTTCGTGCATCCGGTGCTGGCCTATGCGGACCTGCTCGCGAGCGAAAAGCCGCGCAACATCCTGCTGTCACGAAGCCTGTACCGGCAGCACCTGCTGCCGCGTCTGGACGATCTGACGGAGCATTGAGGACCCGGGCGTTGTAACACGGACTGCGCTGCAGACCTCGGAGTCGATCAAGGAGCTTGACCGCTCGGCCGCGCACGGGACACACCCGCGCAACATTCCGACATACCCGAGTAACCGCCTTTGACTATGGTGGCGTCGCAGCGCCGTTGGCCCATCGCGGACTCGCACTCGGGAGTACAGGGACGGCCTCCAATCCAAGGTCCTCGGGACCTGCAGGTCCGGATGACCTGCGCGAGCCTTACACGGGCCAACGGCGCTGCTCCACCACCTGATTCGACTCCCGGGTCCGGCCGGCGTTCCCGCGACTCAGTCGAGCCGTTCGCACTCAATCGGGCAGGGACCCGCCGGACCGCCCGGAGGCACCGCGAGGAACGGAGCCCTCGAGGCCGGCGGATCGGCCGGTGATCGACACTCGATGGCCCACACCGAACTCGACGCCGCTCTGGTGCCCGTCGACGATCAGAATCGGATCGCCGGCCGCGTTCCGGTAGCGGCCACAGCTCTCGCCCGCGTCGCAGATCGCACCGTCGTTGTCCGCATCGGTTCCCGCCGCCAGCCGGTAGCGGCCCGCGGCCACGCCGTCGAACTCGAACACGTAGCGGCCGGCCGATGCGCGCGCTTCGGTCCGCCGCACCAGTGCACCGCTGTCGGCGTCGATCAGCAACACGTGCAGGTGGCCCGCGTCGGCGTCGAACGGCGCCGGGATGACCTGCAGAATGACAGGGACCTCGACGTAGCGTCCCGCGCATCCGATCGCGATCGCATCACTGTAGGTACCCGCGGCGAGCATGCCGCGATCCACCGTGACGGCAACGGTCGACGTCCCGTCACTGGCAGCTGCGACGCCGTCGAGACGGAGCCACGGCGCCGCGGCCGCGAGCTCGAGCTCGGTCGCTGCGCACGACGCCGTCACGCGGACTTCCGCGTAGTTGAAGGCCGAGCCGAAATTCAGCGCAGCGGGCGCGGCTCGCGGCCGCGGCTCGACGGCCGGGCTCTGCAGCGGGTCCAGCGCCGCGAAGGACGCCCGGCGTGCGTTGATGATGCCGTCCGGGTCCGTCAGCGCGCCGGCACTCAGCAGCCGGTCGACATCGTCGGGCGTCAGCGCGGGATTCAGCGACTTCATCAGCGCGACCACCCCCGCCACGTGGGGACTCGCCATCGACGTCCCGTGGCGGAACGCGTAGCCGTAGCGGATCGCACCGTCCGGATCCAGCGTGCCCATCAGGCTCAGCACGCCGTCGCGATAGCCGTCCCCGTCGCCGTCCGCGGAGCTGCCGCCCGGCGCGTAGACGTCCACGGCCGCCCCGAAGTTCGAGTAGGACGTCGGAGCGCGGTCGGGATCCACCGCCCCTACCGCGATCACGTTGCGGCAGCTCGCCGGAAACGCGTCCGCCGCATCGATGGCGTCGTTGCCGGCGGCGGCGACGATGGTGACGCCGGCTCGACGCGCGGCATCGAACGCGGCCTGCTCGCCAGGCCAACAAGGGCCCCGACGCCCCAGACTGAGGTTGATCACGTCGACGGGCGGTACCGTGATGCCGGAGTCGTTCTCGAGCCCGGCGGCGAATCGCACGCCCTGCATGATGTCGTAGCTGCTGCCGCCGCTCACGCCCAGCACGCGAACCGGCAGGACCCGCGCACGATAGGCGACGCCGGCCGTGCCGGCGCCGTTGTAAGCCGCCGCGGCGACGGTGCCGGCGACGTGCGTGCCGTGGAACGGCGCCGCGCCGCCGCCCTCCCCCGGCCCCGGATCGAGCGGGTAGGGATCGACTCCGTCACCGTCGCCGGCGGCGTCGACGCTGCGGACGAAGTCGTAGCCCGGCAGCAGTTGCCCCGCCAGATCCGGATGGTCCGCCAGCACACCCGTGTCGAGCACCGCCACCGTGACGCCGTCGCCGGCGCCGAGATTCCACGCGGCCGGCAGGTCGATCATCGGATAGTGCCATTGGAGCGGGTAGAACGGATCGTCCGGCACCGTCTGCGGAAGAACCCGGAAGTTCGGCTGCGCGTACACGACCGACGGGGCGCTGCGCAGCGACTTGATCGCGAGCAACGTTTCCAGCCGCCGCCGCAGCGCGACGTCGTCCACGCGCTCGAGCACCGCCGGGCGATGCGATGTGGCGGCTTGCGTCCGAGCCACGCCGTCCGCCCACAGTCGGAGCAGCTCCGGCCGCCCGCTCCGCGGCGCCGCCGCCTCCGCGGATGACGAACGACCCGCGCTCAGCGCATCGGCCTGCGCGGACGTCCGGCGCTCGAGAACGACCTCGCCCGATACGAACTCCGCCGACAGCCGCAGGCCGCTCTGAATGCCCGGGATCGGGTCGTGACCGACCACCAGCAGGTAGTTCGACGCCCCGCGGTAGGCGACCACCTCGAGCAGTTGCAGGCCGCTCTGCCCGGCACGGACGGTCTCGTGTTCACCGGTATCCGTCGAAGCATCCAGCAACCGGTCCCCCGTGGCATTCCACAGGTACAGATCGAGA
>DASVDC010000072.1:0-22300 GCA_036381275.1 Pseudomonadales bacterium | reverse complement strand
GCTTCAACTGCGATTTTTCCTTGTTTTCTGCTGACCGCGGCCGTCCCTACTTCGTGACGGCATCAGCCCGCGTGTCGTCCATCCCTTTCGCTTCTACCCTTCCCACCACTGCTCGTTGCTCCGTAACGGACGATCGCCCGTGCGAACACTTCTCAACGATAGCCCAACGAAACGAAACTGCAATTGGAAATTTCGGCGCATCATACTGACAAGAAAAGAAAATATCACTAGCCTGAAGCCAACGAGCATCAGCTGCGGCGCAATGTGTCGAGGATCTCTTTCTGAACTTCAGACACGTCACGACTTCCGTCGACGACCACGAAGCGCAGAGCCGACGACTCGGCCTTGCGTTGATAGAACTCGACCAGTGGATGCGTTTGTCGGTGGTAGACGGCGAGCCGCTCGCGCACCGTTTCCTCCTTGTCGTCGTCGCGCTGGATCAGCGGCTCGCCCGTTTCGTCGTCTTTTCCCGGGGTTTTCGGCGGATTGAACTCGACGTGATAGACGCGTCCGGAGGCGGGATGAACCCGCCGCCCGCTCATGCGCTTCACGATCTCCTCGTCGGCCACGCGGATCTCCACGACGGTGTCGATCGTCACGCCGGCTTCGTCGAGCGCCTCGGCCTGCGGAATGGTTCTGGGGAAGCCGTCGAACAGGAAGCCGTTCGCGCAGTCCGGCCGGGCGATGCGCTCCTTCACCAGCTCGATGATGATCTCGTCCGAGACGAGCGCACCGGAGTCCATCACCGCCTTGACCTTCCGGCCGAGCTCGCTGCCGGCGCTGACCGCCGCACGCAGCATGTCGCCCGTCGAGATCTGCGGGATGGCGAACGCTTCGCAGATGAACTTCGCCTGCGTTCCCTTCCCGGCTCCGGGCGGACCAAGCAGGATGATTCGCATGTCGTTCTCCTATCGTGGGATCTATGGGAATCGGCGGCGGCGCGGTTTCGCTCGCACGGCGGCCGCGATGGAGGTCAGCGTGGATCCACGCGCGCGTCGATCACACCTTCCAGCCGGATCAGCCGGTCGACCAGGGTGGCCAGCTCGCTCAGCGAGGACGCGAGGATCTCGAGCTGGATCCTCGCCTGCCCGCTGATCGGATCGGCCCGGCCGGTGCTGCCGACCAGCGGCAGCTCCAGCGCACTGACGATCTGGGTGACGTCGCGGAGCAACCCTTCGCGATCGGCCGCGCGGATGTCGAGCACGCGCAGCCGCCGGCCGCCGGCGTCGACGTCGGGGAGCAGCTCGAGCTGGCGTTGGAGCGAAGCGGCGGGGAACAGCGCTTCCAGCGCATCCAGCACCTGGCAGTCGCCGCACCCGACCGCGCGCCACAGCGCGGGCGCATCCGGGTAATCGAGCGCGCGCGCCGCTTCCTCCCAGCGACTCGCGGGCGGATCGCCCTGCCCGACGCGCTCGAGGAGCTTCAGGATCCTGAGCCGCCCTTCCCGTTCGTTGTCGGCGGGGTCGCGCGCGCGGAACCAGTCCAGGATCTTCTGCCGGGCACGGCCGGTCTTCACGTAACCGAGGTGGATGTCGAGCCAGTCGCGCTCGGGCGCGGCTTCGTCGCCGGTGATGATCTCCACGCGCTCACCGGTCGCGAGCGGCACGTTCAGCGCGCGGGGCACGCCGTCCACCAGCGCGCCGCGGCAGCGATGGCCGATCTCGGTGTGCACGCGGTACGCGAAATCCACCGGCGTTGCGCCCCGGGCGAGGTCGAGCACGTGACCCTTGGGCGTGGTGACGAAGATGCGCTCGTCCCGGAACAGCGCGCGGAGCTCCTCGCCGAGATCGCGCGCGGCGCTGCGCTCGACGTCGTCGCGCCACTCGACCACCTGCCGCAGCCAGTTCATCTTCTCGGCGTAGGGCCTGTCTTCGCTGTTGCCCTCCTTGTACGACCAGTGGGCGCAGACGCCGAGCTCGGCCTGCTCGTGCATCTCCTGGGTGCGGATCTGCACCTCGAGGCTGCGGCCGTCCGGCGCGATCACCGCGGTGTGGATGGACCGGTAGCCGTTCTCCTTCGGCGAGGCGATGTAGTCGTCGAACTCGCTCGGCACGTGCCGCCAGCGGGTATGGATCACCCCGAGCGCGGCGTAGCAGCTCGCGATGTCCGGCACCACCACGCGCACCGCGCGCACGTCGTAGACCTGCCCGAACGGCACGTTCTTCGAGCGCATCTTCCGCCAGATGCTGTAGATGTGCTTGGCGCGACCGTGCACCGTGGCCTCGATGCCCTGCTCCCGCAGCAGCGCCTCGAGCTCGCGGGCGATCGACTGCACCTGCCGTTCGCGTTCCTCCCGGCGGCCGTCGAGCTGCTTCGCGATCGCGCGATAGATGTCGGGCGCGAGGTAGCGCAGCGCCAGGTCCTCGAGCTCCCACTTGAGCTGCCAGATGCCGAGGCGATTGGCGAGCGGCGCGAACACGAGGTGCGCCTCCCGGGCGATCTTCTGCTGGCGCTCGGCGTCGTAGTGCTTCGCGGCGCGCAACGCCACCACCCGCTCGGCCAGCTTCAGCACCGCGACCCGCGCATCGTCGATCATCGCGATCAGCATGCGACGCACGTTGTCGGCCTGATCCCGCCGTTCGCTGGTCTGCAGCCGGGTGTTGTTCAGCTCGAGCAGACTCGTCGTGGCCATCCGCAGCACTTCCTCGAGCAGGTGCGCCGCGTCGTCGCCGAACGCCGCCCGCGCGTCGGCGATGCCGAGGAGCCCGACGCGCACCGGACGGTAGGCGAGCGCCGCCACCACCGAGGCGGTATCGAGCCTGAGCTCACCCACCAGCTCGGCCATCTCCATACCGCTCTCGAGGAATTCTTCGCCGCGCGGACCCAGACCGCGAACCAGCTCGCAGGCCTCGCGCAACCGCTTCGGGTCCAGGTTGCCGTGCTCCGCCGCCAGCTCGGCGACCCACGCGTCGACGTCGAGCCGTCCGTCCTCGGCCCGCGCCACGTCCTGACGAACCTTAACCACGTCGATCGATCCGGCGCACGAACAGCCCCAGCGTCTCGATGTGAGCGGTGTGCGGAAACATGTCGTACACGCCTACCTCCTCCAGCTCGAACCCGAGCGCTACCAGCCGGGCGGCATCCGCCGCGAAGCTGGCCGGACCGCAGGAGACATACGCGATCCGCTGCAATCGTGGTGCCCGCGCCCAGCGGGCGAGATTCGGCCCCGCACCCGATCGCGGCGGGTCCAGCAGCAGGTAGTCGCTCGCCGGCAGATCGGGACAGCGCGCATCATACAGATCTGCAACCGCAAACTCAGCCAGTCCCGAAAGCCCGTTGAACGCCGCATTCTCCGCCGCGCGCGCGACTGCGCCGGCTGCCGCCTCGAGTCCGAGCACCCGGACGCCGAGACGCGCGAGCGCGAGCGAAAAGTTGCCGATGCCGCAGAACAGATCGACAGCGCTCGTTCCCGGCTTCGGCGCGAGCGCGAGCAGCGCGTTGCGGACGACCAACCGATTGACGTACGGATTGACCTGCGTGAAATCGGTCGGTTCGAAGCGGTAGCACAGGCCGAAGTCGGGGTTGCTGTAACGGAGCGTGCGGCCGGCCTGCTCGTCGAGCGGACGCACCGTCTCGTAGCCGCCCGGCTGCACGAACACGCGGAGGCCCGTCCGCTCCGACAGCGCCTCGAGCAGCCGCCGATCCCGCGACTCGAGCGGTGTCAGATGCCGCAGCAGCATCGCGAACTCGCGGTCGCCGCCGGCGAGCTCGACCTGCGGAAGGCGATCCGGCCGTGACAGGTGCGCGAGCGTTCGCTTGATCTGCGGCAGCGCCGCGACGAACGGTTCCGCGAGAACCGCACAGTGCTCCATGCGCGTCACGCGGCTGCTGAAGCCTTCGCGAAAGCCCGCGAGCAATTCGTCGCCCACGACGCGCACACCGAGCCGCGCCTTGTGGCGGTAGTGCAGACGGGGACCGGCCACCGGCGGCCGCCAGCGCCGCGGCACCACGCCGGCGCGGGCGAGCAGTTGCCGGAGCACCTGCTCCTTGTGCTCGAGCTGCGCGCGATAGTCGAGATGCTGCAGCGTGCAGCCGCCGCAGCGCGGGAAGTATTCGCAAACGGGTGCAACACGCCCCGAAGCCGGCTCCGGCGGCGTCTGTGCTTCACCGTGCCAGATGCCGCGCCGCCGCTGCAGCACCCGCACCGTGACGCGCTCACCGGGCAGCGCGTTGCGCGCGCGCACGTCCCGATCCTCGAAGCGGCCCCGGCCGAGACCGTCCTCGGTGAGCTCGTCGATTACCAGCTCGATTTCCCGCGGCGAGCGGCGTGCAGTCATCGCCGCTCCCGCGACAGCAGCCGGCGGCTCGCGAGCGGCCGCTCGCCGAGCAGCGGCCGCAGCGCGGTGCGGAAGATGCGCCGCGCGGCGACCCGCGCCGCACGGGAGGAATAGTCTTCGGCGGCGATCGCCCGCAGCACGGCACCCGGATGCGCGCGTTCGCCGGGCGGCGAGCGCAGAAAGCCGGCGTCCGGACGGAACGCGTAGCTCGCCTCGTCGACGATCGGCTCACCGGTCTCGGCCTCGCGGTCGAAGTCGATCCCGTAACCGAGCTCTTCGAGCAGACGCCGCTCGAAGATTCTGAGCGTGACGTCCACCGGTGCGTCCGGCTGTTCCAGCCGTTCGAGCGCCCAGCACACCGCGGCGTAGAGCTCCGGCACCGCCTCCCGCTCCGGCAGCAGCCGGGTGATCAGCTCGATCACGTAGAACGCGGCAGCGAGCGCGTTGCCGGTCAGCCAGGCGTGGCGGGTG
Organism: Pseudomonadales bacterium; assembly: GCA_036381275.1. GTDB lineage: Bacteria > Pseudomonadota > Gammaproteobacteria > Pseudomonadales > Azotimanducaceae > UBA7803. The sequence continues at coordinate 17,552 of DASVDC010000072.1, read as the reverse complement.
AGCTCGCAGCCGGTCAACGTCGCGAGATTGCCGCGGCCGCTCCAGCCCACCCGCACGCGGTTGAACGGTTGCAGGACGTTGCCGCGGCGGCCGCCGCGCAGGCCGCGCGCGACCAGCGCGACCCGTCCGTGGTGTTGCGTCAGCAAGCTGAGTATCGCGCTCGATTCGCGGTAGGGACGAGCGTGCAGCACGACCGCCGGCTCATCGAGGACTCGGGTCATAGCCTACCCTGCGCAGGCCCTCCGGACTTTCGCTCCAGCCGGGCCGCACCTTCACCCACAGCCGCAGCATCACCTGGCGCTCGAGCAGCGCCTCGATGTCCCGGCGTGCGTCGGAGCCGATCTGTTTGAGCCGCTCACCGCCCTGGCCGATCACGATGCGCTTCTGTCCGGGCCGTTCGACCACGATGTCGGCGGCGATATCCACCAGGCGCTCGGTTTCCTCGTAGGCGCGGATCATCACCGTCAGGTGGTGCGGCACCTCGTCGCCGAGCCGGCGCATCAGCTTCTCGCGGATGATCTCCGAGACCAGGAAGCGCTCCGAGAGATCGGTGATCTGATCCGGCGGAAACAGGTGCGGCTGCTCCGGCAGCCGGGCGAAGATCGAACGGCGCAGCTCGTCGAGCCCGTGGCCCTTCAGCGCCGAGATCGGAAAGATCTCCTCGAAGCCGCGCTCCTGCATCGCCGCGATCGCCGGCAGCAACGCCTCCTTGCGCGGCATCAGGTCGACCTTGTTCATCGCGACGAAACGCGGCACCGGGCGCGCTTGCAGCAGCTCGAGCACCCGCTGATCCCCGGGTGTCCATACGTCGCGATCCACCACCATCACGATCAGATCGACGTCCGCCAGCACCGCGGTCGCGGCGCGGACCATCCGCCGGTTCATCTCGCGGCGGGCGTGATCGTGAATGCCGGGCGTGTCGACGTAGACCGCCTGATGGGTGCCTTCGGTGTCGACACCGAGCAGCACGTGACGCGTGGTCTGGGGCTTGCGCGACGTGATCGCGAGCTTGAAGCGCAGCAGGTGGTTCAGCAGCGTCGACTTGCCGACGTTGGGGCGGCCGACCAGCGCGACGTAACCGCAGCGTTGCGGGGTCTCAGACAAGCGGCGTCACCTGTTCGAGCATCAGCGCCGCCGCCTGCTTCTCCGCGGCGCGGCGGCTGCGGCCCTGCGCCGTGACCTCGAGGCCGAGCGCCGCGACCCGGCAGCTCACGGTGAAGGTGCGCGAATGCGCCGAGCCCTCGGTGGATTCGATGCTGTATTCGGGCAGGTCCAGGCTCGCGCCCTGCAGGAGCTCCTGCAGTCGCGTCTTCGCGTCCTTCAGCACCTCGGGCTCGAGGTTCTGCATGCGCGACTCGAGCAGCCGCAGCGTCACCGCGCGCGCCGCCTCCACGCCGCCGTCGACGTGCACGGCGCCGATCACCGCTTCGAGCGCGTCGGCGAGGATGCTGTCGAGCCGATGGCCGCCGCCGCGCCGCACGCCCGCGCCGAGCCGCAGGTACTCGCCGAGATTCAGCTCCTTCGCCACCGCGGACAGCGTCTCCTTGCGCACCAGGCTCGCGCGCAGCAGCGACATCGTGTCTTCGTGCGCATCGGGCAGCTCCTGGTACAGGCGGTCCGCCACCACGTAGCCGAGCACCGCGTCGCCGAGGAACTCGAGGCGCTCGTTGTGATGGCGGGTGAAGCTCTTGTGGGTCAGCGCCCGGAGCAGCAGCTCGGGTTGCCGGAAGGTGTAGCCGAGCGCCTGGGTGAGCCGGGCGTCGGGGGCGCGGCTAGGTGTACTCGTAACGCTTGTGGAAGGTGAGGACGACATCGACGTTGAAGAACAGGTGCTCCCGGCGCTCGTAGCGGATCTCTAAGACGGTGTTGTCGCGAGACCGTTCCAGGCTGATGATATCGCGGATGGCAAAATCCCGCAGATTGTTGATCTTGAATCGCTTCTCGAGCATCTCGTGGAGGTTCGCCCGGCTCATCGTGCGGACCTCCTGAGCCGGCAGCCGCTCGACGACGGACTGTATCGTGTAGAAGTCGATGTAATGCGGGGCGAGCTTCAACGTGACGGTGATCACCGCCACCACCACCACCAGCACCGTCAGCATGCCCAGCGCGGACAGGCCGCGCACCCGCGCCGCCTGCGCTACCGGGCGCAGGGAAACCGGATCCAGCATTGCCAGCGCCTCCGAAGCAACCGATCGATCGTACCTTTAGTCTAGCCAGCGATTGCGTGAGAAAGTTGGCAATGACAGGCCGGGGGCCTTGTGGATCCAAATGGCAACCGCCTTGCCTACAATCTTGTCTTCGGAAGCGAAGCCCCAGGTCCGGCTGTCCTCGCTGCGGCCCCGGTTGTCGCCCATCATGAAGTAGTGGCCTTCCGGCACCACCCATTCCTGGGCCGTGTCCCGCAGCGGGTAGCGGAAGATCCGGTGGGTGTCCCCATCGAACGACTCGAGGTACTCGCGCACCGGAATCGGCCCCGCCGCCATCGGCAGGTCGAGCTCGAACTCGCGGACCAGCTCGTAGCTGGCCCGTTTGCCGTTGATCCACAGCGTCTGATCGGCGTAGCGGATGCGGTCGCCCGGTATGCCGATCACCCGCTTGATGAAATAGCGGGGATCGTGGGGCGGAATGAACACCATGATGTCGCCGCGCTGCGGCTCGCCGATGTCGACGATCTTGGTGCCGAGCACCGGGAGGCGCAGCCCGTAAGCGTACTTGTTCACCAGGATGAAATCGCCGACCTCGAGAGTCGGCACCATCGACTCCGAGGGGATCTGGTACGGCTCGGCAAGGAAGCTGCGGATCAGCAGCACCACCAGCAGCACCGGGAAGAACGAGCGCGCGTACTCGACCAGCCGCGGCTCCGCGAGCACGCGCTCGACGTCCTCACGGCGGCCGCCGCTGTCCTCGAGCGATTTCGCCGCGCGCCGGCGCCGCGGCCGCAACGCCAGCACGTCGAGCAGCCAGATCGCGCCGCAGATCAGCACCGCCCAGGTCAATACCAGCGGAAAATCGATGTCCATCTATCGCCCCTGACGCGCGAAGCGCACCTCAGCGCTCGACCTTCAGCGCCGCGAGGAAGGCTTCCTGCGGAATCTCGACGCGGCCGAGCTGCTTCATGCGTTTCTTCCCGGCCTTCTGCTTCTCGAGCAGCTTCTTCTTGCGCGTGACGTCACCGCCGTAGCACTTCGCCGTCACGTTCTTGCGCAACGCCTTCACCGTCGAGCGCGCGATCACCTGGCCGCCGATCGCCGCCTGGATCGCCACGTCGAACATCTGCCGCGGAATCAGCTCCTTCATCTTCTCGACGAGCTGCCGGCCGCGGGCCTGTGCCTGATCGCGGTGAACGATGCTCGCGAGCGCATCGACCCGTTCCCCGTTGATCAGGATGTCGAGCTTCACGAGATTCGCCGCCTGGAACCGGACGAACGCATAGTCCATCGACCCGAAGCCGCGGCTCACCGACTTCAGCCGATCGAAGAAGTCCAGCACTACCTCGTTCATCGGCATCTCCCACACCATCGACACCTGTCCGCCGGTGTAGGTCATGCTCTTCTGCACGCCGCGCCGCTCCACGCAGAGCGTCATCACGTTGCCGACGTAATCCTGCGGCACCAGGATGCTCACTTCGACGATCGGCTCGCGGATCTCCGCGACGTTGCTCGGCAGCCGCGACGGGTTGTCCACGTAGACGATGCTGCCGTCGGTCTTCACCACCTCGAACACCACGGTGGGCGCGGAGGTGATCAGGTCCAGATCGTATTCCCGCTCGAGGCGCTCCTGCACGATCTCCATGTGCAGCATGCCGAGGAAGCCGCAGCGGAAGCCGAAGCCGAGCGCCTCGGAGGTCTCCGGCTCGTAGAACAGCGACGCGTCGTTCAGCGTCAGCTTCTCGAGCGCCTCGCGGAAGCTCTCGAAGTCGTCCGAGTTCACCGGAAACAGCCCCGCGAACACCTGCGGCTTGACCCGCGCGAAACCCGGCAGCGCCGGCACGTCCTGATGCGACGCGAGCACCAGCGTGTCCCCGACGGGTGCGCCGCGGATGTCCTTGATGCCGGCGATCACGTAACCCACCTCGCCCGCGGCGAGCACCGGCCGTACCGTCGGCTTCGGCGTGAACGCGCCGACGTCGTCGACCACGTGCGTTCGGCCGAGCGACTTGACCACGATCTTGTCGCCCTTCTTGATCTCGCCGTGCACGACCCGCACCAGCGAAACGATGCCGAGGTAATTGTCGAACCACGAGTCGATGATCAGCGCCTGCAGCGGCGCCGACCGGTCGCCGCGCGGCGGCGGGATGCGCTTCACGAGCTGCTCGAGCAGCTCCGGCACGCCCTCGCCCGTCTTCGCGCTGACGCGGATCACGCCGTCGGTCGACAGGCCGATGATCTCCTCGATCTCCCGCGCGACCCGCTCCGGCTCGGCCTGGGGCAGATCGATCTTGTTCAGCACCGGCAGCACCTCGAGCCCCTGCTCGATCGCCGTGTAGCAGTTCGCGACGGACTGCGCTTCCACGCCCTGGGCCGCGTCGACCACCAGGAGCGCCCCTTCGCAGGCGGCGAGCGACCGCGACACCTCGTAGCTGAAGTCGACGTGCCCGGGCGTATCGATGAAGTTGAGCTGGTAGGTACGGCCGTCCGGCGCGTGATAGTCGAGGGTCACGCTGTGCGCCTTGATCGTGATGCCGCGCTCACGCTCGAGGTCCATCGAGTCCAGCACCTGCTCGGCCATCTCCCGGTCCGACAGGCCCCCGCACAACTGGATCAGCCGATCGGCCAGCGTCGACTTGCCGTGGTCGATGTGGGCGATGATCGAGAAGTTGCGGATCTGATCGATGCTTACGGGCACGGGTTGGGGGTTCCGGGGAATACGGCCGGGACATCAAAGACGCGCGAGTCTACCTCACGAGGCGCCTCTCTTTCTATTGGACGGGCCGTTGGGCGCGGCGAGGGCGGCCCCGAACGGACACTTTCATCGCAGCGGGCGTCATTGTAGTTGGACCGGCTCGTTGTCGCTGGGAGCCTGAACGCGATGAAAGTGTCCGTTCGGGACCACCCCCGCCCCCACCGTCCTTCCAACAGCCACTGAGACGCCTCGTGATCGCCGGTGGTCCGGATCGTACCTTCACCGTCAACGAACGCCCGACCGCCCCCACACCCTCGAACGAAGGCGAGCCACGTCGGAGCCGCAACACCACCTCGAAGGGGCCCGAGGAGCGCGCTTCTTCGGAGAGGGCTGGAAGGACGTAGGAGGGGGCGGACGCGGATTTTTGCTTTCCGGAGCTTTTAGGCGCCCAGCTACGCCGATGATCGCAACGACAACGGGGGCCTGCGCGGAGGAAAGCAAAAATCCGCGGCCGACCCACCCACAACCTGGCAGCCACACGACAAAGAAAGAGCGCTACTCGGGCACCCGGAGCGCGAGGAAGTTGGAGACCCGGCCGCGGTTGATCAGGACCGGCACCGACCGCCCGGCTTCGAGGCCCTCGACGATCTCGCGGAACGTCTCCGGGTCGCTCACCGCCTTGTTGTCGAGCCGGACGATCACGTCGCCCTTGCGGATTCCGGCATCCGCGGCGATGCCGCTCGCCTCGACCACGCGCACGCCGCCGGCGATGCCGAGCGCCGAGGCGGCGTCCGGCGGCAGCGGCTCCACCCGCAGGCCGAGGCGCGAGTCGCGGTCGCCCGCGGGCGCGACGTAGCCGAGCGCCGCGTCACGTTCCGGCAGCTCGCCGATCTCGACCGTCAACGTGCGCTCTTCGCCGCCGCGTACCACGTCCACCTTCGCGCGGCTGCCCGCCGGGACGCGCCCCACGAGGTGCGGCAGATCGGCGGAGAAGTCGATCGCCGTGCCGTTGAAGCGCGTGATGATGTCGCCGGCCTGCAGGCCCGCCTCTTCCGCCGGGCTGCCTTGCAGCACCTGCGTGACCAGCGCGCCGTGCGGACGATCGAGACCGAAGCTCTCCGCCAGATCGCGATTGACTTCCTGGATGAACACGCCGAGCCAGCCGCGCGTCACCCGGCCGGTGTTCTTGAGCTGATCCACCACCTCCATCGCGACGTCGATCGGGATCGCGAACGAGACGCCCATGAACCCGCCGGAGTTGCTGTAGATCTGGGAATTGATCCCGATCACCTCGCCCTTCAGGTTGAACAGCGGCCCGCCGGAGTTGCCGGGATTGATCGCGACGTCGGTCTGGATGAACGGAACGTAGTTCTCGTTGCGCTCATCGGGGAGACTCCGCCCCTTCGCGCTGACGATGCCGGCCGTTACCGAATAGTCGAAGCCGAACGGCGATCCGATCGCGAGCACCCATTCACCGACCCGCAGCGAATTCGAATCGCCCAGCTTGACGGTCGGCAGATCCTCGGCGTCGACCTTGATGAGCGCGAGGTCCGAGCGCGGATCCGAACCGACCAGCTCCGCGAGCAGCTCCCGGCGATCGTTGAAACGCACGACGATCTCGTCGGCCCCTTCCACCACGTGATTGTTCGTGAGGATGTAGCCGTCGGAGCCGATCACGAAGCCGGAGCCGAGCGAACGCGGCCGCGGGCCCGGATCGATCCGGGGCATCTCGCCCGGCGGGAAGAACCGGCGGAAGAACTCCTCGAGCTCTTCGTTGCGAGACCGCCGCTCGCGCTCGGGATTCTGCGACGTGCTGATGTTCACCACCGCCGGCGCGTTCTGCTCGACCAGCCGCGTGAAATCCGGCAACTCGGCCGCCTGCGCGCCGAGACAAGCCGACACCAACACGAGCAGCCAGGCTGCTCTCGATACCACCGCCTCTGCCTTCATCGATCCGTCCTTTGCCGGCGCACCGTCAGCTCGGCCGTCCCGAGCACGGCGGCCGCCGCCCGTGCGCCCAGTATCAATGCGGCGCCGAGCCCCGCGAGGCCCGCCACGGCGGCGGCCGGCTCGGCCGGCAGCGCCATCCAGTCCGCCCCTCGCCCGCCGAGCCAGCCGGCGATCGGCAGCGCCGCGAGCGGCAGCCCGAACAGATACGCGGCGGCGATCGTGAGCGGGCGAGCGGCGACTTCCAGCGCCACCGCATCACCGGGCCGCAGATTCGCGGCCGCCGGCAACCGGCCGAGCGGCAGCTCGGCACAGGCGCGCGCCGCGCGGCAGCAGGCGGCGCCCCGCTCGACTGCCAGGCCGCAGGTCGGATCGAATCGTACAACGACGTCGCCGCGGTCCTCCACCACGAGCCCACGACGGACGAGGCGTGATCGGTTCGCGCTGTGGCCGGGATCCGTCATCACTGTCCCGAGCGCGTGGCGGCCGTCTCTTCGGCGTCTCGGCGCGGCACCACCGAACGGACGATCCGCTGGGCCGTGGGTGCGGGAATCTCGCCGACCAGTGTCACCAGGTACGGCCGGTCGTCCCGGCCGCGGATCATGTGGGTCACGGCGACCGTGGCACCGTTGCGCGACATCATGGACGCGGCGCCGCTGTCCGGCATGTCCTCGACGAACAGCGAGAACGCCGCGAGCCCGTCGGAGTACATGATCGTGTCGATCGTGTTCAGGGAGTTCGGCGCGCGGCGGGTGTCCGCCGCGGCAATCCGGAAACCGTCCGGCAGCCAGCTCGCTTCCCAGGCCACTTCCTCGGGCGAGACCGGGCGCGGTTCCTTGGTCGCGAGCGTCAGGCGGCTGACCAGCGAGCCGTCCTTGCCGTCCGGCTCGAGCGCCGCCGGATCGACGTCGTCGCCGAAGCGGATCTGATTGAACTGGAAGATCTCGAGGCGCTGCCCGTTGCCGTCGATCAGCTCGGAGCGCAGCAGCAGCCGCGTCTCCTTGTCGAGCCAGAGCCGGTAGCCGTAGCGGTCGTCGTCCCGGGGGGTGACGGCCACGCGCACGGCGGCGCGATCGGCCACCCGATCTTCGCCGAAGAACGACAGGCCATAGTTCTCCGAGATGAGGTCGTAGCGGCGCACGAAGGCGCGCGCGAACGGCCCCGACGGGAGGCTCTCCTCCAGCTCGAGCAGCGCATCCCCCGGCATCACGATGCAGGCGACCTCATCGCCCTTGCGGACGATCTCTCGCGGCGCCCCGTTCAGGTGGACCATGCGCTCGCGCTGCTCTCCGTCGATCACCATGTGAACGACGCGCAGACTCGCCAGGTCCTCGCCGCTGAAATAGCTGAAAATACCGTCGTAGGAAAGCGCGCTGAAGGCGCGGTTCATTTCGTCGAGCCATTCGCGCGGGGAGTCCGCCGCGCGCACGGCCTGAGCGAAAGCGACGGTCAGACAGGCCGCGCCCAGCAGCGAGCCGCCGACGCGCCCCAGAGCGGCCCTCATGGCGCCTCGTAGGTGGCGAGCTTGACGAACGACATCACGCCGTTCTGATTGAGCGCCTGCTGCTGGGTGTGGTGCAGGATGTACGCTTGAGCCCGCTGTACGTCCTTCGGTGATACCTCGGTGGCGAGACGCAGCGGCGCACCCGCCGTTTCCGGCAGCGCGGGCACCGGGTTACCGCTCATCACGCCGGCCGCGTCGCTGGCCACGAGGCCCGTTGCCGCGGGACTGTCGGCCGAATCGTCGCTCCAGAAGCCGCCGAAGCCGAGAACCACCGCGAACGCGGCCGACGCCGCCACGGCGAGGCCCGTGTACCGGCCGAGCGACGAACGCCGTGGACCGGCAGCCGCGGTGGCGACCGGCACCGGCTCCGCCTCGGGTATCGGATCGGCATCGTCGGCGCTCGCGCCACCGTCCAGCGCCTGCCAGACGCGCTCGCGCAGCTCGAGCCCGAGCGGATCGTGCGTGCCGCGCGGCCACGTCCGGCGGTCGGCTCGCAGCACGTCGCCGATCAGGTGATAGCGGTCCCAGACCGCGCGCAGCTCCGGGTCACGCCCGAGCTCGTCCATCACTCGCCGAAGCTCGAACGCATCCGCCTCGTCGTCGATCGCCGCGGAGAGCGACTGCCTGAGCTGCTCCGTCATCGCCCGATCCTCTCTGGAGCGCGGGCCGCCTCGAGCGCCGCGCGCTTCCCGTGTCTGCCGGCTTCACCGATTGTGTTCATTGGCCTTTCACCGAACCTGTCTCATCGAGCCACTGCGTCGTGCGGTACCTTCGACGGATCCTGCCGGGTGAGCCCGCAACGTCGAGCTCAGCCGATCGCCTACTCTGGCCAGCAATCGCTTCGGAAGTTCCCGTCCGTATCCCGGAAGTTTCGCTCCACCGCCCCGGCACCCGTTGGCTCGCGCCTCCTCCCGCTGACGGAGGTCGAACCGCTTCCAGTCCCTGTCCTACAGTCTTGCAACGCCCCTCAACGTTCTCGATCGAGCAACGGCGCGATGCGCTTGTCGATCGCCTCCCGTGCCCGGAAGATGCGAGAACGCACCGTGCCCACCGGGCAATCCATGATCTCGGCGATCTGCTCGTACGTTAGACCGTCGAATTCTCGCAGAGTTACGGCACTTCGCAAATCGTCCGGCAGTTCGGCGATCGCCCGGTCGATCTCCACCGAGAGCTCGTCGCGCGCCAGCTCCGACTCCGGGTTCTCGAGGTCGCGCAACGCGTCCGCACCGTCGAAGTGCTCGGCGTCCTCCACCTCCACGTCGGTGCCCGGCGGCCGGCGGCTGCGCGCGACGATGTGATTCTTCGCGGTATTGATCGCGATGCGGTACAGCCAGGTATAGAACGCACTCTCGCCACGGAAGCGCGGCAGCGCGCGGAACGCCTTGATGAAGGCCTCCTGCACCACGTCCTGGACGTCCTCGGGCTCGCGCAGATAGCGGCTGACGAGGTTCACGATCTTGTGCTGGTAGCGGCTGAACAACAGATCGAAGGCCCGGCGATCGCCGCTCTGCACTCTGCGCACCAGCTCTTTGTCGGTCTCTCTGGCCACCCGCTCCGTCGCTGCCGGAAGGTCGACCTGATATTCTGCCGACAACCTCCTGTTTATACTAGAAACCGTCCAACTGCCTGCGCGTCGGAAGTACCCGCCAGCCATGAATCAGCGCTTCTCCACGGACATTCTCATCATCGGCAGCGGGGTGGCGGGGCTGTCGGCGGCACTGCGGCTCGCCCCCCGGGCCCGGGTCACGGTGCTGTCGAAGGGCGAGTGCGACCTCGCCTCGTCCGCGTGGGCACAGGGCGGCATCGCCGCGGTCACCGACCCGCAGGACAGCATCGAGGCGCACATCCAGGACACCCTCACCGCCGGCGCCGGGCTCTGCGACCCGGACATCGTCCGTTTCACGGTGGAGAGCGCGCCTTCGGTGATCGAAGACCTGGTGCGCTGGGGCGTCCAGTTCGACACCGAGAACAATCACTACCATCTGACGCGTGAAGGCGGTCACTCGTTCCGCCGCATCCTGCACGTCGCGGATGCCACCGGCCGCGCGGTGGTCGAGACGCTCACCCGGCAGGCGCTCGATCACCCCCACATCGATCTGTTGACCGACCGGGTGGCGATCGACCTGATCAATCTGAGCAAGTTCGGCCGGCACCCGAATCGCTGCGCCGGCGCGTACGTGCTGAACCGTACCACCGGCCACGTGGAAGTGTTCCAGTCGCGCTTCGTGATCCTGGCCACCGGGGGTGCCAGTAAGGTGTACCTGTACACCAGCAACCCGGACAGCTCCACCGGTGACGGCATCGCGATGGCGTGGCGCGCCGGCTGCCGGATCGCGAACATGGAGTTCAACCAGTTCCATCCGACCTGCCTGTACCACCCTCACGCGAAGTCGTTCCTGATCTCGGAAGCCGTGCGCGGGGAAGGCGGCATCCTGCTGCTGCGGGACGGCGACCGTTTCATGCGCCGCTTCGACCCGCGCCTCGAGCTCGCGCCGCGCGACATCGTCGCGCGCGCGATCGACCACGAGATGAAGCGCACCGGCGCCGACTGCGTCTACCTCGACATCAGCCACCGCTCGCGCAGCTTCATCGAGGCGCGCTTCCCGACGATCATGCGCCGCTGCCTCGAGTTCGGCATCGACATCACCAGCGAGCCGATTCCGGTGGTGCCCGCCGCGCACTACACGTGCGGCGGCGTGCTGGTCGACCGGGACGCGCGCACCGATCTGCCGGGCCTCTACGCGATCGGCGAGGTGAGCTGCACGGGGCTGCACGGCGCGAATCGCCTGGCCAGCAACTCGCTGCTGGAATGTCTCGTGTTCGCCCGCGCCGCGAGCGAGCACATTCTGAAGAACCTCGACGAGCCGTCACCGGAAGTGAAGGTGCCGCAGTGGGACGAGAGCCAGGTGACCGATTCCGACGAGGACGTGGTGATCGCGCACAACTGGGACGAGCTGCGCCGTTTCATGTGGGACTACGTCGGCATCGTGCGCACCGACAAACGCCTGCAGCGGGCGCAGCGGCGCCTGGACCTGCTGAAGCAGGAAATCCACGAGTACTACAGCCACTACCGGGTCAGCAACGACCTGATCGAGCTGCGCAACCTCGTGCACGTCGCCGAGCTGATCGTGCGTTCGGCGCTGTCGCGCCAGGAGAGCCGCGGCCTGCACTACAACCTGGATCATCCCGAGACGCTGCCGCGGTCGGAAGACACGATCCTGTTTCCCGGCTTCTCGGACCGGCTGGACGTGCTGCAGCCGGTGGCGAGCTGACCGCGGCGGCGCAGCTCAGCCGCCGCGAAGACCCGTCTTCAGCGTGCGCCGCAGCCGCGCCAGATCGGCCGCGGCGATCTCGTCGTGAAAGATCTCGACGGGCGGCCCCCGGCGCAGCACCAGGCGCGTCCGCCACGGGCCGAGGCGCGCGGCGCGCACCGCCGCCAGGTCGACGAGCCACGGCTCGGCCACGTCCGCCGGGCGGCGGCGCCACCACCAGATCAGCACCGGCACCGATCCGGTGACACCGAACCAGGCCCAGGCGGTGACCAGCACCAGCGGCGCGAGCGCCGCGTGACGCCAGCTCCGCAGCCGGCCGCGGCGCCGCGGAAGCAGCAGCAGCCCGTCAGGGGCGGTTGGCGTCCCGGATCTGCCGGACGATGGCCGCGAGCTCGGGATCGTCCGGCACGGATCGGCCCTGGACCCAATCGAAGATGTCCCAGTCGTCATGCTCGAGCAGCCTCGCGTAGCTCGCCCGTTCCCCCGCCGACAGCGAGCCGAGGCGTTTCGCGACGAACGGGGCGAGCGCGAGCTCGAGCTCGAGCATGCCCCGGCGGCTACGCCACTCGAGACGCCGCTCGGCACCGCGTTCGTCGGCAGGATCGTTCATGCACGGTCTCGCTCGGTTTCGGGACGGCCCTCGACAGTCGATCGGCCGGACGGGACAATCGTGCCACCACGGCAACCGTGCTTTCCACCGTGACGATCCAGCGGCAGTGGCAGCAATGGCTGCAAGCGGAGCCCACCCGGCCGTCCGACTCCGCCGGCGCCGGGGTCGCGTGGCTGCCCGAGCTCGCGGTGGTCCGTTTCGCGGGCAAGCATGCCCGCACGTTCCTGCAGGGCTACCTCACCTGCGATACCGATGAGATCGCCGAGGGGCGCCTCCTGCCGACGGCGCTGTGCAACCTGCAGGGCCGCGTGGTGATGAACGGCTGGTGCACTGCGGAGGGCGACGAGAACGTGCTGCTGGTGCTGCACGCGAGCCTGGTCGACGGCCTCGCCCGGTTCCTGCAGCGCTACCTGATGTTCTCACGCAAGACCGTGCTGGAAGACCGGCGCGACGCGATGATGGTGCTCGGCGGGCTCGACCTGCCCGAGACGGCCGGCGGGCTCGCGATCGACGCGCGCCGTCGTCTGTTCCTGATCCGCGAGCTGACGGACGCGCAGCGGCTCTGGCAAGCGCATCCGCCGCTCGACGGCGCGGACTGGCTCGACTCCCTCACCGCCGACGGCGTGCCGTTGGTCTCGGCCCCGGTCTCGGAGGCCTTTCTGCCGCAGATGCTGAATCTGCACGTGCTCGGCGCCGTCGACTTCGAGAAGGGCTGTTACCTCGGCCAGGAAGTCGTCGCACGGGCGCAGCACCGGGGCCAGGTCAAACGGCACCTGGCGCGGCTGGTCTGGGAGGGCGAAGCGCCCTCGCCCGGCGCGCAGCTCACCGACGGCGAAGGAAAGGCGCAGGGCGTGGTGCTGCAGAGCGGCGGCCGCGGTGAATCGGGACCCGCGCTCGCGGTGCTGCGCGACGAGGCGCCGGAGCTTTTGCGCCAGGGAGATACGCTTCTCAGAAGACCGGGCTGATCGCTGACTATACTCCCGGTATTCGCAGCAGAGAGCGTTCATGTCCCAACTCGCCGAGAAGATTCAGGTCGAGCTCGCGGCCGCGGTCGAGAGTGATCAACTGGAGCTGCCGACCCTCCCCGAGGTCGCGCTGCGCATCCGCGACGCCGCCGAATCGAGCAATGTCTCGGCGGCCTCGCTCGCCCGCGTGATCGCGGAAGACCCGGGCCTCGCGGGGCGCATGATCAAGGTGGCGAACTCGCCGATGTACCGGGCCGCGCGCGTGATCGAGGACCTGCCCGCGGCGATCAGCCGGATGGGGGTGGAATTCGCGGCGAACCTCGCGACCGGCATCGCGATGCAGCAGATGTTCCAGGCCACCTCCGACGTGGTCGACCGCAAGCTCCGCCAGGTGTGGAACCGCGCGAGCGAGGTCGCCGGCATCAGCGGCGTGCTCGCCAAGAGCTTCACGCGGCTGCGCCCGGATCAGGCTGCCCTCGCCGGCCTCACGCACGTGATCGGCGTGCTGCCGATCCTGGCGTGGGCGGAGGAGCATCCGAACCTGCTCGGCGACAGCATGACGCTCGACCGGGTGATCGAGAGCGTGCACCCGAGCCTCGGCACGATGATCCTGCAGAGCTGGGGTTTTCCCGACGAGGTGGCGCTGGTGCCGAGCCAGTACACCGACTTCACGCGCGAGGCCCCACAGGCGGATTACGTGGACGTGGTCATGGTCGCGAACCTCCAGACGCTGGTCGGCAGCAACCACCCCTACACCCAGGTCGACTGGTCGACGATCCACGCGTTCCACAACCTCGGCCTCGACCCGAACTTCGAGTCCGCCGAGATGGAGCTGCTGGAAGAGGACCTCGCCGCCGCGCGGCAAGCATTCGCGGCCTGACGTTCTCGTGATGTGGGAGCGGCCGCCGGCCGCGAATCCGTTCGCGGCCGGAGGCCGCTCCCACAACAGGTCAATCCTTCAGCTTCGGGTCGTACAGCCACTGGATCGACGAAAAGTCGAGCCGTCCCGCCGCGTTCACCCGTTCGTGCAGCCGGTAGAGGTTCTTCGCGAGCGCGCCGAGCGGCACGCTGCTGCCCGATGCCTCCGCGGTCTGCATCGCGAGCCCGAGGTCCTTGTTCATCAGATCGACCAGGAACCCGCCCTGGTAGCCGCGCGAGGCCGGCACGTTCTCCATCACCCCCGGATAGGGGTTGTAGACGTTCAGTGACCAGTTCCCGCCGGACGACTGCTTCATGATCTCCGACAGCACCGCCGGATCGAGCCCGTTGTTCACCCCGAGCGCGAGCGCCTCGGCCGTGCCCGCCATCAGAATCGCCAGCAGCATGTTGTTGCAGATCTTCGCCGTCTGACCGGCACCGTGCCCGCCGGCGTGGAAGATGTTGCGTCCCATCGCGGAAAGCACCGGCCGCGCCCGCTCGAGCGCCGCTGCCTCACCGCCCACCATGAACGTCAGCGTCCCTGACGCGGCGCCGGCGGTGCCGCCCGAGACCGGCGCGTCGAGCATCTCGAGTCCCCGCGCGGCGGCCGCCTCGGCCACGCTGCGCGCGGTGGCCGGATCGATCGTGCTGCAGTCGATCAGCAGCGTCCCCGGCGGCGCGTGGGCGAGGATTCCGTCCGCATCGCCGTCGCCGACGTACAGCGCCTGCACGTGCCGGCCCGCCGGCAGCATGCTGACGAACACGTCCACGTCCGCGACGCACGCTGCCGCGCTCGGCTGCGGCTCGCCGCCCTCCACCGCGCGGATCAGCTCCGGCACCAGATCGAACACCTTCACCTGATGTCCGGCCTTGACCAGGTTCTTCGCCATCGGCCCGCCCATGTTGCCGAGGCCGACGAATCCGATTCGGCTCATGCGCCCTCCTCCAGGTCCTCCAGCGGGTTCTTCGGCCACGGCGGCACGAAGTGCGCGTCCACGTGCTCGACCGGCAGGCTCTCGAGATCCGGGTAGCGCCAGCGCGGCCGGTTGTCCTTGTCGATGATCAGTGCCCGCACCCCCTCGGCGAAGTCGCGCTCGTGGGCGCAGTGCGTCGCCACCACCATCTCGAGGCGGAAGCAGTCGCCGATCTTAAGCCCCGGCAGCCGCTGGAGCTGGCGGACGACGATGCCGACCGACGTCGGGCAGCCGCGGTTCATCGTCTCGATGCCCTTGTCGATCCACTCGTCCCGGCCGGCGAGCGCGCGCACCCGCGTCACCGCATCGAGCAGCGCGCCGTCCGGGCTCAGCTCCTCCGGAATCCCAACGACCCGGCTCGGCGGCAGCTCCACCGCCGGCAGCGCATCCAGATGCGCCTGCACGGCGGCCGCATCGTCCTCGGCCCGCCCCCGCCAGGCGAGCCGGCGCAGCCCGTCGAGCAGCCCGTGGCGCTCACGCGCCGCCACCGCGTGCGTGCCGATGCCGGTGGCGAGCGCATCGCTTCCGTTCAGGTGCACGCCGGTCATCGCGGCGAAGGTCGCGACGTGCCGCGGCATCCCCTGCAGCAGCCAGGTCGCGCCCGCATCGGGAAACAGGCCGATGGTCACCTCGGGCATCGCGATGCGCGTGGTCTCGGTGACGACCCGCCAGCGCGCGCCGGAGAACACGCCGAGCCCGCCGCCCATCACCACGCCGTGGCCGATGCTGACCAGCGGCTTCGGGTAGGTGTGCAGCCGGTAGTCGAGCCGGTACTCCTGCTCGAAGAAGCGGAACGGGTAGTCGTCCACCACCTCGCCCGCCTCGTGGTTCTTCACCATCGCCCGGTAGAGCGCCTGGATGTCGCCGCCGGCGCTGAACGCGCGCTCGCCGGACCCGGTCAGCACCACCGCGGCCACGCGCTCGTCCTGCTGCCAGCGATCGAGCGCCGGACGCAGGATGTCGATCATCGCGAGGCTCAGCGCGTTCAGCGTCGCCTCGGCGTTCAGCCGCGCCTCGGCCAGCACGTGGCCGGAATCCGTCGAGTGCTCGAACAACAGCAGCGGCGCGTCGGCCGCGTTGACCGGAGCGCTCATCGGTTCACCCAGCGGGCCTCGCGCTTCTCGAGAAACGCGTTGACGCCTTCCCGCTGATCCTCGGTGTCGAACAGACGCACGAACGCCTCGCGTTCGCTCGCATAGGCGGCGTCGATGCTGCCGCTGCGGGCCTTCTGGATGAGCTGCTTGCACGCGGCGACCGACGGCGGGCTCTGCTTGCCCACCTTCTCGGCCAGCGCGAGCGCCGTCTCGAGCCCCTTGCCCTTCTCGACCACTTCCTCGACCAGACCGATGCGCGCGGCGGTCGCGGCATCGACCCGCTCGCCGCACAGGATCATCCGCTTCGCCCAGCCTTCACCGACCAGCCACGACAGGTTCTGCGTGCCGCCCCCGCACGGCAGCAGCCCCACGGTCGCCTCCGGCAGCGCCAGTTGCGCGTGGGACTCCGCGATGCGGATGTCACAAGCGAGCGCACACTCGAGCCCGCCGCCCATCGCGTACCCGTTGATCGCCGCGATCGACACCCCGCGGAAGCGGCTCAGCGCTTCGAACGCGCTGCCGAACGCCACCGCCATCGTCGCCGCGACCGACTTGTCGCCCGAAGCGAACAGCTTGAGGTCCGCGCCGGCGGAAAAGAACTTCTCCCCGGAACCGGTGATCACCAGCGCGTACACGTCACGGTCGGCATTGCACTGCGCCACCAGCGACTCCAGCGCCTGCAGATTCTCCTGGTCCCAGGTATGTGCCGGCGGATTGTTCAGCGTCACCAGCACGGTGTTCTCGCGCATCTCCACCAGCAGCTTCTCAGTGGATGACTCGACCATACCCTCTGCTCTCGCTTCGACGGGGCACCGATACTGACACAACCTCTCCTGCCCCTCTAGTTTCGGTTGGTAGGTACTGTGCTTTTCGAGGGGGTGTCGCACCTTCTCGTAGCGCGCATCGAGGATCAGATACGGGTACGGCTCGTCCAGGGGGCGGTTCGCAAAGCGCGCCAGCGCCGCATCCAAGCTCTTGTTGATGCTGGAGATCGCCGAAGCCGAGAAGCGGTGCCCGCACAGCTCCTCGGTGATCGCTTTGACCTTGCGGGTCGACACCCCCTGGACGTACATCTCCGCCAGCGCCGCCACCAGCGCCTTCTCGCTGCGCGCGTAGCGCTCGAACAGCGCCGTCGAGAACTCGCCGTGGCGATCCCTCGGCACCCGAAGCTCGAGCTTGCCGATCCGGGTGATCAGCCCCCGGGGGTAGTACCCGGCCCGGTACCCGCGGCGCTGATCGGTGCGCTCGCCCGGCTCGGCACCCAGTAGCTCCGTCATCTCGCCCTCCAGAACCTCCTGGAGGGCCTCCTTCAGCAGCGACTTGAGCAGGTCCCGATCCCCGGCCACCAGCTCTTTCGCCGTCTCGCTCAGCGCAGTACGCTCACTCCCGGTCATGGTATGTCCCTCCCAAAGGGGTTCAGGTCGAT
>DASVDC010000071.1:0-3846 GCA_036381275.1 Pseudomonadales bacterium | reverse complement strand
CCTCGAGCAGTTCAGCAGCGCCCGCTACCACATCGGTGGTACCTTAGACGAGCCCGAGGTGAAGCTGGTCGGCGTGTTCGACGTCGAGCCGGCCGGGACCGTCGGCGCGGCCGCGGAGCCCGACCCCGATCCGGAACAATGACGCGGAGTCCAGCGATTCATGACTGACGTATTGGAGCAGGCCCGGGAAGTCCTCTGGGCACCCGCCGGTATCGAGCAGCACGACGTGGAGCGCCTGGTGGGCCGGCTCGCCGGCCGCTCGATCGACGTCGGGGAGCTGTACTTCCAGCATCAGCGCGCCGAGTCCTGGTCGCTCGAGGACGGCATCGTCAAGGACGGCAGCTTCAGCGTCGACCGCGGCGTCGGCGTGCGTGCGGTGAGCGGCGAGAAGACCGGTTTCGCGTACGCGGAAGACATCCTGCTGCCGGCGTTGACCAGCGCCACGGAAGCGGCCCGCTCGATCGCCCGGCGCGGCAAGGACGGCCGGGTCGCGGCGTGGCGGGTGGCACCCGCCGAGCCCCGTTATCCGCCGGTGGATCCGATCGCGAGCCTCGGCGAGGCCGACAAGGTCGCGCTGCTCACGGCGGTGGACGCCGAGGCCCGGCGCCAGGATCCGCGGGTCAGGGAGGTCAACGTCCGGCTGTCGGCGAGCCACGAATTCGTGCTGGTGGTGGCGTCGGACGGCACGCTGGCGGCCGATGTCCGGCCGCTGGTGCGGCTCGACGTGTCGGTCATCGTCGAGCAGAACGGACGCCGCGAGCGCGGTTCGGCCGGCGGCGGCGGGCGTGCCGACTTCTCCCGCATCACCGCCGACGGCTTCGCGTTCGGCCTCGCCCGGGAGGCGGTGCGCACCGCGCTCGTGAACCTGGAGGCGGATGACGCTCCGGCCGGCGCGATGACGGTGGTGCTCGGCCCCGGCTGGCCCGGGGTGCTGCTGCACGAGGCGGTGGGTCACGGCCTCGAGGGCGATTTCAACCGCAAGGGCAGCAGTGCGTTCGCAGGCCGAATGGGGCAGCAGGTGGCGTCGCCGCTCTGCACCGTGGTCGACGACGGCAGCCTGATGAACCGGCGCGGCTCGCTCACCGTGGACGACGAAGGCACGCCGACCGGCGAGACCGTGCTGATCGAGAACGGCATCCTGACCGGCTACATGCAGGACAAGCTGAACGCGCGGCTGATGAACGCGCGGCCGACCGGCAACGGCCGCCGGCAGAGCTACGCGCACCTGCCGATGCCGCGGATGACCAACACCTTCATGAAGCCGGGGCCGCACGATCCCGCCGAGATCATCGCCAGCGTCGAGCGCGGCATGTACGCGGTGAACTTCGGCGGCGGCCAGGTGGACATCACGTCCGGGCGCTTCGTGTTCTCGGCGACGGAGGCGTATCTGATCGAGAACGGCCGGGTGACGAGGCCGATCCGCGGTGCCACGCTGATCGGCAACGGGCCCGAGGTGATGAACCGGATCTCGATGGTCGGCAACGACCTGCGCCTCGACGAAGGCATCGGCGTCTGCGGCAAGGACGGCCAGAGCGTGCCGGTGGGGGTGGGGCAGCCGACCCTGAAGATCGATCAGGTCACCGTCGGCGGCACTCGGGCGGGATGAATGCCGTCCCGCAGAAGCCGGAACAGCGCGCGGGACGCGCTGCGCTGACGTTCCTCGTCGCGCGCCTTGTGCACCTGCTGAATGTGGTGGCGGAGCTGCTGCACGTCGAGCTCCGGATGCTCTCTGATCAGCTCGGTGAGCGCCTCCGGCTCGGTCAGCAGCCGCTCCCGCCAGCGCTCGAGCTGGTGAAACGCGTAGCGTTCCTCGGCGCTGTCGCCGTCGAGCCGCTCGAGCGCCGCCTGCAGCGGCTCGATGTCGATGTCGCGCATGACCCGGCCGATGTACTGGAGCTGCCGGCGCTTCGCCTCGCGGCTGGGAAAGCGCTGGTAGTCGACGATCGCCGCGATCAGCGCATCCGGCAGCTCGAGCGCTGCGAGCTCCTCCGGGCGCATCTCGGCGAGGCGCTGGCCGAGCGACTGCAGCCGGTTCGCGCGGCGCTTGCGCTCGGACTTGCTGATCGGCTCGTCCGCGTCGAGCGGATCGGCGCCGGGTTCGCGCTCGCGTCGGCTCATCTTGCTCATGGCCGGAAGCTTATCACCATGCCCCTTCTGGGAGCGGCCTCCGGCCGCGAATCTCGGACCACGAATTCGCGGCCGGAGGCCGCTCCCACGGGTCGTTTCAGGGAAGCAGCATGACCAAGCGCAACACGAAGTCTCGCAGGGCCGCGCCGGCCGTGGCGCCGTCCACCGACCTCCGGCAGAGCGAGGCGGAGCTGAAATCGCTGGTGGCCGACATCCTCGCTGAGGCGCGCCGGCAGGGCGCGAGCGCGGCCGAAGTGTCCGCGAGCGCCGATACCGGTCTGACGGTGAGCGTGCGCAAAGGCAGCCTCGAGACGATCGAGCTGAACCAGGACCGCGGCTTCGGTATCACGGTCTACTTCGGCGCGCGCAAGGGCTCGGCCAGCACCTCGGACAGCAGCCGGAACGCGATCCGCGAGACCGTGCGCGCCGCCGCGAACATCGCCCGTTTCACCCAGGAGGATCCCTGCAACGGCCTGGCCGATGCCGAGCTGATGCCGACCACCGTGCCGGATCTCGACCTGTTCCACCCGTGGGACCTGGATCCCGCTCGCGCCGAGGCGCTCGCGCTCGAGTGCGAGCAGGCCACGTTCGAGCACGACCGCCGGGTGGTCAACTCCGAGGGCGCCCAGGTGAGCACGCAGCAGTCGTGCCGCGTCTACGGCAACAGCCACGGCTTCATCGGCAGCGTGCTCGGCACCCGGCACGGGCTGTCGTGCGTCGCGATCGCCGAGGACGACAGCGGCATGCAGCGCGATTACTGGTACACCACCGCGCGGCTGCCGTCCTCGCTCGAGGCGGCAGCGTCGGTGGGCACTCGTGCCGCTGCCCGGGCAGTCGCGCGGTTGTCACCGCGCCGGGTGCAGACGGGCCGCTTCCCGGTGCTGTACGCGCCCGAAGTCGCCAGCGGATTGATCGGCCATCTGCTGAACGCGCTCTCCGGCGGCGCACAGTATCGCAAGGCGTCGTTCCTGCTCGGCGCGCTCGGCCAGCAGGTCGCGGCCGGGCACCTGAGCCTGGTCGAGGAGCCGCACCTGCCGCAGCGCGTCGGCAGCGCCGCGTTCGACGGCGAAGGCGTGGCCACCTGGTCGAAGGCGTTCGTCGCCGGCGGCATCGCCGAGCACTACGTGCTGTCCTCGTACTCGGCGCGCCGCCTCGGCATGCGCACCACCGGCAACGCCGGCGGCGTGTTCAACCTCACGGTGCGCGGCGACAGCCGCCCGGTGGCCGACCTCCTGAAGACGATGCACCGCGGCCTGCTCGTGACCGAGCTGATGGGCCAGGGCGTCAACGGCGTGACCGGCGACTACTCCCGCGGCGCCGCCGGCTTCTGGGTCGAGAACGGCGAGATCGCCTTCCCCGTCGACGAGATCACCATCGCCGGCAATCTCAAAGACATGTACCACGGCCTCGAGCTCATCGGTGACGACGTCGACGAGCGCGGCAACATCCGCACGGGAAGCCTGCTGATCCGTGAAATGACCATCGCGAGCAGCTGACGCGTAGGAGCGATCTCCTGATCGCGATCTTCACCGCTTTGGCGCTTCTTAGTTGAGTTCATTCGAGGGTGTGTCGTCGGGCGCGGGGCGAGCGCTTCGCCGGGCACGCGCAGCCGCTCGGGCGAGCGAAGCTCGCCTGAGGCGAACCTGCGGTTCGCCCGCGGTGGCCTCGTCGGCCGGAGTTGCCTCGCAAACTACGCGAGTCAATCCGACCTCCTCGGCT
>DASVDC010000070.1:0-16786 GCA_036381275.1 Pseudomonadales bacterium | reverse complement strand
GCACGTCCGGTGGTGTGGGAGGGGTAGCGGGCGCAATCCCGCTACCTCCACCTAATCAGTCCTTTCCGAGCGCTCCTATTCCGTCCGACGATTCGCTATAGTCGACCCCCGCTAACAAGCGTTCCATCGACGGGGGAGATTCGGAATGGAAGCAATCGTGATCGACTACCTGGCCCGCTGGGGACACTTCCTGTTCGGGATCACGTGGATCGGGATGTTGTATTACTTCAACTTCGTGCAGGGGGAGTACTTCAAGGTCGCCGACGCGTCGTCGCGTACCGACGCGTTCACCAAGCTGGTTCCGCGGGCGCTGTGGTGGTTCCGGTGGGGCGCGATGTTCACGTTCCTTACCGGCGTGATCCTGCTCGGCTTCATGCACTCGCGCGCCACCGTGGACATCGTCGTCGGGGCGACCCTCGCGACGCTGATGTTCCTGAACGTGTGGCTGATCATCTGGCCGAAGCAGAAGATCGTGATCGCGTCCAACGAGCAGGTGAAGGCGGGCGGCGAGGCGTTGCCGGAGGCGGCCGCGGCCGCGCCCAAGGCGGCGCTCGCGTCGCGCACCAACACGCTGTTCTCGATCCCGATGCTGTTCTTCATGGGGTCGAGCGCGCACCTGCCGCATGGATTCCTGGCGCAGGACGGCCTCGGCATCGGCGGCATCGTGGCGTTGCTCATCGTCGCGGCACTGGAAGCCAACGCGATCTTCGGCAAGCAGGGCCCGATGACCACGGTGCGCGGCGTGATCGTGAGCGGCCTCGTGCTGGCGGTGGTGCTGTGGGCCGTGCTGGCCTGGCTGTAGGCTTCCACCGCTCGTTTTAGGTCCCCCTGTAGGAGCGGTCTCCTGACCGCGACTGGGCCAGACCGCGACTGGGGATGTCCCGATGGATCGCGGTCTGGAGACCGCTCCCACAGGGGACAGGCGCCGTGGGTGAGTGGCCTCGGCTCGCGGTCTATAATTGCGACTTCGCAACCCCAGGAGTGTCTATGGCCGAGCGTCCAGGACGAGGCGCAATCGCTCCGAGCCCCGACGACGTGGCGGGACGCCGACGTCCGGGCGGCTCCGGCCGACGCCGGTCGCCCGAGGGCGGCGGATCGCGCTTCTTCAGCACCACGATCCTGGTCGTACTGATCGGCGGCCTGGCGGTGGCCGGCTGGTTCATCGCGCAGCAGTTCCAGATGCTCCGGGCGGAGCAGCAGGCCCTGGCCGACGCGCGTTCCCGGATCGAAGTGCTGGAGGACCGGCTCCGGGTGACCGACGAGGCGCTGACCGAGCGCGGTCAGGCGACCTCGGAGCAGATCAATTTCTGGGAATCCGAGATCCGCAAGCTCTGGGCGGTCGCGAACGAGCGCAACCGCAAGTGGATCGAGGACAACCAGAAGGCGATCGCGGCGCTGAAGGGCGACCTCGGGAAGATCCAGACGACCAGCCGCGACATCCAGAGCACCATCGGCCGGCACGAGAGCGCGTTCAAGGATCAGCAGCGCCTGATCGACGAGATCAACAGCCTGCAGATGCAGATCCAGCAGATCTCGCGCAGCCAGCGCGATCTGGTGGACCGCGTGAACGCCGCCCAGCAGACGGTGGCCCAGCTCCGCTCCGGCCTCGCCGACCGGGTCGAGCAGACCGAGCAGGCGGTGGCGGCCATCGATGCGTATCGGCTGCAGCTCAACTCCCGCCTGGCCGACATCGAGCGGCGCATCAGCAACCTGAGCGGCGCGACCTCGCTCTGACCCCGCCCCCTGTGGGAGCGGCCTCCGGCCGCGAACTGTTCCCGAGCATTCGCGGCCAGAGGCCGCTCCCACAGCAAAACGGGCCGCTCCCACAGAAACGGGCCCGCTCCCACGGGTGTGCCGCAGGTCGAACCGGGCAGAAAGCTCACCCGAGATGTGAACTGCGTCTAATACGCCTCTCGCGGCGCCGACCATACTGTCGTGGAACGAAGTCAGTTTGCGTGGCGCCGCTCGTTGAAATCCCAGGAGCTTCAACCTTGTCTGTCCCTCGCGCCGAGCGAGGGGGTCGATGCGCCGCTGGCGCTGCTGCTCGGCCGCTGCGCCGAAGCGGCCGGCTGGCGGGTCTGCGGCCCGGTCGGCGACGGGACCGTCGACGAGACGGTGGCAATGGCGTTCGTGCCGGACTCGGCGGATCTCGTCCAGCTGCGGCGCGCGCTGCCGCACGCGCTGATGATCACCACCGGCGAGCGCGACGGAGCCGACCTGGTGGTGCCGTGGAGCGCCGACGAGTCGGTGCTGCGGCCGCTGTTCGCGCACGCGGCGGAGCACTGGCGGCGCAACCTGACCATTCTCGACCTGCACCGGGAGCTCGCCGCCCGGCGGGACCGGATGCGCCAGCTCTCCGACATCGCGCTGTCGCTGTCCACCCGGATGGAGTTCCAGGAGCTGCTCGAGACGATCCTCCACGAGGCGCGAGTGCTCGCGGGCTGCGAAGCCGGGTCGCTGTACCTGGTGGACGAGGAGGGCGAGGAGCCGGAGCTGGTGCTGAAGCTCGCCCAGAACGACGCGATCGACGTGCCGTTCGTCGAGGGGCGGCTGCCGATGACGCCGACGTCGCTGGCCGGCTACGTGGCGCTGTCGGGCGAGACGCTCGACATTCCGGATGCGTACAAGATTCCGCCGGGTGCGCCCTATTCGTTCAACCGCAGCTTCGATGAGGAGATCGGCTACCGCACCCGATCGATCCTGGTGATCCCGATGCGCGATCACCGCGACCGGATCGTCGGCGTGCTGCAGTTCATCAACCGCCTCGATCCGACCCAGGACGAGCCGGTGCCGTTCGGCGAGGAGATCGGCGAGCTGCTGCACGCCGTGGCGAGCCAGGCGGCGGTGTCGCTGCAGAAGAACACGCTGATTCGCGACGTGCACCGGCTGTTCGAAGGCTTTGTGCAGGCATCGGTCAAGACCATCGAACAGCGGGATCCCTCCACCAGCGGCCATTCGTTCCGTGTGGCCGAGACCACGGTGGCGTTGCTCGAGGCGTTGCCGGCATCGGGCCTGTCCCGGTTCCGCTCGGTGGTGCTGACGCCCGAGCACCTGCGCGAAGTGCGCTACGCGGCGCTGCTGCACGACTTCGGCAAGATCGGTGTGCGCGAGAACGTGCTGCTCAAGGCGAACAAGCTGACCGACGAGCGGCTGGAGATCATCCGCTACCGGGTGGAGCTGCAGAAGGAGCGGCTGCGGCGGCGCACGGTGGAGCGGGAGCTCGAGATGCTGCACCGCCCGCGCGAGGGCTTCGAGGTCGCGCGCCGGCGGCTGCACCGGGAGCTCGAGGCGGAGCTGTCGCTGCTCGATCAGTACTTCGAGTTCATCAGCCTCGCGAATCGGCCGACGCCGCTCGACGACGGCGATTTCCAGCATCTGCGCAAGCTCCGCGAGTACGCGTTTCTCGAGCTCGACGGCACCCGCGACGGGCTGATCAGCGACGCGGATCTGACCGCGCTGTCGATCCGCCGCGGCAGCCTGACCCCGGACGAGCGCCGCGAGATCGAATCGCACGTCACGCACACGCGCGACTTTCTCGCCGTGCTGCCGTGGCCGCCGGAGCTCGCCCGGGTGCCGGAGATCGCCGGCGCGCACCACGAGAAGCTGGACGGCAGCGGTTACCCCGACGGCCTGGTGGGCGAGCAGATTCCGCTCGCGAGCCGGGTGATGACGATCTGCGACATCTTCGATGCGCTGACCGCGATGGACCGCCCGTACAAGTCGGCGATGAGCATCGACACCGCGCTCGACGTGCTGGCCGACGAAGCGCGCCGCGGGCTGGTCGACGGCGACATCCTGAAGGTGTTCGTCGACAGCGGCATCTGCCGGCTCAGCTCGAGCTCGGCGATGCCGCTGCGCCAGGTCGGCTGATTCTGGGAGCGGCCTCCGGCCGCGAACGCTTGATTGTTGTGGGAGCGGCCTCCGGCCGCGAACGGTTTCGGTCTCTTCTGTTCGCGGCCGGAGGCCGCTCCCACAAGACCGCCTGACTAGAGCGAATCCCAATCCACCGCGAGCGGCACCTTCACGCGCTTGTCTTCGAACGCGAGCACCACGCCGTCCCGGGTGATCTGCAGGATCTCGAGGCCGCGGATCCGGTCGCCTTCCTGGCGACGCTGGCCGTTCGCGACGACGGCCCGCAGCTCCGGATCCTCCGAGTAGATGTGGGTCGAGAACGCGATTCCGGGGAAGCGCCGGCGCTCGGCCGGGGTCAGCTCGTCCAGTCCGACGATGCCGGGCCCGGCGGTCGGGGCCGAGGTCTGGGCCGCGGCGGGCGCCGGCGCGGGTTCCGGTTGCTTCGCCGCCACCGGGGGCGGTGTGACCGGGGCGGGCGCCGGTTCGCTGCGCCGCAGCTCGGCGGCGAGCGCCGGACCGGGCTCTGCGGCCACCGCCGGTGCTTCCCACATCGCTGAGGAGCGAGGCTGCGGGGCCGATTGCGTCGACGCCGGCTGCTCGACGGTCGCCGCCGCGCCGTCACCAGCGCGGGGCGCGGCCGGGCCGCCCCACAGCAGCCAGCCCACCAGCACCGCATTCGCCGCCATTGCCACCGCGAACAGCGCCATCCAGCGCCGATGGCGCCGGTGCAGCGCGCCCGCTTTGGCGAGGGACACTGCCGCGTCCGGATCGCGGTCCGCTTCCTGTTTCTTCAGGGCTTCCAGCACGAACGACATCGCGTCACCCGTCCAGGTGCGGTGCCGGCAGCGCGAGCCGTTCGCTCAGCCGGATCCAGGTGGCGGGGCCGACGATGCCGTCGGCGAGGAGCTGCTCCCGGCGCTGGAATTCCATCACCGCGTCCTGCAACGGCGCATCGAACAGCGCGGCGTCCTCCTGCGCCGGCGGCGCGAGGCCGAGCGTGTCGAGCTGGCGACGCAGCCAGCGGACGCTCGGATGCCTGTCCCCGCGCCTCAGTGCGCCGTGGTAGTCGGGCGGCATCTGCCAGAGCACGACGAAGCTGCCGAACCAGTTATCCTGCAGGTGTGCGGGCGTGACCGTGTAGCGCTCGTCGCCGACCCGCAGCACGATGCCCGCGTCCGTCATGCGCGTGACCGCCGCGTAGTAGGGCGACGGGTTCTGGTCCCAGAGCTCCAGCACCACCGGCAGGTTGAGCTGGCGGATGTCGCTCCAGCTCCCGGTCTGGCTCAGGCACTGCAGTCCCACGGACGGCGCGTAGTTGCACGGGATCATCCCCGGCGCCCAGCCGTCCATCGGGGCTCCCCAGCGGCTGAACACCTCCTGGTACGCGAGCCGCTGGGTGCGGAACGCCGGCATGTCCGGCCGGGACAACGGGGCGCTCAGCAGCGGCGGCTGGTCCGCGCCCGGCTGGGTGAGGGTGGGCGCGGGGGTGGAGGCTTCCGGCGCCGGGTCCGCGGCGGCGGTGTCGGTGGGGAGATCCTGGTCGGGGGAAGCGCCGGGCGCCGTCGTGGAGGCCGGGAGTTCGCGGCCGGAGGCCGCTCCCACAGAGGGGGCCGCTCCCACAGAGGGGGCCGAGGCCGCTTCCACCTCGGCGGCCGGATCGGCGGCCGGGACCGTGCGCTGGCCGGGCATCAGCAGATACGCCGAGGCGACGCCGGTGGCGGTGGCGGCGACCAGGCCGGCCGCGATCCAGCGGCCGACGCGCCGTTCGCGGCCGAGCACCTCGGTGGCGGCGCGGCTCACCAGGCTCGCGGAGACGCGGTGGCGGCCTTCCACGTAGGCGCCGAGCAGCGCCCGGTCGGCGACCAGGTTGATCACGCGCGGAATGCCGCGCGAGATCCGGAACAGACGCCGCAGCGCCGGCGCGGTGAACAGGTTCGGATTGCCGCCGGCGCGGACGAGCCGGTGCATCACGTACGCCGTGGTGTCTTCCCGCGAGAGCCCCTTCAGGTGATAGCGGGCGGTGATGCGCTGCGCGAGCTGGCGCAGCTCCGCGCGGGCGAGCAGGTCCGCGAGCTCCGGCTGGCCGATCAGGATGATCCGCATGAGCTTGCGCTTGTCGGTTTCCAGGTTCGTCAGCAGCCGGATCTGCTCGAGCACCGACGGCGACAGGTTCTGCGCCTCGTCGATGATCACCACGGTGTCGCGTCCCGCCTTGTGCGTCGCGAGCAGGTGCCGGTTCAGCACGTCGATGTACTGCTTGACGGACAGCGAGCCGCCCTTCGGGTAGTCGGCGCCGAGCTCGTCGCAGAGCGTCTCGAGCAGCTCCCGCACCGTCAGGCGCGGGTTCAGGATGAACGCGACGTCGAGGTCGTCCGGCGTCTGCTTGATCAGATTGCGCAGCAGCGTGGTCTTGCCGGTGCCCACCTCCCCGGTGATCAGCACGAAGCCGCCGTGGGAGAAACCGTAGTTGAGGTGCGCGAGCGCTTCCTTGTGGTTGTCGCTCAGGTACAGGAAGGCCGGGTCGGGCGCGATGGAGAACGGCGCCTGCTCGAATTGGAAATGGCTCTCGTACATGTCAGTTCGCGAGCCCCGCCAGTCCGGTCAGGCGGGCATCCTTCTCCTGCCACAGTTGCTCGATCCAGGGCCGCAGCCGTTCCCGCACCTCGTCCGCGCTGCCGGCGGCGCGTATCGCCGGCGGCAGATCGAGGCAGCGTACCACCACCTGCACCCGACGGCAGCGCCCCTGCAGCAGCTCCCAGAAGGTCGGGACACCGCCGCCGTAGACGATGGTGACGTCCAGTACCTTGTGTATCCGGTCCTTCAGCGCGTCCACCACGTACGACATCCCGCCGAGCTTGGGATTCAACAGATTCCGGAATCGGCTGCCGCGCGCCTCGCGCTTGGCCTCGGTGAAGCGCGAGCCCTCGAGGAAGCTCAGCACCGCGCTCGGCTGCTCGCGGAAGCGCTCGCAGGCGGCGAGCGTGGTCTGCCGGTCGAGCTCGGCGAGCCGCGGATCCGCGGCGATCTGTTCCGCGCTGAACCGGCGCACGTACGGAAAGCCGAGGAACCACATCGCGAGGCCCGCCACCGGCACCCAGATCAGCTCGCGCTTCGCGAAGAACCGGAGCATCGGAATGTGGCCCCAGAGCGCGTTCTGCAGCACCAGAATGTCGGCCCAGCTCTGATGATTGCTGACCACGAGGTACCAGCCGTCGCGTGACAGCTCCGCGTCGCCGTCCCAGAGCCGGTGCAGCCGGGTCACGCCGAGCAGGCGGAAGATCGCGCGGTTGCCGGCGACCCAGAGCTGGATCACGCCGTCCATCCAGCGCCCGAGCCGGCGCCGCAGCCGGCCGCGGGAGACGAGCCGCAGCACGCCGAGCAGGTACAGCGGCACGCACAGCACGAGGCTGTTCAGCGAGATTGCCGCGAGCGCCGAGAGGCCGCGCAGGAGGTGCATTGGTCTAAGCTGGTACCATGAGACGCCGCCATTTTACCGTTTTCGGCCGACTGGCGACGGCGGCCGCGGTGCTGGCCCTGGTGCTGCTCGGCACCGGTTGTCAGTCCCTGAACTACTACTCCCATGCCGCTCTCGGGCAGCTCCGGGTACTGACCGGACGGGAGCCGGTCGAGCGCGTCCTCGCCCGGCTCGAGGCGGAGCGCGCCGACGATCCGCAAGCCGACCTGCTCTATCAGCGGCTCAAGTTCAGCCAGGAGGTGCTCGAATTCGCCGAGCGCGAGCTCGCGCTGGATCCCGGCGACCGCTACCGCACCTACGTGGATCTGCATCGCCCGGCGGTGGTCTGGAACGTGTTCGCGGTGCCGGAGCTGTCGTTGACGCCGTACCGCTGGTGCTATCCGGTGGTCGGCTGCGCGCCGTACCGCGGCTACTTCGATCGGGAGTACGCCGAGCGCGACGCGCGCCGGCTCGAGCAGCAGGGCTACGAGACGTTCGTCGGCGGCGTCGCGGCGTACTCGACGCTCGGCTGGTTCGCCGATCCGCTGCTCAGCTCGTTCGTCACCTGGCCGGAGCCGGATCTGGCGGCGCTGTTGTTCCACGAGCTGGCCCACGGGCAGGCCTGGGTGCCGGGGGACGTCGCGTTCAACGAATCGTTCGCGACGTTCGTCGGCCGGCAGGGCCTGTCGGCCTGGCTGAGCGCGCACGGTCAGGTGCAGGTCGAGCTCGATCGGCTGCGGGCGCTCTCCGAGCGGCGCCGGCTGCTCGACCTGCTCGGCCAGACCCGCAAGGCGCTGCGCCAGGTGTACACGAGTCGGTTCAGCGACGACGTGAAGCGCCGGCTCAAGGCCGACGTGCTGGCGGCGGCGTCGCAGTGCTACGTGGACCACCGGGAGCGGCTCGGGGGCGGTCGCTTCGATCCGCTGATGGCGGGATTGAACAACGCCCGGCTGGTGTCGGTCGCGACCTACGAAGACCTGGTGCCGGGCTTCGCCCGACTGTTCGAATCGGTGGACGGGAGCTGGCACGCGTTCTTCGAGCGGGTGCGCGCGCTGACCGAGCTCGGCCCGGGCGAGCGCCGGGCCGCGCTCCTCGAAGGCGTCGAGCCCGCTTCACGCTATCAGCAGGTAGCACATGATCGAGAGCACGGCCGCGCCGATGAAATTCACTGCGAGGCCCTCTCGCGCCATCTGTTCGATGGTGAATTTGCCGGTCGAATAGACGATCACGTTGGGGGTCGTGGCGACGGGCAGCATGAAGGCGCATGACGCGCTGAGCACGGCCGGAATCATGAACAGCTTCGGGTCGACGCCGGCGCCGAGCGCGGCCGCGGCCAGGATCGGCATCAGCAGCGTCGAGGTGGCGGTGTTGCTGGTGGTCTCGGTGAGGAAGGTCACCACCAGGCAGATGCAGAGGATGATCAGGAACGGGTGCAGCGTGCTGAGACCCGCGACCGCGTCGCCGATGCTCCGACTCAGGCCCGATTGCACGAACGCCTCGGCGATCGTGATGCCGGCGCCGAACAGGATCAGCATGCCCCACGGGATCTGATTCGCCGTCTGCCAGTCGAGCAGCCGTTCGCCGCGCCCGTCCGGGATCACGAACAGCGCGACCACCGCGAGGAACGCGACCATGTAGTCGTCCGATCGCGGCAGGCCGAGCAGCGCCGACCAGCCGCCGACCGGCTCGGCCCGAGTCACCCAGAGCAGCGCGGTGACGGCGAACACGCACAGCACGCGCACCTCCGCGGGGCGCCAGGGCCCGACTTCCGGCACCGCGGGCGCGCCGCGCCCGCCGAGCCGCCGGGTCAGGTACAGCGCGATCAGCGGCAGCAACACCAGCACCATCGGCACGCCCCAGCTCACCCACTCGGTGAACGTGACCCGCACGCCCACCTGCTGCTCGTAGATACCCATGAAGATCACGTTCGGCGGCGTCCCGATCGGCGTGCCCATGCCGCCGACGCTCGCGGCGTAGGCGACGCCGAGCAGGAGCGGCCGCGCGAGCTCCGGATCGTCCGAGCCCTCGAGCACCGCGACGACCACGGGCAGCAGCATCAAGGTCGTCGCCGTGTTCGAGATCCACATCGACAGTGCGCCCGACGCGGCCATGAAGCCGAACACCAGCCGCCGCGCGCCGGTGCCGCCGAACGCACGCACCATGGTCAGCGCGATGCGCCGGTGCGCGCCGTTCTTCGCAAGCGCGGTGGAGAGCAGAAAGCCGCCGAGCAGCAGCAGAATCAGCGGGTGGCCGTAGGCGCGCGCGACGTCGCTCGCGGTGAGCACGCCGAGCAGCGGCAGCAGCGCGAGCGGCACCAGCGAGGTGGCCGGAATCGGAATCGGCTCGAATACCCACCAGACCACGCACAGCAGCGTGATGCCGAGAGTGACGGCGGCGTCGGTAGGTGATCCGGCCGCATGCATGAGGTATCCGGCCAGGAATGCCACAATAGGCCCCGCCAGCAGGGTGATGCGCTGGATCAGCGCGGCGGCGGATGCTGGGGGAACGGGCATGGCGGGCAAGGTTGCCGATCGGCCCAACGCAAAGCAACTTGTTCGAAAGGCTCGATGGCGAAGAACTTCTACTGGTACGACCTGGAAACCTCCGGAACCGACCCCCGCTGGGACCGCATCGTTCAATTCGCCGGGCTGCGCACCGACCCGGAGCTGAACGAGATCGGCGACGCGGTGTGCACGTACGTCGCGCTGCCGGACGACGTGCTGCCGAACCCGGACTCCACCCGCGTCACCGGCATCACGCCGGCGCGAACCCGGCGTGAGGGCATCACCGAGTGGCAGGCGATGTGCCGTCTGCTCGAGCTGTTCTCGGCGGAAGGCACCTGCGTGGTCGGGTACAACAGCCTGCGCTTCGACGACGAATTCGTCCGCCACGCGCTGTATCGCACGTTGATGGACCCGTACGCCCGGGAGTGGCAGAACGGCAACTCGCGCTGGGATCTGATCGATCTGGTGCGGGCGGCCGGGGCGCTGCGCCGCGACGGGATCGAGTGGCCCCGGGACGAGGAAGGCCTGCCCGTCTACCGGCTCGAGGCGCTGACCGCGGCCAACGGCATCGAGCACGGGCAGGCGCACGATGCGCTTTCGGACGTGCGCGCGACGGTGGCGCTCGCGCGGCTGATCCGCGCGCACCAGCCGAAGCTGTTCGAGTACTACCTCGGCTGCCGGGACAAGCGGCGCCTGCGCGCGCTGCTCGAGCCGTTCGGCGCGCGCCTTTGCGTGCACGTCTCCGGCATGTACCCGCGCGCGCGCTACGGGGTCGCGCCGGTGGTGTCGGTCTGCCGGCACCCGACCAACAACAACGCGATCGTGGTCGCGGACCTGACGTGCGACATCGAGCCGCTGCTCGAGTGGTCGGAGGAGCAGATCCGCACCGCGCTCTACCAGCCGAACAACGACCAGCGGCCGCCGCTCAAGCAGGTGCGTCTGAATCGCTGCCCGTTCGTCGCCGGCATCGAAGTGCTCGACGATGAGAACTGGGCGCGGCTCGGCTTCGACCGGCGGCTGATCAAGGAGCGTCAGCGCCGGCTGAACCGTCCCGGCCTCGCGCAGAAGCTGATGCGCGTGTTCGTCCCGCCGAAACGGGAGGAGCCGTCGGACGTGGAGGCCGCGCTCTACGATGGATTCCTCGCGGACCCCGACCGATCACGCTGCCAGACGCTGCAGCAGGGCCTGCGCGAGGGCCGCTGGCAGGACCTCGACTACGCCGACAAGCGCCTCGCGACGCTGGCGGCGCGGCTGAAGGCGCGCTGCTTCCCGGAGCTGCTGAGCGAGGCCGAACGCGACGAGTGGCGGCGCTTCGTACGCGAGAAGCTGTCGGCGACCGAGGCGCCCTGGCTCAGCCTGCCGCGCTACCGTCAGCGCATCGCCGAGTTGCAGGCCGAGAACACCGAGCCGGATCCGGTGCTCGCCGAGCTCGCCGAGCACGCCGTCCATCTCGCCGAGGCGTACGGCCTGTGAGCGCCGCCCCGAGCGTCACCTTCCACGACGTCTCCAAATCCTTCACCGCCGACCGATCGGTTCTCAGCCACATCGACCTCGAGCTTCCCTCCGGCATCACCACCGCGGTGGTGGGCGCGAGCGGCAGCGGCAAGACCACGCTGCTGCAGCTCGTGAACGCGGTGCACGTCCCCGATTCGGGCGAGGTGCGCGTGTTCGGCGAACCGATCCCGCGGGACGACCTGGTCGCGTTCCGGCGCGGCATCGGCTATGCGGTACAGGGCGCCGGCCTGTTTCCGCATCTGACCAACCGTGCCAACGTCGAGCTGCCCGCGCGGCTCTCCGGCTGGAGCCGGGAGCGCCGCGACGCCCGCTACCGCGCGCTGCTCGAGCAGATGGAGCTGTCGGAAGACATCTCCGAGCGCTACCCGCACGAATTGTCCGGCGGCCAGCAGCAGCGGCTGGGGCTGTGCCGCGCGCTGATGCTGAAGCCGCGCCTGCTGTTGCTCGACGAGCCGTTCTCGGCGGTGGACCCGATCACCCGGGTCGGCATCTACCGGACCTTCCAGCAGGTGCAGGCGCAGGAGGGCGTGACCACGCTGCTCGTCACCCACGACATGCGCGAAGCCGTGCGCCTCGCCGGTTACCTCGTGATCCTGGGCGAAGGCCGGGTGCTGCAGGCCGGGCGGACCGACGCGGTGCTCGAGGCGCCCGCGAACGACTACGTGCGCTCGCTGCTGATGGAGCAGCTCCGATGACCCGTCGCCGGATCGGGTTCTGTTTGCCGCTCGTGCTCGCGTGCGTGCTCGCGGCCTGTTCACCGTTCGCCAGAGCGGCGGAGACGATCGTGGTCGGCAGCAAGAACTTCAACGAAGGCTACCTGCTCGCGGAGATGGCGGCGCGGCTGCTGGAGCGCGCGGGCTTCCCCGTCGAGCGCCGCTTTGGCCTCGGCGGCACGCTGGTCTGCTATCGGGCGCTCGCCGCGGGCGAGATCGACGTCTACATCGAGTACACGGGCACGATCAGCCAGGCGATCCTGAACCTGCCGGTGGAGACGAGCCTGCCGGAGCTGCGCGACGCGCTCGGCGCGGAGGGTATTCGGGTGCTCACACCGCTCGGCTTCGACAACACGTACGCGCTCGCGATGACCCGCGAGCGGGCCGAGGCGCTCGGCATCGAGCGCATCGGCGACCTCGCCGGCGCCACGGATCTGAAACTGGTGGTGAGCCACGAGTTTCTCGAACGGGCCGACGGCTGGCCCGGGCTCTCGCGAGCCTACGGCCTCGACCTGCGGGTGACCGGCATCGAGCACGGT
The DNA here is from genome assembly GCA_036381275.1 of Pseudomonadales bacterium. Lineage (GTDB taxonomy): Bacteria > Pseudomonadota > Gammaproteobacteria > Pseudomonadales > Azotimanducaceae > UBA7803. The sequence continues at coordinate 4,209 of DASVDC010000070.1, read as the reverse complement.
CTCGCCTACCGGGCGCTGGCGGACGGCGCCATCGACGTGACCGACGCGTATTCCACCGACGGCGAGATCGAGCGCTACGGCCTGGTGCTGCTCGAGGACGATCGTGGGTTCTTCCCCGAGTACCTGGCCGTTCCGCTCGCGCGCAGCGAGCTGCCCGCCGCGGCGATCGCCGCGCTGCAGCGCCTCGGGGGGCTGCTCGACGACGACACGATGCAGCGGCTGAATGCCGCCGTGGTGTTCGAGCAGCGGCCGTTCGCCGAGGTCGCCGGCACGTTCCTCGCCGAGCGAGGATTGCTCGCCGCCGATACCCAGGACCGGGTGTTCTGGTCCGGCCTGTGGCGCAACACCGCGCGCCATCTGCAGCTGACGGCGGTCGCGCTCGCCGCGAGCGTCGTGGCCGCGGTCGCGCTGGCGCTGCTGGTGTTCCGCCACCCGTTCGTGTCGCGCGCGGTGGTCTACTTCTGCGGCCTGCTGCAGACCGTCCCGTCCATCGCGCTGCTCGCGCTGATGATCCCGCTGTTCGGCATCGGCGTGCTGCCGGCCATCGTCGCGCTGTTCCTGTATTCGCTGCTGCCGACCCTGCGCAATTCCGTCGCGGCGCTGACGGCCATCAACCCCACGCTGCTGCGGGTCGCCGAGGCGATGGGCATGACGCGGCTGCAGCAGCTCCGCTACGTGTACGTGCCCTTGTCACTGCCGAGCATGCTCGCCGGCATCCGCACCGCCGCGGTGATCAGCATCGGCACCGCCACCCTCGCGGCCTTCATCGGCGCGGGCGGGCTCGGCGATCCGATCGTCACCGGGCTCGCGTTGAACGACACGGGGCTGATCCTGCAGGGAGCGGTTCCCGCCGCGGTGCTGGCGATCCTGACGGAGCTCGCCTTCGAAGCGCTGGAGCGCGTGGTGCTGCCCGGGCACCTGCGGGCGGCGCGCTGACCACGCGTTGCGGCCGGTCAGCGCGTCACGCTCAGAACGACCAGAAGACCGGAATGAAGATCACGCCGAGCACCCAGAAGATCAGATTCAGCGGCAGACCGACCTTGATGAAGTCGGTGAAGCGATAGCCGCCGGCGCTGTAGACCATGGTGTTCGTCTGATAGCCCACCGGGGTGGCGAAGCTGGTGGACGCAGCGAAGGTCACCGCGATCAGGAACGGCGTGGGATCGACGCCCAGCACGCCGGCCGTCGACATACCGATCGGCGTGAGCAACACGGCGGTGGCCGCATTGCTCATGAACTCGGTCAACAGCAGCGCCATCAGGTAGATCACGGCCAGCACGGTCAGCGGCCCCGATGCGCTCACCAGTCCCAGCGTATTGTCGACGATGAACTGCGCGGCACCGGTCTCGGCCATCGCGATGCCGAGCGGTAGCAGGCCACCCAACAGGATGATGATCCGCCAGTCGACCGCGTCGTAGACGTCGTCGGAATTCAGGCAACCGGCCAGCGTCATTCCCACTGCCCCCGCCAGCGACGTGATCGCGATCGGCGCCCAGCCGATGGCCGCCACGGCGATCACGAGGGCCATGGTGATCAGCGCGAAAGGCGCCCGCCACCCGGCGGCCGTGCGCGCTTCGCGCTGGCTCAGCACGATGACGTCCGAGTCCCGGCGCAGCGCCGGCATGCCGCTTTCGGGGACGAGCATCAGCAGCACGTCGCCCACGTTCAGCCACACGTCCTTGAGCTGGTCGCGCAGGATCTGACCGCGGCGGTGAATGGCCAGCGCCGTCGCGTCGTGCTGCCAGCGCCGGTCGAGGTTCGCCAGCGTGCTGCCGATCAGCGCCGAACGCGGCGCGACCATGACCTCGGTCAACACCCGCTGTGTTTCCTCCTCGAGCGTGCGCGCCTTGAGCTTGAATTCGGAGTCGATCTCGAGACCGGCCTTGTTCTTCAGCTCGTCGAGCTTCGACCAGTCCCCACGCGCCAGCAGCACGTCGCCTTCCTGGAGTATCTGCGACCTCGGCGACCAGACCTTTTCATCGCCGCGCAGCAGCTCGAGCACGAACACGCCGAACTCTTCCCCCAGCTTCGCTTCACCCACGGACGTGCCGATCAGCGAGGAATCCGGCATCACGCGCAGCTCGGTGATGTACTTGCCGAGCTCGTAGTGCTCGGCGAGCTCCGAAGTCCGGGTATCGGGCAACAGCCAGCGGCCGATGGTCAGCAGGTACAGGCAGCCGGCCCCCAGGCAGAGCAGGCCGAGCGGTGTGAACTCGAACATGCTGAAGCCGGGATGGCCGAGATCCTTGGCCATGCCGTTCACCAGCAGGTTCGTCGAAGTGCCGACCAGCGTGCAGACGCCGGCCATCTGCGACACGTACGACAAGGGGATCAGTGCCTTCGACGCGGACATGCCGATGCTGGCCGTTGCGGTCAGCACGATGGGCATGAACACGGCGACCACGGCGGTGTTGTTGACGAACGGGGCGACCGCTGCCAGCACCGCGAACAGCGCAACCAGGAACAGGAACGGTGATCTGGCCCGGCTCAGCCAGTCGCCGATGCCGGACAGCGCCCCGCTGTTCTTCAGCCCCGCCGCGAGCACGAACATGGCCGCCACCGTGATCGTCGCCGGGTTGCTGAAACCGCTGAGGGCCTGGCCCGGCTCGATCAGGCCGGAAAGGGCCAGCGCGGCGAGCACCAGCAGGGCCACGGCATCGATGCGCAGCTTTTCCGTTGCGAACAACACGATCGCCGCGAAGGCGATGGTGAGCACCAGCGCGATTTCCGCCGTCATGCCCAACGCTTCCTCACCCGGGATTGATTCGATTGTCGACAGCGGTGGGACGGTGACCGGAGCGGAGACGTTCGGTCAACCCCCGGCCAGCTGCGCCAGATAGGTGTCGTAGGACGACTGCGCCGGATCGAAGTCGATGTCGGTGGCGGCGTCCCGCACCAGCCCTTGGATCCAGCCGAGCCGGCCGAGACGGGTGGCCGGCACCACCTTTTCCGCCCACGGGTAGACCTCGCCGAAGTAGTCGCCCGGGCTCTCGCCGCTGAACACGCCGACCAGCTCGCCGGACTCGATGCCGCGGCGGATCTCGGGCGGCGCGTCGAAGCGGCGCACCAGCTCGATCTGCTGGCGGTGCGCGGCCTCGTCGAGCAGCACCAGGCGCAGCCCCGAGCCGTTCGAGCGCAGCAGCAGAAATCCGGGCGGATCGGTCACCAGGTAGTACTCGGTCACCTGCTCTTCGTGCACGAGGCGCTGCATGTGCACCGCGACCTCCGGGTCGACCAGGAAGCCGGGCGGGTCGATCGCGAGCGCGGTCCTGAGGCGGGCCATGGACTGGTTGAAGTAGTCGCGCTCGAGCTCGGCGATGAACGCGATCACCGCTTCCACCGCGGTGGCCCGTTGCTTCGGCATGTAGCGGTGGATCAGGCCGGCGTTGAACGCTTCCACCGCGAGCTTCTCGTCCGCAACGCCGGTCAGCATCGCGCGGCGCGCGTACGGGTCGCGCAGCCGTTCGCAGAATTCGAGCCCGTCGACGAACGGCATCGCGTAGTCGATCAGCACCACCGAGACCCGCTGAAAGCGCTCGAGGTGCTTGATTTCCTGCTCGATCAACCCGAGATCCAGGCGAATCAGCGCGTGGTCGTCCCGGCGATCGATCGTGAAGCAGCGGTCGACCAGCGGCGGCAGCGTGGTCGGCTTGTTGAGGAACGCGAGCGCCTCCTCCGGATGGGTGAAGCCGCGGAACGCGAGCGTCGACGGCAGCTCCAGCGCGAGGCTCTGCAGGAACGCCTCGTTGTCGTCCACCATCACGACGGTGGTGGGGTGGAAGCACGGGGATAAGGTGAGTTGTGGCATCGGCGGCTCACCCGAGAAGATCCAGTAACGCCTCGCGCTTCGCGCCGGACAGACAGCGGAAGCGGCGAATGAGCTGCTCCTCCTCCGGGGTGAGATCGCGGTGCAGCAGCCGGTCGAACTGCTCCTGCATCGGCGGCATCAGCGCGTGCTGCTCCTCGACGCCGGGCAGCCCGCTGAACGACTGGTACAGTCGCGCTACAATCTCCGAGTTGATGCTGCGCCGGTGGTACTCGGCCGATTCCGCCAGCATGTCGCGCATCGCGATCGGCAGGCGCACCAGGTATTTGTAGATTCTCTCTCCCATCCGACTTCGCGCTCCCGTCGCGGGCTCGCGGCGGAGGCGCTTGATACGTCGGACGAGCGGGCGCCGGCGCCACACCGCCAGATTTGGTCAATGCGTT